>CAIMFY010000016.1 GCA_903840415.1 uncultured Opitutia bacterium | reverse complement strand
TTTCGGGATCAAGGGGCCGGCCCCACCGGCGCTGCCGGCTCCGGCCTGATTCCGCCGGCTTCGGTCGGCCTCCTGCTCGAAAAACTTTGCGAAACTCGGCGAGCGCGATCGCCGGGGTCGGTTTCAATCGCCGTTTTTAGGGTTAATGGCTCAGCCTGCCCCAGCGCATTTTCGGCACGCAACGATTAGCTGGTATTACGATAGCATGAATGCCGGCTTCAACGATGCGACACTCCACAGCCTGATCGATCACATCAAAACCGTCGGCTACAGCGGCGTTACTTTTCAGATCACTGTCGATGCCGATGCGCAGGGCCACGTCATCAATTCGATCAGCATCACGCGTATGCTCCAGATGCTCGACTACGCCGCGCAACAGGGTTTATCCACTGCAGTTCAGACCAACTGGGCCGTCGGCAATACCATCGCGCTAGATGTTAATGATACCCCAGCAACGTTTGATGTGCCAACCTTTCTGCAAGGGGTGCGCACGTATTTTCAACAGTTTGCGCCCGTCGCGCAGACGCATCATATCGGTACTCTCTATCTGGGCTACCACAGCGACAATTTTGTCGCCACCGCCTATCACTCCCAATGGAGCGCCATCGTGAGCGATATCCACTCCGTGTATTCGGGCGAATTGTCCTACATCGGATGGTACTGGGATTACGGGGCCACCTTCAACTTGAGCAAGGCGTTTCGCGACATCGGAATCTGGGACTTGGTGGACACCATCGGAGTGGAATTGCACATTCCTTATCCTACGATGCCCCTTTATAATGTAGGCCAAATTGAAGCCGGGTATTTTTACCGCTCCCAGTCGGTGAGTAACGTGGTCCGGGACCCTATAACTCTGAGCCGCCAGTATCAAAAGCCGATTGTGTTTGGTTCACTGTATTTCATGAACCTCAACAATGCTCTCGACGGCAATGATCCCACGCCGGCTCAGGCCCAGCAAACGCCGCTCCCGGTCAACTCAGCCGCCCAGGTCGCCGCCTACCAAGGTTCGCTGGAGGTAATCGCCAAGAATCTCAGCAGTTTTGTCCGGGGCATTAATTTTAGCCTCTATGAGCCATGGGTGTACAATACGTGGTCGGCCAGTGGGCAACTTTCAGCCGCCGATACAGCGGTTCTTAATTCCTTCAAATACGTCGGTGCTCTGGCAGGACCGACGACAGCATTTACGGGCACGCCCGCGGAACAGCTGATCAGCCAGTATCTCCATCAACCATGGGGCTATAGCACGACGACCGCAACCTTCGGCAGTCCAGGTGACGACATTATTTACGTCACAAGCGGCAATAATTTGATCTATCCGAACGGAGGCCAGGACGAAGTCCACGGTGGTACGGGAACCGACACGGTGATTTTTCCCGGCAACAGCAGCGCCTACACCATCATCAAGACCGCGTCCGCTGTGATCGTGCAGGACACGAGCAACAAGGCCAATGTGGTGACGGCATATGGCATCAGCATGCTTCAATTTAAGGATCAATCCTTCACGGTTTCTCAGCTGGTGCCGGCCCACTTGACGAATCTATCCGTGCTGACTGACATCAGTGCCACAGTGCCCAACTTCACCGTTGGCATGGTGGTCGGTCCCAGTGGGGTCAGCGGCGTCAAGCCGCTCCTCGTCCGCGCGGCCGGCCCGGCCCTCGCGCAACTCGGGGTAAGCGGTTACTTGCCCGACCCGACGCTGACGCTCAATTACACGTCACCCTCGCCCGCGGTCGTAGTCGCAACCAACAACGACTGGGCCGGCACCGGTGCGCTCAGCAGCGCCTTCGCCTCGGTCGGCGCCTTCCCCTACGCGAGCGCCAACTCGAAGGACGCCGCCCTGTTTTTGAGCGGCTCCTCCGCACTAGCGCCCGGCAACTACACCGTGCAGGTCAGCGATGCTAGCGGAGGCAACGGCACTGTAATCGCCGAAATCTACGATGCCACTCAGCCCGGCGCCTTCACCGCCACTACGCCACGATTGATCAACGTCTCCGTGCTCAAGCAAATCAACGCCGGCTCCCCAGTCACCGCGGGCTTCGTGATCGGCGGCTCGACATCCTTAAGAGTGCTGATTCGCGCGATCGGGCCGGGGCTCACCCCGCTGGGGGTTGGCGGCGTCATGCCCGATCCGCAGCTCACGCTCAACAACATCAGCTCTAGCCCGGCGGTCGTGGTCGCGACTAACAACGACTGGGCGGGCGATCCTGCGATCGTGGCCGCAGCCACCAAGGTCGGCGCGTTCGCGGTAAGCGACAGCGCAAGCAAAGACGCGATGCTGCTGGTCACACTGGCGCCCGGCAACTACACCGCGCAAGTCGGCCCTGCGAGCGGCACCGCTGGCGGCACCGTCATCGTCGAAGTCTACGAAGTGCCATGATACCGTGAGCCAGATCGGCGCGTTTCTTTAGGCACCCTATTGGGCACAACCCGAGGATCAACGAGTTGCGCAATCTCCATAGCCGCGCAAATCGTTGATTGACGACCGGGAAAAATGCCCTGTCCCAAAAAGGTACGAGGTTAGAAACGCCGTTCGACTTCTGGTGATCCAGGCGCCGCGATTAATGGAAATCAGGCGACCGACAACGCCCGTAGCTTTCGCGGACGTCCTCCGCGAGCGCCGTTGCGTATGGCCGCAAGTCGTTTCGCTCTGGTGCGCGTGCTGCCCCCGCGAGTTCCGAGTTCAACGGCTGCGTGATTTTTCGGCACTGGCGGCGGCTTTCCAATCTCCGCGTAGGTATCAAGCGCGAGTTGCAGGGCCGTTTGTATTTCGCGCGCGGCCTCCTCGCGGGTTTCGCCATGGGCCATGATTCCAGGCATATCGAAAACTTGAGCGACAAAGCATTCGTCGCCCGGCGCCGGGCTATACCAGATACGGACTTCGTAATTATTTGGGTCGGTTTTCATTTTTTATATTTGCTGAGTTGATCTCGCACTTGGCGGACCTGATAGCTCTTCGCCATTCCGCTGGCATTTTGAAGGTTGATGAAGTCGCGACCCACAAACCGAAAGATCCGGTGGCTACTGCCAGCCTGGTTAGGTCTGTAACCAAGTCGGCGAAGGAGCAGGCATAGATCTTCATATCGAATGTTGGCATCGGCGGTCCCACTCATCACCTTCGCTAGCGTCTTTTTCCAGTTGCCCATTGCAGTTCGATGACAACCGAAGCGGTTGGGTTAAGCGAGACAAATCAATGCGGATTGCTCAAGTGAAGGGCGAAGCGAAAACCTCAGCGCACAGTGATCGTTTCTATGTCCTTGGTATTATAAACACACGATTTTCGCGGTTCACGTCGTCGTCAGTGCGCCGTCCAAAGGCGCAGCCCGGAATCTTACGGTGCGCCGCCTACCACGGACGAACTACGCAATCACCCTAGGCGAATTCTGCCCCCGAGCGTTATTTTTTCAGTCGGCTTCCCCCGGGCTAGCCGTTGAACTTCCGGAGTCACCTGATTCGCGCGTCCTTCCTCGTGGGCTCCCTTCCTTTACCTCTCGGCCAGCTTGCCTCTACGGATCATTCCCAGTGGTTCACGGCCGAAGTGCAGCCCCACGAACCCGCCCTCCGCGCCTACCTCCGTGGCAGGTTTTCCGGATTGGCCGACGTGGATGATCTGATTCAGGAAACCTACGCTCGGCTCCTCCGCGCCAAGGTTGCTGGCAAGCTGCAGGAGGTCCGTCCCTATCTTTTCGTCACTGCCCGAAATGCCGCGCTCGACATTGCCCGTCATCACCGGGTGGCGGCGACCGACAGCATAGGGAATATCGAGCAGTTGTCCGTGGTAGAAGATAGACTCAATGCCGCGGAAAATGTCTCCTACGATCAGGAAATCGAAATCCTCCACGAGGCCATCGCCGCGCTCCCTCCCCGCTGCCGCGAGGTTCTCATCCTCCGCCGTTTTCACGGGCTCTCCCACGAACGGATCGCTCGGCAATTGAACATTTCCGTCAACACCGTCGACGCCCAACTCTGCCTCGCCGTCTTTCGCTGCCGCCAGTTTCTCCTGCTCCGCGGCGTGACCCGCGACTGCCTGGCGAGTGTGTCCAACCAATCCCGCGCCTAGTTCGCCATGCCTCCATCACCTCTGAATCAAGATACCCCGCTGCCTCCGCCCACCGAAATGGAGCAGGCGGCGCTGAATTGGTTTTCCCGGTGCCGGCAGGGCCTTTCGGACGAGCAAGAAACGGAATTCCAAGAATGGCTTGCGGCCGATTCCCGGCACGCGGCGCTCTTCAACGAATTCGACGGCACCTGGGAATTGCTCGGCCGCGTCGGGGTGGCCACGCCGATGGTCGTGCCGAATGTGCCGGGTTCGCCGCGGCGCCTTCCGCTCGTTCGTGTGGGCGTTGCTGTCGCCGCAGCCGCCGCGCTCGTCCTCGCGTATACTTCCTGGTGGCGACCCGCCCACTATTCTGGGGAAGCCACGACCGCCGTCGGCGCGCTGCGCACGCTGCATCTCCCGGACGGCTCCCTTGTCACGCTCAACACCGACAGCGCCATCACCGCGGCGTTTACTCCCGCCGAGCGCCGGATCAAGCTCGAGCGCGGCGAAGCCCACTTCGCTGTCGCCAAGAATTCCGCACGCCCATTCATCGTCGAAGCCGGTGGCGTTGCCATCCGGGCGGTGGGCACCGCGTTCGAGGTCCATTTGGAGGACCGGCGGGTCGAGGTGCTGGTGACCGAGGGCAGGGTTCGCGTGGACGATGCGATTTCCGGCCAGAGCCTGCTCGCCCGACCGGCCGACGGGAACGGCGATGCGGTGTCCGCCCTCGGCGCGCCGGTCCTCGCCTCCGGACAAAAGGTCGTGGTCGCACTGCCCACACCCGTTGCCGCGGTGGAAACCCGCCTCACGGAGGTCGCGGCCACCTCTGTCTCGCGCGAGGAAATTCAGCGTGAACTCGCCTGGCGGGAACGCCGCCTCGACTTTGAACTGGCCACGCTTGGCGAGATTGCAGCGGAGTTTAACCGCTACAACCTCCACAAACTCGTGATTGGCAACGCGGACATCGCGCAAAAACGCTTCGGTGGCTCTTTCCGGCCGGACGACCCTGCGGGTTTCGTCCGCATGCTCCGGCAGAATTATGGTATCGCGGTCGAGGAGACCGAGACTGCGACGGTGCTGCGGGCCGAGCGTTAGTCCGGGATCAGTTTCGTTTGCTATGCCGCCACCGTCGGGAGTCACCGGGATAATTTCTCGCAATTGTTTTTAGGGTGTTTGGCCGGTCGGTCCGTGGTTGAAATATGCCGCAACTTCCCGCGGCCCCAACCCATGACTACCACCCACACGAAGTTTCTGCGCGCGGCCGTGGCGGCACTGGCCTGCCTCCTCAGCCTGATTGTCACCTCCGCGGCGACCGCCGCCGAGGCGAAAAAATCGTTCGACGTTCCCGCCGGTGAAGCACTAAGGGCGTTGAAGCAGTTTGCCGCCCAGTCCGGCGAACAGCTGCTTTATTCCGCCGAAGCCGTGCAGGGCGTGAACACCAATCCGATCAAGGGCGAGTTCACCGCGCGTGAGGCCCTCGACCAGATGGTCAGCGGCACGAAGCTCGTGGTCGTCGCCGACAAGGAGAACGGGGCGCTGAGCCTTGTGAGGGCCCCTAGCCCAAACGCCCTTCGGGCGGCGCAGACAAGCGTCCGCCCGATAGATGAGGGAATGAATAGGCAGGAAGAGGAGAAGGCCGTCGCACTCGGCGAGTACGTCGTCCGGGAGGCCAAGCCGTTCCTCGGGAGCAACATCGACTTGCCACGCACGAAGGACGACATTCAGCCCTATTATTTTTGGGGTTCGACCGAAATTCAGAACAGCGGGGCGACGGACATCCAGGACTTCTTCCAGCGGATGGTCCCGATGGACACCAACCGCACCTCCTCATCACAGAACTCGATGAATTCTTTTTCTCCGAGCAACATCAGCCTGAACGGCCTGAGCGGGAACGGCGGTCTCACCTCGGGCACGCAGAACACGCTGATCCTCGTGAACGGGCTCCCACAGCCGGGTTTCTCGTATATCGGCACCACCTACCAGCCTGACTTGAACGGCATACCGCTCGATGCGATCGACCACATCGAGGTGCTGCCTGCCTCCGCTTCCGCGATTTACGGCGCCTCGGCGGCCGGCGGCGTGGTCAACGTAATTTTGAAGCATGACTACGCCGGAGCGCAATTGAGCGCCACCTACGACAACACGTTCCGGTCCGACGCCCCGACGAGAAAGATCAGTCTGAACATCGGCGAAACCCTGGAAGGAGGCAAGACCCACGTGATGCTGTCCGCGAGCTACCAGGTCGAGAAACCGCTCCTTTTCCAGGACCGGCTCGACATCATCGACCCTTACCGCGCCCGATACTACGGCCTTTATCCGGGGGGCGCGGTGGCTGCCCTTGGCGCTACGGGGGGCACGGCGTTCCTTGCGCAGCCGATGATCATGAGCGTCAACGGCTCGCCGCTCTTCGCTGGGTCCTCCGCGACCGTGGTCCAGGTTCCGGTGGGTTACCAGAGCGGCCAGCTCAACGGCCTTGCGCCCCTCCAGGCCAACATCGGCAACTACAATCTCTCCCATCCTAATAACGCGTTTCCCTCTGCCGTGGGCGGCCGGCTTGCGCACCTTTTCCTAGGCCCGACCGAAAAGGGATTCGAGCTGCTCGTGCGGCGCCAGATGACGCCCTGGCTGGAAGCTTATGCGCAACTTAGCAACACGGAGAATCTGATGAGCAGCGGATTCGCAAACAGCATTTTTTCCTTTGTTAATATTTCCGCAAACGCCCCGGGCAACCCGTTCGGACAGGCGGTGTATGTCAGTGGTATCGAGCATGCAAGCCTGCCCTGGGGCAGCAATACGATCGCCCGAACGATTTCGGCCGGCGCGAAGATCGCCCTTCCCCATGACTGGAAGGCCGATTTCAATTACACATGGGGTTCGTCGTCTTTTGAATCTGCCATGGGAAGCGTGGATTCGACCGCCATGCAGGCGGCCGCGAATAATGGAACGTTCAACTTGATCTCCGACCTGAGCCAGTACCCATTCAATGCCACATCCTACTCGTACACGACGTCTTGGGTCGGCTGTACTTCCACCAATGCCTTGCAGTTGAAGGCGGCCGGTCCGTTGATGAATCTGTGGGCCGGGCCGGTCGCGCTCGCCCTCGGTGTGGAGCATCAAAAGAACGGCAACGGGAACGACTTCGTCTACAACGTTTATCCGGCCAGACTCACTACGCCGGGTGTCGCCGCCACCGCGACCGCCAGTTCGGTATCCTATTATCCGGGGGCGAACACCTCGGACGATAGCGGTTATGCCGAACTCACGGTTCCCTTGATCCGAGCAGGTAATCGAATCTTCGGGGTGAAACAGTTCGATTTCAATGCGGCCGGCCGCTTCGACCAGATCAAGTCCTTCTTAAGCAGCCCCAACGCCGAAACGCCCACCACTCTGGTCAGCGGATCGACATCGGGGTTCACCACCTTTGTCCCGCAGACCTCGAAATACCATTCGTACAACGGGACGTTCGGTTTTAAGTACAAGCCCGTGGAGGATATCTTCCTTCGGGCGAGCTACTCCATGGCCTTCGCTCCGCCGACTTACGCGGAATTTCGGGGCCCCGTTTCCATCTCGACGAACACAGATCCCGCTCCCTATCCAGGAGTCCCGACGACCTCGCCTTGGCGCTTCGTTTCCATCTCGGATCCGCTGCTGAACGCGACGTACTATGCGCCGCAGATGACCGGCGGAAATCCCCGTCTGAAGCCCGAAACCTCGCGGGGGGCAGACTGGGGTATTGTCTTCGAGCCCCGCTTTATCCAGGGACTCCGAATCTCGGTCGATTACACAAAGGTCACGAAGTACGACGATATCATCGTGCCAACCGTCCAGACTCTCATCAACCTAGCATCGCAGTTTCCTGGCAGGGTGGTTCGTGGAACGCCCAACGCGGGCCAGACCGTCGGCCCGATCGTGCTGCTCGACGACACCTACCTCAACGCCCCGATTGCGAACACGTCCTCGTACAACGTCGCGGTCGACTACACCTCGCGCACGGAGTCCTTGGGCGAATGGAAGTTTTCCGCCCTCGCGACTTCCTGGCAGCACTACAAGATCCAATCGACCCTACAGGGGGCCTTGGTCGAGCAGCTCGGCAATCCCAACGTGTCGCCCGTTTCCGGTGGATTGGGATCGGGATCTGGCCTGGCGAAGTTTAAGGGGAATCTAAGTCTGGATTGGGCCAAGGGGCCATGGTCCGCCGGCTGGCTCGTCCGCTACGTGGGGCCCTACACCGACGGATCCTACTATGGACTGGGCGGAGGGGCCCCGTACTACACGGCCACGGTCAATGGATGGATCTCCGGCCAAGTCTATCACGATGTCTATGCTGGCTACCGCCTGGGCAGGGCGGCCGGAGGCAGTCCCTGGTGGCGGCGCGCGTTCGCCGACATGAGCGTGCACATCGGGGTGAAGAACATTTTCAGTCACATTCCTCCCTATGACGCGTATACCCTCCCCACTTATGCCAGCCCCTATGGCGACCCGAAGCTGGCGGACTACTATCTCACGGTGAAGAAGTCTTGGTAGGCGTGTTCCAGAAACCCACAACTCAATAAAGTCCGGAATCCCCGCTTCCTCCGTGAGCCGACTCATTCGCGTCGCCCGCTTGGCTGTCTCCGCCCTCTTGCTTGCAACGGCGGCCTTTGTAGGCGCCGAGGATCAAGCCCACACCGCGGCGGTAGCCGAAACCCAGGCCGACCGTGACTGGAAGGCTTATCAGAATCTAATAACGGCCCAGCTGCCCGAAACGTACAAGGACATGTCGCGGCCCAAGGTGGAACAGTACTGGGAAAGAAGGCAGCTGGAAACCCGTGAGTTCGGCCTCGCTTTCATTGCGAAACACCCAGACGACCCGCGCCGGTGGATGATCGTGGATCGTTTCAACGCTTCGGCGCCGCTATTCGTAAAGGATTGGGGGCCGTTTGACAGCGACGGTGTGCCGATCAAACCGGTTGTCGACGAAGCCGCGGCGGCGGCATGGAAGACGAAGGTCGCCGAACTCCAGGCGGCGATGGCACAGGCGACCAACATTCCGGATGAATTGAAAAAGAAGTGGGTCTCGGAAGCGGAGGCGAGAAAAAGGACGAAAACACAGAAGGACGCCTTGTTCGCGCGATGGCGTGGCGGAGCGATGGCGCCGGATTTCGTGGCGCGCGACCTGTCGGGCAAGGAGGTGAAGCTTTCCGACTTCCGGGGCAAGGTGGTGGTGCTCGACTTCTGGGCGACCTGGTGCGGTCCGTGCACCGCCGCGATGCCTTATAACGAGGAGGTGGCCGCCCGCTATAAGGCTCAAGGACTCGTGATGCTGTGCTCGTGTACGAGCGACACGCGCGCGAATTTCGAGGTGTGGGTAAAGAAGAACCGAAGCAAGTACCCCGACATCGTGTGGACCTGCGATCCGGCCGAAAACGGAGACAACCGTGTCTCGAAGAGGCTCTATGGAGTCCTCGGGATTCCTACCCAGTTTGTCATCGGCCCCGACGGAGAAGTCATTGACTTGGTTTCCGGCTACGTGAAGGGCGAGGCGATCCTCGAGTCGAAGCTGGCCGAAGTAGGAGTTAAGGTGGACCCGGCGCTTGTCGCACAGGGCATCGAGGATCTGCAGAAGCGCGGGATCTAGGCAAAACCCTCTTGAGCCGAACCCCTATTTCATGAAACGCACCCTGATTCTCCTTGCGGCCGTCGCGGCCACCTCGCTTGCGTTCGCGGCCGAACCGGCCGCCGCCAAGGGAAGATCCCCGGCCGATGTGGCCTGGGACGAAGTCATAGCCCTGTCGCGCAAGAAGCCGATGGACGCCTTGGCGGTCATGAACCGCGTGTTCGACACCGCCCTCAAGTTTCCTAATGCCCCGGGCTCCGGCGCCATGCTGGCCGGACTCGCGGGCCTCGACCACGAGATAGAAGACAATGCCGAAAAGGCCGCCTATCAGGCGGCGCTCGCCGCCCGCATCGCCCGAACGCTGGTGCAACCCGATTTACCCGCCAGTCTGAAGACCGGGCTGATGGCGGCCGACTACGCGCAGGTCATGGCGGTGCAGACCCGCGCGGCGCAGCCGGATTTCGCGGCGGTCCGGGCAAAGATCGATGCGCTCGCCGCCGCCTATCCGCAGGCGTACCAGCTGGCCTCAGCCGAACTCGCCTACGGCGACCTGCTCGCCAAGTCCGATCCGGCCGCTGGGGCCGAGCATCTCCGGAAACTCACCCAGGGTTCCAACCCGGAACTCGCCCGACAGGCGGCGGGCCAGTTGCGCGTGACGGAAATGCGCACCAAGCCGCTCAAAATGAAGTTCACCGCCGCCGACGGCCGCGAGGTGGACACGACTAGGCTGCGCGGCAAAGTGGTGCTCGTGGACTTCTGGGCCACATGGTGCGGCCCGTGCCTCGGCGAGCTGCCCAACCTCAAGCGGGTTTACGCCGCTTATCACGACCAGGGCTTCGAGGTCATCGGCATTTCCTTTGACAAGGCGCCGAGCGAGAAGGCACTGAAGTTCGAGAAGGACAAGGAAGAGTTTATCGCCTTCATCCAGGAAAAGGGCATGTCTTGGCCGCAATACTACGATGGCAAGTATTGGGAGAACGACTTTGGACGTATGTATAACATCCGCAGCATCCCCGCGATGTTCCTCCTCGACAAGGACGGCAGCCTCGTCGACACCAACGCTCGCGGCGAGACGCTGGAGCGCGAGGTGAAGCGGCTGCTGCAGCTGTGATGGCGAACAATGTGACGAATGGCGTGTGACCTGTGACGAGCGCAGAACCTCGGCTGAGTTCATCTTTCCACAACCATCTTGCACCTTCACACGCCACATATCGCTGACTTCGAGCGTGACGGCTTCGCCGATGAGTAGTCCGCAGGCGTAGATCAGGCGCAACACCATGCGAAACCGCGGTTCGCGCATGGCGGCAAACAGTCGTGCGACCTCCGCGCGCATCAGCACCGTGGGCAACTTCACCACCGAGAGTGCGCGCACCAAGTCGAACCTCTTCCAGTCGTGCCCCAGATGCAGCCCATAAAAGGCCATCATCGCCGCGGCCGCCGTGCGGATGGTCGACGGGGATTACTCGCAGTCTTTCAAATGCAGCAGGTGCTCACCTGTGACGTTGGTGCGCGTCGAATTGGCGCGTTGCTAAATCCACCGTATTTGACACGAAACGACGATCAACGCTTTGCGTAAGTTAGCCGATCACGCAACTCATTGATCAAGGATCATGCTGACGATGCCGTTTCCGAGAGGTACCTATCTGGGACATCAGCGTTGCCCGCGCGCCGGGATACGCCTGCCTCGCGTTCTCCCCACCAGTGATTCGGCCGACGATCTCAACTGCTTTGCGGGGTAAGCAGAGGAATGGAGTCGCGCCGGAAGCGTCGATATACACGGAAATCTCCTGCATCGACCGTGACGACAATCGCGCGAGGATGCAGCTCAGACAAAACCACGAGCGAAGCATCCGCGGCGTCCATGCGCTCGAACTTGAGCATCAATTCTTGGGTGCGTGCCAGATGCTGCGGCCAAAGTGGGTGCAGCACAAGTGCTCCACGACGCACCCAATCGAGCAGCGCCTGCACTGGCGTGGAGTTTCCGCCCAAATGATGACAAGCCTCGCCAAGCACAATTTCCGTGGTGTGAAGCGGCCCGCGTCCTTGGGCGAGCGCTTCCGAAGCCCACTCATGCCATTGGTCGGCTTGGTTCAGCCAAGCGACGAGCGGCCCTGCATCCACAATTCGCTTAACGCCCATAACCCTCGCGGGTCGAGAGGTCACTCGGACCGCGGAACATGCCACGGTGCTTTGCCGCAAGCACTGCAAAATCTGGTCCGTCCGTCACAATCTCCCGCTCCAAGGCGCGGCGCGCGATCATTGAGAGGCTTTCGCCGCGGCGCCGAGCCGTAGCGCGGAGCTTCTTGTCGAGTGGCGTGGGCAGTTTGACCGTAAAAGAAGGCATGGTCTTACCGTGGTCTTACCCTCGAGCCTGTCAAGAATGTCTTTGGCGTCCACTGCCGAATCCGGCGGGCGCCTCCTGATGCTCAAATCGACTCAAAGGTAGGCGGAGCGAAGCGTTTCAAAATAGTATGGGGAGAGAAACAACTGTTGCTCGGTATTGGCCCGGCGTAGGTCGGAACGGACGAATTGAACTTGCTGCCGCCTCGCCATCCAGTTGCTCGACATTGGTACGCCTATTAGTACTCTGCAGTTCCTATGACCAATAAAGAAATCGCCGATGCCATCATCCGCGGAAAGAAAACGTCGTATCTCGCCAAGAACGTAAAATTGGCCACCGCCATCCGAGTGGCCGGGCACCGCTTGGGCGGTGTGCTGACCGCCAAGGCGGAGAAAAAAGGCTGGCGGCTGGTCAAGTCGGCCGCCCGCGTGTGGCACAAGAAGAAGGTCGTGAAGCGTCGCTCGAAGAAGAAGTAGCCGCAAGGGTCTCGGGTCGCCCGAGACTGGACCGTGTGTTGCCGTGACGTTTGATTTCGGCACAGGCGAATCCGGAGCGACCTAGATTCCCGAGACACCCTACACTGCTCTGCCCTGCTCTCCGACCCCGGGAGGACTTCTGCGCCAGACCATGACGGCGCATCAGTTCTGCCCACGTACCGTTTAAGACGCGGGCTCCTCCATTATTAATTATTTCGGGGCTCAATGACGCGGCTTCGCAGTTCGCTGCCTACGCTTGAAGGCGCCATTTCGGACGCCAGCCAAGGCTCGCTTCCGGCTGCTGGTCAGGCTTTGCCGAGCGGGTTGGTTCCCGCAGGGTCTCAGTTGAGACTTTCAGTTCACTCATTCGTTATTTTCCTTTCTGTTGTACTAACTTGAGCGCCTGCCCGTCTCATCGGGCTTTTGCTGGCGCCAAAACAGCAGATTTTGCCGAGCATGAGTAGATCCGGCCATTTGCAGGCACTCAATGGCAACTGCCGAAACCGGCTGATCTCTCGCTACGGCGCGCGAACGGACCGGCGCTCAACGCACGGTTTTGCCGCCATACGCGGCAAACCATTTGTCGAACAACCGTTCGTATTCCCCGCTCTCGTGCATCTCCTTGAGAAACGCGTTGAGATACACGCCGAATGCCCTGTCTCCCTTCGGATAGGCGATCCGATAGAACTTCGTCGTAAAACGGCCGGTCAGCGAAAAATCGGGATTCTTGGTCGCTGCGGCGTAAAGGTGCGTGACGACTTGCGTGAAAGCATCAGCCCGGCCATCGGCGAGCGCTCCCACGGCGTCATTCTCCTTCTCGAACTCGAGGTAGATCGCACCAGGCACTTTTTCTTTGATTAGCTTGATGTCGGGATTCGCGGGCACAAACGCGATGCGCGTGCCGGGCTTTATGTCATCAATCGTCTTGATCGGGTTGCCGCGCTTCACAAGCAGCGCGGACCCGGCGCGGAACGATTCGTCGGAGAAGTCGACGATTTTAATCTTTTCGATGTTCGACGGCGTGGTGTCGATGAGCACATCGAAAACGCCGCGCCGCACGTCTTCGAAACGCGTCTCGTCGTCGGTGGATAGGAACTCGACCTTCTTCCCATCGCCGAGGATTCGCTTGGCCAGTGCGCGAGCTAAGTCAGCCATGAAGCCCTCGTTCTCACCGGTCGTGGTATTTTTGAAGTTAAGGGCCGGAAAGACCATCTCGTTCCCCACGCGAAGCACCCCGCGCTGACGAATCACCGCGAGCGTGTCCGCTTCCGCGCGCAGCGTGCTGAGCGGCGCGAGCACGAAGAATACCGCGGCGGCAAGCAGGCGACAATGGAGGGTTGGATATTTAGTCATGGGAAAGTCCTCGGTGCATGGCACTTCGCAGGTTGCTTTGAAATCATAATTTCATCGCACGTTCCACGAACTGATTGTCGTGGTATAATTCAGCGCAAAGCTTTTGGCGTGATCCGCGAGACCTCTGATCGGCTTTACTAAACAACCCCAAACTTCGCCGCGGGCTCGTTGGCGATATCTGTTGACGGAGACCCGTACAGTTTGCCCGTGCCCGAGACGTTGCCTTGTGAAACAGCGGTTTCGGGCCTGGTCGCTCGCCTGCGGAACTCTGGGGTCTTCTGGCTTTTGACTCGTCAGGCTCCAGTTGGCACGGCACTTGTTTTCGACCGCTGACTAATGTCGGTAGGCCAGCCACCACCAACCCAACGCGTCGTGAAGAGTGCGCTGATGATTCCGATGCTGGTATGCTGCGATGCGGGAACTGAGGTCGAATTCTGTAAGAACGCATTTGGGGCTATCGAGGTTTCCCGCCGTTCCGCAGAAAACGGTAGCGTCTTGCATGCGACTCTGAAGGTGGGCGAGGCGATGGTTATGATTCACGCAGAGACTCCACATTTAGCGAGCCGTGCTCCACAGTTAGATGGCACTTCGCCTGTGGTGGTCTATCTCTATGTCATGGAAGTTGACGTCGTGATTGCGCAGGCGATGGCTGCCGGTGCACGGCTTCTCATCCCCGCGGCGAATCAATTCTGGGGGGATCGTGTCGGAAGGATTATTGATCCTTCAGGCCATGTGTGGAATGTTGCGGGTCGCATCCAGAAAGGAGACTAGAGGACCAGCGGCAGACTCAATTTAGCGGCTGTGCCCCATTTGTTCCTTTCTGCACGCATCATTTTCGTGGTGCACGTGGCGAAACGTGCTTCCGCAAGCTTGCAGGCAGTCTGCTTGCGGTCGACTTGCTCCTCGGGCTTGACATTAGTTAGACGTTTGTCTAACTATCTAAACATTCAATGGACCTTTTATTTAAAGCACTCCAAGATCCGACGCGTCGCAAAATCCTCAAGATGCTGAAAAAGCGCGACCGGAATGCCGGCGAGATCGCCCACGCCTTCTCCATGACCAAGGCGAGCATTTCCTACCATCTGGATTTGCTCAAGCAGGCAGGCCTGGTCTCGGCCCGGCGGCACGGCCAGTTCATTGTCTATTCGCTGGAAACGACGGTCCTCGACGAATCGGTCGGCTGGATCATGGACCTCATCAAAAAGGAAAAACCTCATGCAAGCATCACCCGATCTAAAAAAGCGCTGGCTTCAGCTGGTCTGCTTGGCCGTGCCCTTGCTGGCGATCGCGGCTGAATGGGACCGGTTTCCCCTTCAGCTCGCGACCCCGTGGGTCCGTTACGGCCCGACCAACGGATGGGCCACCAAGACGTTCGTCCTCTGGTTTCTTCCCGTGCTCAACATCGTGGTGGCTCTGCTTTTGTTCTGGCTCCCCCGCCTCGACCCGAAGCTCCGCCGCAACTATCGGCTCACCCAGACGCCCGGTATCAAGGCACCTGGGGTCATCCAAACTTCCTTTGCGGCGGTCCTGGGATTCATCTCGCTCCTGATCGCGGCCAACGCGCTGGGCTATCGGGTCAATGTTCCCCGCCTGGCGGTCAGTGCACTGTTGGTCCTGCAGGTCGTGATCGGCAATTTCATGAGCACGCTTCGGCCGAACTATGTCTTCGGCCTCCGGACCCCTTGGACCTTGAGAAGTCCGGAAGTGTGGCGGGCCACGCATCGGGTCGGCGGCCGCCTCGTCGTGACCGGTGCGCTGACTCTCCTGGCACTGCAATTAGTATTGAGCCCGACCCTGTTCGCGATCGCGTTGAACACGATTGTCGGAGCGCAGATCGCCTGGGCGTTTCTTTATTCCTATTGGCTTTTCCGGCTTCTGGCGGTTTCTCCTTCGCCGGCGTCGGACGAAGGCCCGGGCGGAGAAACGATCTAGACAGAGGATGTTTATGCCCAACCCAGGCCTTCGACTCACGTCGCCTCCCCGGCGCTCCCCATCGGTTGTTCTACTTCTGCTGGCCGCCTTCACTTTCGCTCTCGCCCTTGCCGTCGAACCGGTTTCCACGAACGATTCCGGCGTGGTCCCGGACATCGCATCGCATTGGATCGCAGAATGGGATGCCGGGCATTGGTCCACGTGTTGGAATCAATTCAATTCAGAGATCCGGGGAAAAATCACCCTGGACGATTGGGGTAAGCGCGCGGCGGACACCCAGAAGAGAATCGGGAAAGTCACGGGCCGGAAACTCGCCAAGGTCGTTGGCCCGACAAACGCGGAGACAACGGTGACGGTGCAATTCGAGGCCTCCTTCGAATACTTGGGCGCATGCAGTGAAAAACTTATGCTCGAGAAACAACCCGATGGAACGTGGAGCGTAGCCGGACACTTGATCGCGCCGAATCCCTCCGCGCCTCCGCCACCGGCTGCGGCCGGAGCCCCGGCTTACCAGTATTCGCCACCGATCGCGGCGAGTATCGCGGATCTGGCCTACGCGGAGAAGTCACCGCTGGAGAAGCTCGACCTCTACCTGCCCGCGCCGTCCAACAGTCCGGCTCCTGTCGTTATCTGGATTCATGGCGGTGCGTTCATCGTCGGCGACAAGCGCTCGATGCCGCGCAAGGATTTTGGTCCCCCGCCCAAACCGACAAGCCGGATGGGGCCTTTTCAGATTCAAGTCCCGGATGTCGCCGCGTTGACGGCGAAAGGCTACGCGGTGGTCAGCCTCAACTATCGCCTCGGGACAAGCATGGACACCGGGGCGCTGCCGGCAGTGCAGGATGGCAAGGCCGCCGTGCGCTTCCTTCGCGCCAATGCCGCCAAATATCATTTGGACCCCGATAAGTTCGCGGCTTGGGGAAACTCCGCCGGCGGCTATATGGCCGCCATGCTGGGCGTGACCGGAGACCAGCCCTCGCCCTTTGACGATCCGAGCCTCGGCAATGTCGGTGTCTCAAGTGCCGTCCAAGCGGTCGTGGTCTGGTATGGCGCCGAAGACCGCCTTCCGGGCGCCGACCTGAGCATCGTGCACTATCTTCCCACCGCGAAGAGTTTGCCGGCATTCAGGATCGTCAACGGCGATGCCGATCAAATTATTTCCCCGGCCCAGGCGCGGCGCCTTAATGCGGAACTGACCAAGGCCGGGGCCAGGTCCACCTTTACCCTGCTACCGGGAGCCGGCCACGAAGATCCCGCGTATATGGCGACGCAGATGACTCCGACGTTCGCGTTTCTTGATCAGAAATTTGGAAGGTAACGCTGATCTCGTATTTCGTCGAACCACGTGTTGCCGAGACGTTCCATTTGGCACAATCAATTTTCCTACCCGCCTCGGCGGCCCGATCGGCGGTAGGTGTAACTTCCCGTGCGCCTCGCTTTTCCGGGCGAAGCACATGAGATGCGGCGGCTCAGAAACTCTGTCAGTGTTTTTCCTGCTGCGCCATCATCTCGGCGAGGTGCGCCGTCGTGCGCTTCAGTTCGGCGATTTCGTCGGCCTGCTTTTCGAGGGCGGCAATTCGGTCCGCCTGCGTCGTGAGGCGCGCCGCCTGCGCCTCGATGGTGCGCTGCTGGCGCTGGACTTCGTTCAGCAGCATCGGCGTCAGGAATTGGTAACGCACGGTGTCGATTGTGCCGTCAGTCTTGCGCGCTACCAGACCGGGCAGCACCTCATTCACTTCCTCGGCTACCAAACCGTATTGCAGCAGTTTCGATCCGTCATCCACGCCCGGTTTGTAGTGGAATGTCACCGGCCGCAGCTTCATGAGTGCGGCGCTCGCTTCCCCAATGTCAGCGATGTCGTCCTTGTAGCGGCGCGACGAGGTCGCCGTGCCGAGTTGTCCGGAAGAATTTACGAAGACAGGGACACCGCTCGAACTTGTGGCACCAGAGATGCCGGCAATGTAGGCTGCGGTTTGTGTGCCTTGCGCGCCGATTCGAATAGTGGCCGTTTCACCTGCGGGGCCGGTCACGCCGAAACCTATGTTGATGTTGTGAGATCCGGTCGTGAGAGCAAACCCTGCGTTATCTCCAATGGCAGTATTGAAGTGACCAGATATATTGGAATTGAGCGCAGAGCAACCAATGGCAGTATTAGAGTTACCAGTCGTGTTAGAAAAGAGCGCAGCATCCCCACTGGCAGTGTTGTAGCAGCCAGATAGATTGGAATGGAGCGCATCTGACCCACTGGCAGTGTTGGACAAACCATTCATGTTGGTATAAAGCGCATTATACCCACTGGCAGTGTTGTAGGAGCCAGTCGTGTTGGACAAAAGTGTACTGTCACCCAAACCAGTGTTCCCGGAGCCCGTCATCGAAAAATTTCCGGCCAACTCGCCCACAAAGGTATTAAAGTTCCCGTAGTTGTGGATAAACGAAATGTTGCCTTTGAAGATGTTTCCGGCGCTTGAGGATGTGGACTCCACGAGTGAGATATTACCACTCGGATTGTTAAGCACGGTTCCTCCGGTTGGAATTGTAAAATTGAGTGTAGCCGTGCTACTCGTGCCTACGTTGGTAACACTTGCATTTGAGCCCGGCGCTCCGGTCGTAACGGTGCCGACCGAAATTGTTGCCGCCGCTCCATTATTGCCGGCCAGACCTTGAGGAATCGTAAAGTTGAACGTGGCGGCATTGCCGGTGCCAACATTTGTTACACTCGCATTTGAGCCCGCTGCTCCAGTCGTGACGGTACCAACCGAAACCGTCGCCGCATTACCGTTAGATCCGTTGGCACCCGCCAACCCTTGCGGGCCCGTTGCGCCCTGAGCGCCAACCGGGCCAGCGGGCCCCGCGATGCCCTGCACACCAGCCGGGCCTGTGGGGCCTTGTGGGCCGGTGGCACCGGGAGCACCGTCGATACCATTGGTGCCGTTGACGCCAGCCGGACCTTGAAGGCCCGTTGCACCTTGCGGACCCTGTGCTCCTTGGGCGACGAATAGGGACCACGCGTTGTTGTCTGGATTCGGCGTGGTGGCATTGCTCCCGACGAAACTGTTCGTGGTGACCCAAGAATTGCCGTAGTAGGAAACCACGTCGCCGGGGGAATAAGTCGTCCCGACAGTATACGCGCCGCGAAAATTGAAGCCCGCGCCAGTCGCACCCGTGTCACCCTTCAAGCCTTGCGGTCCAATTGGGCCAACGGAACCCTGAGGGCCGGTGAGTCCTTGCGGGCCAGCGGCACCGGTGTCACCTTTCAAACCAGGCTGACCAGGCGCACCGGGCGCACCGGGTAGGCCATTGTTTCCGTTTAAACCGGGCGGAATGTTGAAGTTAAAAATGGCCGCGCTCGTGGTGCCAGAATTGGTCACACTCGC
>CAIMFY010000015.1 GCA_903840415.1 uncultured Opitutia bacterium | reverse complement strand
TTATATCGAGACGTTTTACAACCCGACGAGACGCCACAGCTCGCTCGGTCAGATCTCACCTGTGGCCTACGAAATACAACAACAACCGAAAGACATCAAAGCCGCCTGAATTGGTGTCCATTCTTTCGAGGCAAGCCCAGAGATTGAGAAACTAGATCAGCAATTTCGCGCCACCAAGGAAGCGTATCAAAACGCGGTTGCGCGATGCGAGGCGCAGGCGCGGGAAGAAGAGAGGTTGAAAGTCGAAGCGGAGGTCGAAAAATTACGGCGAGAGCTTCAGCTATTAAACGACCCCGAATCTAGTTTTAATCGCGGGATGAATTGCTTGGCTCTGAAAACTGACGACGGCGCATTTGAGGCGAGGAAGTGGTTTCAAATCGCGGCTGAAGAAGGCTCGCCGTCTGCCCAATATCAGTTGGCGAAATTGCATGAGACCGCCGAAGGTGGTTCATTGGATGTCAAAGAGGCGTGCCGATTATATTCGCTCGCATCAGCCCAAAATCATGGCCCCAGTCAGAATAATTTAGGAATCATTTTTGAAATGGGAATGCTCGTGGAAAAGGATGAGCAGTTCGCCCTTCACATGTATAGAATGGGGAAGGAAAGCGGAGACCCTGACGCCGCTCACAATCTCGAACGATTGGATCAAAAGTTATCCGAAGACGCGTGTGATGCCACTATTGCGAAGCTCGTCTCAAAAGTTGAAAAGGAGCAGGATCCCTCTGGCCGGTGGGGACGGTTCAGGCGATGGCTCACAAAGTAAGCGGATGCTGCGCGACTTGGAATTGCAGTGCGGAAAGCCGAAGTGACACGTAGGCACCCAGTCGAAGCAAAATGGGCGTTTCACACGAACGTTTCGGAAACCGCCCGGTGCGACACTGATTTCTAAATCAATCCGCGCGGTGCCGGCATCCGCGCGCGCATTAACTCCTCGCCCCGCCGCCGCCCGCGATCTGATGTCTTCGATTCGCAGGGCTACGAACGTGTGGCCGCCTGACCAAACAACAAATGCAACACCGGCGATTCCCGAGGTGACGAGTTCGAAAGCCACTGAGCAAGAAAGGCGTTGGCCGGCGCGTTTTATGCCGCTAACACAAGATATGGCGGTGCCCCATCAACGTGACGTCGACAGCGTTGCCTCATTCGTCGAGGCGTGCGGCGAATTAGAGCGAGAACCATTTTTCGGCAAGGACGAGAAACTTGGGTCACGCACCGGACCCGGCAAAGCTACGACCTACACGATGGGGGACCGTTTCCATTTTCGGTCGGCGCTCATTTCGTTTCGCAGAATCTGGATGGCCAATGAGGCATCGCACTGGGATCGCGTCGTAAAAATCCTGCGGCGAACTAACCTCCCGCCTGAAATCGTCAGTTTCGCCGATCACGAAGCGTCCGAAATTGTTGCCTCATGTGCGCGAGAAAGTTGGCCCACAAAGTTGAATTCCAAGGTAGTAATCAACCTCTGGCTCAACACCGTCTTCGCCCACGACGGGCTCACCGGCCCAAACCGACGAGCCGACTTTGAATCAGCCGTGGCGACGTATGGGCACGCACAATTCGAGTATGCGTTTCGTCTGTCCGTGAAGTTTCTCGGGGGACACTTCATGAATCTGTCACGTCTCGCCGCGCAGGCCGCGCTCGAGCACTACCGCGCTGCGAACCGGCTAAAGCCATCGTTCAAGATGGGGGCCGCATTCGGCAATCGCCGTCGCGAACGAACAGCAGACGGGCATGTAATTATTCGGCAGGGCTCGACAGAGTTCTTCACGGAAGAAACGATCGCGGAGCGGTTCGCCCGCGTTCTGGAAAGGCGAACACACACTGACATTAAGTTTCTTCTAGACCATCTGGATAGCACTCCCACGGAGCGATTGCGGGCGACGTTGCGTGCGCAGAGTGTCGCGGAACTCCTCACGCTCCTCGACGGCGAGCTTCGCGTGGTAGAAATGGCTTCGGATGCTTTCGCCGAAAAGCCCGGAATCTACGCCTCGGCTGGGCTGGCGGGAAAACGCGTGAATGTCTTAATCGACAACGTGGTTGAGACGCACGACACGGGAGTGAAGACGTTGAATAAAAAGTTGGCGGCGCTGCAAACGGACCTGCTGAACGATTGAACAATGTCGATAATAACGCAGGAACAAATTGATCGTGTTGCCGCTTTCGTCGACGCCTGCGGCGAGGCGAAACGCGAACCGTTCTTCGGTCCGGATGAGGAAGCGAACTTTCAAGCGGCATCGAACTGGACTCGGATCACGCTCACGTTCGGCGACCGGCTGCACTTTCGCTCCGCCTTAATTCCCTTCCGACGCCTTTGGTCGTCATCGGATCCCGCTCATTGGGAAGCGACCGTGACGATCTTGAAGGATTCGGGGTTGCCGCAAGCACTCGAACTCGCCGCACGCGACTGTGAGGCCCAAGCACGATGGGAAATCGACCGCAAAGATCCACCAGGCTCGGTGCCGCTTACGCGGACGAAAGCGGTGGAAGTTTGGATGAACGCAATGGTGTTGCCCGATCCAGGTCGCTCCAAAGAGCTGCGCGCGGAGTTCGATGCCGCATGCACTACCTACGGCCACGCCGCAATGGAGTATGCGTTTCGCAGCGCCGTGAAGTGGCTAGGGTATCATTTTCTTCGTATTTGCGATCGAGCGGCTGAGCCGGCGCTCGCCTTCTATTGCGAAAGAGGAATCGTGCCTTCATTTGCCGTCGGCTCCACAATGCGGATTAAACGCCGCGAAAAGCTGGCCACGGGCACAATCCTACTTCGTCGCGGAGTCTCTGATTTTGCGCCCGAAGAGAGCTTCGAGCAGAAATTCCAGCGGCTTCTGGGACAGATGGACAACCGCGCGCTCCAAGCTGTCGTCAAGTATCTCGACGCGAGTAGCACCGAGCTAGTGCTCGCCGTTGTGCGTAGTCGCTCCATTATCGATTTACTCACTTCGATTGGAGGTCGCCTCGAAATCTGCGTTTTCCCAGCCGATCGTGTTGGCGGTCCGGCGCGCGACGATTTTCACGCCAGTTCGCACGGCGCCGAAGGTCGATTCAACATTTACGCAAATAATTTTGTGGTGACGGATGACCGCGGGCTCAGCTCGCTGGAGGGTAACCTAAAACGGTTTCGCGCGCAATTGCTCGGCTAACACCAGAAGCCTCGGCGCATGTCCGAGCCACCCACGGTCGACAATCGCGCGAGTTATGCGGCAATGACCACGATCCTGATCCCGGGGTGCGACGAATCGTCGGCTGAGCCTCAACGCTGGGAAATCGATTTCAAAACGAATCGGGCTAAATTGAAGGTATTTGAAACGTTCGAGTTCCGTGGTGCCGGAGCGCGGAATTGGCCGACCCGCTGGCCGGACCCGCCGACAGACAAAGCCGCCCGGAACCACGAGAGGTCCGGGCGGCAGGTTCGAAGCAACGGATGGTCGGCTTACAGTCTGGGGCCGGTGGCTTCGCGGACGATGGCGGACTTGATCATGCTGATGCGGGCGTCCGCCTGGCGTTCGGCCGGCAGCTTGGCGACAGCCTGGCTAATGCGTTGGGCACTCTCCGGATGTTGCTCTAGCCATTTTTCGAGTTTGGGGGCGCTGGCGTCGCGATAGCGCTGCCGCTGCTCCGCGCGTTCGGCCGCCTGCTCGACCTTCTCGACTTTGCGCAGGACGGCGATGCGTTCCAATCGCTCGCGTGGAAGTTTCTGCACGTATCCCGTCAGGTAGTCGGGATGCTCTTTGATGTAGGTGTCGATCTTCGCGTTTACCTCTGCGTTGCTCGACAATTCGAGATCGCCGTCGGGCGCCCCTTCCGTTTGTGCGGCATCATTTCGCCGCGCGAGTTTCTGTCCTAGTTTTTCAGACATGGTGGTATTGTATTTGTGGTGATGAAGCCGGCTGTTGGTTCAGGTCGGACGGCCTGCCATCGGGCAAATGAACCTGGTCGGAAGTTTCCGACATGAACGTCAATTCGCCCCGGGAGGCACGCGGGCGCGGAGCGTGGCGAGAATCGTGGTGGCGAGTTCGCGGCTGTGGATGCACCGCACGGCGATGGGCACCAACACTTCGAGCGGTATGTCCGAGCCGAGTGCTTCCCGCAGGATGTGCTGGGTGGCGAGGACCGGTTCGAGATCCTCGTCCGACAGATCAAACATCTGGTTTTTTGTCATGGTGGATAAGAGTTGAGGTTGGGAGTTAGGCGGCGGTGGCGTCCGGTTCGGCCGCCTTTTGCGAGTGCACGCGCAGCTGGTCGGCGTTGATGCGATAGAAGTCCTTGCCCTGATTGCCCTCGTCGTGGTCGAGCGTGCCGGTGACGGTAAAGTGCGCACCCTTGCGGATGGCGGTGAGCGCATACGCCACGGTGTGGTCCGAGAACTTGACCGAGATTGGAATCGCCTTCGGCGGCTTGTCCTTCCCGCGGTAGCGGTTGTGGATCGCAAACACGGTGGCCCACTGGCCCTCGTCGTGGGAGTGAATCGCGGCGGCGGCGTTCAATTCCAGGGTGATGGTGTTGATGGCGTGGGCGCGTTTCGGCGCGCCGGCTCGTCCCGTCGCGGTCGCGGCGGAAGCGGGTTTTTCAGGCGGTTCATTTTTCATGGCTGGGGATTCGGAAGCCGCGGGATGCGGGTTGCGAAAGTCAGGGGCCGGCGGGCTTGGGCGCGTCATCGCCGGCGAAATAGAACACCGCGATGAACACGCATTGGGTGAAAACGCGGCTGCCGGTGAAGCCGGGTTGGACGCTCAGGGCGGCGGACTGCACGCTGACACCCGGGGCGTTTTCGAGACTGGCGAGCACGCCAGCGATCTCGGGCCACTCCTTGTCGGTCGAGTTGGGCCGTTGCAGCGCATAGCGCTGGCCGCGCACGCGCGTGAGTTTGGCGCCGCCGAGATCCTGCATGGCCCACGCCGGCGGCACATTCTTCTTCCGCCATTCGGCGAACGTCTCGGGCGTCCAAAGTTTTTGGCGGAGTTCGGCGAGCCTGGCATCCGCGGCGCTCGCGGCCGCATCGGAGAATACCGCGAGTTGCGCCTGTTCGGTGCGGAGGGCGACCAGCCGCGGATTGCTCATGGCGCGCAACGGCGGGAAGATGACGCGAATGCCGAAGGCCGCGCCGCAAAGGACGGCGGTGGCCACGACGAGCACGACGGACGAAGGCTTGGGCGCGTTCATGGGATCGTGCCGTTCAAGGTGAAGTCGGGCTGCCGGAGAACGGGCGCGCGACTGTCCGGCCCGACGGTCCAGCCCTCGCTTTTTTCAAAACTGGCGAGGAACGCCTGATACGGACCCTTCTCCACGTTGACGCCCTCGTGGGCGTAGCCCGTGACGCTCCACGTGGCCTCGTTCAAGGCCACGCTGCGGATGCTGATTTGCGCCGGGCGGGCGCGGTTGAGCGTTTCCAAAAAGCGCAGTTTGACCGGCCGCGCGATCGCGACCTCGTTCAGGACGGCGTTCACCTGTTCGAGATGGGTCTGGTTCGCGCGCAGTCGGGCGTTCTGCTGGGCGAGCATGTCCTCCTGCGCATGTTGCAGTGCGAGGTTCGCCTGCGCAGCCCGCACCTCGGCGACGTAGCGGCCGGTCAGAATGAGGGCCGTCAGAAAGCAGACGAACGCGACGAGGTGGCAGAGACGGTCGAGCGTGAACCGGCGCTCCGGCGGAACGAAGTTGTAGACTTCGCGCGGCGACAGTGACGCGGCGTGCGAGAGAAATTCCGCGACGGGGATCGTCCGCGCCGGCGGCTGCGGCAGACCGGAGAGATCGAGCGGCGTGGAGCCAGCGTTGACGACGGCAAAGACTGGCGCGGATTGGCCCGCGAAAGCGGCAAAGCCCGTGATGAGTTCCTGCATCAGCCGTTCGCGCGCGGTGGGACCGTCGAAGAACGACGCGTGCCGGTCGCCTTCCGGCGAGATCCAGTAAACCGCGGCGGCCTCGTCGGTGTGGAGCAACGCGAGCGCGGGCTCGCCCTGCTGGTTCAGGGGCGGGGTCGCCTCGGCCAGGACGAGCAAGGGGAAGACGGCCTCCAGCGTGATTCCCCGTTCGTCGAGCGCGGCGCGCAGCCGGGCGATCCGCGCGTCCTGCTCCACATAGAGCAGAGTGGTCGTCGCGGCCGCATTGGTGCGGACCTTGTGCACGGCCCACGCGGTCAGCGGATTGGCGAGCGCGGGGTAGCGCGCGCCGAGCGCCCTTTGGATCGTGGCCCGGTTGCCCCGAGGGCACGTGGTGGAGGAATGCTCCAGGGTGGGTGAGCCATAGATCAGGCGGATCGCGCCCGGCTTCTGCGCGGCGAGAAAAGCGCAGAAGCCGAGGACGCCGTCGCCCGTCGGCGGCAGGATGGTGGTGGCTGGTTCTGGGCCGTTGGCAACGACCACGGTGCGGTTCCACCAGAGGACGGGGACAGGCGCGCGCATGGCCGTTAGTAGTGGCTGACGTAGACGTAAACGGTGGTGAGGCCGGTCGTGGCGCTCGGTGCCACGTAGGTCACGCGGCCCACCGTTACGGCGGCGGTTGCCGTCGCGGTGCTCTTGTTATCGTATTGATTCGCGAGCGAGGCGGCGTCGGTGCCCTGGATGCCGGGAATCAAGAGCGACACGACGCGCGAGTTGGTCGCGACCGGCGTCTGCGAGGCATCGAGGTAATAGTTCGTGCCGTCGGTGCCGGGCACATTGGTCGTGGAGAGCTGGCAGATGAGCCGCGGCACATTGGTGTAATCGAAGTCCGGCGCGGCGTCGGGGTTGCAGTAAAACGCATTGAGCGTGGGACTCCACAGCAGCGGATGCAGCTGGGTGCCTGTCGGCGCGTTATTGGCGGAGCCGAGACCCAGATCCACGGGCGATTCCAGGTAGCGCTCGGTCAGGAGCACCGTGTCCACCGTGCAGGCCTTGGAGATCGTGGCCGCGGTAGCCGCGCTGAGGCTGGTGCCGCTTAGGTTGAACGCGGATGTGCTGGCGGCGTTGGTGATCGGGATGTAGCCGAGCCCGCCCGGCTTTTGGAGGAACGCCTGCAACGCGGACTGCACGTGGGAGACGGTGCCGATGGCGTTCGTGACCCCGCCGGCCTTGCGGCCTTTGTTGACGCTGACGACGGTGATCGACGCGAGGAGACCAATGATCGCGAGGACCCCGAGGATTTCGAGCAGGGTGAAGCCCCGCCGGTTGATCTGTCGGTTTTGTGTTTTCATGTTTTGGTTTTCGTCGGGTTGACGGAAAATGCCTTCCGGTTTTCGGCGTTGGCCGGGACTCACACCTGGGCGAGGACCTCCTGCACGGTCGTGATTCCGGCCCGCGCTTTCGCGATGCCGTCGTCGCGCATGGTGGGGTAGCCGAGGCCCGCCAGATGCGCGGCGAGCGCACTGGTGGGCACCTTCTGCAAAATGAGCCGCTGTGTGCTCTCGTCGGTGAGCGGAAAGATTTCGAGGATGGCGGTGCGCCCGCGGTAGCCCGTGCCGTGGCACTGGTCGCAGCCGACGGGTTCGAGATAGCGCCCTTCACCGTATTCCCGGCACAGGTAGGCCAGCGTTTCCGGCCGCGGCGGCCGGGCGCAGGCGGTGCAGAGTTTCTGGACGAGCCGGGTGGCGCACGTCGCCTTCACGGCGGAGGCGACGAGATACGGTTCGATCCCCAGTTCGATCAATCGCGCCACGGCGCTCGGCGCGTCGTTGGTGTGCAGCGTCGAGAAAACACGGTGGCCGGTGAGGGCGGCGCGGATGGCGACGCGCGCGGTCGTGAGATTTCGGGTCTCGCCGATCAGCACCACATCGGGGTCGTGGCGGAGGAACGCCTCCAGGAGCACCTCGAACGTGCGCCCGGCCTTTTCGTCAATCGAGCACTGGGTGTAGCTGTAGAACTGGTATTCCACCGGGTTTTCGGCGGTGAGGACTTTTTCGGCGGACAGGTCCTGCGTGGCGAGGAGCGCGTATTGCAGGGTGGTCTTGCCCGAGCCCGCGGGGCCCGTCGTATAAAAGAGCCCGTTCGGGACAGAGATGAGTTTGACGAAGAGCGCGATCTGCTCCGGCGATAGTCCGAGTTCATCGAGCGCGCCAAAATTGCGGCTCTCGTCCTGGAGGCGGATGCAGGCGTTTTCACCGGTGATCGTCGGAATGATGGAAACGCGCAGGTTGTAGGTGGTGGCGCCGACGACGTGGCGCGCCTGGCCGTCATGCGGGAGCCGCTTCTGCGCGAGATCGAGGCCCGCCAGCGTTTTGATCGCCTGGATGATGCCGGCCTTCATCTCGGCCCCGAGGGCGAAGCGGTGCACCATCTGGTTGTCGATGCGCTCGCGAACCTGGACGTCGTGCGGCTTCTGCTCGAAATGCACGTCGCTCGCGCGGCTGGCGACGGCGGCGTCAAGAATCTCGACCAACAACTCCTTCGGATTGGTCGCCGGCACTGGCGGCGTGTGCGCCGCATCGACCGCGGCGAGAATGTCGGCGCGCGGCGCGACGACGAACCGCACCGTGGTCTCAGGAAAGTCGTGCTCTGCCTCCCGGCTCGTGTAGCGCGCCGGGTCGCAAACGGCGATCACTAGGGTGGCGCCGTCCTCCTGGCAGGGCACGGCGCCGTAATTGCGCGCGCGCAACTGCGGGAGCCGCTTGACTAACGTTGCCGGCAGCGTCGTCGGCGCGAGGTCGACGGCCTTGAGGCCGTAGTGTTCAGCGGTGAGTTGGGCGATGATCCGGGGCGAAGCGAGGGAGAGCCGCTCCAAGGCGCGTGGGAACGGTTCACTCGGACGGCGCCGGAAGTCCTCGATGGCCGACTGCAATTGTTCCGGCGTGATGCGCTTGAGCTCGACTAGGCGGCGGCCAAGCCAGAACGGATCGTGGCCGCCGCCGAACGGCGCGTGCGACGCGCCGTTGAGGCGGGCCTCCCGCGGTGAAGTGAGGAACGGGGCGGACGTCATTTGATGACATGCACGCTCACCGTGACGATCAGCTCTTCCATGATGCCGCTGCTGGCGTCCGTGCGCGTCAGGCGGCCGAGCCACGGCAGGCTGCTCAGGAACGGAACCCCATTCGTTTGCTTGGACTCGGTTTTGGTGACGAGACCGCCGAGCATCGTGCTCTCGCCATCCCGCAGGCGCAGCATCGTGGAGATGCTCTGGTCGCCGGTGTCGGGCGAGGTCTGCGTGTTGTCCGGGGACGTGCTGATCCCGTTCAACTGGGTGCGGGCCGGCTCGAGGACGAGGGTGACCCAGCCGTCGCGGGCGATCTGGGCCGTTACGGGCAGGACGACGCCGAACGTCTGCTGCTGGCCCTGATAGATGTTTTGCGTTGTGGTCTGCGCGGAGCCAAGGCCGGGCTGGCTGATCGAGACGTTCGAGAAGAGCGAATAGAACGTCCGGTCCTCGCCGACCTTCACGAAACCCTTTTGATTATTGAGGAGCCGGATGGACGGCTTCGCGATGGTGTGAATCTCGCCCTGCTGCTGGAGGGCGGTGAGGACGGCGGAGAGTTTGCCGGTCGCGAAATTGCCGATGAGCGTGTTCTGCGGGAGCGGCGCGCCGCCGAGATTGCTGATGCTGGTCGTGGTGGTGATCGGGCCGATGGTCGTGGACCCACCGATCGCGGTTTGAATCTGGCTCAGATCGACCCCGAGTTTGTGCGCGTGGTTGAGCGTCACGTTGTCGATCCGCACCTCGACCACCACTTGTGCGTTGATGCGCTCGTTCAGCAGCCGGAGGTAGTCGCGCCAGAATTCATGCCGCCGGAGCGTCGTCTCGATGGCGACGATGCCGCTGAACCGATTGGCGGAGATTTTCTCATCCTCCTGTTTCTGGGCCTTGAGGTCGTTCTCCACCGACGACCAGAACGAGTCGTCGCTCTTTTCCGAGATAGAGAAAGACGTGCTGCCGGCTGTGCCGTTGGTCGGCAGGCCGTTGAGGCCGGCGCCGCCGCTGCCAGGAAGCAGGGCGGGGCCGCCGATGCCGGTGTAGCCGCTGGCGCCGCTGTTGCGGCTGGGACTAAGCGAGACAGACGTGGATGAAGAGGCGGAGCGGGAAATCTCCGGGTATTCGATGAAGTAGAATTCCGTCTTGGTCCGCTTGATCGTGAGCCTCCCGTCGTGCTGCTCCATGAAGAGGTCGTGCGCATCGAGCAGCGTCTTGAACAGCTGCCGCAGGGTGCCGCCGTTGAAACGCAGGAGGGCCGTGCCGGAGACGTTCGGCTCGACGGTGACGGTGATGCCGTAGGTCTTGCCAATCGTATAAAACAGCGCGGCGAGATTTGCCTTCTCCGCGGTCATCGGTTGCACCGGGCGATCCAGGATCGTGTCGATATCCGACGACGGAGCGGCGGATGCCGGCGCGGCTTCCGGCGGAGGTTCGGCCTGGCCCAAGGCGCGCGTGAGTCCGGTGCCCAGGGTGATGACGACAAGCAGGTGGCGGATTTTCATGAGGGGCGGCCGGCAGGTTTTTCCGGAAGCTGGGTTTTCATTTTGGGACGAGAATCTGGCTGTTGTGCCGGTTGCGGGAGTTCTGGACCTTCACGTCGCCGCCCTGCGGTTTCACGGTGACGGCCGCGGTGCCCGGCGCGGGCAGGCTGTTGACCGTGACCGCGGCGCTCGCCGTGTTGCTTGGCGCAAAGTTTCCGCCGGCGGGGGAATACACCGTCACCGTGAAGTTGCCGGCGGTGGGGAAGCTAACGGTTTGAGACCCGCCGCTGCCGCTGGCGCTGCCGCCCCACACATACCCGTTCACGCCGCCACTGGCCGAGAAGACGACCGACTGACCGGCGTTGATGACTGGCGCAGCTGGAGCGAGGACGACCGTCTGCGTGGCGGGTGACACGGTGACAGAGGCGCTGGCAGTGTTGCTTTGCGCATAGATGCCGCCGGCGGGCGAGTAGACCGTGACGGAGAAGGAACCGACGTTTGGAAAACTGACGGTATTGGCCGCACCGTTACCACTGGCCGCGCCACCCCAGACATAACCATTTTGGCCGCCAGTGGCGTTAAAGGTGATGCTGTTGCCCGCGGTGATCGTCGGCGCGGACGGGGCCACGCTCACCGTCTGGCTGTTGCCGTTGACCGTAATGGCGGCGCTGGCCGTATTGCTCTGAACGTAGTTGCCGCCGGCCGGGGAATAGACCGTGACGGTGAAGGTGCCTTGAGCTGGAAAGTTTACTGTCTGGGAAACGCCCGTGCCGCTGGCGCTGCCGCCCCACACGTAACCGTTCATGCCACCGCTGGCGGTGAAGGTGACGGACTGCGTGGCGGTGATGACAGGTGCGTTCGGGCTGACGCCAACATTCTGGCCCGCCGGCGTGACCGTGATCGTCGCACTGGCGGTGTTGCTTTGGGCATACGCCCCGCCGGCCGGCGAATAGACTGTGACATTATAGGAGCCGACGTTAGTGAACGTGACGGAATTTGGGTTGGCGCTACCGCTCGCGGCCCCGCCCCACACATAGCCGTTTTGCCCGCCACTAGCGGTGAAGCTGATCGTGCTACCGGCCGAGACGGTCTGCGCAGTCGGCGAAAGGCTCACGGTCTGGCCGTTGGTATTGACGGTAACGGTGGCGGTCGCGGTATTGCTCTGCGCGTAGTTGCCGCCGGCGGGTGAATAGATGGTGACATTGAACGAGCCCGGATTCGGGAACGTCACGGTTTGCGAACTACCGCTGCCGCTCGCACTGCCACCCCAGACGTAGCCGTTGTTGCCCCCGCTGGCGCTGAAAGTCACGGACTGGCCCGCGTTGATGACGGGCGATGTTGGAACGATCGCGACGGTTTGTCCGGCCGGGGTGACGGTGATGTTCGCGGTCGCGGTGTTGCTTTGAGCATACGATCCGCCCGCGGGTGAATAAACCGTGACGGAGTAGGTGCCGACGTTGGGAAACGTGACCGATTTCGGACTCCCGCTGCCGCTGGCGGCGCCACCCCACACGTAGCCATTTTGCCCGCCGCTCGCGGTGAAGTTGATCGTGCTGCCCGCCGCGACGGTCTGCGCCGTGGGCGCAATGGCCACCGTCTGGCCGGTCGCGCTGACCGTGACCGTCGCGGTGGCGGTGTTGCTCTGCGCGTAGTTGCCACCGGCGGGTGAATAGACGGTGACATTGAACGAGCCCGGGTTCGGGAACGTCACGGTTTGGGAACTGCCGCTGCCGCTGGCGCTGCCGCCCCAGACGTAGCCGTTGTTGCCGCCGCTCGCGCTGAAGGTGACGGACTGCGACGCCGTGATCGCGGAGGACGTGGGATTGATTGAGACTGTCTGCCCGGCGGCCGTGACGGTGATGGTGGCCGAGGCTGTGTTACTTTGAGCGTAGGTTCCGCCGGCCGGCGAATACACCGTGACGGAGTAGGTGCCGACGTTGGGAAACGTCACCGATTTTGAGCTGCCGCTGCCGCTGGCCGCTCCGCCCCAGATATAGCCGTTCTGTCCGCCACTCGCGGTAAAGTTGACCGTGCCGCCGGCCGTGATGGTCTGCGAGGTCGGTGAGATGGTCACGGTCTGACTCGACAGCGCCGAGACCGAAAAACTTTGGGTGCCGACGGTGGCGGAGACGCCGTAATTGTTGTCGAAAGCGACGGCGGTGAAGGTGTGGCTTCCCGGAGCGAGACTGGCGGTGTTGTAGGAGAACGACCACCCCGAGGACGTGAAATCGTGCGGCGACCACTGGCCCCACGTGGCGTTGGCGGTTTGCACGTCCGGCCGGTAACCGCCGAGGCTGGCGGAGAACGTGCCGTTCGCGCCGCCGTCGATGCGAATTTGCACCGTGGAGAGCGGCGCGCCCATCTGCGGAGAGCCGGCCCAGCCGTTCCCGCTGATCGTCTGACCCTGGATGACTGAGCTGGGCGCAATCCCGTCGAACGACCCGACCGGATTACCGGCGGTGACCGTGAGCGTGTAAGGTCCGGCCGCGACGGAAGGATTGTAATTACTGTCGCCATCGCGCGCGACGTAGAACTGATACGAACCCGGGGCGGGCGGTGTCCAACTGGAAGACCAAACATTGCTCGGATACAACAGCGTGCCGGTGTTGCTGTCGTTGCCGCCGGTCCAGTTTGACTGACTGCTGACGACGAATTGCCAGCCGCCGCTGCCGGAGCCGCCAAAATAGCTGGGCGTGAATGGATGCCAGAACTGAACCGTCGTGTTGCTCGAACTGACGGACGACTGGTTGGCCTTGCCCAAGACACTTACGGTCCGGGTAATCGTCGATGATTGCGCGCCGGAGGCATCGTTCGCCCAGGCGGTATAGGTGACCGTGCCCGTCGAATCGCTCGTGGGATTCTGGGAGTTGCCGCTGTAACCGGTGCCGCCGCCGGCATACGCGAACGGCTGGCCGTTTTTGTTGATGCTGACGAAAATGAGGTTGCCGTTGTCGTCCTGCCCGTCGGCCGAAATGATATACGTCTGCCCAATGGTCACCTGCGTGGGGTTCGTGGTGCCGCCGGAAGCACTCCAGCTGATCCGCGGCGCATCGTTGGCCGAGCCGGTGTTGACCGTGTTGGTCGTGCTGTAGATCGGAAAGTCGCCCTGACTGCTGCCGCCCTGATTGTAGATATAGACGTAAACGAACACGCGGAAATTCGTGTTTGCCGGGAGGCGGTTCCCGTTGAACGTCCAGGTGAACGTATAGCTGGGGCTCGGCCCGGGATTCGGAGTGTTGATTGGCTGGTAGGCCTGCCCGTAGTTGTCGGCGAGGCCGCCATTCTGGCCGACGGGACTCCAGCCACCTCCGCCGTCCTGCTGCTCCAGCCAGACGTCGATGCCAAACACGCCTTCCGAATTGCGCGGGTAGAACGCGGCGCAGGAGTAAACGAATCGTCCCCGCGAATGGTCGATGTTACCAAACGGGCTGGTGAAGGGATAGGTGATGCTCAGGGTGCTGCCACCGTGACTGGCGCCATAGGAGCTGTCGGGGAACGGGCTGTTGATGGGGATGGCCGCGTGATAACCGTTGCCGTCCGGCGAGGTGCTTTGCGTCGGGGCGGGATCGTTCGCAAAAAGCCGGTCCGCGGTGATCCAGACGAACGTGCAGAGCGCGAGTGATCTTGACCGGAGCATGTTTGGCGCGACGTGGCGTCGGGGCGGGCTACGGCGTTTCATAGAGCTCCACGAGGGCGACACCGGTCAGCGTGGTGCCGGACTTCGCGCCCACGACCGCCGTGTAGTTTCCGGGCGTGGCGAGCGTGAGGAGCGACGCGTCCACGCCGCCCTCGGGGAGGACGAAGGCCCCGGAGGCCGCGGCGAGGTCGCGCACCTGGTTCGTCTGGCTCGAATTGCTCCAGTCGTCGTTCGACGTGATCGCGCGGCTCGCGCTGTCGAAAAGAGTGAGCCTGGGATTGGGCAGCGTGCCGGGGACGCCGAACGTCTGGGCGAGCGTTGGGCCGACGCCGCGAATGAGGAGCCGCTTGTGCCCGCTGCCGGCAACCGTGCAGCCGACAATCATCTGGCTGTCACCCGGTCCGACGAGTCCCCGCGTGGAAATATTCACGAAGCGGCTGCCGTCGCTGGTGCTGAGGTCGTAGATTTCCACGAGTCCGACCCGGCCGGTCTGATAGACGTCGGGCAGACCGGGCGCGGGTGAAACGATTACCGTGTAGGCGCCCGGTGACAGGGTCGCGACGAGCGCGCTGTCGCCGCCTCCGCCCGCCCAATTGACGAGGGCAAAGTCCCCGACGCTCGCCGCGGCTTGCGTCACGGCGGCGCCGCCATCGGTGCTTGTCGTCCATCCATTGTTCGAGGCGATGACCCGCGAATCGCTGTTGAAGACTTGAAGCTGCGTGGCCGGGATGCACTCGTTCGGAGGGAAACCGACGGTTTGGAGCGAAGGGCCGACGCCGCGAATCAGCGTCTTTTTTTGCGCGCTGGACGGGCCGCTGATGACGATACCGCCGATCAAGACGTTGGCTCCTCCCTGCACGAGGCCGCGCGTGGACAGGCCGATCAATTGGGTCGCGCCATCCGAGGCGACGACCGGGACTTGCGGCGGCAGCGCGGTGGCCGCGGCGGGCAAGACCCAATCGATTTTGACGCTCTCCGCGCCCACCGTCGCGGTCGCCGTCGCGCCATTGAAGGGCCCACCGCTGGCCAACAACGTATAGGTGCCGGAGTTGGCGGCGACGGGAATGGCGAAGCCGCCCGATGTGGATGTGACCGCGTGCCAGTTGCCGCGGTCCAACGTGATTTTCACACCGGCGAGGCCCTCGCCGGCATCATAATACCCGTTCGAGTTGGCATCCTGATAGGCGACGCCGGTGATGAAAACCGTGTTGGCGTTGCCGAACGGCAGATCGCTCTGCGTGAAGAATTCATTGTCGCCCTTGTAGAGGGTGAGAACCTGCCCGCCGTTCTGGCCGGGCGTGAGCGCAAGCCCGGCCATCCGGGTGTGGCCCAAGGCGAGGAAGGGAATGCCGTCGCCCTGGGCGAGGAACGACGGCGGCGGCGAACCCGAGCCGGGGTTCGTGAGCATCGTCAGGATCCATTCGCGGCCGGTGAGGTAGGAGGCGTAGAGATTTGCCTGGGAAACCTCCGTGTAGTTCGCGCCGAACGGACCGAATTGAGCCGTGCCTCCGGTGGCGTTGGGACCGCTCAGGACATTGGATGGTCCGTTCAGCAACGCGCCGGTGAAGAACGGCACCGGATAAATGTAGGTGGGCGGCGGACGCAGCGCCGGAAACTCCGGCACAGGCGGGCTGGCTTGGGTGCCCCACGCCCTGGCCTGTTGCTGAAACAAGGGATAGAACACCAGCGGGGCGTTGCTGATCGCGCTCGAATTGGGGAAGGCCGCGCTGTTCTGCTGCGCGACCTGATAGGCGGTGGCTAACTGTTGCTGCAGTTGCGCGGCCGTGGTCGGGTTTTCCGCCAGCATGAAACCCGCGATGACGGGGTCGGCGCCGGCGAGGTTGAGAATTCGGGTCAGGGTGGCGACGGGGTTGCGTCGCGCGGCGTTGAGCCATTCCAGCGCCGCCTGCTCCTGGGGCGTCGGGTCGCCCTGCGACCACGGTTGCGTCGATTGGGCGAAAAGCTGCGCCGTGAGCACGGCGAACAGGACGAGGGGGATGATCGTTTTCATGGATAGGACGGTGATGCCCCGGGCGCCGCTAAAAGCTTGCCTTGGGGCTTTCGGTAGTAGCATAATAAGATATTACGATAATACCAACAAGCCCCGATGGAAAATTGCAACCTTGAAAATGCCAAGACCCAGCTCGCCGCCTTTCTGGCGGAGTTGCGGGAAAAACGGGCCAATCCCTTCAAGGGCACGGCCCTCGAAGCGCTCGCCGATGAAATCCGCGCGCTGCGCCAGGTCTACCGGCTCTCCTACCGGGAGATCGCCGACAAGCTGGCCGCGCTCAAGGTCGAGACCAACGAAACCGAGGTCAGCGAGTTTTGCCGGCTGGTCCTGAAACCCCGCGGCCGCAAGCTGCGGCGCCGCGGCTCGACGCCGCCGGTGCGATGAACCTAACCCGCGCCCCCCGGCTTGGTGTCTGCGCGCTGGCCGTCGGGCTGGCGGCGCTCAACGTCGTGTTGCGCAACTGGTGGCTGGTCGGCGGGGCGTTCGCGCTTGGTCTGTCCCAAATCTACCTGGTCGTCTTCCCGCCGGTGGATTGGCCGCCCGGCCGGCATGTCGTCCAGTTGCTGGGGCTTAATTGGACGCTGGAGGATTTTCTCACTCACTGGGCAATCATCGGCCGGTCCGGCTGTGGCAAGACAGCGGGCGTCATCCGCACCCTTTTCATCCAGTTGCTGCATTCGGTGCCGAACTTCGGGTGCATCGCGATCGACGAGAAGGCGAATTTTCACAAGGTGGTCGCGCGGCTTTGCGCCGCGCAGGGGAAGGCGGACAAGCTGATCGTCCTGCGCCCCCGGCGTCCCGGCCGCGACCGGAACCAGCCGTTGCCGCACACGATGAACCTCATCGGCGACCGCACGATTTCGTGGGAAACGTATGCGCAGCTGGTCATCGACACCGCGGTGGCCTGCGGCCAGGAAACGAACAACGCGTTCTTCAAAAATCAGGGCCGGAAAACGATCACGATGATCTTTGCGACCCTCGACGCGATTGACGTCACGCCGACGCTGCCCCTGGCGTACGATTTCATTTCAGACGACCAGTTCTACAAGCAGGCGCTCGCGGAACTCAAACGGCGGGTCAAATATTCCGAGCGGTGCCAGGAACTGCAGAGCTTCTGGGACAGCTTTGAGGCGAAGGGCGGCGACGAGAAATCCGGGATCAAGTCCACGACCGAACTCTATCTTTATCCCTATGCCGCGGACGAATTGCGGGACTTGTTTGGCGACGACAAGCCGACGATCGAGCTCCGGGTGATTGACGACGGCAAAATCCTCTGCCCTTCGATCCCGCAGGAATTCCTCACGCAGCGGCGCTATATCACCGCGTGGTTCAAATTCGCGGGCTACTTCCACCTACTGCGACGGTTCGACGATTTCGACGAGGAGGAGCGCGAAAAGCTGACTCCCATCGTCCTGCTCGCGGATGAAGGACAGAACAGCATTCTTGCCGCGGAGGAGGGACTGGCGGACCACAACACGCTGGATAAGATTCGCGAGGCGCGCGGGACGCTTATCCTCGCGATGCAAAGCTATGCGTCGGCGCTGCCGGCGCTGAAAGGGCGGCGCGACCTCGCGGAGACGATCTTCACGAACCTGAACAATCACGTGATCGGCGCGATTCGCGACGAGACCGGCCGCGAGATGGCGGCAACCGCACACCTTGGTGGCGGGAACCACGGGGAGCGGCAAATCGGTGTTGATCCAAAATATCATCCTCGGCATTGCCGGCACCAATACTCCCGAAGAGGCGGAAATCGTGATCATCGATCCGAAGCAGGGCCTCGACTACATGGGCTTCGAAAAGCTTCCGCACCTTACGAGTGACATCGTCACCACTTCCGACGAGGCGATCGACTCACTGACCGATCTGGTAGGCCAGATGGAAGCGCGTCTGCAACTTTTCCGAAAACATCGGGTGCAAAATATCGATGAGTACCTCCGTAAAGGCGAGGGAATGCTGCCGCGACTGTGGGTAATCCACGACGAATTCGGCGATTGGACGCAGAACCCGGAATACAGCGACGAAGTCACCGCGCTTGTGAACCGGCTAGGACAGATGGCGCGCGCCGCGGGCATCTACCTAATTTTCGCCGCCCAACGCCCGGACAACACCATTTTTCCGATGATTCTGCGTTCGAACCTCGGAAACCGCCTCATTCTGAAGGTCGATTCCGCCGGCACTTCCGAAATCGCGACCGGCATCAAGAATGCCGGAGCGGAAAAGCTCCTCGGCCGCGGCCATCTCTTGGCCTTGACCGGCGCGGTTCCGGAACCGACATATGCGCAAGTCCCGTACGTGGACGGGCCCGAGGTCGAGCGCATTGTCGCCCTGATCAATGAAAAATATCCCCGGTGATCGGACGATGATCTATCTGGACAACAATGCGACCACACGGGTTTTCGACTCAGTCGCCGAGGCGATGCGGCCGTACCTGACGGAGCGATTTGCGAATCCCAGCTCGGCCTTCGGCCAATTCCTCGGCCTCGATCGGGTGATCGCCTCAGAAAAGGCCAAAATCGCCGGGCTGCTCGGTGCGGACGGGCATGAACAGTTGTTCATTACGTCTGGCGCCACTGAGAGCAACAACCTGGCCATTGTCGGCACGGCGAAAGCTAATCCAGAACGTCGGCATCTCATTATTTCAGCGATCGAGCACCCCTCGGTATTGGAGGTGGCGGGGAGCCTCGAACGCAGCGGGTGTCGGGTAACGATTGTCGAGGTCGACCGTGACGGGTTGGTCGATCTCGATCGCATTGTGTCTAGTTTACGCCCGGACACCTTGCTCGTCTCGCTCATGCTCGCGAACAACGAGACGGGCGTGCTGCAGCCCGTGCAAGAGGTTGCTGAACGGGTGAAGGCGATAGACCCCAATGTGGTGGTCCACACCGACGCGACGCAGGCGGTGGGCAAGGTTGCGATAAACCTCGGCACGACCTTGCACGCGGTCGACTTACTCTCATTTTCCGCGCACAAGTTCCATGGACCGAAGGGAGTGGGGGGGCTCTTCGTCCGCGAAGCCCGACAGGTTGCGCCGCTATTTTACGGGGGAGCACAGCAGCTCGGCCTGCGGCCGGGAACCGAAAATCCGGCGGCGGTCGTGGGGATGGCGGCAGCATTGCACGCCGTCAGTGCCCGTCAGGAGGAATATCGAACCACAGCCCGATTACGGGACGCGGCGGAACGCCAATTGCACGCCGCCTGCCCCGGGGCGTTTTCGTTGGGTGGCTACGTCGTCAGGCTGCCGACGACGCTTTGCGTCTGCCTTCCAGGGTTCGATGCCGATCATCTGATCGACCAAATGGCGGCGTGCGGGTTTGCGATCTCAACCGGGTCCGCCTGCGCTCACGGCGCCAAAAAACCCTCGCATGTGGCAAGGGCGATGGGCCTTAGCCATGAAGAAGCGCAGAGTTGTCTTCGGATCAGCTTGTCGCTCGAGACGACGACGCAAGAGATGGAGAGGTTCGTGGCGGCGATGCTTCCGCTTTTGCGTTCAGCGGACTCGCCTGTTGCCAAGACGATGGCTTGAAGTGAACCACCGGCGGACGAACAGTCTGGCGTTTCCGGAAGGGATGAGGTCAAAAGCTCGTCGGGCTTAAGCAGGCGGATCTATACAGTTGGAGTTCACTTTTGGCCAACAAAGGCGGGTTGTAGATTTCAACTAATGCCGCGCCTACTCCGCCGTTGCTGCCTTTTGCTGAATCCTGCTAACCCGCGCTCACAGCCAAGACGCGGACAAAGAGCCCGCGTCCGTCTGGTCGCTCGAATAAGATGCCACTCGTCGGTTCGCCTGCCCGGAGGGCGTCACTTATCGCTCCCTCGATACAATCGTTAATCAGGCCCAGTAGCCTTCGCGCGCCATACTCCTCGCTGAACCCGTTCCTGACCATGAATTCAAACGCCTCTGGTGCGACGCTGAGCGTGTGACCCAAGGCGCGCATTCGCGCGAGCGCTTGCTCAAGATGGTAGCCGGCGAGTTCGCGCTGCTCCGGCTCTTCGAGCCGCCTGAAGAAAAACAAGCCACCATGCACGCCGTTGAGTTTGGCCAGCCGGCCGATCAGTTCAGGGCGGAGGTAACGGACGACATATTCCCGGATCGTGTTGGAGAACGACGTGTAATTCCGGGTCCGCGAGCGCATCGCCTCCCGCGCGCCCAGATTGGAGGTCATAACG
>CAIMFY010000014.1 GCA_903840415.1 uncultured Opitutia bacterium | reverse complement strand
TAGACTGGCCGGCACTTTCAAATTGAAGCTTCTCGGCCACCGTTTGGTGAACCGGGCTCCCGCCCTTCGATTGATTAGGTTTCATTCACCATCAATCAGTTCCCAATCGGTGGCTCCCTTTCAACTGAATGGTTACGGCTGAGTTCGGCCCCAAGGCTCTCCGGGTGAGCCAATGATTTATTCCTGTCCTTCGAGCAAAAGGTGCAGCGCTCGTGAGTGGCGTTGGGGTTGGTGGTGGGTGTTTCGATTGGCACGGCGAGAGTCGATAAGAGAGAGATTCCGATAACGGTATGCGGTGAGTCGGCGCGCACCGATTGCTGCGGTCAAACCGTGCCGCTACGATGTTCGCAGCGTAGAAACACTCAGTCGGCTCACAGTCCCTCGTGCGCTTAAGTCTATTTTTCTCAGTCCCCGGGATTTCCCACTCTGCGCAAGCGAAACGGCGGTGACTTTTCACTCGCCACGCGGGCGGTTCGCTTGGCACTTCTTCTTTCTACATGTCGCGTCTTGCTTCGACCTTCGACCGCGCCCGCGCGCAAAACCGCGCAGCTTTTGTCGCCTACCTTTGTGCCGGCGATCCGGATTTCGACGTGTCGCTGGCGGCGTGCCGCGCCCTGCTTGCGAATGGCGTGGATGTGCTCGAATTGGGTGTGCCGTTTTCCGATCCGCTGGCGGATGGGTTGACCAATCAACTGGCGGCACAGCGGGCACTTGAGAGCGGAATGACGGCGGCGCGGGTGTTTGAGCTGGTGCGCCGACTGCGGGAAACGAGCGATGCGCCGATTATATTCTATACTTACTACAACCTCGTGTTTTCAAACGGCGTCGATGCCTATGTGCGGGCCTCAAAGGCAGCGGGGGTCGATGGAATTCTCACGCTCGATTTGCCTCCGGAAGAGGCGGGTGAGTTGACGGCGGCGTGCCGTGCGCACGGAGTCGACACTGTGTTCATCATCGCGCCCACGACCCCCGATGCTCGGATCGCCAAGATCGCCGCGGCCACGACGGGATTCATTTATTATGTCTCACGCGAAGGCGTGACCGGCGTGCGCGATCAAGTGGCGGGCAATATTCACGAGGCCGTTGCACGGATTCGCGCTCACACGACGCTGCCGATCGCGGTGGGCTTTGGCATTGGCTCGCGGGCGCAGGTGGCACAGGTTGCGGCGCATGCGGATGGCGTTGTGGTCGGCAGCGCGCTGGTGAATTGCATCCGCGATCATCTGGCGGACCGCGATCAAATTGCGCCGGTGCTGGCGGCCAAGGCGAGGGATTTGTCGGCGGGCGTGGCGCGTGGTTGAGTTTCGTCTTGCGACACGTGGGGCGTGACGGCGTGCTGATGCTCATTCCGTCATGGCGCGCAAAATTCTCCTTATCGACGACGACCGGATGCAGTTTCGCCTGCTGCAGGCGCATTTCAAAAATTTCCAAGGCGAACATTATGACCTGGAGTGGGCCGCGACCTATGAGGAAGGACTCGAAAGGTTGCTCCGCGGCCAGCACGCCGCTTGCCTTCTCGATTACCAACTCGGCCTCCGCAATGGTCTCGAACTCATCCGTGAGGCGGTGGCGCAAGGCTGTCGCACGCCGATCGTTTTTTTGACGGCGGAGTCAGCAGAGCGCATCGATGTCGCGGCCATGAACGCGGGCGCGCTCGACTATTTGGTGAAGGGTGAAATCACCCCGCGGATGGTCGAACGATCCCTGCGTTACGCGCTCAAATTGGGTGAGACGCTAGAGGCGCTGCGCCGGATGGCGACCCGCGATCAGTTGACCGGACTGCTGAATCGGCGCGAGTTTGAGCGGATCCTCACTGAGGAAGACGAGCGGGTGCGACGATTCAAACATTCGGCCGCCCTCGTCATGGTGGACATCGATCATTTCAAATCGGTCAACGACACCCACGGGCACACGGCGGGAGATGCGGTGCTGCGTGAAGTGGCGCGACGCGTTGCCGACGAAGTGCGCACGGTCGATCGGGCCTTCCGCTTCGGTGGCGAGGAAATCGCGCTGTTGCTGGTGCAGACCGATCGCGCCGGGGCGTTTGATTTGGCGAAGCGCACCTGTCGGGCCGTAGAGCGCGACCCGATTATGGTAAGCGATACGATTGCGCTGAATGTGACGGTGAGCGCCGGTTCTGCGGCGATGCCCGCCGATGCGGATTCGGGCCTCTCGTTGCTCAACGCGGCCGACAAAGCGCTTTACGCCGCCAAGGCGCGCGGGCGTAACCGCGCGATTCCTTTCGATTCGCTTTAGGGCACCGCTGAGGAGGAGCGCGACGAGAGCTGCTTCCGCGCGACTAAGCCTCCGCCAAACCGGCCGGCGCGACCGGGATCAACGCAAACTCGGAGGGTGCGGGCACCATCACCCGGAGGCTGCGCGGGCGCACCGTAAACTCGATCTTCGCGCCGGCGAGGTGCGTTTCGCCATCGGTCTGAAGGAGTCCGGGTCGAGCGCGTTCGAGGCGAAACGTGCGGCGGCGCAAACGCACCACGTCGGCGCGGTGATTGAGTGAGCCGAGGAAGAGCCGGGCGAGCAGCGGCGCTGCGTTGGCGAAGGTTACCGGCGGCACGGCAGTGAGATCGAGGAGCCCGTCGTCGGGCTGCGCACCCGGTGCGATGCGCGCGCCGTTGCCGTATTGATCGCAGTTGGCGACCGTGAGCGTGAAGATGGTGCGGGCTTCGCGCACGCCGTCGCAGGTGATGACGCAGCTCTCGGGCTGGTGGCGACGCCAGAGCGCGGCGCTCACGGCGAGGTAGCCCAGAGGACCGCGGAAATTTTGGCGGTTGAATCGCGCCGCGACCTCGGCCTCAAACCCGATTCCGGCGGTGACGAAAAACGGGCGTCCGTCGGCGAGGCCAGTATCAAGATCGCGCGGTCGGCCGTTCGCCAGCACGCGCAGGGCATGTTCGGCCGAGCCATGCACGCCGAGCGTGCGGCCAAGTCCGTCGCCTGAGCCGCAGGAGACGAGTCCCAGCACGGCCCCCGAATCGGTGAGGGCCGAGGCGACTTCGTTAATCGTGCCGTCACCACCAACGGCGACGATGAGCTTGCAGTCGTCGTCGAGAGCTTGCGCAGCGAGATCGGCGGCGTGGCCGGGTCTTTCGGTCACCACCAGCGAAGCGACATGGGCTTCGGCAAACGTCCGCACTGCCGCAAATGCCGCCGCGGCCCGGCTGGACGAGAGGTTGACGATGAAGCGAGTTTTCAAAAGCGACGACGGCATAAACCCGATTGGCCGTGAATGGAAACGGATAATGCCGCGCACTCCTCGCTCGCGCCGTGGCGACAGGGACGTTTGGCTGGTGGTTCGATGAAACCTGTCATCCATGTGCTCACGGGCCCGACGGCGGTGGGCAAGACCGAGTGGGCCATGCGTTGGGCGGAAGTGCACGCGGCCGAGATCGTGTCGTGCGATTCGCTGTTGTTTTATCGCGGGATGGACATCGGCACGGCGAAACCGTCAATCGCCGAGCGCGCGCGTATGCCGCATCATATCATCGATATCTGCGACGTGACCGAACCAGCGAGCGTCACCCAATACGTAAGCTTCGCAAAGAGTGCGGTCGAGGACATCAGGGCGAGAGGACGGCCGGTGCTCGTGGTGGGCGGGAGCGGATTTTACCTCAAAAGTTTTTTTGCGCCGGTGGCGGATGCGGTGAGTGTGCCAGCGGAGTTGCGAGCTGAAGTGGCGCGGCTGACACTCGGCGAAGCGCTAGAGAAGCTACGATCGCTAAACCCGACCGGCCTCGGTTCCCTCGATCAGGCGAACCCGCGGCGGGTGACCCGCGCGCTAGAGCGTTGCCTCGCCTCGGGTCGACCACTGGCCGAACTGGCGGATGAATTTGCGCGCCAGCCGACACCGTTTGCCGACTGGACAATATCGCTCACCCGCTTGGAATGCGGCCCGATGGACTTGGAAGAGAGAATCACAGCACGGGTGGCAGCGATGCTGCGCGCCGGATTGGTGGACGAAGTGAAACGGCTGCGAGCCGCGGGATTGGAGCGCAATCCCAGTGCAGCTCGGGCGATCGGGTATCGCGAGGTGCTGGCCATGCTCGACGGAAAACTGGCGGAACACGATCTAGCCGCGACGATTGCGCAGGATACCCGCGCCTTGGTGAAGAAGCAGCGCACTTGGTTTCGCACGCAACTGCCGGAGCATCGAGTGATCCCGGTGGCGACCTTGCGCGATGCGGCGACTTTGTTCGGGTAGCGCCGCGGCAACGGCGAACCCTACTTGGTTCGCTTGTAGAGATCGCGATAGTAACGGAGCGTGTCGATATTCACGACTTCGACCACCCCGCTGTCGGCAGTGGTGAGGCAGTAGGTTTTCCCGATGCGGCCGAGACGAAACGTGTCGGTGTTGTCGTTGTAGCCAGTGCGGGCGCCAAGTTCGGCGAATTTGATCTTGCCGCTTTCGTCGATCGTGAGAGTGCGATCGCCGGGTTGATCGCCGGTGGCAAACGTGCCGACGACTTCGCTGCGATGCGCCGTGATTTCCGCCGCATTGGTGAGGAGCGTGATGGCCGGCTTCTCGTTCACGGTTTCAGTGTAGAAAACCGAGTAAAGCGTGTAGCCGTTGAGCGCGAGGCCGGCGGCGAGAATCGCCGCGGCGATGCCTCGATTGGGCGCGGCGGCGGACTTCGACCGGGCGGGATCGACCTCGCCGAATGGCGAGTTCGTCGCGGCGGTGCGTTCGAGTTGTCCGACAATCTCTTCAGCGCTCAGTTCGGTATAGGCCTCAGCCGTGCTGCGTGCGTTGTAGAGGAATAATTTTCCGTGGCCGGTGCGAATGCGGAATTTGCCGGCGGGACAGGTGACGAGCAGATGTGGGTCGGCCTCGTGGTTTTGGACGGGATCGAGGCGGCGAAAGCGCTCCAGCAACGCGACGAATTCTTCCCCGGTTAATTCGCCGACGTCGATTGGCCCGTGGGTGGTGTCGGCGGACATCGAGTCGTTCGAGAGGTTGATAGTGACGACTTGGAACATGGGTCTGGCGACGATGCGGTTTAGTGTTCGAGGACGAACACGGGGTAGTTGCGGAAGCCGAGGCGGAAGTTACCGCTGGTCAGGTCTCCATCGTCGATCCGCCGATCGAGATCGACGAGTTGGGCAACATCGGACGTAACGGCGTTGCCATTCGCTGAGGCAATGACGATGACCGCGCGATAACGCTCGCCCTGTTGCATGCTGTTGGGATCCCAGGTGTAGTAGCCACCGAGGGGAGTGATGCGCTGCCAGCTGGTCTGACCGAGATAGCCTTCCATACCGACGGGGAATGCGCCGGGCGTGCCATTGCCGGGCGGCCAGTCGCCGCGTTCGTGCGCGTAGGTTTGAAACGCACCGGAGAACACCCGGAGGTCGTTGGCCGCGGTGACGGAACGGGCCTCAAGATTGACCTTTTTCAACGCCGGGACGGCGAGCGCGGCCAAGATGCTGATGATGAAGACGACGACGGAAAGTTCGACCAACGTGAAGCCCTCCTCACTGCCGCGCGACCGAGAGCGTCGTGGGAAAGACCGGGTGGAGTTTGGAGGGTTGGGGATCACCGATTGGTGTGGGCGTTAGCGGCGCGGGCGCGGGCGATGCGCGTGAAAATGATCACGTGCGTGGCGATGATCAATGGCACGAGAAAAGTCGGAAGCAAGCTGAGTGGCAGTCGCGTGAGCGCGCGCAGTTGCCACGGATCGACGAGGTTGAGGCGAATCGCGGTCGCGACGACGAGCAGGATATCGGTGAGTCCGACGATATTCCAAATAGAAATCAGGCGATGGCGGCGCTCGTAGCCAAGCGGAAGGAAGACGACAAGGAGCGCGGCGAGTGCGACGACGATGTCGCCGACGCCGGCGGGCACAGCGAACGAGTAGGGCAGTTCGCCGCGGAAATATAGCAGCAGAAAATATATGCCGACGAAGCGAGAGACGTGTCCGAGCACGAGGTGGCGCAAGTCGAGTCGATCGAACCACTGGCGGAGTGCGGCCAGGCGAAAATAGCCGAGCAGGACTAGCGCCGTGAGCGCAGCGAGGATGAGCGGCCCCGCGAATGGCGGCAGGCGTTGCAGTAATCGTTGCTGACCGACGAAGACAGCGGCCGCGAACCAGATCCAGAATACGAGTCGAACGACAACGGGAACGGACATGCCTTTAACCAAGCCGCCTGGCGGGGTCGTGGCGAGCCTCGGCTGCGCGCCTCACCGTCCGACAGGTTTAGGGATTCAACTGAATGTTGAACCGTTGGAGGGAACTCGTCTCGAGTTTATGGAGCTGCGCGAGGGCGTTGCGAAGGGATACCTTGGCGGAAAGTTCGTTGAACCGGGCCGTCTCAAGATCGTCTTGCGCCTGCAGCACGAGGCGACTGGTGGAGAGGCCAGCATCGAAGCGGGCTTTTTGCGCTTCATATTGTTTCACACTCAACTCGGTCGCCTTGGCGGCGATCGAGACCGTGGAAAGATTCGTCAGCACGCTGCGCACGGCGGTGCGGACTTGCACCGTCAGCGATTGGTCGAGTTGCGCGAGGCGGGTCTTCTGGGAGCCGAGGGTGGCGAGGGTCGAGCGATAGCGGGCATTGTCGGCTTTTAATCCCCACGGCATGGCGTAGACGACGCCGAGGCTCCAATTGTTGCCGTGCTGGTTGGGGAGATTGCTGATGGCGTTGCCGTAGGAGTTGTCCGTGTTGTTGTAGCCGAGGGAGCCGTTGAGGTTGAGCGAGGGGAGCTTCGCGCTCTTGGCGGTCGAGAGGTCGATTTCGGACTGCTCGATAGCTTTGGCCTGGGCGAGGTAGTCGGGGGAGTTATCGCGGGCGAGCTTGTAGGAGGCGTCGAACGCCGGTGCCGCGCCCTTGTAGTCGTCGAAAGCCACTGCGCCGGGGCGCTGGTTAAAATCGTCGGTATTAATGAGCGCGAGGAGGGAATCCTCGGCGTTGCGCACGCCTTGCTCGGCCTGAATGACTGCGAGGCGGGCATTATTGACGCCGACCTCAGCGGTCAGAACGTCGAGGTCGGTCATCACGCCGGTAGTGCGGCGGGCCTGATTTTCCTCAAAGAGCTGTTGCGCGAGCGTTTGCGAAAGTTGGCGGATGCGCAGGGTCTCGCGCGCGGCGACAAGGTTGTTGTAAGCGGTCTCAGTATTGACGACGACGGTGAGAACACTGCTCTGATACGTGAGCTGGGCAATAGAGAGGCCGAGCTTGTTGCGCTCGACATTGGCGCGGGCGACAGTCGTACCGGCGTTCTTCAATAGCGGCTGGCTAAGCGTGGCGCTGATGCTGTTGCCGAAGGCGGGATTGAGCGTCGAGAAACGGGAATTCGTGCCGGCGCGAGTGACTCCGGTGGAGAGGCCGAAAGTCCCGTTCGTCTGCGGCAGCAACTGGCTGACACCGACCGAGCCGGTCGTGTTGTCGTTGCGCTGGCCGACTCCCGTGGTGCCGTCGAGGGTGTTGATGGTGGACGCTGCCTGCGAAAGCCCGCGGTTGAGCGAAGCATTCACCGTGGGATCAAAGGAGGCTTTCGCGACGTTGAGCGCCTCCTTGGCGACATCGGTGGAAAAATTCTGGATCTGGAGGTCGAAGTTTTTTTTCATGGCCCGCGCCACGCACTCCTCCAACGACAGTGGAGCAGCGGAGGTGGCCTCTTGGGCACGGGCGACCGGCAATGCGGTGAGGCTGAGAACGAGAAGGGAAGCGCAGACGAGGTGGCGTGACATGACAATTAAGAGGAAGGCGGGCAAAGCGGGACTGCGGAGAAGAACACGGCGGGAGGGCGAAAGTTACTGTTTTTCGAACTCACCGGCAGGCGTGCGTTTGAGAACGGTGAAGCCCGCTTGTCTGGCGCGCGAGACGGAGAGCGGTGCAGAAAGTTTCGGGAAATTTACCGGTTGAGCCGCTCGACGTTGCACCGGCTGGCCGCAGGTCGGGCAAGCCGCGAGGTCGGGTGCGCCCGCGCTGGCACGGTGCTCAAAGCCGTCGCCACAGAGGCGACAGGGCGGCACAAGCGGAGCGTAGGCGTGGAGCGGCATCGGGGAGTATTTCACGACGGCAAGAGACCGGGCGGCGAGCTGAAACAGGCCAAGCGGTTGCGGGTAGGGATGAGTGGTAGACAGAAATTCTCGCAACGCACCCATGACCGCCAGCGGAAAAATTCCCGGGCCATCCTAAGCGACGGTCGACCGTCACTACCGCATCCTTACGGCTCCTTCGGCTCGGACCGCTTGAGTTCGCGCTCGACGAGTTCGCTGACGTAAGTGCTGCCACCCAGACGGGCGTTGTAACTCGCGAGTTGGATGCGGGCGGTGACGAACTGCGGGTTGGTCTCGGAAAGATCCGGCGCCTTCTTGTCGGCAGCGTAAACGAAGACGCCCTTGTCAGCGTTGATCACCATGTCGGAGACCTGACCTTTTTCGAGGCGCTCCAATGCGCCTAAAACCGCATAGTCCATGTCCTGCGGGCGCGTGCGCAGCGTGAAAGCCGGGAGCGTCTTGGCTTCGAGCTTCACGCCATTGGCGGAGGCGACGACAGCTTTATCAAATGGATCGCCGGCCTTTAGCCGTGCCTCCAACTGGGCCTTGATGGACTTGCCGAGATCGACGAAGCGTTTGCGCTTTTCGTTCTCCGTGTAGTCCGCGGCGACCTTCTCCCGCACCTCGGCGATGAGCGGTTTGCGCGCGGGCTGGGTATCCTTCCAGACGAGAATCACCGCACCCGTCGGGCCCGCGAGCGCCTCGGAGACGAAGCGGTTTTGCGCCTTGCCGAGCTTGAACGCCTCGTTGGCGATTTCCTGCGAGCTGGCCAATTCGGCGGGGCCGGCCTCGCGGGTGAACGGTGCAAGCGGCTTGAGCGTGAGACTGCGGTCGGCCAAAAACGCATCGAGCGCCGGTCCGGGCACGCTTTGGTCGAGCTTGCTCTCATAAATTGCGAGGGCGACATCGCTGGCTGCTTTCAACGCAAGTTTCTGCGCGCGTTCGAGTTTGAGCGTTGTCTCCACCAACGACTTCACCGCCGCAAAATCGGCCGCAGGATCGACTTTCGGCGGAGTGGCAGGAGCTTTCGCATCGGCGGGCTTGACCTCGGCGGGTTTCGGGAAACGCGTGGGGTTGGCGTCGTAGAAAGCGCGGACCTCTACGTCCGTCACCGTCAGCTCTTTGAGGAGGTTGAGCGCCGAGAATTCGGCGTAGCTGGCGACGATCCGCGGCGGAATTTCGTAGCGGAAAGAGTTTTCGTCGAAAAATTTCGTGAGTTCGGCGTCGGACGGCTTGATCGTGGGGGCGTAGCTCGCGTAGTCGGCGGTGGCTGTTGCGAGCGTCCACGAAGTGTCCGCTCGGCTGAGCTGGGTCTTAACGTCGCCGGTAAGGACGTAACCGGGACCTGCAAGGAGATCCTGCACTTTTTTCGCGCGGACATCGTCGGAGATGATGCGGGCGATGTCGGCTTCGGTGAGACCGCGGGGATTGGTTTTCAGGTTGTCGCGAAACCGGGCGTAAGCCAGCGGATCGAAGGCGCCATCCTGACCGGCGAAGAGTCGGAGATTCTTGATCGCCTCGGTGATCTCGGCGGTGGTGCTGACGGGGATATGCCACGAATCGGCGAGGTGGAGCGTGGCGGCGCGCTGGAAAGCGTAGTTCTGGATTTGCTCGGCCTCGAGACCGCTGACGTTGCCCAACTGGAGGTTGGCGCTCAGGCTGGCGTCGCCCATGAGGCGCTGCGATTCATCCTGCATGGACAGGTTGTAGCCGAAGAACTGGCGATCGACCACGCGACGGTCACCCCGACCAATGCCCGGCGAGGCGCCGATGGTGAAGATGAACGAGACAATCGTGACGGCCAACAGCACCGCGAAGATCGTTTTGAAGTGGTGCTGAAAGTAGCGCTGAATCCAGGTAATCATGAGGGGAAAACGCGTGACGCTAGGTCGCACCCCGCGCGTGGCAAGGGCGAATTCGTGCCCGATGCGTCGAGCTCGCACAACGATTGAAGGCGATCTCCGTTGGAGCCGACAGCGCTAAGAAGGTTAGCTCACAGGGTTCTGACAAATGGTCGGCTTTTGCAACTTAGAGATTTTCATATTTCTGGTGGAAACGCGGCCTTCACATCTTCAAGATACTTTGGCGGGACAAACCATTCCACCAGGCCACACGTTCCACAAACTCGGATATGGAACTTGGGCGAAAAAAAACTACCGGTGGGGAACAAGTCCGGGCCAGTATGGCCCCTGGCATAAATTTCCTGAGAAAACAGCTCCGTGCTTCCGCAGTTCCTGCATATTTTGTCACTTGATTTCATATTAAAAGAAAACATCGGACGTCTTCTTCACCGACGTTACAGGTGAGCCACGCCGCCGGCTGGCGCGGTGCGTGCGCCAGCACGATCCGAGACAGATATAGACGTTGGCAGTAGCGCCCGAGTTCGGCTCTTTCCTCATTTTATCAGGTCAACGTTGCCACGTAGCAAATGCAGAATACCACTAGTGCCAAAAAGGTGAGAAAGCCTTCAGTCCGACGAGGCCGAAATGGATCGCTCACACCTCGTTCAATACGTTGGGCGCCTATTGGAGTCAGCCATGCACTGAATCTTTCTTCGATCGGATCGATGCGAAAAACAGCGATACTGCACATACCCGCGAAATACGCCGTCGACAGGCGAATCCAAAACAGGAAAAGGATCGGGTCTTCACTCCTGAAAATGTAAGGCGGCCAGAGTGGATGCCCCTTGGGCGGAATAGGAAACTTCCCGGTCACGAGCGCATAGGTGCAAAGCGCCCCGAAAATCAATCCGAGCACGAGCAAACCGAGGAAAGGTGGCTTTCGCAGTGAGACAATTTTCATGGCGTGTGCAGAACAGTGTTATTCGCCCTCACTCGATTGCCTTGCTGGGATGGGGCATGGATGAAGCGAGAGGTGAAGCTGGCGATCGCGCAAAGCGTTAGCTTCGGCGGTCGGGGGTTTCGAGTTACCGCGCCGTTCGATGGCTAGCTTGGCCGCTCGCCCAGTGCGAAGGGCGGTCGGGATTCGTCGAACGGGTGGTCGGCGAAGAGTTCTTCGAGGTTTTTCTTGAAGAATTCCTGCTCCCCAATGCTCGCGAGCGCGGCATCGTAGTGCGATAAAATCGGATCGATGCTTTCGAGCGCTTGGCCGATGGGATCGTCGCCGAGGGTGTCGTCGAGGGTCTTGAATTCGTAGAGGTTGATCCGGTTGAGTGGGCGCGCGGGTTGGTAGCGGTGCTCGGTGGCGGGCGTGCCGGCCTCGGGTCGGAGCGTGGTGACGAAGCTCATTTCGACGAGGCGGTTGAGGCACTCGTTGATGATCTGGGTCGGGACTTTAAGGAGGTCGCCAAGTTGGGAGGCGGTGACAGGGGCGAGGCAGTTTTGAAAGCGGCGGCCGATGGTGAGGAGGACGACGAGCGAGAGGCGTTCGCGCATCGTCTCGTTCAGCTGGCTCCACGCAGCCTGGCTGTTGCGGAGGTGGACGTTCTGCACCGCGTAGCTGATCACGCCGCCGATGAGCAGGTAGAGCCAAAAAATGTAGAGGCCGATCATCAGCACGATGGGCAGCGCGAGCGAACCGTAGAGGCTGCGCGTGAGCATCACACGACGGAGGTAGAGCAGGGCGACGAAGTTGTTGAGCAGGATGAGCGCGGTGACGACCAAGGCGCCGGCAAACGCCGCGCGCCAGAAGACGCGAGTGTTGGGAATAATCCGGTAGACCAGCGCGAGCATCGCGACCAGCAGCACGAAGGAAAACGCCGGGAGCGACCAGCGGAGCACGGCGAGAAGCTCCGCTCCGCCTGGGAGCTTCGTGATGGAGAGATTGAAAACGTTGACGAACGCACCCGCCCCGAGCAGCGCGATCGCGGCGAAGAACAGGACGGCGCCGAGCGTGAGAATCGTCCAGTAGAAGACCACACGCATCAGCAGCGAGCGGCCGAGGTGCACGCCCCAGATGTCGTTGAACGCGTCTTCGACGTTCTTGAACAGCAGCAGGACGATGAGGATGAGTGTGAGTGCGCCGAGCACGCCGGCCGAGCCGGAGCGGGCGCCGGCGATCATGCCATTGATGAGGTTCACGATGTCGGGGTTAACGGCGAGGCCGGGCTGGGTGCCGGTGGCGTTGAGCGAGTCGAGCTGCTTCAACTGCGGCGCGATTTTCTCGACGATCGTGCCGAGTTGGTTGGCGACGAGGTTGGGATCGGCGTTGTTGCCGAGGACAAATCCGCCGATGAGCACGGCTATCGCGACCAGCGGGCCAAAGCCCAGCAGCGAGCTGAAGCTGAGCGCTGCGGCACGCGCGGGAACTTTCGTCTCAAAAAATACCGTCCAAGTGATTGAAATGACGCGAAGCAGCGCGAACCACCAACCACGAATCGAGCGATCGTTGAGATGGGCGGGCAGCCAGATTTCCTTGTGCCAGAAGTGAAAAACTTTCGCGCCCACTGATCGGGGATGGGCGAGTGGTTCGACTGGGCTCACCACGAGTTACTGCGAAATAAAGCCCCAAGCCACCGCGGCAGCTCCAAGGACGCTGGCGGCGGCGGCGATGATCACTGGCACGAGGCTGACGAAAATAGTGCAGAGGTAGAGTCCGCCAGAAGCGACGGCGATTTCGATCAGGCCAAGATGCTGGCCCTGAACATAAAACATGAAGCCCATCAAGCCTAGGCCGAGCGCGGCGCGGAAGCGCACGAATGGGTAAAGACTGACCATGCCAAGCCCAAGCAGCACCGCGAGGACAACGTCCACGGCGCCAAGGAGCGCCAGAGGATGGGCGATAAGTTGGTCGGGATCGAGTGACATCAGTGCATCGACGCTGGGTAGGACCTCGCCAGCGGCGTTGACGACAAACGTGAGGATGATGGCCCACATGCCAACTTTCGCGGCGCGCATCATCGCGATTTCTGGGTTCTGCTTGTCGGAGGTATCATCGGTGCGGCCCTCGGCGGCGGCGAGCATATCGTCTACGGTGATAGCCTTGGCGTCGGCGTCAGGCTTGTTGAGGGTTTTGATTTCCTTCGCCTTGAGAACTAGCTTTTTTTTCTCCGGAAAAACGGCCGCCATCAGTTCAGCGTTGGAGCCGAGCGTGACCCATTGCTCCGTGGTCGCGTCGTAAACCAACGTCTCGGCGGTAAGACCGCCGGTTTCAGCGAGTGACGTGAGTTGTTCCAGGCCATAGGGGCCACGGGCCTCAGTGTCGGACGCGTTGCGGATATAGATTTCCTGCGTGGCCATGCGCGCGAAGCTGACGGCGGCGAAGGAGAGCGGCAAGTGGGAAAAACAAACTAATCGCTGGAACGCGATGAACCGAAAACGCGGACTGCCGGTTGGATTCCCGGTCTTTAATGCTCTTGCGCGTTTCTGCGATTTTAGGAGGAAAACTACATCCGCGTAACCGTGCGCAATCCGAGGAGGTGTAAACCGGTCTCCAGTGTGACGAGGGTGCGGGCGCACAGCAGCAGTCGACGGGCGCGCACCGGCAGCTCGTCGACCGCAACTTTGTCGGCGGTGTAGAAAGCGCTGAACTCGCCCGCGAGTTCGTAAAGGTAGAGACTGAGAAAATGAGGGCGCAGGGACTCGGTCGCGAGACGGAGGCCATCGGGGAATTTCGTGAGCTTGCGCGCCAGCGAAAGCTCGGCCGGCGTCTCGAGCATCGACGCGATGGACTCGGTCGAAACATCGCTGGGCGCGATCTCGAGCTTGCGGAAAATCGAGTGGATGCGGGCGACGGCGTAGAGCAGGTAAGGCGCGGTGTTGCCGTCAAGCGCGAGCATTTTTTCCCACGAAAACACGTAGTTGCTGCTGCGGTTCTGCGAGAGATCCGCGTATTGCACCGCGCCGAGGCCGACCGTGCGGGCGATCTCACGGCGCTCGAGCTCGGATAATTCGGGATTTTTTTCGGAGACGATCGCGAAGGCGCGATCCACCGCTTCGTCGAGCAACGCCTTCAATTTGATCACGCCGCCGTCGCGCGTCTTCAGCGCCTTGCCGTCCTCGCCGGTGACCGCGCCGAACGTGACGTGGTGCAATTCGGGCAGCCGGTATTTTTTCGCGGCGAACCATTTTTTCACCGTGAGGAACAACTGCTCGAAATGATCACCCTGCCGGAAATCGGTGACGACGACGATGCCGTCGGCGCGAAAATGCTCCGCGCGATAAAGCGCTGTCGCGAGATCGGTGGAGCCGTAGTTGCTCGCGCCGTCGCCCTTGCGGATGAGAAACGGCTGGGTCTTGAAGCGCGGGTGTTCCAGATGAAACACGACGAGCGCGCCCTCGCTCACTTCGGCGATGGGCGGCACGGTCTCGGTGAGTTCACGGTAAACGCGGTCGAGTTTGTCGTTGTAGAAACTCTCGCCCAAGCAGTGGTCGAATGCGATGCCGAGCCGGTCGTAGATCTGCTGAAACGCGGCGAGCGAGACGTCGGAGAATTTCTTCCAGAGCGCGAAATTCTCCGGATCGCCGTTCTGTAGTTTCACGAGTTCGGCCCGCGCTTCGTTCAGTTCCGGCGAATCGTCGGGCGTGGCGGCGTGACCGAGTTTGTAAACGCGCTCCAGTTCCTCGATCGGATCGGCGGCGAGCGCGGCGGGATCGGCCCAGCGTTTGAAACCGTAGATGAGTTTGCCGAACTGCGTGCCCCAGTCGCCGAGGTGATTGTCGCGGATGACGCGGGCGCCGGTGAAGGCGAGCATCCGGCAAATCGCTTCACCGATGACGGCGGAACGCAGGTGGCCGACATGCATCTGCTTCGCGGTGTTTGGGGAACTGTAATCGACGACCCACGTCTGGCCGGCATGCGCGGCAGCGGCGCCGGCGCGGAGATGATCTTCGGAATCGAAGGCACGCAGCCACGCGAGGAGCGTGGCGGGTTTGAGGGTGAAGTTGATGAACCCCGGGCCGGCGATGGTGACATCGCAGCGGTCGCGCACGCCGGGGGCGAGGGCGACGACGAGTTTTTCGGCGACGGCGCGCGGGTTGAGTTTGCGGGCCTTGGCGTAGCCGAGGACACCGTTCGACTGGAAATCTCCGTTCCGCGGATCGGCCGTGCGAACTTCGGGCGCAAACACGTCGGCGCCATCGATACCGGCGGCGAGGGCGGCGGCTTGCAGTGCCGCATCAAGATCGGCGGCGATGTTAAACGAGACGGACATCGCGCGAGGAAACCCGACCGTGCAGGCGGCGCGCAAGCGTGGAGTTCGTCAGGCGGCGCAAGAATTTCCGCAGTTGCATCACGAAGGACGCGTGGTTGGCATCGCGCCCGCTTTACTGCACCGATGGACGCACACTTCGTTGAATTTCTGAGTCTGCTCATCCGCTGGCTCCACGTCATCGCTGGCATCGCGTGGATTGGGGCCTCATTCTATTTCATTTGGCTCGACGACTCACTGGATCCGCCACCGCCGAACTCGGACGCAGCGAAGAAAGGCATCGCTGGAGAATTGTGGGCGCTGCATGGCGGCGGTTTCTACAACCCGCAAAAATATGCGGTCGCGCCGACGGTGCTGCCGGAGAAATTGCATTGGTTCAAATGGGAGGCCTACATGACCTGGCTGTCGGGGACGGCGCTGCTCGTGCTGGTCTATTGGCTCCGTGCACAGTCGATGATGATCGACCCGACCGTCGCGGCGCTGACGACTTGGCAGGCGGTGGGCATCGGGCTCGGGAGCATGATCGGTTCTTGGTTGGTTTACGATGCACTCTGCCGTTCGCCGCTCGGGAAAAATGACGCTCTGCTCGGTGTGGTCGTGTTTGTGTTCATGACGGGCCTCGCCTGGGGTTTGTCGCGGACGTTGGGTGGTCGGGCGGCCTTCATTCACGTCGGCACCTCCGTTGGAACCATAATGGTGGCCAACGTCGCGATGGTGATCATTCCCGGCCAGCGCCGGATGGTGGCAGCGCTCCGCGCGGGCCGCACGCCTGACCCGAGGGACGGAAAACGCGGCAAGCAACGCAGCGTGCACAACAATTACTTCACGCTGCCGGTGGTGTTCATCATGATCAGCAACCACTATGCGTCGACCTACAGTCATCCGCACGCGTGGGCGGTGCTAGCGGTATTCTCGCTCGGGGCGGTGTCGTTCCGGCACTTTTTCAATCGCCGCCATAAGGGCGTGCTTGAGTGGCGTTATCCGATTTTTGGCGGCGTGCTGCTTGGCATTGTCGGGTGGTGGACAACGCCCCATCTCACGCCACTGCCAAAGCTGAACGGGCCGGCGACGTTTGACCAAGTCCGGGCGATCCTCGGTCAGCGTTGTGTGACGTGTCACTCACCGTCGCCGACGTTTGCCGGGATTACGGCACCGCCTGCCGGGGTGGTTCTGATCACGTCGGATGGCATCGTCCAGAATGCCCAGCGAATCTACCAGGTGGTTGTCGTCACCCGGATCATGCCATTGGGAAATGCCACGCAGATCACCGACTACGAGCGTGCCGTGGTGGCGGCTTGGGTGGCGGATGGAGCGAAGATCAAGTGACCGTTGCGACTGGCCGCTGGTAGCGCAAGTAGGCGTATGCCAGCGGTTATCGGCATGTCTGGCGCCTGAAAATCGGCCCAGTTTTGGCTCGACTTTCGCAGGGGAACAGATTGGCTGGCAAACTTTCCTGTCCGCGGGCAGTCGCCCGTATCTCTTCACGCACACACACTAATGACTAGTAAACGTAACATTCCGACCCGCCGTTTCATCAAGCCCAGCTTCGAATTCCTGATCGAAAAGAAGCGCGACGGCGGCGAGTTCACCCAAGAGGAAATTCGCTACATCATCGACAGCACGCTCGATGGCGAGATGCCGCAGCACCAATTGGCGGCGCTGGCGATGGCGATTTATTTCTCCGGCATGTCGGCGCAGGAGACGGCCGATTTGACGGAAGAGATGATGCTCTCGGGCGAAGTGATCGACCTGTCGCACATCGCCAAGCCAAAGATCGACAAATACTCGACCGGTGGCGTGGGCGATAAGACTTCTCTGGTGTTGGTGCCGCTCGCGATGGCGAGTGGGGTGGTGGTGCCGATGATGTGCGGTGTCGAGCACGACTACATCATTAATACCCTTGAAAAACTCGCGTCGGTCCCGGGCTTCAAGAGCCATCAGACCAACGAACACTTTGCCGCTCAACTCGCCAAGATTGGCGGCGCGATCGTCGCTCAGACTGAGCAATTGGCCCCGGCCGATGCGCGCTTTTACGCGCTGCGCAAAGAAACCGGCACGATCCCGAGCCTGCCGCTCATTACCGGCAGCGTGCTCTCGAAGAAACTCGCCGAAGGCTCCGAAGGTCTCGTGATCGATGTGAAGTGGGGCAACGGTTCCTTCATCAAGGATCTCGAGCAAGCCAAGCAACTGGCGCGCTCGATGACGCGCGTCGGCCGCTCCATGAAGCGCCGCTGCGTCGCTCTGGTGACCGACATGAACCAGCCGCTCGGCGACACCGTCGGCACCTCGCTCGAAGTCAAGGAAGCGATCAAGCTCCTCAAGGGCGAAGGCCCCGAGGACATGAAGGAACTCGTCCTTAAACTCGGCATGGAAATCGTCCGCCTCGCCGGCGTCGCCGGTTCAACCCTCTCGGCGAAACAGACCGTGCAACGCCATCTCACGGATGGTTCCGCGCTCGAGAAATTCAAGGATCTCATTCGCGCCCAAGGTGGTGACACCACCTTCATCGACCATCCGGATAAATTTCCGCAGGCGCGCCACATTCGGAAATTGCCCGCCCCGAAACGCGGTTATGTTCACACCATCAACGCCGCGATGATCGCGCATGGCGTGCATCTGCTCGGTGCCGGCAAACTCACCCCCCACGACAAGGTTGATCATTCCGTGGGCGTTTCCGAAATCAAAAAAGTCGGCACTCAAGTGAAGCAAGGCGAGCCGCTCATGATGATTCACTACAACGACGAGGCCAAGCTCGAGCAGGCGCTCGATCACTTCAAAAACGCCTACCGCCTTGCGCCGAAGCGGCCGACGCCTCCGCCCCTCATCGTCGAACGAGTGGCGTAAGCTGCGCTCGAACGTCAGTCAATTCAGCCCCGGCTTTGTATCGGGGCTTTTTTGTTCGTCCTTTGTGCTCGCGCACCTTTGCGTGGATTCATCATGTCCGAAGAATACCCGCCGAAGTCTTACCCGGCCATCGATCGTTCCGGCTGGGCGCGGCCGTGGGCACAGCTGAAATATTTCACTTTTGCGCCTGCGATTTTCCCGCGGCTGCTTGGACACGTTTCGGACGACGCGCGTCCCGGCGACTTCGTCAATGTCTACGATAAGAACGGCAACCTCGCCGGGGGCGGGCTCTTCAATCCGCGTGCGAAAATTCCGCTTCGCGTCGTGTGCCACTCGACCGAACCGGTTAACGAGAGCTACTTTGAGGTGGCGATTCGCCGCGCCGTCGCGTTGCGCCGTGAGTTGTTCAAGCTTGATGAGACCACCGACGCCTACCGCCTCATCAACTCCGACGGCGACGGCCTGAGCGGCCTCATGATCGATCGCTATGGCGACACGTTGTTGTGCGAAATCTATTCGCTCGGCATCGCGCACCGCCTGACGCAGTGGCTGCCGTTGCTGCACGAGCTCGCCGGCACCAAGTTCGCCCGCGTCCACGTCGATCACGATCTCGGCAGTTTGGAGGGGATCAAGCCCTCGACGTTCAACGAGACTAATGCCGCCGCGCCCAACCGGGTGAAAATCCGCGAGCACGGCGTGCGCTACGAGGTGGATTTCGCCGAAGGCCACAAGACCGGTTTCTTCTGCGACCAGCGCGAGAATCGCCAGGCAATCGCGCGTTTCACGAAGGATGCGCGCGTGCTAGATCTCTGCTGCTACACCGGAGGCTTCTCGCTCAACGCCAAAATCCTCGGCGCCGCTGCGGAAGTCACAAGCGTCGATCTCGACGAAATCGCGCTCGATCAGGCGAAACGCAACATGAACCTGAACCAGGCGCGGCTGAAGTTCGTCCACGCCGACGCTTTCGCCTATGCGCGCCAAATGCAGCAAAACGGGGAGAAATGGGACGTCGTGATCCTCGACCCGCCGAAGTTCATATTCACGCGCGAGGATCATGGCAACTGGGAAGGACGGCAGAAATACGAGGACCTCAACCTGCTTTCGATCTCACTCGTGAAGCCGGGTGGCGTGTTTGTGACGTGTTCCTGCTCGGGGCTCTTGTCGTTGGAGGATTTCGAGGCGCACGTGATCAAAGCGGCGCATCGGCTGAACCGCCGGCTCCAGTTTTTCGACCGCACCGGTCCTGGACCGGATCATCCGGTTTATTCGAACTGCCTGGAGAGCCGTTACCTCAAGGTGTTGTGGGCGCGCGTGGTCTAGCGGCTCAACGGCGACAACGAGTCCGTAAGTCCGTCATTGTTTTGCGCGACGTGAATCTCCATAAATTGCCCCTGCCAATGCCGCGCCCGTTCGCTTCCATCGTGCACACCATTTTTGCCGCCCTTATCTTGGCGGTGGTGGCGCCTGCATTCGCGCAGCCGAAGGCGGCGTCACTCGTAGGATCTACCCGAGCGCAGGTTGTCGCGCAGATGGGAGAACCGAAGAGTAATATCAAGGCCGGCTCGCGGGAATTGCTGTTTTTTGCGCACCTAAAGTTGACGCTGAAAAACGACGTCGTGATCGAAACGGAGGAAATTGCCGATGAGCCGCCGCCAAGGCGCGCGGCCGTTCCAGCTACGATAGGAGCGGCGAATTCGGCGGCACCGATCGCGAATGCAACCCCACCATCTGGCTCCGCGGCAACGACGGTAGCTCCCGCGGTTCCACCTGCGGCCGTTACCCCAGAAAGCGCGAGTCAAACTGGAGTTAAAGCCGCTCCAGAGGTGATCGCGCCGCCAGTCAAACCGGAGGGGCCACCTGAACCGCAGCTTGAAATTAAATTTATTCGCTCCCCACCTTCGTCGTCGGCGAAATCCAGCCCGCGTCCGGCGCCAAGTGTGGAGATAACTGCGGCAGCACAACCGCAGTCGAAACCAGCGCCGGTTCCTCCGGCCGATACCAACCCCGCGATCGCGCCTCCGCCTGCAATGCCCGCGGCGCTTAATCTGGCTGCAACGACCTCGGTGATTACGAGCGAACCGACCGCGCCTCCCGAAGCTGAGTCGTCGCCCACCGCGAATCCAAGTTCGGAAATGGAGACAGCCCCCGCCAAGCCCGCAGTGGATCCGAAAAAGAAGGCCGCGATGCGGCAACGCTGGCGGCTGCGGCGCGATGCCGAGACGGATGATGATTCGGTGCAGCTCTTTTCGACGCAGTCCTACGTGATCGCGGTTATCACTTTGCTTGCGGGTGTCGGTTTTTTGTGGTGGCGGCGGACGCAACGAAATCTCGATCTTGCGGTGTCGTCGTTGTCGCGGACGCCATTTGAGGCAGCCACTGAGGCAGACTCCACGGGACAGTTTACCGCCGAATTGATCGGTCGGCTGGGTTCGAAGCGGTTCGAGCGGCTGGTGGCGTCCTATTACGCCAAGACCGGCGTCGTCGCCGAGCGTACCAGTGCGGGGCCGGACGCGCCCGTGCACATCAGAATATTCTGGAAGGGAGAACCGAAACCGTTTGCGGGCGTGCAGTGTCACGCGAATCCGCCGATGCTTATCGGGATCACGCCGTTGCAAGCGCTCTTCACTGCGCTGTCGGCCGCGGAAATTCGCCGCGGCTACGTCGTCACGACGGGCAAGTTCAATGTCGAGGCGCGCGACTACGCTGAGGAAAAACATTTCACCCTGTTGTCCGGCGATCTTTTGCTGGAAAAACTCAATGCGCTGCCGCCACCGGTCCGGGGCGAATTGCTGAAAGAGACCGGCACAGAGGATACCGGTTCGGTGGCATCCGTCCGTCTGGCGACCTAAGGCTTATTTGCGACTCACGGCGGCGAGCCGGTGCGGCAGGATGACAAGGCTGTGCACGATTCGAGCGGCGCGCGCGGGTCAACCCGAATTCGCGGTGAGCAAACTTTCCGGTTTTTCCGTTGCGGGAGGCGGGGCCCGCACTTCAATGGCCACTTTTATCCTGCATGTATCTCAAGGCGCTCAAGCTTCATGGCTTCAAAAGTTTTGCCGACAACACGACCTTGCGCTTCGAGCCGGGAGTGACCGCCGTGGTCGGACCCAACGGCTGCGGTAAATCCAACATCGCCGACGCCATCCGCTGGGTGCTCGGCGAGCAAAGCGCGAAGGCGCTTCGCGGCGGCAAGATGCAGGACGTGATTTTCGAAGGCGCCGACACGCGCAAGGCCGCGCAACTCTGCGAAGTCGGCCTGCTCCTCACCGATTGTGAAAAGCAACTCGGCAGCGAGTTTCACGAAATCGAAATCATGCGGCGCGTGCATCGCGATGGCGCGAGCGAGTATTTTTTCAACGGTCAGGCGTGCCGGCTTAAGGACATTCAGAAGCTTTTCATGGACACCGGTGTCGGCCGGACGAGCTACTCGATCATGGCGCAGGGCCAGATCGATCTCATCCTGTCGTCGAAACCTGAGGAGCGGCGCTCGGTGTTCGAGGAAGCCGCGGGGATCACGAAATACAAATCCGCGCGTCGCGAGGCGATGAACAAGCTCGCGCTCACCGAGCAGAATCTTGCGCGCGTCGCCGATGTCATCGGCGAAGTCTCGCGCCAGATTGGAAGCCTCCGCCGGCAGGCCGCGAAGGCGATGCGCTACAAACGCATCAACCACCGGCTCCGGCATCTCGCGCTGGCGTGGAGCGGATTTCACCACGCGGAACTCACCGCACTGCTCGGCGGATTGGAAACGAAAGTCACCGCCCTGCGCGCCGACGCCGACGCGCGCCGCGCCAATCTCGAAACCCAGCAGACCGCCCTCGACGAAAAGAAATCCCATCGCGGCCACCTCAACCAGCGCGTGCAGGACGCGCAGCAGTCCGTCTTCGATCTCCGCTCGCAGAAGGAAGCGGCCGAGAACGCCGCCAACCTCGCCACCATCAAGCGCACCGGTCTCGAGGATCGGCTCACCTCGTCGCGCGACAATCTCGGTGAACTCGAGATGCAGTTGAAGGAAGTGTCGGCGCAGGTGGATACCGGGGCGCACGACAAGCAGCTCCAACTCGGCCTGCTCGGCAGCAGCGACGCCGTTTTTCAGCAGCGCAACCGCGAGCTCGCCATCGCCGAAGGTGAGTTGAGCAAGCTCGAACTCGAATTACAGCAGGCCAAGTTTCATTTGCTCCAGCTTGAGAGCACAGTAGCCCGTCTGCGCACCGACAGTTCGGGCTATGAAGTCGATCAGAAAACCAGCGCGCTGCGGCACAGCTCGCTTGCGGAGGAATTCGCCCAAGTGCAAACTCAGGCCGCCGCGACGCAGCAGGTGGCGGCCGAAGTCGGCGCCCGCGCCGAAGCCGCGCTCACCGATAAGGCTCGGGTGAATGACGAGACTACGCTCGCGCAACAAGCGATTGCCGATCTCACACGCGAATTCCGCGAGTCGCAGCGCAAGCTTTCCGAAATCGATCGGCAGCTCGCACAGCGGACGGCGCGGTTGCGGCTGCTCCAGCAATTGCAGGAGCGCTGGGAAGGATTCGGCGAGGGCGCGAAGGCGGTGTTGCAGGGCCGCCTCGATGCCGCGCTCGGCGGCACGAAGCCCGCGCCGATCATGCACGGCCTCGCGGTGCAGCCGGAATTTGGCAAAGCCATCGAAGCACTGCTCGGGTCAGCCGCCGAAGCCATCAGCGTCGCGGATGCGGCAACCGCCAGACAAATTCTCGCGCAACTCGATCGAGAGCAGATCGGGTCGGCGGTGCTCCAGATTTCTCATTTCGGAATCCGTAGCGCGAACGGCGCAGCGACTTTGCCCGCCGGCTTGGTGTCAGCGGCCAGCGTGCTCCAAGAGACCAGCGACAATCATCCGGCGATCAGTGTGCTCGCGGCGTGTTTTATCACGGACGACCTCGGCGCGTTTCTGGAATTCTGGCAGGCGAATCCCGCGTTTGAGTTTCTAGCCGTGGCGACTCGTCAAGGTGATCTTGTGGATCGGCGCGGACTCATTTACGGCGGGCATCACAGTGCGAAAAAATCGGCGCACAGTATCGTCCAACGCGAAATCGATCTGCGTGAAACCGCCAAGGCGCTCGCCGACGACCAGAAAATCCACGACGACCAAAAGGCGGCGATCGATTTGCTCGGCACGCGGTTGGCGGCGGCTGAGCAGACGCTCGAACAGCGTCGAGCCGACTTGATGGCTGCCACGCAAACTCTCGCGGCGGTGCAGGCCGAACAGCGGGGCGCGCAGCGCAATGTCGAGGATGTCACCCAGCGCTTGCGGCGAATGGAGGGTGAACTCGCCTCCCTTGAGCGCGCGCGCAACGAGGCTCAGACGCGGTGGAGCAAGGCGCAGCAAGGCCTTACTGAGGCCAACGCCGCCGCAACTGCCCAGCGGGAAAAGATCCTGAAACTAGAAACCCGCATCACCGAGATTCGCACGGACCGCGATGTGAAGCGCGACTCACTCGCGCAAGCCCGGCTTGAGCTCGCGGAGCGGCGCCAAAAGGTCGAAGTGCTCGATCGCGGGCTTGGTGAGATGGAAAAGCGCCGCCACCAACTCGGCGAACTGCTGGTGCAGCGCCAGCAGGAAATCGAGGTGTGGACAGAACAGACCGTCGAACTCGAACGTGAAACGACGCAGCAGCGCGCCCGCGCCGCGCAACTCGCCGAGACGTTCGGCATCGCGCAGGCGCAGGTGGAAAAAGTTCGCGTTGAGCTCGTTGCCGTCGAGCGCGAGATTAGCGGTCTTGAGTCAGCGCAGACCGCGGTGCGAGAGGAAGCGGAGTCGGCGCACGACGAGTTGAGCGCCCATGAGATCAAACTGGCGGAGAATCGCCAGCGGGCGCAGTTCCTCGCGGAGGAAGTGACCCGCGAGTTTCAAGCCGACGTCAGCGCACTCGATTGGAAACACCAACTGTGGCACGCCGACGACGAACCCGAAGGCCTCAAGCCTCTCGATCTTGACGATGAGGACGAGGAGGTGGAGGCAAAGCCCGACGACAGTGCGCCGAAGCGCCGTCGCAAGTCTAAGGCCGCGAAAGCCGAGCCTACGGTCGAGGATCTTACCGCGCTCGAGGCGACCGACTGGACCGCCATCAAAGCCGAGGTCGATGCGTTGCGCCAGCGGATCAACTCCATGGGCGCCGTCAATCTCGTCGCGATCGAGGAATACTCGGAGCTGAAACAGCGCCACGATTTCCTCACCGCGCAAGTCAACGATCTCACGACGGCGAAAGCCGAACTCGTGAAAGCGATCGACGAGATAAATCAGACCTCGTTGCAGCAATTCCAAGTCACCTTCGAGCAGATCAAAAAGAATTTCGAATATACGTTCCAAACACTGTTCGGCGGCGGGCGGGCGCACCTCGAATTGGTGATGGCCGAAGACATTCTTGAGAGTGGCATCGAGATCGTCGCGCAGCCGCCGGGCACAAAGCTCAAGGGCATCACGCTGCTGTCGGGCGGCCAGAAAACGCTCACGGCGGTCGCGTTGCTGTTCGCACTCTACATGGTGAAGCCGTCGCCGTTCTGTCTGCTCGACGAACTCGACGCACCGCTCGACGAATCGAACATTGGCCGGTTCACGGACCTGTTGAAGAAGTTCGTGAGCGAGTCGCAGTTCATCATCATCACGCACAACAAGCGCACGGTCTCAGCGGCGAGTGCGATCTATGGTGTGACGATGGAGGAGCGGGGCGTTTCCAAGACGGTCTCGATGCGGTTTAATCACGAGCGCGGCGAAGCCGAAGCACAGGCGCCGACGTTGGCCGAAGCCGTATCGGGAACGAAACCCGCTGGCGCAGTCGTGTGACCGCCACTAGAAATCCATGAAGCGGCGCCGGATTAAATTTGTCTGGGGCGCGTCTGAAGTCATCCGGGGTCACTGGCGTTTTGGGCTGTTTGGGTTCTACGACCGAGCAGCAAGCGGCCGAGACGATGGGCTGGCGATCAGCGTGCGCGGGGTGCTGCTGTGGGGTGGTGGTGCGGCGCTGCTGGCTTATCTCGCGTTCGCGACAGCGCTTTTTTGGTTTTGGCAAAACAATCCCTACAACCTGCTGACGTTTGAGGATGCGTTATTCCGTCCGTTGCGGCGGGAACAGGTGCGCGATTTACAGGGGCAGGCGTTCATCGCGCAGGGGACGGATGCGTTGCGGGCGAAACGTTATGGGGAGGCCATCGCGTTGCTGCGGCAGGGGCTCACTTATCACCCGAATGACTTGAAGGCGCGGCTCACGCTGGTGCAATTCTACGTGGCCGTGAACCAGCGGACCACGGCGCTGAAGATTCTGCAGGATGGGCTCGGGAGCGAATTTCCGGGGCGCATTTTCCTGCAAAGCCTGCTCGATCTCGCCGAGCAGGGGGAGGATTTCGACCTCGCGATGCGCGTGGGTGATCGGTTTCTCCCGCAACTGGAGGGAGTCACAGCCGCAGCCGATCGGCGCTGGCTGCTGGCACGGCAATTTTCCGCCTTGATGGCGGCAGAGCATTTTAGTGAGGCCGAAGTGCTCGCCAATTCGGAAGATCCGGGCGACGGAGCCAGCGAGCACCGAGTGCTCGCGCTGCTGGGTCGCCAACGCCTAGACGAGGCACTCGCCGCCTTGGCGGAGTGGGGCAGCCGACCGGGTGCAGATGTGCGGGCGGTGGCGCGGCTCAGAGCCCGCACTCTACGCGAGGCGGGACGTTTCGACGAAATGGAGGCGGCACTGGAGCAACTCCGGGCGCTTTCGCCGTCCGATCCTCGGTCGCAGGTGTTCGGCGTGGTGCAGCGTGCAATGGGAGGTCGCGAATTGGCGGCTCTGGCGGCCTTTGACGATTTCATTTTTCGCTTCGGCGGGTCGACGCAGAATCTGCAACTGCTGGTCGAACCGTTGGCCGAAATCGGACAGGTCGCACTCGTCGAGCGCTGTGCAGCGCTGGCGGCCGATCACGGTTATGAACCCGAACCTTTTCAAACCGCACTCGTGCAAGCCTACCTGCAGCGCGGGGAGTGGGCCGCGGCCGGACGGATCTTCGCGGCGATCAAACCGCCGGCTACCGTGGGCCGCACCGCGGCTGCCGCGGTGGCTTGGCGCGAGTGGATGAAGCGACTACTTGCGGCGGCGACTGGCACGGGTGACACGGCGGGACCGGCGCTGGTGGAGTTTCTACACCAACGGCCATGGCCGATGAAGATATTCCGCAAATCGATCGAGGCGCTGCATCTGGCAAACCGGCTGGAGACGACGCGCGATGTGATTGCGCTGGCGGCCGGGGTGTTCCCGGCGAGCGCTTGGTTGCAGATGCAAAAAGTGACGGTAGCAGGTGAGCTCGCCGTGCGCGAGGCGGCGGCAGTGAAGGCCTTGCCCGTCGTGGTGCCGGAAAGATTGCCTCAGGAAAATATCTTTTTTCAAAAACTTGAGGCGTCGTTGGGCGAAGCCAACTGGACAATTGCCGAACAGTTGATCCGCGAAGCGCGAAGCGCCAGGCCGCCACCCGGCTGGATCGCCGCGCGCGATGGCGATCTTCGGTTGGCACAAATCCAGATCGCGCAGGCCAAAGGCGAGAGCACCGAGATGCTAGTCGCCGCCAAACTTTTCCTCAACGGCGATGTCGACCAAACGCAGAAAGTGCTGGTCCTTGCTCGCACGTTTTATGCGAAAGGCGACAAGGCGGATGCGGTCGCACTCGCCAAGGAAGTCCTTCGCATCTCGCCCGACGCACCAGTGGCGCAGCTGTTGCTGAAGGAGTGGCAACCACGGCCGGTCAACAAAAAGTGACCGGTGAGACGTCCGACATCGGGTCGCAACTGAGATTCGGCGGGGCGACTTGTGTGCCGAAGGATTATGATTATTGAGTAACAAGTGAATCCTGCGCTCTTCGACGACCTTGTCCGATTGCCGGTGATTCAGTTTTACGAGGACGCGTTTCGCAAAGCGACGGGCGTGCCCCTCAAGGTCGTGCCGCCGGACGAATCGCAGCAGCGGCGCAGTTTTGGCGACAACGAAAACACTTTTTGCGCTCTAGCCGCCGGTTCGCCGGAGGGCTGCTCGGCCTGCCTGGAAGCGCAGACGCGCGCTCAGCGTGGTGCCGCGCGGCATCGCGTGCCACAGCAGGTCAATTGCTTTGCGGGACTCACGGATGTGGCCTTGCCGGTTGTGGTTAACGGCCGCCACGTGGCGACGTTGATGAGCGGACAGGTCTTCCGCCGCGAGCCGACCGAACGCGATTTCGCAATGGTCCTGAAGATGCTCGCTTCCGGGCAGGGCCGGGAATGGGAAGCCAAGTTGCGCAAATCCTACTTCGACACGCCCGTCGTGACGGCGGACCGGTTCGAGGCGATCATTCAACTCTTGAATGTGTTTACGCAGTATCTGGCTGACTACGCCGGACGCTTGGCGATCGCGTCCTCGGACTCCGAACCAGCGGCTGTGACGAGTGCCAAGCAATTCATCCAAGCCCATGTCGACGAGTCGATCACGCTGGCGCAGGTGGTGGCGCATGTGCGCGTGAGCCGGTTTTATTTCTGCAAACTGTTCAAACGCGCTACCGGCATGACGCTGACGGAATATGTCACGCGTCTTCGACTCGAGAAGGCCAAGACGTTGCTCGTGGATCCTTCGCTGCGCATCTCGGAAATCGTCTTTGCGGCGGGCTTTGGTTCGATTCCCCAGTTCAACAGTGTGTTCAAACGCTTTGCGGGCATGTCTCCAACCGACTATCGGGCAACGCAACGTTCACAATTGTCGGGACGTTGAGTTTGAGTCGTGCGCCGATAGCGGCACGCCAATCGGCCAGTAGTGAATACCAAGCGGCAAGTGGCTGCCCGTCGCAAGTCCTGCTATGGTTGGGTCATGCCAGAGCGCTGTCGAACCCCTCACGCCACTCGTCCGGTCCAGCACTGGGGCGCGACCATCGGGAGTCGCGGCACTTTTGGCTTCCGCTCATCACATCAGTAAACGCAATGCCATGAAATCGACTCCCACGACTGCTTTCATTTTGCTAAGTTTAGCCGGCTCCGTCCTGATCGGGACGAACGTGATCCGCGCCGCTGAAGACGACGTTGACGCTGCCACCAAGGCGAAAATCGCCGTGTTCGACAAGGGCCCCGCCAAAATCGACGTCTCTGCCTATCCGGCCGGAATCCAGAAGAACTACGAGGTTTTCCGCGAAAAATGCACGTTGTGCCATACGCTGGCGCGGCCGATTAACTCCGACTTCGCGTTGCCGGACGAATGGTCGCGCTACGTCAAGCGCATGATGCACAAACCCGGCTCGATGATTAGCGCGGTTCAGGCGAAAAAAATCTACGAGTTCCTCGCCTACGACTCCAGTGTTCGAAAGAAGGCGATGTTCGACGAAAAACTCGCCCAAGCCACGCCCGCGGATCGGGCCGACGCCGAGGCCAAGCTGAAAGAAGTCATCGAAGCCTACGCCAAGAAGTAGTCGCTTCGGCCACCTCGGAATCGGCATTTATGCCAGCAACCTACCCAGTCGAGTTGCCCGATGTCGGTTACTTTGCGCGGCAAGTGCTGTGCCGCGAAGGCTGTCCGGTTCGCACCGATTCCGGCGCCTACGTTCAGGCGATTGCGGAGGGCCGCTACGAAGAGGCCTACATCATCGCGCGGACGCCGAATCCTTTCGCCTCGATTTGCGGCCGAGTGTGCGCCGCACCCTGCGAGGCGAAATGCCGCCGCGGGGCGCTCGATGCCGCGGTATCGATCCGGGCACTGAAACGGTTCGCCTGCGAGCATTATGGCGTCGAATCCGATTCGTTCGACCTCAGCCGAGTTTATCCTCAATTGCGCGACCCGCGGCGCGAGCGCCTCGGCGCCGGGCGGAAAGTCGCGGTCATCGGAGCGGGGCCGGCCGGTTTGTCCTGCGCGCATGAATTGGCGTTGATGGGTTTCGCGCCGACCGTTTTCGAGGCGCAAAACCTCTCCGGCGGCATGTTGGTGCTTGGCGTCCCGGAATACCGGCTACCGCGCGAGATCATCCGGGCAGAGATCGCCGCGATCGAGTCGCTCGGAGTAGAAATCCGGCTGAATTCAAGGCTCGGGCGTGATTTTGCATTCGCCGATTTGAAGACGCAGGGGTTCGAGGCGGTGTTCCTCGGAATCGGCGCGCACAAGAGCCGCGAGCTGGCGATCGAGGGCGTGCAACTCGACGGCGTGCTGCGCGCCATCGATTTTTTGCTGAACGTCAATCTCGGCTACAAGGTGTCGCTCGGGCGTAAGGTAGTCGTTATCGGCGGCGGCAATGTCGCCTTTGACGTGGCGCGCTCAGTCGTGCGGCAGACGGAAAAATTCGCCGGCATGAACGAGGCGGAACTTCGCACGGCGCTACATCAAGCTGCTGCGGTGCTCGAGGAACTGACGACGAAGGACGCCGAGGCGCCCGACGAAGTGCGGCTCGCGCTCGACGTGGCGCGGGAAGCGATCCGAAAAGGCGTGCCGGAAGTTCACCTCTATTGTTTGGAGAGTCTCGACGAAATTCCGGCCGCGCGCGAAGAAATCGAGGAGGCGGAGAAGGAGGGCATCCGGATTCACACGCGCTACGGACCGAAGCGCATCGTAGGCCGCGACGGCAAAGTCACCGGCATCGAATTGATCAAGGCCGACCGGGTTTTTGACGAAAACCGCCGGTTCAATCCGCACTTCATCGATGGCAGCGAGGAAATCGTCGATGCCGACAGCGTGGTGCTCGCCATCGGGCAGGCGCCGGACCTCGCGTGGATTCGCCCGGAGGACAATCTGAAGACGACGCCGCGCGGCACGCTGCAGGCCGACCCGGGCACGATGGCCACTTCGCGCCCAGATGTGTTTGCGGGCGGCGACGCGGCATTCGGGCCGCGCATCATCATCACCGCCGTGGCGGAGGGCAAACGAGCGGCGCGCTCGATCTCGAAGTTTCTTACCGGGCGCGTGCCCGCCGAGCCGCAGCAGGCGAGGGTGACGGTCTACGAGACGTCGCGCTACCGGATGATTCCTGACTACGAAAAACTGGTCCGCCGCGCGCCTCCGACTCTTGCGCTAGATCGACGGATCGGAATTGCCGAAGTGGAAAAAAATTATCCCGATCCGGCCGCGCGGCAGCAGGCGGATCGTTGCCTAAAATGTCACGTCGGGCCGGTCTTCAATGGTGACTCCTGCATCCTCTGCGGCGGTTGCGCCGATGTTTGCCCGGAATCCTGCCTGAGGCTCGTGGACGTGGCGCGGTTGCGCGGTGACGAGAAACTGACGGCCGCCTTTGTGGCGCGCTACGGCCGCGTGCCCGCGGCGGGCGAGCAGGGTGCCATCATCAAAGACGAGACCCGCTGCATCCGCTGCGGCCTGTGCGCAGTCCGCTGCCCCACCGGCGCGATCACCATGGAGCGCGTTGAACTTATTCCCGCCTGACATGAACCACTCCCACCTAGACCATGATGCCGTTTCTCGCCGCGGATTTTTCCAGCTCACACTGGGCTGGCTGGCGGGCGCGTTTGCCGCCGCCGCGACGGGCGCCGCGGGCGTGCGCTTCCTCGTGCCGAATGTGCTGTTCGAGCCGGGCCAGCGCTTCAAGGCCGGCAAGCCCGACGATTATCCCGACGGTTCCATCACGTTTCTTGAGGACGAGCGCGTCTTTCTCGTGCGACATGGCAACACGTTTCGCTGCCTTTCGAGCGTGTGCACGCATCTCGGCTGCACCGTGAATCGCACTAGCAACGGCTACCATTGTCCGTGTCACGGCAGCGTGTTCAACAATCAGGGCAACGTCGTGAGTGGACCGGCGCCGCGTGCGCTCAACTGGTTCATGGTGACGCTCAGCAAGGATAACCGGCTGTTGGTGGATAAGGGTCAGGATGTGAGTGAGGAAAAATATCTCGTGATATGAACGCACCACTACCCAAACGAATTTGGCTTTGGTTTACCAAGACGCGCGTCGGTCGCTCGATCTTTCGCGTCGGTTTGCCGGAGAGTAACCTCGAGCGCTCGCAGGCGATGGTCTCGAGTTTCTTGCTGCATGTGCAGCCGGCGAAGGTGAACCGGCACGCGTTGCGCGCCTCCTACTCGCTGGGGCTGGGGCTGATTTCGCTCTACCTGTTTTTCATCCTTATCGGCACGGGCGTGCTGCTGATGTTCTATTATGTGCCGAGCACGGCACAGGCCTACGATGTGATGAAGGATCTGCAGTTCGTCGTCTCCGCCGGGATGGTCGTGCGCAACATGCACCGCTGGGCGGCGCACCTCATGGTGTTGTTCGTGATGCTGCACATGTGCCGCGTTTTCTATACCGGAGCCTACAAAGCGCCGCGGGAATTTAACTGGGTGCTCGGCGTCGGTCTCTTTCTCCTGACGCTGGGACTGAGCTTCACCGGCTACCTGTTGCCGTGGGATCAACTCGCGTTCTGGGCCATCACCGTCGGCACCAATATCGCCGGCTACGCGCCGTTCGTCGGCCCCAAATTGAAATTCCTGCTGCTCGGTGGCAACATCGTCGGGCAGGATGCGCTGACGCGATTTTATGCCCTGCACGTCATCGTGCTGCCGATGATCGCGGGATTGATGGTGTCGATTCATCTGTGGCGGGTGCGCAAGGACGGCGGACTGTCGCGGCCCGATGAACAATTGGGCGACGAGATCGCGACCATCCCGCTTAACCAGTTGCCGACGAACAAGAGCTACGGTTTGATGGAGCTGGCGCGCGGCACGACGCCGCAGGTCGGTCACAATCCCGAGGACGAAGTGTTTTCGTGGCCGCATCTGATTTTCCGCGAAATTCTGCTGTTTCTCCTCGTGACGGCGGTCGTGCTGTTCTTGGCGGTGTTCTGGAACGCGCCACTGGAGGAGTTTGCCAACCCGATTCATCCGCCGAACCCAGCGAAGGCGCCCTGGTATTTTCTCGGCCTGCAAGAACTCGTCAGCTACTCGGCTTTCTGGGGCGGCGTGGTGGTGCCGGGCCTGCTTGTGACGGTGCTGGTCATGTTGCCCTACATCGACCGGAACCGCGTGGGCGTCGGGCGATGGTTTGCCCGCGAACGCGTGGTCGCCAACACCATTTTCAGCGTGTGTGTCGTAGTCGCCATCGTGCTGACGATCATCGGCACGAGTTTTCGCGGGCCGAACTGGGGTTGGGTCGAGCCGTGGCAGAATCCACCGACCATAACGGAGGGCCACTAAAATGAACGACGGCTCGCTCCGCAAATTCTACGGCTGGTTCACCTTTCTCGGGTTGCTCGTCGGCGTGCTCGTGGTCGTCGGTTACTACCGCGACGAACACCGGCCGTGGAAGGACTATCAGCGAAAATTCATCCAGGAGGAAATTCGCCGCGCCTCGACGCCCGAGCAAAAGATGCTCGCCCAGCGGACGCCGGTGGAAATCCGGCAGGTCTTGCTGCCCGAACTTAACCGCGTCGATCGCTGCACCACCTGCCATCTCGCGGTGGAGGATCCGAGCTACGGTGGCTTCGCGCAGCCGCTCGCCTATAATCCGCTGCACGATCGGCATCCGTTCGACAAGTTCGGCTGCACGATCTGTCACCGTGGTCAGGGTCGCGCGACGACGACCGAAGACGCCCATGGCCATGTAGCGCACTGGGACGAGCCGATGCTGCCGCAGAAATATATCCAAGCAGCATGCGGTCAGTGCCACGAGGCTTCCGACAATCCCGCCGCGCCAGAACTCGCGCGCGGTAACCAACTGTTTGAGACCGTCGGTTGCCGTGGCTGCCACAAACTCGGTGGCGTCGGCGGCAATCTCGGCCCGGAACTTGACAAGGTCGGCGCCCGTCGGTCGCCCGATTGGTTGAAGCAGCATTTCGTCGAGCCCTCCGCCGTCACGCCGAACTCCGGCATGCCGCCCCAGAAATTCGCCGAACCCGATCTCGATGCGATCGTGCTCTTCATGCTGAGTCAGACTGGCACCAACCTGCCCGGATTCTACGCCTCGATGAAAGTCATCCCCAGTGCGAGCGAGGGTCGCCGCCTGTTCCAGTTGAAGGGCTGTATCGGCTGCCACACCGTCGCCGGCCAAGGTGGCAAGATCGGCCCGGTCCTCGATGACGTCGGCCTGCGGCGCAAACCCGAGTGGATGATGGCGCATTTCCGCGATCCGCAGAGTGTCACGCCGGGATCAGTGATGCCGCGTTTCGGATTCACGGAGGCGGAATCGCGGGCGCTGACGGAGTTCCTCGTTCATCTGCGCGACCAACAAGTGGCGTTGAACATTCCGGCGCTGATGGCGCCGGCGGACCGCGGCCGTGAAATCTTCCGCAAATACGGCTGCGCTGGCTGTCACGGTCCCGAAGGCAAAGGTGGCATTCCAAACCCCAACGCCAAGACCGCGCAGCAGGTGCCGGGCCTGAGCTTTGTAGCCGACAGCTACACCAAGCCCGAGCTGAAGAAAATGATCTCGAACGGCCGGCGTGAAATCGACGCGCTTGATCCCAAACGCCCGGCGCCTCCGCTCTACATGCCTGCCTGGGGCAGCACGATCAAGGACGCCGAGCTCGACGATCTTGTTGCCTACCTCTTCAGCCTAAAACCCAAAGGGGAGGAACTCGGATTCTAGGCGGGGCCACCGCACCCCGTCCGAATCTGCATCAATAAATCCGTTTGAACCAACATACCTCACTATGAAAACCATCGCTCGAGACTCGATCAACCGCAGCCCATCAGCCATCTGGAAATCGGTTTCCGGCTATCAAGTCTGGCGTAGGATCGGTGTCATCGGCGGCTTGGTGTCGGCCGCTCTTTTTCTGGCACCCACGACTGCCCGGGCGCTGCCCAGCTTCGCCCGCCAAATGAACATGCAGTGCACGGATTGTCACACGGAGTTTCCGATCCTCACGCAATATGGCCGCCAGTTTAAGCTGACCGGCTACACGCTCGACACCAACCCGGCGCAATTACCTCCGATCGCGGTCATGGTTATGCCCTCGTTTACGCACACCCAGGCGGCGCAAGCCGGCGGTGCGGCCCCCGGCTTTGGCAACAACAACAATTGGGCGGTTTCGCAGGTGAGTCTGTTCTATGCGGGTCGACTTTTCGGGCCCTTCGCCGAGGATATTTTCGGCAAGGAAGGCGCGGTCATCGCGAACAAATTCGGCATCTTCAACCAGACAACCTACGACGGTGTCGCCAAAGATTGGTCATGGGACAACACCGAGTTGCGTTTCGCCGATACCGGCACCGTGGGCGAGCAGGATGTGATCTACGGCGTTTACGCGAACAACAACCCGACGATGCAGGATCCGTGGAACAGCACGCCGGCGTGGGGCTATCCGTTTTCAGGATCCAAATTGGCACCGGGGCCAGCGGCCGGCACGCTGATTGATGGCGCGGTAGCCCAACAAGTGGGCGGAGTGGGCGCCTACGCCATGGTGGCGAGCAAGTATTATTTCGACGTGGGCGGCTATCAGACCCTCGGTGCCCATTTACAGAAAAATCTGGGCATTGATCCTGCCGGCGAGACGCAAATCTCCGGATTAGCGCCGTATTGGCGATTCGCCGTTGATCAAATGGTGACCGACGGGCGCTTGGAATTCGGCACCTTTGGCATGGCAGCCGACACTTATCCCGGTCGCGACAAAAGCGCCGGCAAGGATCGGATCGTGGATTTCGGATTGGACTCGCAATATCAGGTGTCGCACGGCGTCCACGATTTTACGGGACTCTTGAGCTATGTTTATGAACGACAGACTTGGAACGCGAGCGAAGCGCTTGGCCTCGCCGATAATGCCACCGACACGTTGCGTAACCTGAAACTGACCGGCAGTTACCTTTACGATAAGACCTACGGCGCCACCGTTCAGTATTTCCGCATGGATGGGTCGAGCGATGCCGCCCTCTACGCCGGCAGCGCCACGGGCTCACCCACCAGCGATGGTTTCGTGCTGCAGGCCAGCTTCCTGCCGCTCAACAAGCACGGCGGCCCGTCGGTTTGGCCGCGCAGCAACGTCAAGCTGTCGCTGCAATACACGATCTACAACCACTTCGATGGCGGGCGCACGAATTACGACGGTGCCGGCGCCAATGCCAAAAACAACAACACGCTGTATTTCGAGGCTTGGATGGCCTTCTGACAAAACGCGTCCCGGATCGGCTAGAGGATCAAATCGGGAGGCACGTTGCTCAGTGCCTCGTCCATGGTCGTCAGGCCCATCTTGACCTTGAGCATCGAATCTTGGTGGAGCGTCTTCATGCCGTTCTTCATCGCGATGCGTTTCAGTTCGGCGACTTCGACCTCCTTGTTGATGCCCTCGGTGAGCGCCTCGCTATTGGTCATCAGTTCGTGGATGCCCACGCGGCCCTTGTAGCCGGTGCCGCCGCAGGTCGGGCAGCCCTGAGGATTGGACTTGAAGACCTGGCCGCTCCAACCGAGCGCCTTTTCCATGATGGTTTTTTCCCGGCCTGCCAGCTCGTAGGAGACTTTGCAATTTTTGCAGACGCGGCGAAGCAGGCGTTGGGCGCAGACACACACGAGCGAGGCGGAAATGTTGAACGGCTCTATGCCCATCTCGCCCATGCGTGACACGGTCGACGGCGCATCGTTCGTATGGAGCGTGGAAACGAGCAAGTGACCGGTGAGCGCCGCTTCGCAGGCAATTTGAGCGGTTTCCTTGTCGCGGATTTCGCCGACGAGGATGATGTCGGGGTCCATGCGGAGATAGCAGCGCAGGGCGCGCTCAAACGTGAGGCCGATCTGGCGGCTCATCTGCATCTGGTTGATGCCGGCGAGCGTATACTCGATCGGATCTTCGGCGGTCTGGATGTTGACGTCGGGAGTGTTTACTTCGCCGAGCGCCGAGTAAAGCGTCATCGACTTGCCGGAGCCGGTCGGCCCGCAGTGGAGGATCATGCCGTAGGGCTGGCGGATGCACTCGCGGTAGCGGGCGAGATTTTCGTCGGAGAACCCGAGCGCCGGGAGCGGCAGCGTGCTCTTCGTCTTGTCGAGAATGCGCATGACGACTTTCTCGCCATGGTTCATCGGCCCGGTCGCGACGCGAAGATCGATATCAATGTTCTTCTTCGTGAATTTCTTGAAAACGATGCGTCCGTCCTGCGGCAACCGGCGCTCGGAGATGTCGAGGTTGCACATGATCTTCAGACGCGTGACCATCGAGTTGGCGACCTGCTTCGGAAGCCGGAGTTTTTCCTGACACAGTCCGTCAATGCGATAGCGGATGAGCAGGTCTTTTTCCATCGGCTCGATGTGGATGTCTGACGCGCCAGAGACGTAGGCATCCTCGATGATGCGATTCGTGAGCTGGACGATCGGCGCCGAATCCTCGTTCTCGAGATCGGCGGCGCTGACGCCGGCGGTGGCGCTGTCGGCGCTGTAGGCATTGCTGATGACGTCGGCGACGGACCCGATGTCGACATCCTCGGAGCCGGGAGCGGCCTTGGCGTCCTTGAAATATTTCTTGAGCAGCGTTTCGAAAAACGTGGCGGAGACGACGCTCACTTCTTCGATCGACATGTCGGTCGCCTGCGAAAACGACTCGCGCTTGCCGTAGTCGAGCGGGTTGCACATCAGCACGGCGACCGAATTGGGGCTCAGCTGTTTGTGCGGGAAGATGCCTTCGCGGCGGATGACGGCGTCGCCGGTGACTTCGAGGAGTTTCTCGTCGATCTCCACGTCGTCGATCTTGGTGACGAGCGGCAGGTCGGTGAGCTTGGCGACGAACTTCGCGGTGTCTTCTGCGTTTGGAACGAACTTCGGATCCACCATGCGGTGGATGAGTGTGGCTGAATACTCGGCGACTTCCTTGAGCAGGGTGAGATCTTTTTCGGTGAACTCGCCTTGGGTGCCGGCGGCCAATTCCTTGTTCAGCACCTGAATCGCGCCGAGCGTGATCGTCGACTTGAGCGCGACCGTGAGCATGGAGCGCACCTCGAAGCCGGTGGTCTGCGCCATCGACTGCATGAACGGCGCCTGGCTTTCGCTATTGCGGAAGAAAACCGGCTCGCCGCTTTCAATGACCTTACCGACGATGCCTTTGCCGATGGGGATACGCAAAGCGAGGAGCTTGGCGGCGGTGTCGCGAAATTTTTTCTCCTTCGTGGGGTCGTCCGCCCAAAGGGTCGGGGAATAGTAAACCTGCTTGAACGCGATCTCGTTACCCTCGACGAGGTAGAACGTCATCGACTGCGCCTGAAGCGCCTCCACCACCTTCGAGGCAGTGAGTTCAATGACTGAACTGACGTCTTCCTTGCTCGGTGCGGGCTTGGAAATGACCTTGATGAGCAACGACCGGCGCAACGTGCCGGCGATATTAGGGGTGGCCATGATGGACGCGGAGGAAAAGGGATTGGACGATCTGGAGTTGCCAGCGGGTGCCGAGACTCGCAATGAGAATTCCGGGCGATTAACACCTAACTTCGCGCGGGGATTGCGCAAACTCCATGTTCAACTGGTTTCAGCGATTTTTCGGACGGCGTGGCGCACACCCACTGGCGACCGCGGCCAGCAGGTTGCCGCCGCCTGGCTGGAGCGTGAGCGCGGCTTCACCATCGTGGCGCGCAACTGGCGCAGCCCGCACGATCGCCGCGATGAAAGCGACCTGGTGGCGCGCGATGGCGACGCCCTGGTGTTTGTCGAGGTGAAGACTCGCGCCGCCGGCGCACTCGTTCCCGGCTACTATGCCGTGGATGAAAGGAAAAGCGCGTGGTGCGCCGAACGGCGGAGGCCTACCTGCGCGGGTTGCGTACGAAACCGCTGACGGTGCGATTTGATATCGTCGAGGTTGCGACGCCGGCTGAAAACGCATCGGGGTTACCTGAGGTGTGGCACTTCGAAAACATTCCGCTCTTCGCGAAAAATTTTCGCGCGTGAGGTGAGGCACGGGCTCTGGGCCGCATTTCCCTTGCGTCGCTTCCACGTGGGGCGGAGAAACTTTTTCTCCTAATCCCATGGCCGAAACCCAACGTCATCCGTTTCTGCACGGTCTCAGTAAGCATCGCGGTGCGCCTCCGACCGTGGTCGTCATCTTCGGTGCGTCCGGCGATCTCACGGCCCGCAAGCTCATCCCAGCGGTTTACAACCTCGGTTTCGACAACTTGCTCCCGGCCGATTTCTACCTCGTCGGCTACGGCCGCAAGCCGATTCCCGACGACGAGTTTCGCGCGCTGGCGTCGGATGCGATCAAGGAATTTTCGCGCCGAGAACTCAACGCCGACGTGTGGTCGCGCCTCGCCCGTCGCACGAGCTACGTCGCGGGCGGTTACGACGAGAAGCCGGCCTTCGACAAACTCGCCGCGCACATTGACGAGTTGGAGCGACAGATCGGGCGCGACGTGCAGCGGCTGTTCTACATTTCGACACCGCCGTCGGTCTTCACGCCGATTCTGCTGAATCTCGGCGCGAGCGGCCTGGCCGCTAAACACCTCGGCCTGCCGCACCACTCGAAAGTGATCATCGAGAAACCATTCGGTAAGGATCTCGCCTCCGCCCGCGCGCTGAACGAGACGATTCGCTCGGTGTTTGAGGAGCATCAGGTTTACCGCATCGATCATTATCTCGGGAAGGAGACGGTGCAGGATTTGCTGGTGCAGCGGTTCGCTAACGCGATTTTTGAGCCGCTGTGGAACCGCAACTTCATCGACAGCGTCCAGATCACGGTGGCCGAGGAAGTGGGCGTCGAAAAACGCGGCGGCTATTACGAGCAGAGTGGCTGCCTGCGCGACATGATTCAAAATCACACGATGCAGTTGGTCGCACTCACCGCGATGGAGCCGCCCGTGTCGCTCGACGCCGAGTCGATCCGCGACGAGAAAGTGAAATTGCTGAAGGCGATCCAGCCGCTAGCACTGGGGCCTGGCGGTGACGTGGCGCGCGCCCAATACGCCGCTGGCATGATGGGCGGCAAGGCGGCCAAGGGTTACCTTGAGGAAGAGGGCATCGCGCCGCAGTCGGCGACGGAGACGTTTGCCGCCATCCGGCTCTCGATCAATAACTGGCGCTGGCAGGGCGTGCCGTTTTACCTGCGTTCAGGGAAACGCATGGCGCGGCGCGTCTCCGAGATCGCGATCAACTTCAAGTGCCCGCCGGGCACGTTGTTCGCCGGAAGCGGCCGCTTCGACATCGCGGCCAACACGCTGTCGTTTCAAATCCAACCCGACGAAGGACTGAGTTTGATCCTCAACACGAAAGTGCCGGGTCTCGATACGCGCACGCAGCCGGTGAAGATGAATTTCCGTTACGCGACGACGTTTGGCTCCAACACGCCCGAGGCTTACGAGCGGCTCGTGCTCGACGCGATGATCGGCGACGGCACGCTTTTCATCCGCGGCGACGAGGCGCTGGCGTCGTGGCAACTTTATACGCCGGTTCTGGAGTCGTGGGCCGCGGCGGGCCGCGAAGGCATGGATGCCTATGCGGCCGGATCGTGGGGTCCGGCGACGGGTGATGCACTCCTGGCGAAAAATGGCCATGTCTGGCGCCAGCCTTAAGCGCGTTGCCGCTACCGTTGAATCATGGCCGCCATTTTTGACGCACTGCCCGGAATCGAAGTTCCGGTTGGCGCAATCTCCAAGCGCCTAGCCGAACTCTGGACGACTGTCGGAACTAGCGGCGAGCCGACGATTGAGGCCGACGACGCCAAGGCAACGCAGGTAAATTTCGTGTTGCACCTTGGGCTCCGCACGACGGTCGAAGACGCTGGGGAGCAGTTTCGCACGGTGGAGGAATTTTCTAAACGCTATCCGAGCCGCATCGTGGTGCTGTGTCCGCTGCCCGACGACGATCCGGCGACGGAGATGCGCGCGAAGATTTATGGCGAATGTTTTCTCGGCAAATCGAAGGGCGACAAGCGCTGCGTGGAGTTTGTCGTGCTGTGCTATCCGCGCCGCGTGCGGCAGTTTCTCGAGAGTCAGGTATCGATCTGCCTCTCCACGGATCTGCCGCTGTATTACTGGGCGCATCGATTTTCCGCGAGTGCCCGACTTGCCGACTACCGCTACTTGCTGAGCCGCGCGAAACGCGTGATGATCGACAGCGCGATCGCGCCGGAGGACGCGTTCACGTTTCCGTGGCCGAATCCCCATGTTTTGCGCGATCTCGTTTACTCGCGACTGCTCCCGGTGCGGCAAACGATTGGACAGTTTCTTTCGGGCTACGCTCCGGAAAATCTGGTAAGCGGACTACGGGCGGTGACAGTCGGGCATGACGCGGAGCGGACGGCGGAGAGCCGGATTTTGCTGGCGTGGCTTGAGCGCCGTCTGAATGCGTGCGGAGCTGTCGCCGCCGGCGTGCGGTTTATCACGGCACCACTGCCGGTGGATGTCGGAGGAAATCTAGGCGTGCACTTCGACTATGCAGACCGGAAGAAATACTTCCGGTGGACAGGCGATCTACGATCGGGCTTTGCCTCGTTCGAAGCAGATTTTGGCGGAGGGCGCACAACGCTGGTAGCGAGTGTGAGCCTGCTGGCGCCCGATGCGGCGTTGAGCGAAGCGATGTTTAATTGATCATTCGCCGCGGTTTTTGGCGAAAGGACTTGCCCTACCGCAGCACCGCATACGTTCGCTTCCCTTTGCGCAGGAGCAGATATTTTCCAAAGAGCTGATCGGTCGTCGTGACGACGCGGGCGACTTCGGCGACGCGGAGGTTGTTCAGATAGATGCCGCCGCCTTCGAGGTCTTTCTTCGCCTGGCCGCGCGAGGGGCATAGGCCGGCGTGAACGAGCAAGTCGAGGATCGAGGTTCCGGGTGCGGCGAGTTTGGCTGGCTCGAAGTCTTTGGTCGGGACTTCGCCGACGACGTCGTTGAATATCTCCTCAGTCACGCCGTCGAGTGATCCGCCGAAGAGAATCTCGCTCGCCTTCACCGCGGTCGTGAGCGCTTCGGCGCCATGGACGAGCGCTGTGACTTCGCGCGCTAAGGCCTTGTGCGCTTCGCGGGCGCCGGGATTGGCGGTGTGCTGCGCTTCGAGGGCTTCGATTTCAGTCTGCGAGAGGAACGTAAATTTCCGCAGATACTCGGAGACTTTGGCGTCCTCCGTGTTCACAAAGAATTGGTAGAAGCGGTAGGGACTCGTCTTTTTCGGATCGAGCCAGATAGAGCCGCCCTCGGTTTTGCCGAACTTCGTGCCGTCGGCTTTCGTGATGAGAGGGAACGTCCAGCCCCAGGCGGGCGCGCCGAGCTTTTTACGGATGAGATCAGTGCCGGCAGTGATGTTGCCCCACTGGTCGGAGCCGCCGATCTGCAGTTCGCAGCCGAAGGCCTGACGCAAGTGGAAGAAATCATTTGCCTGCAGCAGCTGGTAGCTGAATTCGGTGAAACTGATGCCGCTGTCGCTGCCGAGGCGGGATTTCACCGAATCCTTCGCGAGCATGACGTTCAGCGAAAAGTGCTTTCCGATGTCGCGGAGAAAATCGAGAAGGTGGACGGGCGCGGTCCAGTCGGCGTTGTCCACGAGTTGCGCGGGGTTTCCGGGGCGATGGAAGTCGAGCAGCCGGGCGAGTTGGTCCTTGATGCACGCGACGTTGTGGGAGAGTTGCTCGCGCGTGAGGAGGTTGCGTTCCGCAGATTTTCCGGACGGATCGCCGACCATGCCAGTGGCGCCGCCGGCGAGCGCGATCGGCACGTGTCCGGCGAGCTGAAACCGCCGCAGCGTGAGCTGCCCGACGAGGTGGCCGACATGGAGCGAATCGGCGGTCGGATCGAAGCCGCAATAGAGCGTCACCGGGCCTGAGGCGAGGCGCTGGGCGAGCGCTTCGAGGTCGGTGCAGTCGGCCAGCAGGCCGCGCCAGCGGAGTTCGTCGAGGATGGTCATCGGAGCAGGCAGTAAACGAGGCGGGGCGGCGGGCGTGCAAGAGCGTTTCTAATGACGCAGACTCCCAAAATAGTAATGCCCCTGCTTTCGGGAAAAACAATTTGCCGCAGCGCGGGTGGCGGCTCAACTTGGTCCTTCCAATCCCGGGCGACCATCGCCCGGGAAGTCGTTCCCAACTCAAACCAATCCAAATCCATCCTCCCATGCCTATCGCTGTTGGCTCCAAAGCTCCCGACTTTACCCTCAAATCCAAAGCCGCTGATGGTCTTAAAGACATCAAACTGAGCGACAACTTTGGCAAGAAGCAGACCGTGCTGCTCTTTTTCCCGTTGGCCTACACTGGCGTCTGCACGCAGGAAATGTGCGACCAGACCAGCGGACTCGCCGAATATGAGGCGCTCGGCGCCAATGTGATCGCCATCAGCGTGGACAGTCCTTTCACGCAGGAAGCCTGGGCCAAGGCCAACAAGATCACTATCACCCTCGCCAGCGATCTCAACAAATCCGTCACCAAAGCCTACGATGTGCTCTTTCCGATGCTCGCAGGCGTCGGCGACACGAGTGCCCGGGCGGCGTTCGTCATCGGCAAGGACGGCGTAGTGAAATACGCCGAGCAGACCGCGACACCGAAAGATTTGCCGAATTTCGCTGCGGTCAAAGCGGCACTCGCGAATTAATCCGTCGCGCGCGGCATTGGATTTCCTAAATCGAAAATCCAAAATCTAAAATCGAAAATTCCATGTCCCTCCCAAACCCCTTCAACACGCTGCAGACGTTTTCCGCCAACGGCGCGTCGCACCAGTTTTACTCGCTACCCGCGCTTGAGGCGGCCGGCTTCAAGGTCTCGCGCCTGCCGGTCTCGATCCGGCTGGTGCTCGAATCCTTGCTGCGCAACTGCGACGGCAAGCGCGTGGCCGAGGGCGCCATTCGCGACCTCGCGGGCTGGGGCGCGAAGTCGCCGCGCACGGAGGAGATTCCCTTCGTCGTCGCTCGCATCGTGCTGCAGGACTTCACCGGCGTGCCGCTGCTCGTCGATCTCGCGGCGATGCGCTCGGCAGTCGCGCGCATGGGCAAGAACCCGAAGATCATCGAGCCGCTCGTGCCGGTCGATCTCGTGGTCGATCATTCGGTGCAGGTGGATTTCGCGGGCGATGCCGCGGCGCTCGCGAAGAACCTTGAGTTGGAATTTTCGCGCAACCGTGAGCGCTACCAGTTTTTGAAGTGGGGCATGCAGGCGTTCGACACTTTCAAGGTGGTCCCGCCGGGTATCGGCATCGTCCACCAGGTGAATCTCGAGTATCTCGCGAAAGGCGTGCTCAACGCGGGCAATGTCTACTATCCCGATACGCTCGTCGGAACCGACTCGCACACGACGATGATCAACGGCCTCGGCATCGTGGGCTGGGGCGTCGGCGGCATTGAAGCCGAGGCGGGCATGCTGGGCCAGCCGGTCTATTTCCTCACGCCCGACGTCGTCGGCGTGCACCTCACCGGCGCGCTGCGCGAAGGCGTCACCGCGACCGACCTCGCGCTCACGCTCACGCAGCAACTGCGCAAGGCGAAGGTCGTCGGCAAATTCGTCGAGTTCTACGGCCCCGGTGCTGCCGCGCTCCCCGTCGTCGACCGCGCGACGATTGCCAACATGGCGCCGGAATACGGCGCGACGATGGGCTTCTTCCCGATCGACGCGGAGTGCTCGAATTATCTCCGCGCCACCGGACGTGACGAAAAGCAGGTCGCGCTTTACGAGGCCTACTATCAGGCGCAGGGCCTGTGGGGTATCCCGGCCCCGGGTGCTATCGACTACTCGCAAGACCTCGCACTCGATCTCGCGACGGTGGTTCCGAGCGTCGCCGGCCCGAAGCGCCCACAAGACCGGATCGAGCTGCCGAATTTGCAGCGCGAGTTTTTCGCGGCGTATCAACGGCCGGTCACCGAAAATGGTTTCGGCAAAGCGCGAGCCGGCTTCTCAAAGTCGGTGAAGGTCGAAATGGTCTCCAAGAAGAAGGCCAAGCTTGCCAGCGGCTCCGTCGTCATCGCCGCCATCACGAGTTGCACGAACACCTCCAACCCAAGCGTGATGCTCGCCGCCGGTCTGCTCGCCAAGAAGGCAGTCGAAAAAGGTCTGAAGGTGAACCCGGCCGTGAAGGCCTCACTCGCACCCGGTTCTCGCGTCGTGACCGACTATCTCAAGAAGACCGGTCTCACGCCCTACCTGAACAAGCTTCGATTTAACACGGTGGGCTACGGCTGCACGACGTGCATCGGCAACTCCGGTCCGCTCGACGCGAACCTTGAGGATGCCATCGTAAAGAACGACCTCATCACCGCGTCGGTTCTTTCGGGCAACCGCAACTTCGAGGCGCGCGTGCACCAGAACGTGAAATCGAACTTCCTGATGTCGCCGCCGCTCGTCGTCGCGTTCGCGCTCGCCGGCCGCGTCGATCTCGATCTTTCGTGCGAACCGCTTGGCACGGGCAAGGACGGCCAGCTGGTTTATCTCGCCGATATTTGGCCGACGCTCGCGGAAGTCCGCGACGCCATGCAGTCCGCGCTCAAACCGGAAGTCTTCCGCAAGCTCTACAAGAACTTCGCCGCGCAGAACCCAAAGTGGAACGAAATCCCGTCGTCCGTGGGCAACGTTTACGAGTTCGACGTGAAGTCGACCTACATCCAGGAGCCGCCGTTCTTCACGAACTTCTCGATGACCCCCAGTGCCATCAAACCGATCACCGGCGCCCGCGCGCTCGGCATCTTTGGCGACTCCGTCACGACCGATCACATTTCACCTGCCGGCGCGATCAAGAAGAGCGCGCCTGCTGGGAAATTCCTCCTCGAGAACGGCGTCGCGTTTGAAGATTTCAATTCCTACGGCTCGCGCCGCGGCAACGACCGCATCATGACGCGCGGCACCTTCGCCAACGTCCGCATCAAGAACCTCATGCTCGGTGGCAAGGAAGGCGGCAACACGATCGGGCCCGACGGCGTTGAGACCTCGATCTACGACGCGTCCATCGCACACCAGAAGAACGGCACGCCACTCATCGTTCTCGCCGGCCAGGAATACGGCACCGGTTCATCGCGCGACTGGGCCGCGAAAGGCACGAATCTCCTCGGCGTGAAAGTCGTCGTCGCGCAGAGCTTCGAGCGCATCCACCGCTCCAACCTCGTCGGCATGGGCGTGCTTCCCCTCCAGTTCAAGGACGGCACGACCGCCCAGACGCTGAAGCTCGATGGCACTGAGGCATACGACGTCGTCGGCCTGACCGCCGACATCAAGCCGCAGCAGGACCTCACGTTGAAGATTACGCGCAAGGACGGCGCGGTCGAAAACGTCCTGGTCCGCTGCCGCATCGATACGCCGATCGAAATCGATTACTACCAGCACGGCGGCATCCTGCCCTACGTGTTACGGCAAATCGTAGCGCAGAACTGAGTTCTGCGGGCGGTGCCCCTCGTGCCGCCTAAGAATTTCCCAAGCCTGTGCCGCCGCGCGCTTGCCGAGCGGCCTAATCCGTTCACCTTTAGTTGCACCGATTCACGCCGATTTTTCCAATACTGATTCATGCCTGAAGTCGCCAACAAGCCTGTCTATCTTGTCGATGCCTATTCCGATCCGGTGGTCATCCGAATCGAGGGCCGCGCATGTTTTCAGAACAGTGCCTGTCTGCGTGATTTTATCGCTGAGTTGCTCCGACAGGGTAAGAGCCGCTTCGTGGTCGATTTCCAAAATTGCGCCAGCATGGACAGCACGTTTTTGGGTGTGATTGCCGGCGCGGCGCTGGAGCTGAAAAAGTCCGCGACCCCCGGCAGCCTCGTGTTGGCTCGCGTGGGTCAGCGCAATTTGGAGTTGATTCGCAATCTCGGCCTCCACCGCTTGCTGATTGTCGATGCCGGGGACAAACCGCTGTGCTTCGACCAGTGCAACACGCCGCTCCAGGTCGCGAATCACACCGAACTGGAAAATGCCCGGATGGTCTTGGAGGCGCACGAACACTTGGTTTCAGCCGATGAGGCGAACCGGGCGAAATTTCAGGACGTGCTCGCCTTTCTGAAGAACCGTGTGGAGCAGAAGTGAAGCGGATCGAGGAGGCGCGATTCACCGCCGACATAATCACGATTGCCCGAGCCATTGCGCAGCATGATGATAACCCGCGATGCTCTGGCTGCTTTTAACCGGTCTTGTTCTCGGCGCACTGGCGCTGGTGCCATGGCTGATGCGCGCCCGCCACGCGACCGATCGGGCCATTGAGGAAAGTCAGCGGTTCGGCCGGGATCGAGAACGTTTGTTGGAGTTCATGCACATGATGACCGAGGCGCTGGGTGAAAGCCTGTCGCGGTCGGAATTGCAGCAACGCATCGTGCACGCCGCGATTGTGTGCACAGATGCTCTCAGCGCCTGCCTATTCGAGCGCACGGAGCACCATACGATGCGCGGCGCGGCGGTTGAGGGGCTGTTTCCGCCGCATCGGCCGCTGTCGGCGGAAGCGCGGTCAAAGTTGACGACCCGCACCAAGTTCATCGAAGAAGTGCTCAAGTCGGAGGAGTTTTCGGTTGGCGATGGCATCGTCGGTCGCGTGGCGGCTACTGGACGAGGCGAACTCGTAGCAGAGGCGGAGTCCGACCCGCGCATCGTCAAGCATGACGACCCGGCCTTGACTGTGCGCTCGGTGATCGCCGTGCCGCTCGCGTTTCGCGGGCGCTCATTTGGGGTGCTGGCTGTGACGAATCCGGCGGGCGATCGCCCGTTCACTGCCTCGGAGTTTTCCCTGATTCAGTCCCTTGCCGAACAGGCCGCGCTGGCGCTGCACAATTCGGAATTTCTGCATCTGCAGATCGAGAAACAACAACTCGACCTGGACCTCGCGGTGGCGAGCAGCATCCAGCAGATGCTCCTGCCCCAACACGCCGCGACGATCGCCGGGCTAGAACTCGATGCCCGCTACGCTGCCGCGCAAAAAATCGGTGGCGACCTCTACGACGTATTTTCCCTCTCTGCGACGCGACTTGGCGTGGTGGTCGCGGATGTGTCAGGCAAAGGCATCCCGGCTTCCCTGCTGATGGCGATCTGCCGCACTAATCTCCGCCAGATCGCGCCACGCCACCATTCACCGGCGGCGGTGCTGGCCGAGTTGAACCGGGTGCTCGCCGCCGACATGCTCCCCGGCCACTTCATCACGATGCTCTATGCCATTGTCGACGTCGCTGCGAATGACGTGACTTTCTCCCGCGCGGGTCACGAATTGCCGCTCTTCGTGCGACGCGATCCTGAGCATGGCGGGTATAGCGCCGATTTTGTCGGCTCGGAAGGCATGTCGCTTGGCATGGTCTCGGATGATATTTTCTCCGCCGCGACGTTCGATCACCGTGAACCATTCCGCCCCGGCGATGTGCTGGTGCTTTACACTGATGGACTGACCGAAGCGCCGAATGACGTCGAAAAAGAATTCTCGGGTGCGCGCTTAGCCGATGCCACCCATGCGTTACACCATGTCTCGGCCAGCGAAATCAACGACGGGATCCTCGCGGCGATGCAGCGCTTCACCGGCGAGACGCCGCAGCGCGATGATTTTACCGTGGTGACGGTGAAACGGGTGTGACCGGCGCTTGCCTCGCAACGCACTCGCCTCAACCTCAAATCGCGATGTCCACCGCCACTGCCGACGCCACCCGCCTCGACCGCCTCACGCTGCCCGATGCCAGCGGACACTTTGGCCGCTATGGCGGCGTGTTTGTGCCAGAGACGTTGATGACTGCGCTCGAGGATCTCGGCACCGCCTATGAAGTCGCCCGCAACGATCCGGCCTTTATCACCGAACTGCGGCATCATTTGAAGGAGTTCGCCGGCCGGCCGACCGAGTTGTATTTTGCCGAGCGACTCACAAAGCACTGTGGTGGCGCAAAAATTTACCTTAAACGCGAAGATCTGCTCCACACCGGTGCGCACAAGATTAACAACGCTCTCGGCCAGGCCCTGCTCGCGCGTCGTATGGGAAAGCAGCGCATCATCGCCGAGACGGGCGCGGGCCAGCACGGCGTGGCCACGGCGGCGGTTTGCGCGAAGTTCGGTCTTGATTGCACGGTTTACATGGGCGCCGTGGACATGGAACGACAGGCCCTGAACGTATTTCGGATGCGCCTCATGGGCGCGAAAGTCACGCCCGTCGAGCAAGGCCAGAAAACGCTCAAGGACGCCGTCAACGAGGCGATGCGCGACTGGGTGACGAATGTTCGCAGCACGCATTATATTCTCGGTTCCGCGCTTGGCTCGCATCCCTATCCGATGATGGTCCGCGATTTTCACCGCGTGATCGGTCAGGAAGTGCGGGAGCAGATTCTCGCGCGTGAAGGCCGCTTGCCCGACGAAATGATCGCGTGCGTCGGTGGCGGTTCGAACGCGATCGGTTTCTTTTTTGAATTTCTGGAGGATAAGAACGTCCGCCTCGTCGGCGTCGAGGCGGGTGGCCGCGGCATCACGCGCGGCGATCACGCCGCCCGCTTTGAGGGCGGCAAGCTCGGTGTGCTCCAAGGCTGCAAGACCTACATCCTCCAGGACCCCGACGGACAGATCGAATTGACACACTCGGTGAGCGCCGGCCTCGACTATGCCGCGATCGGACCGGAGCACGCGTTCTATCGGGATCGCAACCGCATCGACTACGCTTACGCCTGTGACGACGAGGTGCTGGAGGTGTTTCAACTCTGCTCGCGACTTGAAGGAATCATTCCCGCGCTTGAAAGCACCCACGCACTCGTCCACGGGCTCAAACGTGCGAAGCAAATGCGCCCAGACGAAGTGCTCATCATCAATCTCTCTGGCCGCGGTGACAAGGATGTGAATCAGGTGGCGAAAATCCTCGGGGTGAAACTATGAAAAGCATGACCGGCTATGGCCGCGCGACCGCGGCGATCGAAGGGTTTTCGCTCACCGTGCAGGTGAGTTCCGTCAACCGGAAGACGCTCGATCTCACTGTGGCGCTCCCGGAGGAGTGGGAGAGTCTGGAGCCGGCCATCGGCGAACTCGTCCGAAAATTCGCATCACGTGGCAAAGTGCACGTCAACATCGAGCTCACCGGCGATCGATCGAGTCGCGATTCGGCATGGGACGAGGTCGCGGCGAGCGAAGCGCTCGCCCGGCTCGCGGCGTTTGCGAAGAAGCGCAAGGTGCCGTTCAAGCCTACGCCGGAGTTACTGTGGCAGGTAGCCAACGCGCAAAAGCGTGGGACCGAGTTGCCGGCGACGGAAAGCGCGCATCCGGTCGTGACGAAAGTGCTCACGCAGGCGTTGCGCGAATTCGCGGCGATGCGGGCGAAAGAAGGTGAAACCCTGATGGTGGATTTCATCAAACGCACAGAGCTTCTGCACCGGTTGGTGGAGTCCATCGCGGCCCGAGCGCCAAAGGTGCCGGCCAACTATCGCGAGCAGTTGCTGAAACGCCTCCGTGATGCCGGCCTCGAAATCGATCTCAGCGACGAGCGCGTGCTGCGCGAAATTGCGCTGTTTGCCGATCGCTGCGATGTGACCGAGGAAATCACCCGTTTGCGCAGTCATTTCGAGCAATTCGCCGCCCTTTTGAAATCCGACGGCGAAATCGGGCGGAAAGCGGAATTTATTCTCCAGGAAATCGGCCGCGAGGTGAACACGATCGGTAGCAAGGCCAACGACCTCACGATTGCCCGGGCCGTCATCGATTTGAAAAACGAACTCGAACGTGTGCGAGAACAGATCGCGAATGTGGAGTAGGCGCCGACTGTCGGTGCTACTTTGGAGCCTGCAGCGACAGGAGGAGGTAGAGAATCACACCGACGCAGATGCCGGAATCGGCGACGTTAAAAGTCGGATAGACATAGCTGCCGAAGTGTAGATCGATGAAGTCGATCACATGGCCATGGACGAGCCGGTCCGTGAGGTTGCCGGCGATGCCGCCACAAAGTAATCCAAAGCAGAGTTGGGCAGGGCGCTCTCTTAGTCCGAGGGTGTGCCGCCAGAAATAGATCGCGGCGAGCGTGACGGCGGCGAGGCCGGCGAGCAGCACGCTGCGTCCGGTGAACATGCTCCAAGCGGCGCCAGTGTTTCCCTGATGCACCAGATAGAAAAATCCGCGCACCACCGGGATTGCGCCGCTCAGTTCCCCGTAAGTGCCATACACCAAGCGCGCAGCGATCCAGAGTTTCGTCAGCTGATCGAGGACGTAAATTCCGGCGGCGAGGCTGAGCAGCAGCCGGTAGGCGAGGACGCGCTGAATTTTGGATTTTGGGCTCTCGATTTTTGATTGACTGGAAGCCGGACCCATCGCGGTCGACGAAGACTGAGTCGGGTCGTCAGCCATGGGTCAAAAAATTCAGAATCGAAATCTCAAATCGAAAATTCGATCACTCGTCGCCACCACCGTCGTCGCTGGCGATCTTGCCGCCCTCTTCTCCTTCGCCGAAGATGCCGGCTTGGGTGCGGGAGCGATGGCGGTTGCGTTCGAGATTTTTCTGGGCCTCGGCGGTGTAACGCGTGAACGGCACGGCTAGCAACCGATCCTTGGCGATGGGCTTCTGCGTAACTTCGCAAATGCCATAGGTGCCATCATGCACACGTTTAATGGCGGCGTCGATTTCTGAGAGCGCTTCCTGCTCGTTGGCGACCATGCTGAGCGCGAAGTCGCGATCAAAAGTATCGGTGCCGGCGTCGGCCATGTGCTGGCCGTAGGACGAAAGATCTCCGGCGTCATCTTTGGCGGATCGCTTGAGCGTTTCTTCGGAGTGGCGCTCGATGCCTTCGGTGAGATGCGTGCGCAAATCAATCAGCAGTTTGTAGAAACGCTTGAATTTTTCCGGCACGTCCTTTTCTGCAATTTCTTCGGCGGAGCGTGCTCGCTTCGGGTTAAAGCCCAGAATATCGGAGAGCGATGCCGCCTTGTGGTGGCTGGGCTTGGCCGGTTTCTCCAGCGCGGCCAGTTTCGGCGCAACGCCCTTGGCGTTCTTCGCAACAAAGGGAGCGCTGGTCTTGCTCGTGACGGTTTTTGCGATGGCGCGAACCTCGTCGAGGCTGAATGCAATGGGCTTGGCAGGCGCCTTGCGCTTGAGGAGCTTGTCGCGCAGGGCGGTTTTTTTGGACGGTTTTTCCATGATGGGAGAATTTTTTGCGGGCTTGGTCGCCCCAGGCTTTGGCGCAATCGTGGGCTTTGCCTTGATCGACGCGACTGGTGTTTTCTTCACTGGCGACTTGGCCGCAGCGTTGATTTTGGCAGATTTTTTGTGATGCTTAGCCATGGGGAGTTTTGGGTGTTACAAGCTACTACTTCAGTGCCTCAATGCAACGTGGACATACGTCGCCATGCGGAGAGTTTTCGAGCGCTGGCACCCAGCGCCAGCAACGCGGACAGCGGTGAAATCCGAGTTCAGCGCAAGGGTGCACGCCGATGCCGGATTCCGTGGTCGGCGAGACGCTGACCTGTGAGACAATGAAAAGCTCAGCGAGGAATTCGACCTGAGCGATCGCTTCGGACTGCACCGTCGCCTCCGACTGCTTTGGCAGCGTGATCGCGACGTCGAGCGATTTGCCAATCTTGCCAGCGGCACGCAGCGGTTCGATGGCCTCATTGACCTTGGTCCGATCCTGAAGCCGAGTTGCCATGCTGGCGGCGAGAGCAGGTTGACTCCATTCAGACGGCACGATCGGCCAGTCGTGGAGGTGCACCGAGTCGTTGGTATATTCCACCTTCGCCGTCGCATAGGCCCAAGCTTCGTCGGCAGTGAAAGTCAGGATCGGCGCAAGCAGGCGAACGAGGGCGTGGAAGATGTGGTGAATCGCGGTCTGCGAGGATCGTCGCAGCGGCGCGTAGGTGCCGAGTGTGTAAAGGCGATCCTTGAGGATGTCGTGGTAGGTTGCGGAGAGTGTGACCGAACAGAACTGGTTGCAGAGCTGGTAAACGCGGTGGAATTCGTAGGCGTCGTAGGCTTTCGTGCATTCGGCGATTAGCATCGCCGTCTGATGTAGCGCCCATTGATCAAGAATATTCAGTTTCGCATGGGGGACTTCGTCGCGCGCCTGATCGAAATCGAAGAGGTTGGAGAGCTGGTAGCGCAGCGTATTGCGGATGAGCCGGTAAGTTTCGCCGACATGCGAAAGGATTTCCTTCGAGATCGGGATGTCGTCGCGGAAATCCTGGGAGGCGATCCAGAGGCGGATGACGTCGGCGCCATATTCGTCGGTGTAGGCCGTGCTCGTCTGGGGTTTCTCGTAGGTGCTGCTCTTGGAAATCTTGTTGCGTTCCTGATCGACGATGAAGCCGTGGGTGAGGACGGCCTTGTAGGGCGCGGCGCCAAAAGCGATCACGCTCGTCCACAGCGAGGACTGAAACCAACCGCGATGCTGGTCGCTACCCTCAAGATAAAGATCGGCGGGCCACTGCGTGCCACCCTGGCCGTGCTTGAGTGTGGCGGCGTGCGACGAACCCGAATCGATCCAGACGTCGAGCGTGTCACGACCACAGGTGAGCGTTGCAGGCGCAGGCCAGTCCACGGGAAGACTAATGCCGTCAAGAATCTGGGCGGCCGTGGCGTCATACCAAAAATTGGTGCCGCGCGTCGCGAATTTGTCCGCGATGGCGCGAGCGACGCTGGCGTCGAGATAGGCGGTCTTTTTCTCGTCGTAGAACGCTGGAATTGGAACGCCCCAAGAGCGCTGGCGGCTGATGCACCAGTCGGGCCGCGACTCGACGGCGCCGCGGATGCGGGCCTCGCCCCACGCGGGAATCCAACCTTTGGCGGCGGCAATATTATTGATCTCGGCGAGCGCGGTGTCGCGGATGCCCGCCTTGTCGAGTGAGACGAACCACTGATCGACGGCGCGGAAAATAATGGGGGTCTTCGAACGCCAGCAATGCGGATAGCTGTGGAGGTATTTCGCTTTCGTGAGGAGCGCACCGACTTCGGCGAGTTTTTTCAGGACGCCGAGGTTTGCCGGGGCAGGTTTTTTTGCCGCCAAATCTTCGACCGACTCGAGCGTCGTGAGGCCGACGAGATCGGCGGGGACTTGCCCGTCGTCGAGGTAGCGGCCGTCGTCGCCGACAGGGCAGTAGATCGGAAGTTTATATTTTAGGCCGGTGAGATAGTCATCCGCGCCGTGGCCGGGTGCGGTATGGACGGCGCCGGTGCCACTGTCGGTTGTGACGTAGTCAGCGAGGACGACTGGTGAGGCGCGGTCGATGAAAGGATGGCGGGCAGCGAGTTTTTCGAGCACTGCGCCTTTAACCGTCTTGGTGATGGAAGGCGGCGTTTCGATTTTGGCGGCCTTTAGAACTGAACCGAGCAACGCCTCGGCGACGATGAATCGCTCGGTGCCGAGATCGGCGATCACGTAATCGACCTCCGGATGGAGCGCGATCGCGAGGTTGGCTGGAATTGTCCAAGGCGTGGTCGTCCAAATGACGATGAAGAGCGGCTTGTCGGATGGGAGGCCGAATTTTTTCGCCTCGGAAGCGGGAACAGCGAACTTCACCCAGATAGCGATCGAGGCGTGGTCCTTGTATTCTATCTCGGCTTCGGCGAGGGCGGTTTCGAAGGGGATACTCCAATAGACGGGTTTTTTGCTGCGATAAACGAGGCCCTTTTCGACGAACGCGGCGAAGGTGCGCACGATGTCAGCTTCGAAGGCCGGCGCTTTCGTCTTATATTCGTTCTTCCAGTCGGCGAGGACACCGAGGCGTTTGAACTGCGCGGTTTGCTTCGCGATCCACAATTCGGAAAATGCGTCGCAGCGGGCGCGCAGTTCGGCGGTGGTGAGGGTGAGGTTCTCATCGCGGATTTCTCGCGAGACCTTTTGCTCAATGGGCAGTCCGTGGCAGTCCCAACCGGGGACATAGGGCGTGCGGTAGCCGCGCATCGTCTTGTAGCGGTTGACGAAATCTTTGAGGGATTTGTTGAGCGCGGTGCCGATGTGGACGTCGCCGTTGGTGAACGGCGGACCGTCGTGGAGAACGTAAACTTTATCGCTGTTGGCGCGCTTATCCTGAATCAGGTCGTAGAGGCCGATTTTCTCCCAGTGAGCGACGCGGCCCGGTTCGCGTTGGGCGAGACCGGCACGCATGGGGAAGTCCGTTTTCGGAAGCTGCAGAGTGTCTTTCAGGTCGAGCGCCATTCGTCAAAAAGTGCGCGACGGTAGGTCGTGCCGGGGGAGAGTCAAGGATGGCGTAGGACGGGGCGTCGCTCGACAAGCCCCGTTCGTTTGCAGCCTGAAAAACGGACGTCGGAACAGCGAGGTCGCTACGCCAAAACGCGCGTCGCGAGCTTCTCGCCCGCGGCCAGGCCCGCGGGCAACGCGATGCCGTCGCGCGCCTGGCCGCCGAGGAACAGGCCGGGATGGTCGCGTTCGCATGCGGTCAAGGTGGCGAGGTGCCGTTCGTAACCCAGATTGTATTGTGGGATTGCCCGCGGCCAGAACGTGTGACGCTGAAACACCGGCGCACCGGAAACACCGATCAGTTCGCGCAGATCGCGGTCGACGGAGGCGAGCAGTTGATCCGGCGGCAACCGGCCAATCTCCGGCTGGCGCGCCCCACCGGCCATGACGGTGAGCGCGACGTGGTCGGTGGGAGCGCGGCCTGAAAACAGACTCGATGAAAAGAGAATGCCGAGCACCGAGCGATGTTCGACCTCGGGTGCGAGGACGCCAAAACCGTCAAGCGAATGTGCGACTTGATCGCGTCGGTAACCAAGAAACAGCGAAGCGACCGGCGGATGATCGATGGCGTCGAGCGAGGCGAGTGGGCGATCGCCATTCGGGCCGAAACGGAGTTGCGCCAGCGCTGGCGCCGGTAGCGCGGCGACAATCGAGTCGAAGGATTCGGTGTGGGCCGTGGCACCGTCGTGCCACCTGAGGCTCCACGGCTGGCCGGGCACGAGTGCTTCGAGGCGGGCGTTGAGCGTGAGCGTGCCAGCAGGAAGGCGGGCGGCGATGGCATCGGGGAGCGTTTGCAGGCCGCGGCGGAACGAGATCATGCCGCCACGCGGCTCGCCGCGGGCTTTGCGCGCCTTGGCGGTCCCGATCGCGCCACGGATCAGCGAGCCGTGCTTCTGCTCCATTTCCCAGAGTTGGGGAAACGAGTGGCGGGCGGAGAGTTTTTTGGGATCGCCGGCATAGACACCACCGACGAACGGATTGAGCCCGTAGTCGACGAGTTCCTGCCCGACGTGCGCGCGAACAAATTCCTCAAGACTGACATCGTCGGTGCGGTGGCGCGCGCGGAAGAAAATCTCCGTCAGCAGCCGCACTTTGGCGCCAAATGAAAACAACGGCGTGCGGAGAAATGTTCCGCCCGACGACGGCATGGCGAGCGCCTGACCCCCACGAACGATGTAGCGGTTCTTGGCGATGGCGTTGGCGTCGATGCGCTCGTTCGCGAGTCCGAGCTCGGTGATGAGTTGGTCGAGTGCAGGTTCGCCCGTGAGCACCGAATTTGGGCCACCCTCAATGAGCCAGCCGTCGGTCCGTTCGGTGCGCACCGCACCACCCACGCGACCGGTCGCTTCGAAAAGCCGGACCCGATGCCCACGCTGGACCAATCGGAACGCAGTAGTGAGACCGGTGACACCAGCACCGAGGATTGCAATCGATTTGGAACCGGAGTTTGGCACAGCAGCGTCAAGATGCCCGAAAACCATCGCCGGCGCTAATCGCCTTTTGCGCTTCTTGCACCCTGCGGGAAGATCATTTCCAAGTCGTCACCGTATCGACCAGCGCCTGGAAACATTCGATCTTGGCGTGCGGCATGATGCCGTGACCGAGGTTGAAGATGTGGCCGGCGGTGCCGCGCATCGATTCGAGCAGGCGGGTCGCCTCGTGGCGCACGATGGCGGGCGTAGTGTTGAGCAACACCGGGTCCAGGTTGCCTTGGACAGCGATGTTGGCGGGCAGCGTGCGGCGGACAATCGAGAGATCGCTTGTCCAATCCACACTCAGCACTCGCGCGCCGGAAAACGACTGATCCGCGAGGTGCGGCGCGGTGCCCTTCGCATAGAGGATGACGGGGAATTCGCGCGGCAGGGCGGCGATGATCTGGCGGATCCACTTGAGCGACGCTGCTTCGTAATCGGGCCCGGCGATAATCCCGCCCCATGAATCGAAAATCTGGATTGCCTCGGCACCGGCACGAATCTGCATCTGAAAATATGCGATGAGTGCGGCCGTGATTTTCTCAAGGAGCGCGTCAAAGGTCGCGCGGTCCGTGTAGAAAAGTTGCTTGATGCGTTCGAATTCCTCGGAGCTGCCACCTTCGATCATGTAGGTGGCAAGCGTCCAGGGTGAGCCGCCAAAGCCGAGCAGGATTTTCTGTCCGCCGAGTTCCTTTTTCAGCAGCGCGAGGGCATCAGCGACGTAGCTGAGCCGATCGGGGACGGCGGAGGCCGGTGCGAGGGCGTCGATTTGCGCGCGCGTTTCGAGGCGAAATTCCATCGCGATGCCACCTTCGTCGCGAAACTTGTAACCCTGGCCCATGGCCTCGGGAATCACGAGGATGTCGGAAAATAGAATCGCGGCATCGATGCCAGGAAAACGGCGCAGCGGTTGCAGCGTAACTTCAGCGGCGAGCGCCGGTGTGCGGACCATTTCCAAGAACGACGACTTGGCTTTGAGCGCGCGGTATTCGGGCAGGTAGCGGCCTGCCTGTCGCATCACCCAAAGCGGGGGGCGATCGAGTGGAGTGCAGCCAATGGCAGCGAGGAAGCGTTCGCGGGAATTCATGTTGTGGAGTCGAATTAACAGGTGGGACCAGCCGGCGCGCAAGTGCGCATCCGGCGCTTGACGACTTTGTTATGGTTCAGGTTCGACAGTGCGGCTTCTCCGTGCTGCTTCAACCTTCCCAATGAATTCCGCCATGCTCACGACGGTCGCCGCGACGGGCTTCAGCGTGGCATTTATTCACGCGGCCATCCCGACGCATTGGCTGCCGTTCGTGTTGACGGCGCGGGCGCGCGGCTGGAGCCGGCCGAAGACGCTCGCGATCACCGCGCTGGCCGGCGCGGGTCACGTGCTGGTGACGACACTACTTGGGCTCGCGATTGCGTGGTTCGGCTTTGAACTCGACGAAAAAATTGGTGCGGCGTTTCCTTGGATCGCGGGCGGATTGTTGTGGGCGATGGGCGGTTTTTATTTCTGGCGGCAATGGCGCGGCGGCGGCATCTGCCACCATCACCCGCCGGGTGGGCATCACCATGCGGACGAACACTGCGTCGAGCCGCACGAGCAGAGTCACTGGGAGGAAGAGTTGAAAGATACCCCGCTCGTCTCGACCAAGGCCGGCGAACTCGCCGCGATTTCCGGGCTGTTCATCATGCTGACGCTGTCGCCCTGTGAGGGATTTTTGCCGATCTACCTCTCGGCGGTGCGATTCGGCTGGTTTGGTTTTTGGGTGCTCAGCGGCATCCTCGCTGTGGCGGCCATCGCGGCGATGCTGCTGTTCACTTGGCTCGCGTTGCTTGGCTTCGGAAAAATTGAGGTGAAGAGCTTGGAGCGTCGCGAAGCCGGACTGCTTGGTGGACTTTTCTTCGGGCTCGGCGTGCTCGTCGTGTTGTTGGAGCGGTGAGCGTAGACCGCGCTATTTTTTAGCGGGGGGAATGGCAAATTTGATCGCTGGACCGGTGTTGGTCGCGGGGGTGGCAGGCGCGGTCGTAACTGGCGCGGGCGTGACGGGGGAAGGTTCGGAATTTGGGGCTACTGGTGCGGTGCCGGTAACCGCAGGACTGAAGGCCGGACCACCGACGGGCAGGGCGCTGAAGCCACGCTCGAGGAGTTCGATCGTCTTGATGTCGCGGGCGTGGCCCTTGTCGATTTGTCCATTCGGACCGAAGGAACCCATGATAACGACGATGATTCGTCGGCCATTGCGCTGGGCGGTCGCGCTGAGGCAGTAGCCAGCCCCCATGGTATAACCAGTTTTTAGACCGTCGACTCCAGTGACTTTGCCGAGAAGTTTGTTGTGATTTTCCATGCGCTGTGGGCCCTTCGGTCGCGCCGGTCCGAAGTCGCGGACGCGCACCGAGGTATACTTGAGCACATCGGTTTTCAGCAGGACGTAACGGCAAAGCAGCGCAAAATCGCGCGGCGTGGTGAGATCGCCGTCGGCGATCTTGCGGCTATTGGGCGGCAACCCGTGGGGCGAGCGGAAGGTGGTGTGCGTCATGCCGAGTTCGCGTGCCTTGGCATTCATGAGTTCGACAAACGCCGGGACCGATCCGGCCGAAAAGCGCGCGAGGGCATGGGCGGCATCGTTGGCCGATTGAATCATCATAGCGTAGACAAGCTCCTCGACGGGAAAGGTCTCGCGAGGATCGAGGAAGACTTCCGTTCCGCCCATCTTGGCATCGTCCACGGTAATCCGCACTGGGGTGGCAAGCGTCACGGCACCGCTCTGAAGTTTGTCATTCAGCACGGCGAACGTCATCAACTTCGTCATGCTCGCGGGTGGGCTGATTTCGTCGGCATTGCGCTCGAAAAGGACATTACCCGTGGCGGCATCCATCACGATGGCGCCCTTGTAGGCGCCCGAATCGTCGTCGGATGGGCGAGTGGGCTTGGCGCGAGTTGCGGCAACGACGTCGGCAGTAAGCGCGACGACGCAGAACAGAGTGGTTGCTAGAAAATGGCGCGAAAAAATCATCCGGCAGGGGAGAAATTTTTTCCGCGCGGTGCGAGCGAAATCTAACTGCACCGATTTTCTCTCATCGGGTGGCGATCGCACACGATGGCCGCACCACGGTGTCCGCCAGTCGAGACGCTTCGGCTTAGTGCTCGCAAACGCGATCCGGATTGATCGTGAAGCCGTCTGCCAGAGGCATGAATTTGCCGCGAGACGCGAGAAAGTCGACGAGTTCCTCCGCCTTCATGTCCCGCGCCGAGCAGGTGTAGAATCGGGTGGCGGCGCCAAATCGGGCCACGATGGTGGCGACCAGCGTTTCGCGCGTGTAGCCCTGCTGCGATTCTTGAATCATGGCGATCACATCGTGGCCGTGAATGGACGATGACATCGCTAAATTTGAATGAGCGGCTCGAGTGGGAGGAGTTAACGCAAAGTCGCAGGCAAAGAATCACATCTGCTCCAGCGGAAGATCGTGCAGTTGGATTTCGGGATTCTTCTCGAGGAAATAGCGCATCGTCCATTCGTTGGGAAAAAGCCCGACGGGATGGTCGAGCTTGTCGGTGCCGAAGGCGACGCCGCTGGCAACGATGAGGCGCGCCAAATCAGGAAGTTTCGCCTCGGCGGTCTTGGGCGCGATCCATTTCATAATTGTCCACGGCGATGGATCGAGGCGCGAGGCGGCATTGTATTCGCTCTGGAGACGGAATTGCACGACTTCGAATTGCAGCGGGCCGACGGCGGCGAGGAGCGTCGACGTTGTCATGCCGGCGCGCAGCGTGATCGATTGGACGACGCCTTCTTGCAGGAGCTGTTCGAGGCCGGCGCGGAATTTTTTGGCGTCGGCAGGCACCGGGTTGGCAATGAACGAGAACACTTCCGGCGGGAAACGTGGGATCTCGTCGTAGAGGATGGCCTTGTCCTCAGTGAGCGTGTCGCCGATGCGAAACGAGTCGTGGCCGACCAGACCGATGACGTCACCCGGCCAGGCCTCGTCGACCGTCTCGCGATCCTGGCCGAAAAGTTTATGCGACGAGGAGAGGCGGACGCTGCGGCCGGTCTGCGCGTGGACGACGCTCATGTCGCGTTCGAATTTGCCCGAACACACGCGGAGAAACGCGATACGGTCGCGGTGCTTCGGGTCCATGTTGGCCTGAATCTTAAAGACAAAACCGGAAAACTTCGGCGACGTGACGGGCACCTCCCAATTTTCAATTTTGGATTTCGGATTTGGAATGGAGACGGAGCGGCGGGCAGCTGGCGGGACGGAGTCGTGGAGAAATCCGTCGAGCAAAAGCTGAATGCCGAAGTTATTCACGGCACTGCCGAAATAGACCGGGGTCTGCTGGCCGGCGCGCACTTTTCCCAAGTCGAATGGATGGCCGGCGCCGTCGAGCATCTCGAGCTGCTCCTTCACTTGCTCGTAGGTGTAGTCGTCGAGCTTTTCGCGAACGGCCGGATCGTCGAGGGAAGTGACGTTGACGGGCGCCTGAAACTTTCCTCCGGCGACGCGTTCGAAGAGGTGAACTTCCTTCGTGCGGCGATCGAAGACGCCCTTGAACGACGGTCCATTGCCGAGCGGCCAGACGACGGGCGAGGACTGGAGGCCGAGGACGGTTTCGAGTTCGTCGAGGAGTTCGAGTGCGTTGCGCGTCGGGCGATCGCACTTGTTCATGAAGGTGAAAATCGGGACGCCGCGGCGGCGGCAGACTTCAAAGAGTTTGCGCGTCTGGGCCTCGACGCCCTTGGCGGCATCGATCACCATGAGCGCGGCATCGACCGCGGTGAGCACGCGGTAGGTGTCTTCGGAAAAGTCCTTGTGACCGGGCGTATCGAGCAGGTTGACGGCGTAACCGGTGTAGTCGAACTGAAGAACAGTCGAACTGATCGAAATGCCGCGCTGCTTCTCGAGTTCCATCCAGTCGGAGGCGGTGGCGCGCTGATTCTTGCGGACGGTGACGGTGCCGGCGAGGTGGATGGCGTTGCCGTAGAGGAGGAATTTTTCCGTGAGCGTCGTCTTACCCGCGTCAGGGTGCGAGATGATCGCGAAGGTGCGGCGGCGGGCGATTTCGGCGGTGGGCGACATGGCGTAAAGGCCAAGGGAAAGGGGCGAGGGGCGGGGGGGGAAGACTTTTGTGCGTGGCGAGGCGGGCCCAAGGCGCTAAAGTTTCGGCTAAAGGTGCCGATGTCGGGGTCATGAAGGTAATCCTTTCCATCGCCGTCTACCTCGGCTTGGTATTTGTTCTCGGCATCGTCATGGCTATGACGGCACCGCGGGACGGGACCGAGTTGGAGAAGGCTGAAGATTTTTGAGGGTCGATTTTTTCGTCGCGAGGCGCCACAAACCCGTAAGCGTGAGTGGCGTGTCCGCCACGCCTACGCTCAAACTCAAGCCCAACGCCAAGCCCCGTGTGCTCTCGGGGCATCCGTGGGTGTTTGCAAACGAAGTCGATGAGCTGTTGCCGGCTGAGCACGACGGCGAGGTCGTCGAGTGTCGGGATCGTGTCGATCGGTTTCTGGGGAGTGGCATCTACAACTCGAAGTCGCAGATCGTGTGGCGGCGCTTCAGTCGCGAGCGGGCGGCGTTGAATGGCGCGTTTTTGCGCGGGGCCGTTGAGCGAGCGCTGGCGCGACGGGATGCGACGGCGAACCGGCGCCTTGTGTGGTCGGAGTCGGACGATTTGCCCGGACTCGTGGTCGATCAATTTGGTGAGGTGTTGGTGGTGCAGATTCAAACGGCGGCGATGGAGAAACGCTCTGCGCTGGTCGGCGATGTCCTCGCCGAGGTGGTGAAACCGGCGGAAATTATTTTTCGCAACGATGCGCCAATTCGTCGGCTCGAGGGTTTGCCGATGGAGGTGCACACGCGATCGGGCCGCTCATGGGAGCCGCGTTGGATGGCGATCGATGGATTCGATTATTGGCTCGATTTGCAGGGTGGACAGAAGACTGGATTTTACCTCGACCAACTCCCGCAGCACGCGGCGGTGGCGAAATATTGCGCGGGCAAACGTGTGCTCGACGCGTTCTGCAACCAAGGGGCGTTCGCGCTGCACGCTGCGCGGGCCGGCGCCCGCGAAGTGCTTGGGCTCGACAGCGCGGAGGACGCGATCGGCGCGGCGCGGCGCAACGCCGAAAAGAACGGCGTCGCGGCGAAGTTCGAGGTGGCGAACGTCTTCGACTGGTTCAACGACCCGGTGCGCGCCGGCGACGGAGCGTGGGACGTGATCGTGCTCGATCCGCCGCCGTTTGCGAAATCGAAGAGCGCGCTCGAGGGAGCGTTGCGCGGTTACAAGGAAATCAATTTGCGTGCGTTTCAGCGGCTCGCACCAGGCGGCATCTTGGCGACCTACACGTGTTCACATCACATGCAGGACGCTGAAATTCGCGGGGTGATCGCTGCAGCGGCGACCGATGCGAAGCGCAAGGTGCGAGTGGTCGAGTGGAGTCACCAGCCGCCCGATCATCCAGTGCTCGTGACGATGATGGAGAGCGAATATCTCCGGGGCTACATTTTGCGGGCGGAATAATCCGCTCGGCACCAGTAAGCTGCGCTTGAACAATCGCGGCCGATAAACGAGGGTCGGACTATGGCGAGACCGGTGAATGCTCTAATTGTCGATGACGAGCCACACGTGCGCACCTTTGTGCGCGTCCTGCTCAAGGAAGCTGGAATCACGAAAACCTGGGAAGCTGCCGACGGCACACAGGCACTCGCCATGGTGGCGGAGCATCGGCCCGAGTTGGTCATGCTCGATATCAACCTGCCGATGATGAACGGACTCGAAGTGCTGCAATTGCTGCATGAACAGCGGCCGGAATTGCCCATCATCATGCTCTCGTCGCAGAGTGCGATGAAAACCGTGCTTGAGTGCGTGAAGCTCGGCGCACTCGCCTACATTCTCAAGCACAGCAAGCCGGCGGAAGCATTGGAGATGCTGCGTGAGGCGTTGGATCGTTGCGAGGGTGGCGGCGACAGCGCCCCTGCGTGAGTTAAATTTAAGCTGAGGTGATTCCGACCGATATTGGCGGAGTGGAACCTAGCATTTTGCATGATGAGCAAGCGGCGCCCGATTCGGCCCGTGCCCGAATCAGCGCACTTATTGCGGACGACGAACCGCATGTGCGCACCTACCTGCGCCTCGTGCTGCGCTCACTCGGAGTGACCACGATTTGGGAGGCAGGCGACGGCGCGGAGACTTTGCATCTTTATGAACTGCACCAGCCAACCGTCGTCTTACTCGACTTGAACATGCCGGTGCTTTCCGGTGAGGGCGTGGTGCAAGGTCTGGCTCGGCGCTTTCCCCAGGCCGCCGTCATCATGGTCACGTCGCAAAGTGAGCACCAGACCGTCAAGCGCTTCGCAGAATACGGTGCGATTGGCTACGTGTTGAAACAGCAGCCACGCAAAGTGGTGACAGAGATGATCGCGGACGCGCTCGACTCGCTCGATCTCGACGCGGTGGCCTGAGAACCGTCCGGCAACCGGCGTGAGGCTGTTTCATTTCATCTAGAGTCAAGACGCAGACCGCACTGGCTCCGCGTCACGATAACTCAGCGCAGCGCCTTCTCCAGATCGCGGCGGTAGGCGCGAAGTTCCTCGAGTTGCCGCTGCAACTCGACCCGCTCTTCCTTCGTCTTCGCGTGCGCGATGGCTTCGATCAGATCGCTTTCGTCCTTCATCATGCTGACGCGTTCTTTCGCCAGATTGGCGCGATAATCAGCCGACTGGCCGCCGAGGATGGAGAGGGATTTCGTGACCTTGGAATCGTTGAGCGCCTTGTCGAGCTCGGTGGGTTTGGTGAGCTTCTCCTCGCGGGCGATTTCCTGCTGTTGTTGCTGAAGCTGGTAGTCGAGAACCGTGATGCGCGCCTTCTTCACCTCCACTTTTGGGAGCACAGCCGCGGGCTGCGCGGCCGCTTGGGCGTTGGCCGCGGCGGCTTCAGCTTTCTTAGCAGCAGGTTTTTCTGCAGGTGCGGCTAACACCGGCGGCTCGGCGGGCGCGGCGAGCGCGAGTTTCGATTCTTTATCCGGCTTCGCTGTTGCGGCTGAGGCGGGAGACTTGGTCGCGGCCTCGGCAGCCTTGCGTTTGGCATCCTCGAGCATCAGCGCCTTCATCGTTTCCTTCGCGTCGGGTTGAGTCGGCGTGTCGTCGGCGATGGCTAGCGACGCGGCGAACAAAGCGGCGGAAACGAGGAGGAGTTTCATGATGAAGTGGCGGCAATCGATGCGACTGCCGCCACAGTCTGAAGTTACATCTTTCCGCCGTAGATCGCGCTGGCACCCAGCTCTTCCTCGATGCGGAGGAGTTGGTTGTATTTCGCCACGCGGTCGGTGCGACAGAGTGAACCAGTCTTAATCTGTCCGGCGTTGGTCGCGACGGCGATATCGGCGATCGTAACGTCCTCGGTTTCACCGGAGCGATGACTGATGACGGCGGTGTAATTCGCCTCCTTCGCCATCTCGACGGCATCGAGCGTCTCGGTGAGCGAACCGATTTGGTTCACCTTCACGAGAATCGAGTTCGCGGTGCCGGTGGCAATGCCCTCGGCAAGGAACTCGGTGTTGGTCACGAATAGATCGTCGCCGACGAGCTGGATCTTGTCGCCGAGCGCGACCGTGAGCTTCTTCCACGTCTCCCAGTCGCCTTCTGAGCAGCCGTCCTCGATCGAGACGATGGGATATTTCGCGACGAGCTTCTTGTAGAAATTGACCATGTCATCGCCTGTGAGAATTTCGCCCGTGGATTTTTTGAAGACGTAGCTCTTCTTTTCCTTCACGTAGAATTCGGAGGCGGCGACGTCGAGAGCGAGGTTGATGTCCTTGCCGAGTTTATAGCCGGCGTTTTTCACGGCGAGTGCGATGATGTCTAGCGCCGCCTCGGCCGACTCAAGCTTCGGGGCGAATCCGCCTTCGTCACCGACCGCGGTGGCAAGGCCCTTTTCCTTCAGGGCTTTTTTCAACGAGTGGAATACTTCGCAGCCCATGCGCAACGCTTCGGCAAACGACTTGGCGCCGGTGGGCATAATCATGAACTCTTGGAAATCGATCGGGGCGTCGGAGTGGGCGCCACCGTTCATGATGTTCATCATCGGGACGGGCAGGACTTTTGCGTTAGGTCCGCCGAGATATTTGTAGAGCGGCTGGTTGAGGGCGGCGGCGGCGGCCTTGGCGGTCGCGAGCGAAACGCCGAGGATGGCGTTGGCGCCGAGTTTGGACTTCGTCTTCGTGCCATCGAGTTTGATCATGGCATGATCCACGCCGACTTGATCGAGCGCATCGAAACCAATCAGCGCGGGGGCGATTTTCGTCTTCACATTGGCGACGGCCTTGAGCGTGCCTTTGCCGCCGTAACGGAGCTTGTCGCCGTCACGCAGTTCGAGGGCCTCGTGCTCACCGGTGCTCGCGCCGGAGGGCACGGCAGCGCGGCCGAGGGCGCCGGAGGAGAGGCGCACGTCGACCTCGACGGTGGGATTGCCGCGGGAGTCGATGATCTCGCGGGCGGTGATGGCGGTGATGGTAGTGTTCATTCGAAGAATAGAGAGACGGTTGAGCGGACGGACCGAAAGATCAATGAAACACGCGCGGCGCCGAGGTGAAGGCGAAAGTGTGTGCACCGATTGCACGCCATGGGGCGCGGATTGCCTGCTCGATCAATTTCCGTCGCTGGACTCCAGCGGCGGTTTTTCTCAAAACGGCGCTTTCGACCGGCCTAGCGTGTGAAGAAACCGCCGGAACGGCCCCAGCGTCCGCGGCCGTGATGCTTCGGGAATCTGATGTGAAAAACCGCGGTCGAACGCGAGTCGCGCGACAGTCATGCCGTCGTAGTTGCGGGTGCCAACGCGTGCGACCGTGAGCAGTTCGACCGGCACCTGGTCGAGGTGACCTTCGTAAGCGGCGGCGTGCAGGGGCGTGTCGCCGTTATCGTTGCGTGTGAGCAGAAGATCGGCAGTCAATTGCGCCCGAGGGATCTTGTCGAGTTGGCCCGTTTCAGCGGCCGCATGAATGGCGGTGAAGCCGCTCTTGCTCGCGAGGACGAGATTGTCGTGCGTGAGGAATTGCGCCGGGATCTGACCGAGATGACCCGAGATCGCGGCCGCATGAAAGACGGTGTCGCCCGCGCCAGTCGGCTCCAGCAGCGCGGCGACCGTGAGGAGCGCGGGAGGAATTTGGGTGAAGTTGCCGTTGAAGGCGGCGACGTGAAGCACGGTTTCACCCCCAATGTTTTTCAGACTAAGCGCGGCCGCGGTGACAAACTCTGCCGGCACCCGATCGAGAGCGCCATTTTCGGCGGCCTCGTGGAGCAGGGTGTTCCCGACATCGGTGCGTCGGAGAAAGACATCTGCGGTGAGAAACTCCGCCGGAATTTGATCGAGGTGGCCGTGGGCGGCGGCGAGATGAAAGACGCTGTAACCGGCGTTGCTGCGGGTCGCGAGCGACTCAGCGGTGAGCAAGTCGGCCGGAACCTTGTCGAGATGACCACCAATGGCGGCATGATGAAGGGGAGAATAGCCGGCATCGTTCTTCACCGTGAGCGTTTCGGCGGTGAGCAGGATCGGGGGAATCACACCGAGGTGACCGGACTTGGCTGCGACATGCAGAGGCGTGTTGCCGGCGGCATTGCGGGCGGTGAGGGCCGCGGTGGTGAGCGCCTCCGGCGGGACATTGGTCAACGTGCCGTGGCGGGCGGCAGCGTGCAGGTCGTAGGTTTCCATCGCAAGGCCGAGGCAATTCCGCGGGTCGACGCGAGGCAACCAAAAGACGCAGGTAAATACACGCATTCGGGTGGTTTGGATTTGCCATGCCGAGGGCGGAAAACAGGATACGGACAATGTCTGCCGCCCTTCCGAATACGTCCGCCGCCGGAGCATCCGGCAAAGATGCCGTGCTGCTGGTCGATGACGAGCAACCCTTGCTCGACGTGTTTCGAGCGGCTCTGTCGCCGCGCTTCGAGATCTCGACGGCCAACACGGCGCGCGAAGCCGACTTTATTTTGCAGAAGAAGGCGTTCAAAGTGGTGGTCGCCGATCACTTGATGCCGGGTGGTAACGGGATGAATTTTCTGACGCGCGCCCGCGAGGATTTTCCACACATGCAGCGGATTCTCGTCACCGGCTACATGAAGCCCGAGATGCTGCTGCGCAGCGTGAACGAGGCCGCCCTCTTTCGCTACCTTCTCAAGCCGGTCGCAATCGCGGAATTGCTATCTGTCGTCGCTGATGCCGCCAAAGCACACGATGCCAGTGTCGTTGCAGCCGGAAAAAAGTAAGCGGGGATTTCTTCCCCATGACCAACTTTCGTCCCAATCCGCCCCAACGGGCTGTGGTGCTGATTGTAGATGACGAGGAACAAATTCGCGACGTGCTGATGCTCGGGCTCGGATCGCATTTCGAAGTCGAGGCGGCGCGTTCGACCAACGAAGCTGAGCTGATGCTCGCCACCCGCGAATTCGACGTCATCGTCTGCGATCACCTGATGCCGGACGAGGAAGGCCTGCCGTTTCTCATCCGCGCCCGCACCCGGTATCCGAAAGTGCAGCGGATTTTGCTCACGGGCTACGTCAACCCCGAGCTGCTATCGCGCAGCACGGAAATTGCCGGTCTCGCCGGGTGCCTGATGAAACCTGTCGCAGCCGCAGATCTGGTGGACGCTATTCGGCACGCTTTGCCGCGCTGAACGCGATCACGGCTTGAGCTTTTTGCGCAGATACGGCGCCGTGGGGCTGCGCTTCACACGGAGCAAGCCGGCGAGTTCACCCTGATAAAGTAACTCGCCGCCGTCTGGGCCGCCGACCGGACCGAGTTCGACGATGTAGTCCGCCTCCGCGAGCAAATCCAAGTGGTGCTCGATCACGACGACAGTATGGCCCTGGTCCACGAGGGAATGGAGGACGCGGATGAGTTTTTCGCAGTCGCTCAGGTGGAGTCCGATCGTCGGCTCCTCGAGCAGGTAGAGATTGCGCGGCAGCGTGCCGCGGCTGCGCTCGCGGTAGGTCGCCAGCCCCGTGGCTAGTTCGGTGACGAGCTTGAGCCGTTGCGCCTCGCCGCCGCTAAGCGTCGACGAACTCTGGCCGAGCGCCAGGTAACCCAGCCCGCAGTCGATCATCAACCGGCAGACCTGCGAAAGCTGCGAATGAAAATCAAAGAACGGCGCCGCCTCCTCGAAGGTCAGCCGCAGCACATCGCCGATCGTTTTGCCCTTCCACGTGATGTCGGCGAGCTCGGGGCCATAGCGCAGCCCGCGGCAGTCGTCGCACGGCAGGTAAGTGTCGGGCATGAAGGCCATCTCTAACTTGATCCGGCCCGCGCCCTCGCAGGTCGGGCAACGGCCGCCGGTGGTGTTGAACGAAAATCGCGACGCCGTGTAGCCGCGCATCTTGGACTCCGGTAGCGACGCAAAAAACTGCCGCACCAGATCGAAGATACCGAGATAGGTCGCTGGCGTGGAGCGCGGCGTCTTCCCTATGGGCGACTGATCCACTTCGATGACGGAGCGAAACGCGCCAGCATTGAGCAGTTCGGTGAACGGCGCGACTCCCGGAATATCGGAAACGAAACCGGTATCCTCCGTGAATTCGCGGCCGGCGAGTTTCTTTTTTTTTCCCTTAATCGCGCACGCGACGGCGGGACGAAGCAGGTCGCGAAAGAGCGAGGACTTGCCGGCGCCGCTCGGCCCGGCGACCATGATGAGCCTTCCCAGCGGGAGACGAAGATCGATGCTTTTCAAATTGCGGTAGCGCGCGGACTTCAATTCGAGCCACGCATTCCTCACCGCAGCGCTTTCCAGTTTCCGATATTCGCCGCGGAGCGGGTGGACAATGCCGCGTGCCAGAAAGAGCCCGGTGAGCGACTGCGGGCTGGCGCGGATTTCGGCAGGCGTGCCTTGCGCGAGAATCTCGCCACCGTGAACCCCGGCGGCCGGTCCGAGATCGATGATGTGGTCGGCACGGGCCATGAGTTCGTCGTCATGCTCAACGACAAGCACGGTGTTGCCCTTGTCGCGCAGCGTTTCGAGCGTCGCGATCAGGCGCTGGTTGTCTCGGGCGTGGAGGCCGATGGTCGGCTCGTCCAGCACGTAGAGGACGCCGGCGAGGTTGGTGCCGAGCTGGGCCGCGAGCCGGATGCGCTGCGCCTCGCCGCCGGAGAGCGTTTCGGTGGGACGCTCCAGCGCGAGATAGCCGAGCCCGACGTGGTCGAGAAAATTCAGGCGCTCCTTGATCTGCGACACGATGTCCTGCGTGATGAGTCTTCCCCGAGCGTCGAGCTCGAGCGCCCGCAGCGTGGCGAGCAGCCGCGCGGGTGTGCAGGCGAGCAACGCGGGCAGCGAAATTGGTCGCTGCTTCGCGGAGGCGCGCAGCGGAAGTTTGACGGACCGACCAATGCGGTTGAGCCGCGCGCCGTGGCAATCGGGGCAGGGCGAACCTTCGTCCGAAAGATCGTCAGTCGAATCGACGCCAAACGCGCGGAGCTTCGCGAGCGGATCGGAATTATCCTCGTCGTCCTCGGGCACAAGCATCCAGGGGAAAATTCGGCCGTGGCCGCGGCACGTCGGGCACCAGCCGCGCGGCGAGTTGAACGAAAAATTCTTCGGGTCGAGCTCGGGGAAACTCTCGCCGGTTTCGATGTCAGTGCGCGTGGTGGAGAACCACGAGAGCACGTCGCCCTGCGGCGTAAGGAGGAAGCAAGCGCCTTTCCCCATCTCCAGCGCGCGAGTGAGGGCATCGGCGGCTTTCGTCGTTGAATCCTTCAGATCAGCGACGACGACCTCGATGTCGTGCTCCTTGTAGCGATCGAGTTTTTGAAAAGTATCGACCCGCGTGAGTTGGCCGTCGGCGCGCATAAGTTCGAAACCCTGTTTGGCAATCCACGTCGCGATCGGTTGGTGATGGCCCTTGCGGCCGCGGATGAGCGGCGCGCAGAGATAGAGGTGCTTCGCCTTTTTCGCTTTCGGTGTGGCGAGCACGCGGGCGAGGAGATTTTTCAACTGGCCGACTGAAAGCGGCTGCACGGGCTTGTCGGTGTCGGGATGGTGCTGGACGCCGAGCCGCGCGTAGAGGAGGCGGAGGTATTGCGCGACCTCGGTAATCGTCGCGACGGTGGACTTGCGCGAGCCGCGCGTGACCCGCTGCTCGATTGCTACCGTCGGCGGGATGCCGGTGAGCAAATCGACGGCGGGGCGGGGGAGCTGCTCGACGAACTGTCGCGCGTAGGGCGACATTGATTCCATGAAACGCCGTTGGCCCTCGGCAAACACGATGTCGAACGCGAGGGTGGATTTGCCCGAGCCGGACACACCGGTGACTACGGAGAGCTGCCGGTGCGGAATCGAGAGCGATAGATTCTTGAGGTTGTTTTCTCGCGCACCGCTGATCGTGAGATCTCCGCTGGTGAGGGTGAGTGGAGGCCGGACGAGATAGGGTGCGGCGTCTTCCGCTGCGAGCGGCAGATATTCGTCGGTGCGCGCGAGTGCCGTGCGCAAGAAAGTCGACGTCTCAGTATCGGCCGCCGCTACCTGTTCCGGCGTGCCTTCGGCCACGATGCGGCCGCCGTTGACGCCGGCGTCGGGTCCGATTTCGAGGAGCCAGTCGGCGGATTTCAGAATGTCGAGATTGTGCTCGATGACGATCACGCTATGGCCGCGATCGACGAGCGCATGGAGGACGCCAAGGAGGCGTTTGACGTCGTGACGGTGGAGGCCGGTCGTCGGTTCGTCGAGGAGGAGCAGCGCGCCGGATTTGGTCTCGGGCACGCCATCGCTGGCAAACACGCCGAGGTAGCGGACGAGTTTCAGTCGCTGCGATTCGCCACCACTAAGCGTGTTGAGGGGCTGGCCGAGGGTGAGGTAGCCGAGGCCGACGGAGTCGAGCGAGGCGAGGCGCTGTAGGATTGCGGGAAACGCGGCGAACAGCGGCAGCGCGTCGGCGACCGACGTGTTGAGGAGATCGGAAACGGAGCGGCCGTGCCACTGGATGGCGAGGACTTCGGGTTTAAAGCGGCGTGACTCGCAGACGGGACACGGCACGAAAACGTCGGAGAGAAACTGCATCTCAACGCGTTCGTAGCCGAGCCCGAGGCAATGATCGCAGCGGCCGTCGCCGCTGTTAAACGAGAATGACGATGGGCTGTAACCAGCTTCCAGAGCCGCTGGTGTGTCGGCGTAAAGTTCGCGGATGAGTTCCCAAGCTTCGGTGTAAAGCGCAGGATTCGAGCGCGGCGTGCGCGATAGCGGCGACTGATCGACGAGGACGATCTCCTCGAACTCGCGATCGCTCGTAATCTTTTCGATCGCAGCGGGATCTTCGGTCAACTTGAGGCGCTGCGCGAGAAGGCCCTGATAGATGACATTGTCGAGGAGCGTGGATTTGCCGGAGCCAGACACGCCGCTGAGGCAGACGAAGCGACCGAGCGGAATGGCGACGTCGAGGTGGCAGAGGTTGTGTTTGGTGACGTTGTGAAAACGAAGCCAGGGCGTGTCGGAAGCGCCCGCCATCGGGCTGCCGGCGAAGCGACGGGTCGCGGGCGTCGGGATCGTTTCACGGCCGGAGAAATATTTTCCAGTGATGCTCGCGGGCGAGGCGAGCATGGTGGGCACGGGCCCTTGGAATACGATGTGGCCGCCGCGGCTGCCGGGCTCGGGGCCGACTTCGATGACGTGATCGGCGGCGCGAATCATGGCCTCGTCGTGCTCGACGACGACGACGGTGTTGCCGGTGTCGGTGAGCGTGCGAATAATCGCGATAAGGCGGTGAATGTCGCGCGGGTGGAGGCCGACGCTCGGCTCATCGAGGACAAAGAGCGTGTCGACCAGCGACGTGCCGAGGCACGAGGTGAGGTTCACGCGTTGAACTTCGCCACCCGACAGCGTGCGCGACGAGCGATCGAGCGTGAGGTAGCCGAGCCCGACCTGAGTGAGGTATCGCAGCCGCGTGAGGATCGATTCGTAGGCGAGTTCAGACTGGCGATCCCCTTGGCGCGGACAGGCATCGGCCAGTCCAGTGAGGAGTTCGGAGACGGGGAGCTGGTAAAGTTCGGGCAGCGTGCTGCCGCGCCATTTCCAGCACAGCGCCTCGGGTTGGAGTCGCTGGCCGCCGCAGTCGGGGCACGGATTGTAGGCGCGGTAGCGGGCGAGGAAGACGCGCACATGCATCTTGTAGGTCGTCTTTTCCAGCCAGCGGAAAAATCCTTTCAACCCATACCAATACTGCGGCCATGACTTGCCGTTCTCCTCGCCGTAGCCGGGTTCACCGTCGATGACGTAGCGCTGTTGCTCAGGCGTGAGAGCGGCAAACGGGACGTTCGTCGGGATCTTTTTTTTCTTCGTGAAGACGCGGAGATCCTTCTTGGACTCGCCGTAGATTTCGCTCTCCCAGCACTTGATGACGCCGTCGTCGATCGAGAGCGCGAGGTCGGGCATCGCGAGACGGTAGTCGATCTCGATGACACGGCCGAAGCCGCGGCATTTCGGGCACGCGCCGAGCGGGGAGTTGAACGAGAACAGCGCGGGAGTCGCGGCGCGAAACGTCCGTTCGGTCTTGGGCGAGTGGAGGCCGCGCGAATAATGTCCAACCTCAGCGAGCGAATCGGCGGCGAACAAGTGAACTTGGCTCTTGCCGAAGTGGAGCGCGGTCTCGATCGCTTCGAGCCCGCGAGTCTTTTGTGCGGTCTCCAACGCGAGTCGATCCTGCGCGACGAACAGCTCAGTCGTTTTCGCGAGCGGCGTCGCGTTGGCGAGGAGATCGTCGATCTTTTGGACGGCGCCGGCGGCGAGCGCGCGGAGGTAGCCTTGGTTTTTTAGGTTCGTGAGAATCTCCGGCCACGTGAGGCTGGCCGGCTTTACGATCTTGAACGCGATGATGACCGAACGACCAGGGTGTGCGGCGATGGATTTGTCCCAGATGGTCTGAGGGTTGTCGTCCTCAACTTTTTCGCCAGTCGCGGGATCGAAACACTCGGCGACGTGGCTGAACCACACCTTAAAGAAGTCGGTGAGTTCTGTCATCGTGCCGACGGTGGAGCGCGAGGTCTTGACGGTGTTGGTCTGTTGGATCGCGATCGACGGGCGGATGTTTTCGACCGCGTCGACTTTCGGTTTGTCGAGCAGATCGAGAAACTGGCGCGTGTAGGCGCTGAACGTCTCGACGTAGCGGCGCTGGCCCTCGGCGTGGAGCGTATCGAAGACGAGCGAGGACTTGCCGGCGCCGCTCAGGCCAGTGACGACCACATAACGACCGAGTGGCAGATCGAGATCGAAGCCCTTGAGGTTGTTCTGACGGACGCCGCGCAGGCGGATGCACTCGGGTTTGGCGGACGAGGAAGTGGGTTGGTCTTTAGCCACGGGGTGACACGAATGGACAGAGATTCGGTGAGCGCAACTGGGAGCGTGCGACGGCGCGGTCGCCGCAGGCAAAGTTGGAGGCAGGCGCGGCCCGGCCGACGAGTGGCGCACTACCGGGCAGCTTTTTTCGCGGCGAGCGTGAGCTTGGCGCCAGCCGCGTTAATGGCGCGGGTGACGGCGGGCGCCGGGCGCGTGTCGGTGACGATCGTGAAATGAGATTCGAACGGTGCGGTGAGGCTGAGGGCTTTGCGGCCGAACTTGGAATTATCGAGCGCGAAAATCGTGCGGGTAGCGGCGGCGATCATTTTGCGCTGGGCGGCGACGATGAGGGCGTTTTGGTTCCAGATACCGCTTTCGGTGATGCCGGCGCCGCCGAGAATCGCGATGTCGGCGTGTGTTTGCTCGAAGGATTGTTCGCAGAGCGGGCCGATGAGCACACCGAGGCGGGAGTAGATGGCGCCGCCGGTCACGATTGTCTCGACGCTGCCGATTTCGCTAAAGAGCGACGCGATGGGCAGCGAGTTGGTGATGACTTGGAGACGTTTGTCAGCGAGCAAGCGGGCGATGGTGTAGGTGGTGCTGCCACCGTCGAGAATCACTGTCATGCCAGGCTGCACCTGCTCGGCGATGAGGCTCGCGATGGCAAACTTCTCGTCGGGGTGCCGCTGGTTGCGGGCGATGAAATCGTATTCCTGTGTGAGCGCGTCGGTTTCGATCAGCGAGGCGCCGCCGTGGTGGCGACGGACGATGTTGCGCGCTTCGAGTTGATCGAGGGCGCGGCGGACGGTGGAGAGCGAGCCGCTGAATCGAGTCGCGAGGGTGCGCAAGTCGGCGTATTTGTGTTCGCGAATAAATTGCTCGATGAGGTCGGTGCGCTGCTTGTTCGTCATGGGGCGGGAGTCGCGAGGAGTGTCTGAAACAATTCGAGGTAGGCTGCAACCTGTCTCGCGGTGTCGAAGTTCTGGCGCGCATAGGCGCGGGCGTCGGCGGAACGCTCGGCGTGCGCGATGGCGGGCTCGCTCATCCGCCGAGTGAGCGTATCGCGAAACGCGGTGCGGTCGTCGCGCGCGATGGCCCAGCCGGTGCGACCAGGAAGGAAGCACTCGCGGATGCCCTGCGCCTCGTAGGCGACCGCGAGGAGGCCGTGCGCTTGGGCTTCGATCAAGAAGTTCGACAACGCCTCGCTCCACGAAGCATGCACAGCGAGATCGGCGGCGCAGTAGAGTGGCGTCGGGTCGCGGATGAGGCCGAGAAACTTCACGCGGGCACCGAGTCGCTTTTCGACGACGAGTTTCTCACAGGTGGCGCGCTCCGGGCCATCGCCTGCGAGCCAGAGCTGCCAGTCGAGCGAATCAGGCAGACCACTCACAATCTCGATCAGTTCACGCTGGCCTTTTTCTCGGCGGAACATGGCGACATTGAGCATGACATGCGTGGCGGGCGTGGCACCATGTTGTGCGCGGAGCGGACCGTTGCGCCAGAGCGCGGACTCCGCCGGAAAGACGAGGGAATTGTGAATGACGGAGATCTTTTCAGCGACGAGGTGATGCTGGGATCTGAGTGTGGCGCGGGCGTCGTGGCTGTTGGCGACGATATGGCGCGCGACGCGGAGCGAACGGCGGAATAGCCACGGAAGCTTCTTGCCGGTGCGCATTGTGCAAACGACCGCCGAGTGCGGCTGGCGATCGACGAGGACGTTGTGGATGGCGTGTGCCCAGCAGTTGGCCATTCGGCCCATGCACAGGACGATGTCAGGTGGATTGCGCTCGATGGCGCGGTAAAGTCCCGGCGCAAACCAGTCGAGGCTGAGATCGATGGGTTGGAGGATGAGTCGCTGCACGGCGGCGGCAACGGCGGGCGCGAGCGGGCCGCCGGGCCGAAAAGTCAGCAACGTCGTCGCGTGTCCGGCGGCCGCGAACGCATTCGCGAGCAAGACCGATTGCCGCTCCGTCCCACCGCTGCGCAGATAGTCCTGGATGACGAGGATTTTCATTGCCCGCGACGGAGGCGGAGAAACAGTGGCACCGGTGAATTCATCGTTTTTTCAACTGCTGGTCCGCTGGGCCATCCTTGCGCTGGGCGTGGTGCTCGCGACCAAGCTGGTGCCCGGGATTGAGTGTCGCGATGGCAGCACGTTGGTCGCGGTCGTGCTCCTGCTGAGTTTTTTCAACGCGATCCTGAAGCCGCTGCTGGTGTTGTTCACACTTCCGTTCATCGTGCTGACACTGGGGTTCGGCGTGTTGGTAATCAATGCCTTGTTGTTTCTGTTTGTCGGGCGGCTCGTGGATGGATTTCACGTGGCGGGGTTTTGGCCGGCCGTGTGGGGCGCGCTGGTAGTGAGCCTCACGAATCTTTTCGTGAACGCGTTTGTGAAGAGTTCGACGAGACCGGCCGTGCCACCGGCGAAGAAAAAGCCGGACGACGTGATCGACATTTAGTTTCCGTTTGACGGGTTTTGGTGCCGTGCGACGGTGAAAGCATGGCAGACAACACAGACTACGATCTCATCGTCATCGGGGGCGGACCGGCGGGCTACGCGGGCGCGATTCGCGCCGGGCAGCTCGGTAAGAAGGTCGCGTGCATCGAACTGGAGCGCGCGGGCGGCACGTGCCTCAACTGGGGTTGCATCCCGACGAAGGCGCTGCTGAAGAGTGCGGAGTTTTACCGCTCGCTGAAGAAGGCGGAGACGTTTGGCATCGGCGCCACGGGCGTGAGTTTCGACTTTGCCAAAGTGATGAGCCGTTCGCGGAATGTCGCCGGACAGATGGCGAAAGGCGTGGAGTTTTTGCTGCGCAAGAACAAGGTCGATTACTTCGTCGGCCGCGCCCAAGTGACCGTCCCCGGCATGGTCGAGATCACCGACGGCGAGCATAAAGGGAAATTCTTCAAAACGAAGAACGTGCTCCTCGCCACCGGTTGCAAACCGCGCCGGCTGCCCGATGTGCCAGTGGACGGGGTGCGAGTGATGACCTCGCGCGAGGCACTGGAGCCGCGGGCGAACCCGCCCAAATCGATCGCCATCCTCGGGGCGGGCGCGATCGGGGTGGAATTTGCGTATTTCTTCAACGCGTTTGGGTCGAAGGTAACGTTGATTGAAATGTTGCCGCAGGTGGTGCCGGTCGAGGACGAGGACGTGGCGAAGGCGCTGCAACGATCGTTTGAGAAACAGGGCATCTCCGTCCACGTAAACACGAAGGTGGAGAAAGTGTGCGTCGATGTGGAGGCGGTGCATCTCAGCCTCGTCAAGAACGGCGAGACCGCTCCGACCGAGATCGAGGCGGAGACGCTGCTGGTCGCGATCGGGGTTTCGCCAAATCTTGACGGCGCACTATCTACAAAGGTAAAGCTCGAACTCGAGCGCGGCTACGTGAAGGTGGACGATAATTTTGAGTGTAGCGTGAAGGGAATCTACGCCGCGGGGGACATCATCGGGCCGCCGTGGCTCGCACACGTGGCGACGTTCGAGGCTGTCAACGCGGTCGCCGCGATGTTCGGCCATCCCCACGCGGGGCGCGTGAAGAATTTCCCCGGCTGCACTTATTGCCAGCCGCAGATTGCGAGCACGGGGCTTACGGAAAAGGCGGCGAAAGAAAAAAAACTCGACTACAAGGTGGGCAAGTTTCCGTTTTCGGCGTCAGGCAAGGCGGTGGCTGCAGGCGACACCGAGGGTTTCGTAAAAGTCGTGAGCGATGCGAAGACCGGGGAAATATACGGCGTGCACATCCTCGGCAACGAGGCGCCGGAACTCATCGCGGAATACGTGCTGGCGATGAACTCGGAGCTTTCCGTCGATGACGTGCATCACTCTATCCATGCGCATCCGACGCTCAGCGAGGCACTGATGGAGGCAGCGGCCGCGACGTGCGGCGAGGCGATTCACATTTGAGCAGAACCGTCGGTCGGAGTGGGTGATAGATCCTGTTACTTGGGCCTCGGCAAGAAATGCACACCATTTCGGCTGGTTGGTTCGGCGTGACAGAGCTACCGTGCCAACCAGCCAACAGGCAGTTCATACCGTGAAAGCAATCAACTTATTGAAAGCTCCAACCGGCCAGGCGTTGTTCTATCTGGTCAGTGTCTTCTTGGTGTTTGTGGTCCTACCCCGATACGGAGGCGCTACGCTGCTGACAGGCTGCGCGATTATTGTGACGATCCAGTTTCGGTTGGCGCCGCATCTTTGGCGGAGCCGCAGCGGCTCAATGACACCTGCGCTGTGCCTCGTTGGTGCAATGTGGACCTTCGCAGCCGCAGCGATCGCATTCACGGTGTTCCCGTGGCATTGAGCAAACTCTCCGAAATGGCGGCGTGCAAGAAAGACTCGCTCTACCGTTTTTTCTTAAACGGTGCGGCGCTGCGGGTAGTCGGCAACACGCCGTCGGCGGACATTTCCTTGAGCAGACTCGTGAAGTAGGGGATGAGCTGCTTTTTGCGGCTGACGATGCCGGGCAAATCGAAAATTTCGTCCTGCTCAATGTGAGCGTAGCCAATGCGTTGGATGAGGCCGGGATCGCCTTTCACGAGGAGAAGCGAGTTTTGCGTGTTGATATCGGTGACGAGCAGCGCAGCAAACGCGAGGCGCTCCTCTTCGCGCAGCGCGGCGAGCGCCTCTGCGATTGGCTTGGCGTGCTGCCAGAAATTGCCGAAGCCGAGTTCCTCAACCTGCGACACCGCGAAGCGCACGCCGTCCTCCTCATAAACCTTGTGGTCGGAGCGGACGATTTTTTCCGGGGGATTGGCGAGGATGACAGAGCCGGAGTTGAAGATCTCGTCAGCGAGATTTTGCGAATTGACGCCGGCGATTTCGGCGAGCCAGGCGAGGATGATGGCATCCTTCCGCGTGGTGGTGGGACCGTTGAGGTGGAGCGTGTCGGAGATGAGGCCGGCCATCATGATGCCAGCAATCGCCGGCGACGGTTGGAGATTTTCCCGACGAAACAGATCGGCGACGATGGTGCAAGTAGAGCCGACGGGCTCGTTGATAAAGAGGATCGGTTGCGCGGTGTTCAGCGCGCCGAGGCGGTGGTGATCGATGATTTCGGCAATGGCGACCTCGTCGGCGCCGGGGACGGCTTGGGAGAGTTCGTTGTGATCGACGAGGACGAGGCGGGTTTGGACGGGTTTGAGTATGTCGGTCTTGGTGAGGATACCGAGGAGAGCGCCGTCCTCGGCGGTGACGGGAAACGCGTGTGCGGCGGCCGAGGAGAATTTTTTTCGGATGTCGGCGACCCGAACGTCGGCACCGATGGCCGTGAAGTCGCGCTCGATCACGCGGTCGAGCGTCGAGGCGGTGCGGACAACCAACGCGGTGGTGGCGGAATCGTAGGGACTGATGATGAGGCTGACGCCTTTCTTCTTCGCGAGAGCGATGGTCTCGGCGTCGGGATCGAGGCTGCTGGTGATGACGAGAGCGCGGATGCCGAGTTCGATGGCGCGGTGTTGGATGTCGCGGCGGTCGCCGACGATGATGATCGAGCGGTCGGCGGGAATGTTCTCTTTGATCGAAATGCTCCAGAAGGAACGGATGTCCATCGTGCCAAGGCGGACGAATAGTTCTTCGATTTTTTTGTCACCGACGAGGTGCAGCGCCCGGCCGTGAAGGGCGCGGGCAATGTGCGAAAGGGACGTGTTTACCTGACGCATAGCGCGGGGTTCGCTGACGCGCGGAATGAACACACCTCCGAGCGCCGTGAGCGAGACGACGCCGACGACGCCTTTCCGCGCCGAGGTGACGGGCAGGACGCGCACATGATGGCGATCGATCAACTCGAGGGCTTCGGCGCAGGTCGCATTTTCGGAAATCGAGATGACGTCAGTCGCCATGAGATCGCGAACCCGGGGTGAGACATCGCTGAGATAGTGCGGAAGCGACTGGTGAAAACGCGCGAGGATCGTGTCGATGCGAGCGTTAGAATTGCCGCATCGGGCGGCGACATAGCCGCGCTCACCGCGCGCTTCCTTGTAGGCGGTGTAGGCGATGGCGGAGCAAATGGCGTCAGCGTCAGGGTTGCGGTGGCCGACGACATAGGTCGGATGCGGCGCAGGGGAGGCGTTGGTGGCGTCAGGCGTCATGGGTCGGGCTGGCGAGATTGAAGAGCAGAATGCAGCGGTGGAAGCGGGAAATAAAAAACCCGGTCGCGCAAACGGCCGGGTTACGAAGGTGAGCGAGAAAAAACTCAGGGCCCGCGTGCCGCCGTCACGCCGGTGGCGCTGCCAAGGGTAGTCGTGCCAGTGGGCGGGACACCCCAAAGCTTGGCCGAATTGGCGGGAGTGGTCGCATTGAACGGGATCGCCATCTGGATATTTCCGGTTTTGGTGCCCGAATTATTCGAGGTAAAAACCGGTGACGGGGTAGCGGTGTTGCTATAGAATTCGACGTTCCCACCGAGGTAGCCGACGTAGCCGCCAACATCCCGGTAAACTCCGCTGGTGACGCTCCAAGCACCCGTGGTTTGAAGTCCCCGCGTGTAAGCGACTGGGGTTGTCGAAGGGTTGCTCGTTCTTAGTCCACCCACAAATTCATACGCGAGGGCGCCGCCCGTGCTCGGAAATGTTGGGTCGAGAGTGGTCTTGGTCACGGTGCTCGCGCCCGCAGCAATCATGATCGCGTTCGGATAAGTGCCGGTGAAAAACGGATCGAGCTTTGAAAAATAAACCTTCGGGTCGGTAAGAATGCCGTTCCGGGCGATGATGCCAGGCCAAAGCAGGGTGCGGGGCGTGGCGTTGAGCGTCGTGGTCGGGATGATGCCGGTCGTCGGGTCGGGAAGTTTGTCGGCGTTGTCCTGCGCATACATGGAGGCAGCCTTGACGATCTCGCGGAGATTGGCTGCGTCGACGGCGCGCTTCGCCTTATCGAGCGCGGAGCCAATCGTCGGGATAAAAATAGCCGCCAGAATGCCGATGATGGCGATGACGGTCAGCAGTTCGACGAGAGTGAAACCGGAGTGTCTTTTCGAGTGATCGAGGACAGAACCCGGAGCAGAGCGGCGATTCGACAGGCGCATGGTGGAGAGAGGGGGGAGTGGAGCGAACTGGCGCGAAGGCACGCGACAGTTTCCCCGAAAAAATCAGAGCACAAGCAGATTTTGACCGACCGGGGCTGGACAAAACTTTTTTCCCACGGCTAATCTGATGCCATGAAGATCTATCTCGATGGAAAGTTCGTCGACGAGGCCGATGCGAAAGTGTCCGTGTTCGATCACGGCCTGCTCTATGGCGACGGTGTCTTTGAGGGCATCCGGCTTTATGGGGGCAATGTCTTTCGGCTCGAGGAACACCTCGAACGCTTCGAGTATTCCGCGAAGGCGATCCTGCTGACGCTGCCGTTGTCCCGTGCGGAACTGAGTGAAGCCGTCTGCGAAACCTGTCGGCAAAATAATCTTACCGACGCCTACATCCGCCTCGTCGTTACGCGCGGAGTCGGCGATCTCGGATTGGCGCCTTGGCTCTGCCCGAAGCCCACGGTGTTCTGCATCGCGAGCAAGATTTCGCTCTACCCGAAGGAGCATTACGACAACGGCCTCGCCATCGTCACCGTGCCGACCCGCCGGATCGGCCCGGCCGCGCTCCCGCCAACCATCAAGTCGCTGAACTACCTGAACAATATCCTCGGAAAGATTGAGGCAAAGCAGTTTGGCGCGCTCGAGGCCATCATGCTGAACGAGCAGGGCTACGTGGCCGAATGCACGGCGGACAACGTGTTCATCGTCCACAAAGGCACTATCATCACTCCAGGCGCATCGCAGGGTGCGCTTAAGGGCATCACTCGCGGTTCGATGTTTGATATCGCGAAAGACATCGGCGTGCCGATCCGCGAGTCCGATATGACCCGTTACGACGTCTGGTGTGCCGACGAATGTTTCCTCACCGGCACGGGCGCCGAGGTCATTCCGGTGGTCAAACTCGACGGTCGCGAAATCGGCACCGGCAAGCCGGGTCCGATTACGCAACGCGTGCTGGCGTCGTTTCGGAAGCTCGTGCTGGTCGACGGCACACGGATTTGATGCCCTGCGAGCCGGGGCAGGTTTCGCTCAAGTTTCGCCTGCGCGTCACGATTGCACCCTTGGCACGGCGCACCGTGACGACTCGGCGCGTGGTGAGTCACTGTTCGCGCGCACTTGCCAGCGCGCGGGTCTGTGGCATGATGCCTGCAAGCAACCCAACATCTATTCATGGCCAATCCGCTGAAATGCGACCTCTGCTCGAAACCCGCGACGGTGCACCTCACCCAGATCGTGAACAACAAGGTTCACAAGGTGGACCTATGTGAGGCGTGCGCGCAGGCCAAGGGCGTGACCGACCCGAGCGGCTTCTCGCTGGCCGACCTGTTGCTCAAAGCCTCGCTCAATCCTGAGCCCTCCATCACCGGCGTGCGGTGCGAGCAATGCGGTTTCACCCCGGGCGACTTCAAAAAGCACGGCCGTTTCGGCTGCCCGGCGTGTTATGACACCTTTAAGGGCCTCATCGAACCGATGCTCGACAACATGCACAAGGGCGTCACCCACACCGGCAAAATCCCGCACCGGGCCCTCGAGCGCAAATCCCTCTACGACCGCCTCACCAAACTTGAACTCGATCTCACGGAAGCCGTGAAGTCAGAACGCTACGAAGACGCTGCCCGCACCCGTGATGAAATCAACCAGGTCAAGCAAACCGTCACCCAGAAGCCGGTGCGCTGAGCCCATGACGATCGCTTCCCTCATCGATTCCCCGTCCGAGCTGACCGACTCCGCGAGCAGCAAGACCGCGATCGTGCTGATGACGCGCATCCGCCTCGCCCGCAATCTCGCCGGCCGGCCGTTTCCCGGCTGGGCGAAGCCTGCGCAGCGGGCGGAAATTTTCAGCGGCTGCCGAGCCGCCGTCGCCGCGACCACACCAATGAAGCGCGGCCTCGACATCGAAATCAGCGACCTCACCGAGCTCGAAAAGCAAATCCTCGTCGAACGCCACCTCATCAGTCGCGAACTCAGCGGCGCCAAGTCCGATGCCGGCGTCGTGATCAACAAGGACCAGACGTTTTCCGTGATGATCAACGAGGAGGATCATCTGCGCATCCAGGTGTTGCGCGCCGGCTTTCAACTGAAGAAAGCCTGGAACGCGATCAACGAACTCGACTCCGCGCTGGAGGACGTCCTCGACTTCGCATTCTCGCCGACACTCGGCTACCTCACGGCCTGCCCGACGAACCTTGGCACGGCGATGCGTGCATCGGCGATGATGCACCTTCCCGCGCTCGTCATTTCGAACCAGATGGAAAAAGTCGTCCGTGCGGTGAACCAACTCGGCATTGTGGTGCGCGGCCTGTTCGGCGAAGGCTCCGACGCTAGCGGCAGTATTTTCCAAATCTCGAATCAGACGACCCTCGGCGAATCCGAAGAAGAAATCATCAAGCGCCTCGGCAGCGTGCTCCAGTCGATCACCGAGCACGAACTCAACGCCCGTGGCAAACTCCTGGAGGCCGATCCCGCGAAGCTTTTCGACAAGATCGGACGCGCCTACGGCATCCTGCGAAATTCGCATCTCCTGTCGTCGAGCGAGGCGATGAATCTCCTCTCTCTCATCCGCCTGGGCGTGGACCTCGGCGCGTTCCCCGACGCCAACCGCTCCGTCATCGATCGCCTCCTGATTGAGGCGCAGCCGGGGCACCTTCAGCACGCGCAGAAGCGCGAGTTCGAACCGGGCCAGCGCGACTTGCTGCGGGCCGTGCGACTGCGTTCGGAGTTTGCCAATTTTACCCACCCGGACTTCAATTTCAGCAACGGAAAAAACTAAGCGCCCATCTCACGACCATGTCTCAGGAACCGATGAACAATTTCACGCCGCGCGCCCAGCAGGTGCTCGCGCTCGCCCGCAAGGAAGCCGACCGCTTCCACCATAATTACGTGGGCACGGAGCACATCCTGCTTGGCCTGATCAAGCTGGGTCAGGGCGTGGCCGTCAGCGTGCTGCAAAAAATGGGCCTCGACCTCGAGACGGTGCGTAACGCCGTCGAGAAGCAGGTCGGCATCGGCCAGGAAACGAAGGCACAAAACAGCGTGCCCTACACACCCCGCGTGAAAAAAGTGCTCGCGCTCGCCGGCCGCGAAGCGAAGACGCTCAACCATTCCTACGTCGGCACCGAGCACATTCTGCTCGGCCTCCTGCGCGAAGGCGAAGGCGTTGCCGCCCGTGTGCTCAAGTCGCTCGACATCGACATCGAACGGACCCGCAACGAAATCCTCCGCGAACTCGATCCACAGTTCTCCGGCTCGCAGCCTGGCGAAGGTGGCGGCGAAGAGGCGACTGCCGGCAACCCACAGCGCTCCGCAGCGCAGCCCGAGGATAAGAAGGAAGTGAAGACGCCCGCGCTGAAAGCCTTCGGCCGCGATCTCACCGAACTCGCCCGCAAAGGCGAAATGGATCCCGTCATCGGACGCAAAAACGAAATTCGCCGCGTCATCCAGATTCTCTGCCGCCGGACGAAGAATAATCCCGTCCTTATTGGCGAGGCCGGCGTCGGCAAAACTGCCATCGTCGAAGGCCTAGCGCAGGAAATCGCCGCGGGCGCTGTGCCCGAAATCCTCGCCGAGAAGAAAGTCATCACGCTCGATCTCGCGCTGATGGTCGCCGGCACTAAATACCGCGGCCAGTTCGAGGAGCGCATCAAGGCCGTGATGGACGAAATCAAGCGCGCCAAGAACATCATTCTCTTCATCGACGAACTCCACACCATCGTCGGCGCTGGCGCCGCCGAGGGCGCGATGGACGCCTCGAATATTTTCAAGCCGGCCCTTTCGCGCGGCGAACTCCAGTGCGTCGGCGCCACTACGCTCACCGAATACCGGAAATACATCGAGAAGGACTCCGCTCTCGATCGTCGTTTCCAGTCCGTGAAAGTCGAGGCGCCCTCCGTCGACGACACCATTCTCATCCTCAAAGGCATTCGCTCCAAGTATGAGGATCACCACAAGGCGACGTTTACCGACAAGTCGCTTGAGGCCGCCGCCAAACTTTCGGACCGCTACATCACCGGCCGCTTCCTGCCGGACAAAGCCATCGACGTGATGGACGAGGCCGGTTCCCGTGCGCGGATCGGAGCGCTCACGCGTCCGCCGGACATCGAGAGTCTCATCAAAGAAATCGAGGCTGTCTGCGCGGCGAAGGAAAAAGCCATTGCCGAACAGCATTTCGAAGAAGCCGCCAAGTTTCGCGATCAGGAGAAACAACTCCGCGCGAAACAGGAACAGGTTACCGAGCAGTGGAAAAAATCCCGCGACGAGAAACGCGTCGCCATCGACGAAGAACTGATGATGCAGGTCGTTGCAGACTGGACGGGAATTCCGCTCAACCGGATGGAAAAGAAAGAGAGTGAGAAACTCCTCGCGCTCGAATCCGAGCTCCAAAAGGCCGTCATCGGCCAAGACATTGCCGCCGTCTCGATCGCTCGCGCCCTCCGTCGTTCGCGCGCCGATCTCAAGGATCCGCGCCGGCCGATTGGCTCGTTTATGTTCGTCGGCCCAACGGGCGTCGGCAAGACGATGCTCGCGAAGCAACTTGCCGCACAGATGTTCGGCAATCAGGACGCCATCATCCAGGTCGACATGTCGGAATACATGGAGAAATTCTCCGTGTCCCGCCTCGTCGGCTCGCCTCCCGGCTATGTCGGCTACGAGGAGGGCGGACAGCTTACCGAGGCTGTGCGGCGCAAACCCTATGCGGTGGTGCTGTTCGACGAAGTGGAGAAGGCGCACCCCGATGTCATCCAGTTGCTGCTGCAGATTCTTGAGGATGGCCGCCTGACCGACTCGCTCGGCCGCACAGTCGATTTCCGCAACACGATCATCATCATGACCTCGAATGTCGGCGCGGCGCTCCTGCAGCGCCAGACCTCGATGGGCTTCGCGGCGGCGGCATCGAATTTCAACGACGCCGAGAAGATGCGCGAAAAGGTGCTCGAAGAGGCCAAGCGCGTCTTCAAGCCGGAATTCCTAAACCGGATCTCGGACATCGTCTTCTTCCGTCCCCTCGACAAAAACGATCTGATTAAGATCGTCGAACTCGAAACCGCGAACTTCGCCAAGCGGCTCGTCGAGCGGAAAATCACGCTCGAATTCTCGCAGGAGGCGAAAGATCTCCTAATTGAGAAGGGCTACGACGAAAAATACGGTGCGCGTCCGCTGCGCCGCGCCGTCGAGCACTATCTTGAGGATCCGCTGGCCGAGGCGTTGCTCAAGGGCGAGGTCAAGGACGGCGAGCCGTGCCTCGTGACCCGCGACGGAGAGAAACTAGTTTTCAAGCAAAAGACACCACCCGCCGCCACAAGCGGAGTGGCGCCATAACAAAAACGCCGACCACCCGTCGCCCACAGAAACCCCGCCCCTCCGAGAACAACGGGAGCGGGGTTTTCTTTTGGTTTGTCATTCTGCGTGTCGCAAAGAATCCAAGAGCATGCTCGCAGACGGCCGCCGTGCCGGATTCTTCGTCTCGCTCAGACTGACGCGTTGCGGCGTGATTTTTTCGCTGGGCCTTGCTACGCGCCTCGGGGCGCAAATCCCCGCAACCGAAAGCCTCCAGCCGCCGACCGGAGCGCGCCTCTCCGCCGTATTCTCCGCTGCGCAGCGCGATGGCTGGGCGCCGCAGCAGGCTGGTCTGCGAGGTGCCGCGGTCCGGGCTTACGACGCGGGTCGGCTCCCCGCTGCCGAAGCGTGGCTCAATGCCGCACGGTGGGCCACCCTGTTGGGCGAAACCGAGGCGCATTTTCTCCCGCGTTGGATTCAGGCCGTGACGGCCGCGCAGGTCGGCCATGCCAACATGCCCTCGCGCTACACGCCGCGCGACAGCCCGCTGGGCTACGCGCTCTCGCCCGCGACGCAGGCTTGGCTCATCAACGATGCCGCGGTGGCGGAGGAGTTTTTCGCTTTGCTGTCTCCGGTGGATTATTTGCCGAAGGTCTTCCAGATTCTCGATGAGCTTTACCGGCATGACCCAGCACGAGTGCGCGGCTACAGCCACCTCGCCCTCGCGATCGCGGTGGTTTACGATGTTCCGCCACCGCCCGACTGGCCGCACGGACAGGTTGCGACTGAGGCGCTGCCGCGACGATTCCCCAGTGCGACCGATGCTTTCGCGTGGTGGACTCACCAAGATCAGATCGGTCGGACATTTCACCGATTGAATCGATTGCCGGCGGACGAGCTGAAGTTTGTCGTCGATGCCGCCGCACCGACGCCGGAACTTGAGTGGGCACAGAATATCTCCGACATCCCCCTCAACCAACTCGCCCGCGCCTACGCCATGATCCGCTATCGCAACGAGCGGTTGGCGGCGGAACGCCCGATCTGGCCCGGCCGCACTTACCGCCTGATGGACATCCTGCGCGACGGTGGCATCTGCGTCGATCAGGCGTATTTCGCGACGGAACTTGGCAAAGCGCGCGGGGTGCCGACATTATTTTTCCACGGCGCCGGCCATGACGGGCGCCACGCGTGGTTCGGTTTTCTCGACAGCAACAACCACTGGCAGCTCGATGCCGGCCGGGACATCGGACAAAAATTCGTCACCGGCTTGGCCCGCGATCCGCAGACGTGGGGCGAACTCACCGATCACGAGCTGCAATTTATGGCCGAGCGTTTTCACGAACTGCCGGCGTTCGCCACCTCGCGAATCCACCGAGGGTTTGCTGCAGATTACCTGGCGGCAGGCAACGTCGGTGCGGCGTTGACTGCCGCGCGTCTCGCGGTGGACACCGAACGCCGAAACGACACTGCGTGGGACACACTCATCGCCGCCACCCAGAAGGCGACACTCGAGTCGAAGCCGGTGGAAGCCGTGATGCGCGAGGCGGCGCTGGCGTTTCAGCGGTATCCGGATCTCGAGGCGGCCTATGTGAACCGCTTGAGCGCAAGCCTGCGGGCACGCGGACAAACAAGTGAGGCCAATGCCGAGGAGCGCCGGATCGCGCGAAAGAATCAGGATGACCGCAGCGATCTGAACGTGGCGCAGGCGCGCGAGATCGTGCAGCGGGCGATCGAGACGCAGCCGCTGGCAGAGCAGGTGCGCGCCTACAATTCCGTCGTTGAAACTTACGGGCGAGGTGCAGGAGTCGCGTTTTTCGACGCGGTGGTCGTCCGCTTCGTGGCCCATCTCATGCAGCTGAATCATCCGACAGAAGCGCGGCACGCGATCGAGCGGGCGCGCCACACACTTCAGGCTGAAGCCCACAGCCAGTTGGCCAACGAATTCGACCGACTGGAGAAAGCCTTGAAGTTGGCGCGATAGAACGTCGCTCAGTCGCGAGTTCGTGGTGACGCGAGCGCCACCGCCAGAAACGCTGCCAGCGCCGGCTCCGGATTGGGGGACTGCCGCCAACCGAGGACGAGCCGGCTTTCGGGAGCCGGTCCGCGCAACCGCCGAAACACAATCTCCGGTGGCAAGTGCTGCGCCTCGGACGGAGTCATAAATGTCGCACCCAGTCCGGCGCGAATGAGCCCGACGGCGTTCGCGCGCGGCCACACTTCCTCGGCGATGCGCGGAGTGATGCCCACCATCGCAAACGCCGCGAGGATGCGATCGTAGAAGCCGGGATTGTGCGTCCGGGGGAAAAGCACGAGTGGCACCATCGCGAGGTCGAGGAGTTTGAGCGCGGCGCGTTTGGCGAGTAGGTGGGTGGCGGGTAGCAGCACCCCGTTGCGTTCGCGGAGGAGGAGCTTGGTATTTAATCCGACGGTCGCCGCATCGGGGTGGAAAAAGCCGCACGCCAGATCACCCGATTGCAGTGCCACCATCTGAGCCGACGTTGGCGACTCCGTTAGCTCTAGACGAATCCCGGGGTGACGGAGGTGAAACGCGTGAAGAATTTTCGGCAACACGGTCGCCATCGCGAGGCCGGTGAATGCCACGCGGACGTGACCAACCTCGCCGTCGGCGACGGCCCGGACATCGCGGGGCATGCGGTTGAGCAAGCGCAGGAGCGGTTCGACGCGCTCTGCAAGCACCCGCCCGGCGGGCGTGAGATCGACGCGACGGCGTGAGCGCACAAACAACGGCGCACCGAGGGCCTTCTCCAATTGTGCGATCTGTCGGCTAAGGGCAGGCTGCGCGAGCGCTAGCGATTCAGCGGCCTTGCGGAAATGCAGGTGCCGGGCGACTTCGTGAAAGTAGACGAGGTGGCGTAACTCAAACGGGAACTGATACTCCCGAGGCATCACAGCGACCTGAACAAGTATTTACAGGCATGGCAACATTCTGGTAGCCTCCAGACGTTGTTTTTAGGAAATCTCCTCTGTCGCCATGCCCAAATCTTTGTTTGAAAAAGTCTGGGACGCTCACACCGTCCGCAAGCTCGCCAACGGCCAGACCCAACTCCTCATCGGCACTCACCTCATCCATGAAGTGACCAGTCCGCAGGCGTTTGGGATGCTTCGTGACCTCAAGCTTAAGGTGGCGATGCCGCACCGCACGTTTGCCACCGTCGACCATATCATCCCAACGGATCAACTCGTGGAGCCTTACGGCGACCCGCTCGCTCAGGCGATGATGGATGAGTTGCGCAAGAGCTGCCGCGAATTTGGCATCACGTTTTTTGACCGGGCGAGCGGCAAGCAGGGCATCGTCCACATCGTTGGTCCGGAGCAAGGCATTACGCAGCCGGGCACCACCATTGCCTGCGGCGACTCGCACACTAGCACGCATGGCGCGTTCGGCGCGATTGCGTTCGGCATCGGCACCACGCAAATCCGCGATGTGCTCGCGACCCAAACCATCGCGCTCGGCAAGCTGAAGGTCCGCCGGATCAATGTGACGGGTAAGCTGCGACCGGGGGTATATGCCAAGGACGTCATTCTCCACATCATCCGGACCCTGGGTGTGAATGGCGGCACCGGCTTCGCCTACGAATACGGCGGCGAGGTCTTCGACCACTTCTCGATGGAGGAGCGCATGACCGTGTGTAATATGTCCATCGAAGGCGGCGCGCGCGCGGGTTACGTCAATCCTGACGAGACGACATTCAGCTACCTCAAAGGCCGTCCCTATTCGCCGAAAGGTGCGGCGTGGGACAGTGCGGTGGCGCAGTGGAAGTCATTCGCTAGCGACGCGGATTGTTACTACGACGATGTCGTCACTATCGCCGCTGCCGACATCGCGCCGACCGTCACATGGGGCATCAATCCTGGCCAGGGCATTTCGATCGCGGAGGCTATTCCCGATCCAACGAAGACGACTTCAGTCGATGAAAAAGCGTCCATCGAAGAAGCACTCGCCTACATGAAACTAAAGCCCGGCGCGCCCATCAAGGGCACGAAGATCGACGTGGCGTTCATTGGTTCCTGCACGAACGGACGGTTGAGCGATTTCCAAGAAGTCGCGAGATTCGTGCGTGGCCGGAAGGTCGCTGCGGGCGTGAAAGCGATCGCGGTGCCGGGCTCGCAAATCGTGGCACTCCAGTGCGAAAAACTCGGCCTCGATAAAATTTTCAGTGAGGCCGGTTTCGAATGGCGTGCGGCTGGTTGCTCGATGTGCCTCGCGATGAATCCCGACAAGCTCATTGGCGATCAACTCTGCGCCAGTTCGTCGAACCGCAACTTTAAGGGCCGTCAGGGATCGCCGACCGGACGCACCTTGCTCATGAGCCCGCTCATGGTCGCTGCCGCCGCAGTCGCCGGCTCCGTCGCTGACGCGCGTGAGGTTTTCGCGGTCAACTGATTCCTAACCTTTACTTCACACTTCCATGGCTCTCGAAAAAATTACCTCCCGCACCGGCCGCGGTGTTTACGTCCCCGGCAACGACATCGACACCGACCGCATCATTCCGGCGCGCTTTATGAAATGCGTCACGTTTGACGGACTCGGTGAGTTTCTGTTCTACGACGTCCGGAAGAATGCCGACGGCACCAACAAGCCGCACCCGCTGAACGAGTCGCGCTTTAAGGGTGCAACTCTCCTGTTTTCCGGCGCGAACTTCGGCTGCGGTTCCTCTCGCGAGCACGCTCCGCAGGCGATCCAGAAATATGGGTTTCAGGCAGTCATCGCTGAGGGATTCGCCGAGATATTTTTCGGCAACTGCACGACCCTCGGCATTCCCTGCGCCACCGCCAGCCGCGCCGATATCGCTACGATCGCCTCCGCCATCGAAGCCAATCCGCAGACTGAGATCGTTTTCGATGTGGCTAAGCAAGAAATCCGGTTTGGCGGCCAAACGGTGAAGGCCGCTGTGCGTGAAACTGCGCGCGACGCTCTTGTGAATGGCCGCTGGGACGCCATCGGCGAACTCCTCGAAGGCGTGCCTCAGGTGAAGGCGATGGCTGCGAAGTTGCCTTATTTGGCGGCTTAATAGTGCGCCATCGGCCGACTCCGCCTCTGGTCTAGATGTGCCGATGAGGCTGTCGGCACTATTTTTTCGAACTTTTTCGCTGACGGCACGTCACAACTCGGCACTCATCTTACCTTATGTTCCTCGCCATGCTCGACGTTGTGAAGGGGGCCGGCCTCCTCATTTATCCTCTCGCTCTCTGTTCTGCTGGAGCGGTGTTCATTATCTGCGAACGCGCCTTTGCGTTGCGCAAGGGCGCCGTGATGCCGGAGGATTTGGTCGACGCGGTAGTCGCGGGTCGCCCGCTGGTCGGCGGCAAACACACGGTGCTGGCGCGCATCGTCCAATTTGCCGAAGTCCATAAAAACGATGAAGGCGCCGTCAAAGCCTTCGCCCGCCTCGAAATCAACCGCATGGAGCGCGGCGTGGCTTACTTGGACGTCATTTACGCCGCGGCGCCGCTCATCGGCCTGACCGGCACGGTCACCGGCCTCCTTGAGGTCTTCTCGCAAATCGCCCCCGACACCGGTCTGCCCGATCCGGTGAAGTTCACCAGTGGCGTCGCGCTCGCACTGTCGGCTACCGTGCTCGGCCTCACGATCGCGATTCCTTCACTGGTCGGCAGCGGCTACTTGCAGCGTAAAATCGAAAGTTACGCGGCGCAACTCGACGTGCTCCTCGAGCGCATCCTTCAGCGCTCGCGGCAATGAGCAGCCTTTACCAAAAGCGCCGCAAACGGCCCGAGCTGAACCTCGTGCCGCTCATCGACGTGCTCGTGATGCTGATTTTTTTCGCGTTCGTCACGATGCAGTTCAAGTCGATGACGACGCTGAATATCACGCTTCCGAAGGTCGATACCGCTGGCAAAAACGAGTTCAAGGGCACGGTCACGATCAGCATCGACAAGGATGGAGTCATTTCCTTCGCCACTGGGGCCAACAACAACCGCGTCGTGACCGACGACCAGTTGATTGGTCTGTTGGAGCAGGTGAAGAAGATCGACCGCGACATCCCCGTGCTGATTAAGGCGGATGAAACGACGCAGTTGAAGAAGCTCGCCTTTGTGATGGACGCCTGCCGAAAGACGGGCCTCAACAAGTTTAGTCTCCAGTCGCGCTAGAAACTTCTCGGCCGACTGCACGCGACGAGAGAATTTCAGCGTCATGAAAATCGTCATCACCGGAGTCACGCGTGGACTGGGTCGTGCGCTGGTGGAGGAGTTCATTCGCGCCGGCCACACGGTCCTCGGCTGCGGCCGCGCCGGCGATGCCATCTTCGATTTGCGGATGTCGCATGCAGCGCCACACGATTTTTCGGTCGTCGATGTCGCACTCGACAGCAAGGTCGCGCTTTGGGCAGCCAAGGTGTTGGAGAATGACAGCCCGCCCGATTTGTTGATCAACAACGCTGCCGTTATGAACCGCCTTTCGCCGCTCTGGGAGCAGGACGACCGCGAGTTCACGAAGCTCACCGATGTGAACATCCGCGGCGTGCAAAACGTTATCCGACACTTCGTGCCCGCGATGGTCGCACAAAAAAAAGGTGTGATCGTAAATTTTAGCTCGGGCTGGGGTCGCAGTGTGTCGCCCGAGGTCGCGTCCTACTGTATGTCGAAATGGGCGATTGAGGGACTCACCAAAGCACTCGCCGCGGAACTGCCCGCCGGCATGGCTGCCGTGCCGTTGAATCCCGGTGTGATCGACACCGATATGCTGCGCTCGTGCTGGGCCGACGGCGCTGCGAGCTATCCGAAGGCCGAGCAATGGGCGAAGACCGCTGCACCGTTCATCCTGAAACTTGGACCGAAGCAAAACGGGCAGTCGGTGAGCGTGAGTGGTGGCGAAGATTGATGCCGGCAGAGCCTACGGCTTAAGTTCGCGGTTGAAGAAGTCCATGACTCGGACGTTTTCGCGGAGTTGCACCATCGGGTCGCTCGAACCGGCCATGTGTGTGCCGAGCATTGGCATGAACTCATACGGCTTGCCCGCCATGAAAAGCGCGTCGGTGAGTTGGAGCGTGTGTTGCGCATAGACGTTGTCGTCCGTCAGGCCGTGGATAAGGAGGAGCGGGCGGGCGAGTTGTTTCGCATAGGTCAGCACACTGCTGATTTTGTAGGCAGCGGCATCAGTCTGCGGCAGGCCGAGGTAGCGTTCAGTGTAGAACGTGTCGTAATTTTCCCAGGTAATAACTGGTGCGCCCGCCACGCCGCAGCTGAAGACATCGGGGCGCCGAATCGTGGCCATTGCCGAAAAATAACCGCCAAACGACCAACCGGTCACACCCACCCGCGTGAGATCGAGTTCGGGATAGCGCTGACCGAGGGCGCGCAAGCCGGCGACCTGATCTTCGAGGGCGACATCGATGAGGTTGCCACGGACGATACGCTCCCAATCGCGACCGCGCAACGGCGTGCCGCGACCGTCGATGCGCACCACGATATAGCCGTGATCGGCCATCCACTGGTTGGCGAGGTAGCCGCGGATGGCAGAGTTTACCGTGGTGGTCGTCGGTCCGGCGTAAACCGCGAGGATGAGCGGATATTTTTTCCCGGCCTGAAATGCGTGTGGACGCACGATCGCCGCGTAGAATGACGGCATGCCGACGGTGCGCGTGAGTTCGAGATTGGGCAGCGCGGGAAACTTTTCGGCGACTGATGGCAGCGTCGCGAGATGTTGACCGTCGGCACTCAGGACTTCCGTGCCGGCGCTGCCATCGAGGAGATTGAAAGAATGGATAAACGCAGACGCGTTGTCGGCAAAACTCGCGGAGTGCTGACCCGACGCCGTGGTGAGCGCGGTGCCGGCGCCACCGGCGAGCGGAAAACGCCAGAGGTGCGACTCGCGCGGATCGGAGCCGCCGCTGACGTAGATCGAGCCTTGGGCGGCATCGATCTTGAGCAAACCCTTGTAAATGAAATCGGGCGGCGTGAGCGGCCGGAGTAGCTTGCCATCGGCAGCCCGAAGCTCGACTTGCCAGGCGCCGCGCGCCTCGGTTGTCCAAAGAAATTCTTTGCCGCCCGGCAGCCAGCGGGGGAGGACGGATTGATCGTCGAGGTTGAGCCAGGCGGCGTCGGTCTCGCGGATGAGTTCGATGGTGGCACCGGTGGCGGGATCGGCGCGGAGCAGGAGCGAAGTTTGTTGCGCGCGATCCATGACGGAGAGGCACAGCGGGTCGCCGACCTCGCGCCAGACCACGCGGGTGAGATAGGGAAATTTGGCGGCGTCCCAATTAATCCATCGCGTCGCGCCGCCGGAGCGGGCGATAACGCCGAGCCGGACGGTGGCGTTGGTGGAGCCGGCATGCGGGTAAAAGAAATCCACCGGCGCAGCTTCAGGATGGAGCGGATCGGCGATGTGGCGCACTTCGACGGCTGACTCGTCAGTCTCCTGATAAATGAGCGACTGGGAGTCTGGCGCCCACCAGTAACCTTCGCGTCGATCCATTTCTTCCTGGGCTACGAACTCTGCGGTGGCGTGAGAGAGCGTCGCCGTAGCGCCGCTCGTGACGGCATGGCTCGTCACGGTCGCGAGGTCGATCACGTGGAGTTCGCCGGCAGAGACGGCGGCGACGGCGGTGCCGTCAGGCGAGAAGCGCGGGTCGATCCAGTTTTTGCCGGGGAGTGCGGTGACTTTGAGGTCGGCGCGGTTTACGACGTAGAGTTGACCGGAGAGCGTGACGAGCAGTCGGGCGCCATCCTTGGAAAGGTCAAAACGCGTGAAACCTCGGAGCGTGATGCGGGCACGCTCACGGCGCGCCTTTTCTTCGGCGGTAAGTTTTTCCTCGGCGGTGCCGAGCAATTGCGACGGAGTGAGGAGTTCGCGCTCCGGGCCAGCGGGCAGCGGGAATTCGTAGAGCCGCAGCACCGGATCGCGGGGGCCGCCGCGGAGATAGATGACCGTCCGGCCGTCGGGCGTAAGTTTCGGCGCGACGGGCCGGCCGAGGGAGTAACTGCGTGTCTCGGCGAGATCGCGGAAATATTTGAGATTGGCGTCTTCGTCGGCGGCGCGAGCGAGAGCGCAGACCGCGGCGAAGAGAGCGAGGAGGCGGGGTAGTTTCATTACGCGGCGATTTGTTGCAGCGCGATGGCGGCGAGTCGAACACGTTTCGTTCAGACGTAGCTAGATTGGCTGGCGCCGTAGTTTGCGGGCGATAAATTGCTCGACGTCTCCAAGCGTCCGGAGTTGGCGGAGTTCTTCGTTACTGATCGTGATGGGCAGCGCTTCCTCGGTGAGCATCACGATCTCCATCATCGTGAGTGAATCGAGGCCGAGATCTTCGGCGAGACGGAGATCAGGGGTGGCCGCGTGGAGACGCTCGCGCCGTTCGCGAGCGGCGAAACGTTCGATCACCCCGCGGATGACGAGAGGAATTTCGGCGATATTGCCGGTAGCGCGGAAGCGGAGCGCGGCCTCGCAGGTTTGTGGAGAGCAGTGTTTCAATGCCTCGCACAGCGCGGAGTCGGATTCGGTCGAGGAAGCGTTCATGGACTCAACTGAGATGACAAGCGACCGAGGAATATCCGCTAGCGAAACATCCGTCAGGCGGAGCAGAAATCTGCGATCAAAAATTTGTCGTCAAGGACAGCGAGTATGTGCGCCCACGCCAGTCACCGTAAGGTTGAACGCCGGCGCCAGACGGTTCGTTGACGTATTTCGGAAAGCGGTCGCCAAAGACATTGTTGACGCGCAATTGGGCGCGGAGGCTGTGGCGCGCGTGATCCCACGGCAGCCAGCGACCGAGATCGGATTCGACGTAGGTGTCGAACTGCCAGGCGGGCCGGATGCGGTCGCGGCCTTGCGCGGGCCATTCGTTCACCGGCAACACCCGTGAAGAAAAAAATCGACCGTCGAGTCCGAAACCGACGTCGCGAGTGGACCAACCGACACCGAAATTTGTGCGATAGCGCAGCAACTCGTTGCCGGCACCGTCCGGGTGCGCGAGTTCGTCGGCCGCCGGAGTGCCGGGCAGAATCTGGCGCCGGTAGAGTTGGTAATAAAGCAGGCGGCCATAGACATCGAGTGTGCCGCCAAGACATTCGGTCCACGCGTAGTCGGCGGAGGCGTTCCAGTTCTGCGAGTGCCGCCAGGCGAGATTCGTCGTGCCGGTGAGAACGGAAGTCACGACGCCCACGCTGTTCGGATCGCCGGGCGCGAGCGGTGCGCGGGTGACGCGGTTGGGAAAGAGCGCCTCGAGTTCGACGAGTGACTGCGAGCCGAGAAAAAGTTCCTCGTTGGTTTTGTGAGTATTGACGAAGTCGAGGGTCGCGCGCACGCGATGGATTTTGCCGCGTTGAAAGAGCAGGCCGAACGACTGCGTGAGCGCGGTCTCCGGCAGCAGGCTGGGATTGGGCAGTTGGTTCACCGCGACGCTGTAGCTCGCGTTTCCGCGCCGCGGATCCGAGATCATTTCTGTGTAGGGCAAGACGATCCCGCCAGTGGACGGCGCCGCCACCGGGCGATTTAACTGCGGCGTGGGATAACGGCTCGACGTCGTGAAGCTGCCGCGCAGCGAGAAGCCGTGGCCGAGGTCGAGTTTCAGTCCGAGGGTGGGCGCCACATAGGATTCTTTGGTCGAGTTGGCGCCGATGTAGCGCACCGCGAGATCGGCGTCGATGGCGTGAAGCACGGCGGGAAGGTGGCGCGCGGGTAGAAGCGGGGCGCGGAGTTCGGCGAAGACGCTGTAGCGTTGCAGAGTGCGCGCGGCCCAATCGGTCGGATTGGAGGCGAGTGAGCCGTCGGCGTAGCGGAATTCCTCGCGATAGGCGGCGAGATGACTGCGACGGTAATCGCCGCCGACGTTGAGTGTGGCCGGGCCGGTGGGGAGTTGCAGCGATTCGTTGGTCGCGCGAAACGCGGCGTCGAGATTGGTGTTGTCGCCGAGCGTCACGAACTGCCCGCGAGCACCGCGATAAATCAACACCTGATCGTAGAAGGCGGCGGGCGGACCGGAGACCTGCGTGTCGCGCAGCGGATTGTAGCCGCCGGAATCCACGAGTTGCTGCCATCGGCTGGCGTCGGCGCCATAGAGCCCGCGGAAGCGCGTGAGGTTGCGCGCGTATTGCGCATCGACCGAGAGCCGCCACGAGTGCGGCAACTTCGCCATTGCGCCGACGACAAGAGACGAAAACTCAAGCCGCGCCTCGCTGTAATCCTGCCCGAGTGATCGAGCGGTTTCGTTAAGCGAGATGACTACGTCCTGTCCAAACGGATTGCGCGGTGAAACGGCTGCGAGCGTGAAGTCGGCGCCAAACACATCGTAGCCGCGATGCACCACGGTGCTGGAGTATGTGGCGTCGAGGCCGAGTTGGAGCCATGGAGTCACGTCTCCCACGACGGAGGCGAAGTATACGGTGCGCTGCTGCTCGCGGCCATACGGGTAGTCGCTGCTGTCGAGCGACGCTGCCATGCCGCCCGGTGATTTGAACAGATCGAGATCGCGGACACCCTGGCGGCCGGCAAAAGCTCCGAGGCCGCCGGTGCCGTCTGCGCCTGTCGCTACCGAAGTGACGGGCGACGTGCCCGGCCCGAACAGCGGCGAAAGATCGGCGCTGTGGAGATTCGGCGTAGCGCGGTGAATCAAAGCGGCGAGCGAACTGGGCGCAGCGAGATCGCGGCGATGATAGCCGAGTTCGGCTTCGGTGGCGGGCGTGGAGCGCGACGTGCTCGAGTTGAACCGCAGCCGGAGTGCGCCTCCCAGCAGCGTCTCACTGTTGAGGAGCGATAGCGTAGATTGCGGAGCATCGAATCGGCCGACGGCGTTATTATAGGTCGCGGTGAGTTCCGTGGAGTTGGCGTCGACGCCGGGTCGCAACACGATGTTGATCACGCCGCCGACGGGATTGCCGTTGTAGAGTGAAGACGCGGAGATCGGGAGCACCTCGACTTGTTGCACGAGGCTGAGCGGAATGAAATTTACGTCGGGCATCCGCGGCCGCCCATCGCTGCCGCTCGTGAGGGCTTCGGGCAGACGCCGGCCGTTGACGAGAATGATGGTCTCGTCGGCATCGAATCCGCGCAAACTGAGATTTGAACTGCCGGTGATGAAACTGCTGGTGGTGCCATCCTGCTCGGGCGGACGGCTGGTGGCGCTGCTGTCGAGCAGTTCGCGTTGGAGAAACTCATTCAAATTCACCACGCCGCTGCGGCGGATGTGCTCGCGATCGAGGATGGTAAAGGGGATCGCGTCATCTTCCGTGCGCGCAAGGTCGAGATTGCCGACGGCTGTGCGCGGCGGCAGCGGCGCCGGGTGTCCACCGATCCCGCCCGGCTGATCGGTGCTGCCTTCGACCACGAACGGCGCGAGGCGCGACGGCTCCGTGCCGGCCAGAAGCGTGTGCGTCGGAATCGTCAGCGGCTCGCCGGCGACGGCGTGGAGGCCGGAAAGCTGCAGCGTTTGAAAACGCGAGGCGCTGGCGATGAGTTCGTAATCGCCGGGTGCGACGGTATCGAACGCGAATTCACCGTTCTCGCCGGTGGTGCGTGAGAGCTGCACCGCGGGCAGGGCGACCCGCACCCCGCTAACGCCGACGCCATCCGGGCCGACCAGCCGGCCGCTGATCGAAGTCGTCTGCGTGCCGCCGCGCAGCACCGCGAATTTTCCTGGGCTCGTGGCGCGCGCCTCGTAACCGGTGCCCCGGAGGGCGCGGGCCAGCGCTTCCGCCGGCTCGAAACGCCCGACGACCGCCGTGGAGGTTTTTTGATGAAGGTCGCTGGACGAGAACAGCACCTCGATGTGCGCTTCGCTCGACAGGGCGAGTAGCGCGAGATCCGCCGGTTGAGCCGGCACGTCGATGGTCAGCGGCTCCGCGCATGCGACAGCGAGGAAACAGCCGAGACTCAGGCTGAACAGAAGGTAAAAACGAAAGACGCGAAGCACGAGAGAGTGGTAGGACAGCGGAATGGAGGACGAGGTTCGTGTCTAACGCTCGGCTTTCAATTTCACCCGGATCGTGCCGCTCGGCTCGTGCTCGACGTCCAGATCGAACGACGTCGCGAGCGTGGTGAGCGCGCTCTCGAGATCGTCGATGCCGTAGGGACCGCTCACGGTCTGCTTCGATTGATCGATCCCGGCGGACTGAAAGATCTTTTTACCGTGGTAGTCGGCGAACCACTTGAGGACATCGCGCAACGGAACGTCCTTGAACACCATCTGCCCCTGCCGCCACGCAAGCGTGTCGCCGAGTTCGGCGGCGGAAAGCATGCGCTTCGCCGGCTTGCCCTGCACGATGGAGAGGCAGTCATTGGCGCCGAGCGCGTAAGGATCGGTGTCACGGCTCGTCGCAGGTTCGCCGGGACGCACTTGCACGGAGCCTTCGACGACGGTGACCACGAGGTCGGCGGGCGTGTCGGTGCGGACGTTGAAGACGGTGCCAGTGACGCGCACGGAACCGGCTGGGGTCTCGATGATGAAGGGTCGCGACTTGTCTTTGCTGACGGTGAAAAACGCTTCGCCACCCGCGAGCCGCACGCGCCGTTCGTTGGCGCTGTTTGCGAAGGTGAGGCTGGTGTGCGCGTTGAGTTCGACGCGGGTGCCGTCGCCGAGCGTGACGGCGGAGCGCTGTGCGGCGGCGGTCGCGATGATTGCGACTGGCGGCGTCGGCCGGGCCACCCACACGGTGAGCGCGATGGCCGCGGCGGCGGCGAGTGCGATGCTCGCGACTCGGGGAAAATTCCAGCGGCGAACTCGAATCACGAGCGCCAGTTCCGGTTCTTCCGCGGAAGCTGACTCCGGCTCCGGCGGCAGTTTTACGCTGCCGGTCGCGACGAGTGTGAGGAGTTGCTCCTCAAGATCGGTAGAGAACTGGCAATATTGGGAGAGCAGCGGGCGATGAGCGGTATCGGCGTTAAGCCAGGCGTCGAGCGCGTCGCGATCGGTAGCGGAGAGCGTGCCGCCTTCGAGCCGTGCGGCCCAGAGTGACGCTTGCTCCTCGGCGGCGGGATCAGGTTGGCGAGAGAGTGTGTTCATGAAGTGGCCTCCTGGTGCTGCCCGGCGGTGTCAGTGGGCAACGCGGCGCGGAGTAGTCGGAGCGCGCGAGCGTGCTGTTTCTCAACGGTGCTGATCGCGATGCCGAGGCGGTCGGCGATTTCGCGGTGGGAGAGGAGTTCGACCTTGCGCAACAGGAGCACGGTGCGGCAGCCCTCGGGGAGTTCGGCGATGGCGCGTTCGAGCAGGGCGAGTTCCTGGCGTGCCATGACTTGTTGCGCGACGCCGGGCGTGGTGGAAACGGCGGTCGCCTCGTTCATTGGTTCGCGCGAGAGCGGCGAGATGCTGCGGCGCTTGAGCCGGTTAATCGCGAGGCGGCGCGCGGTGACGTAGAGCAGCGCCTCGGGTCGCTCCGACGTCTGCGCAGTGACGCTCGCGTAAACGCGCAAATAGGCGTCGTGCGCGATATCCTGCGCCTCGGTGGCGTTGCCGAGGAGCCGCGCAAGGTAGCGCCGCAACGGCGCGAGGGTCGTGCGATAGAGGGTCGCGAAATCGCGGGGCGGTTCGGGGGTGTCAGCCATGGCAACACAGAGCGCGGCACGGCCCGCGCCCGACTCGACCGAATCGGCGAACGGAGAAAGGAGGGGAGACGAGAATGGTTTCACTCTTGCGCATCATGACAGTCGAAGGCTCCGAACCCGCTATTCCGATCGAAAAAATGGCGCGCCCACGGGAAAACGCGACCGGAAACCGGGACCGGCCACGCCGGCGGGCTCTGGCCCGGTGGCGGCGTGGTTCACTCTCGCACCCGTGAATCGATCACGAGCGTGACCGGACCGGCGTTGACGAGCGCGACGTCCATCATCGCGCCGAAACGACCGGTCGCGACCGGTCGGCCGAGGGTCGCGGAGAGTTGCTGCACAAATTTTTCGTAGAGCGGGATGGCGAGCGCCGGCGCCGCGGCGGCATTGAACGACGGGCGCGTGCCCTTCGCCGTGCTCGCCAGCAGCGTGAATTGACTGACGACGAGCGCGTCGCCGGCCACATCGACGACGGAGCGATTCATCTTGCCGGCGTCGTCTTCGAAGATGCGGAGCGCAGCGATTTTTTGCGCGAGCCAGTCGACGTCGGATTCGGTGTCGCCCTGCGCGATGCCGAGCAGCACGAGCAACCCGGAGGCGATCTCGCCGGTGATTTCACCGGCGACGGTGACGCGGGCGCTGCTGACTCGCTGGACGACCGCGCGCACGGAAAATTAGAGCATCGGTACGTGCGGTTCCGTCTCGGCCTCGTAATCGATGCCCGGCAGGCCGAACCCGAAGAGTTTCAGAAATTCGCTGCGGTAGCCTTCGATGTCGGTCTCAGCGTCGAGGTTTTCAGTCGTGATGCGCGGCCAGATATCCTGCACGGCGTCTTGAATTTCGGCGCGCATCTCCCAATCGTCGACGCGCACGCGGCCCGCTTCGTCGAACTTCGGCGTCTTGCCGGCATACATGTGCGTGGCGAACAGTCGCTGCACCTGCTCGATGCAGCCTTCGTGCGTGCCCTTCGCTTTCATGATTTTGTAGAGGATCGCTATGTAGAGCGGCACCACGGGAATCGCGGAGCTGGCCTGCGTGACCAGTGCCTTGTTCACCGAGATGAACGCGCGACCGCCGCCGTTCAGTTTGAGTAGCGAATCGATGTGGCGCGCCGCGCGCTCCAGATCGTTTTTGGCGAGGCCGATGGTGCCGTTCTTGTAGACGGCCCACGTGACCTCGGGCCCGATGTAGGAGTAGGCCACGGCTTGCGCGCCGGGGGCGAGGAGGTGCGCGTCGGAAAGCGCCTGCATCCACATCTCCCAATCTTCGCCGCCCATCACGGCAATAGTGTCGGCGACTTCCTGCTCGTCGGCCGGATCGATCGTGACGGTGGAAACAATGCCCTTGTCGGGATCGACGGTCTTATTGGTGTAGGGCTGGCCGACGGGTTTTAGGCAGGAACGGTGCACGGCGCCCGTTTTCGGATGCGTGCGCCGCGGCGATGCCAGCGAATAGACGACGAGGTCAACCTGCCCCAGATCGGTGCGGATGAGTTCGAGCGCCTGGCGCTTGATGTCGTCGGAAAATGCATCGCCGTTGAGATTCTTCGCGTAGAGTCCGGCGGCGCGGGCGGCCTTCGTGAAGGCGATCGAGTTATACCAACCCGGGGTCGCGGGGCGGCCCTCCTCGGAGGGGCGTTCGAAAAATATACCGAGTGTCGCGGCGCCCGATCCGAACGCCGCAGCCACGCGCGACGCGAGCCCGTAGCCGGTGGACGAGCCGATGACCAAGACCTTTTTCGGGCCAGGCGTGATCGGACCCTGCGCCTTCACGTGGTCGATCCACTGCTGCACGTGCGCGGCACAGCCTTCGGGATGGGCAGTGACGCAAACGAATCCGCGAACCTTGGGTTTGATGATCATGCCTATCGAGCTTCAGGAGAGCGGCAAAGCGCGTCGAGAAAAGATTTCACGCCGCGGTGATGGCGTCTACTTGCCAAACAGCACGAATGGGCCCTCGGGTTTGGTCACGCCTCCCTTGCGCTCAAGCGAAATGGCGAACGCCTCAAGAGTCGCGATGGGTTGCCGGCCCGTGAATTTCACGTCGGCGACGCCCGTCGACGCTTCGACGGCGAACACGCCGCCATCGACCGGATCGGCAGACTGCGGTTCGATGATCCAGAGCTGGTAATCGCGGTCGGTGGCGGGGAGGGGAAGCTGCTCCACCTTGAGCACGCCTTCCTGTTTCGCAGGATTCCATACCACAACGGCGCTGGCCTGCGGCGAACTTTTCGAGCGCGAGGAGAGCAGTGTGATTTTGAGGCCGGCGAGATCGTCCGACGGACGCGAAACGACGGAGCCAAGTTGATGGCGCGCGAGGATTTGTTCGGCGGCGATTTCGTTGCGAACAGCCTTTAATTCGATCGCGGCGATTGCGACCTGCTCGCGGAGCAAGGCGGTCTCGGACTGGCGGACGAATTGGCGTTGTCCAAGCACGGCAGCGATGGCGGCAAAACCGGCGGCGACGAGCCAGGGGAGCAGCGAAAAAATGGCGGGGCACGGAGGACGGGCGCGACCTGACGGCAAGGTTTCGTCGGACATGGCGGCGCGGTTACAAGACGGCGAAGCCGATCAAGCCGAGGACAATCAGCAAGTCTAAGACGGCGAGGATGCGTTTTTCGAGGGCGGTGACGGGAAGCGGCATGGCGATCAGAGACCGAGGGTCTGCGTGCGGGCGAAAAATTGTGCGATGAGCGGTTCGTGTTCGATGGTCGACCAGGGGCGATTGCACGAGACGCGGACGAAGAGTTGATCGCCGTCATGTCGAAAGCCGTAGCGCAGCGCGATGCGGAGGAGTTCGGACGCGGAGTAGGGATCGCGGTAGTTGATCGGACGGCCGTCGTAGAGGTGCCAGAACCAGACAAACTCCGGTTCGTCGCCGAGTTTGAAGAAGCGGGCTTCCGCCGTCGCCAGCGCGCGCCGGTCGACGACGAGTTGTTCGCGGGGTTGGTCGATCGTCTGCGGAGCCCAGCCGGAGCCGGGCCAGCAAGCGTCCGGGGTATGCGAGGCGACGAGACTGACCGAGGCCTGCCCTGGCGCCCAATAAGCCAGATAGAGAATGATCCGAACGGGACCGGCGGGAGTGGTCTTGTAGTAGGTGCGCTGGACGAGGTGATCGGTGTGCAGGGTGTCGCTGAATTCGTAGAGGTCGGTGTTGACGATGGTCCAGCCGGGCGTCGCTTCGGGTAGCACCGCGCGCAGATCGGGGATCAGCGCGCCGCGGCGGGGCGACGAGCGGGTGTTGAGGGTGAAGACGGTGAGCAACGCGAGCGCAAGCGCGAGTCCGGCGCACAACCCGGCGAGCGGAAAGTGAACAAGTGACGGAGGTACACTTGAGTCGGAAACCGGCGAGGTGGCGCTGGCGGAAGACGGTGCGGGGCGCGCGGTTTTTTTCTCGCTGTGCTCAAGCAGGAGCGCGAGGCCGCCGAGCATGACGGCGGTCACGCCGAGGACGGCGAAGCCGGTGGCATCGTGCCAGGTGCCCGTGATGTTCACGCCGCTGTTGGCGAGGAGCGTGAGCGTCAGCGAACGAATAAAATTCATCACGAGTGCGAGTGGCGCCGAGAGCCCGATGATGAGGACGCGCGCCCATGGGCGCCGGACGAGGCTCGCGGAAAAAAACAACCCCGCAAACACGCACGAGATCAGACTGCGCACGCCGCTGCAGGCTTCCTCAATGCCCACACTGCCGCGCACCAGTTCGATGATGTTGCCGTGCCGGTCGGCGGCGATGCCGAGCAGATGGAGCGCCCGGAGAACGTTTTCGCTGACCCAGAGTTGGAGGCCGAGTGTGAGGCGCGTGTAGGTGCCGGGTGGGATCGGCGCGCACAACACCCAGAGGCCCGCGGCGACCACGGCGCTCCAATTGCATGGCACGAGCCGGACCGACTCGCCGGCGAATGCCACGATGGCGGCGCCGATGAAGAGCGCGAGCGCTGCGCTCAGTGCGAAAATTACGAGCGCGTGCGACCAGTCGAGCGCGGCGGCGTAAAGCCCAGCGGCGGACAACGCAACCAACCCGCCGCCGACGAGCGCAACGAGCGTGGAATTGGTCATCGCGCCCGCTCGTAGCCAGCGCGGCGCGGCGGTGGCGCGACTCTCGTGCAGTAGGAGCAGAAAAACCAGCGGCATGAAGAGCCCGTGCGACAGGTCGGGGTTTTGCCGCCAATCTGGCCAGAGCTGAATGCTTAACGCGATGGCGAAAAGCACGACCGCTCCGGCGCAAAACTTCGCCACCAATGGCAGATCGCGCAGGGCCGCGACCAGCGAACGCACGGGTGGTGGCGCCATGATTTCGTCCACGGGAGTCATGGCTGTTTGGCGGGGGCCAAGAAGTTGATGCGCGGAGGCGGCGAGTAGCGCTCGATGAGCGCGTAGTTGATCTCGATTGGCAGGGGAATCACGGGGAGAAAGGTGGTGATCTTTTCAACGCCGGTTTCGCCGCGAAAAAACGCCTCGATGACGCTGACGGCGATGAAGGGGGAATTCGCGGCGAGCTTGAGTGTGACGACCAACGCGTGCAACCGCGGCAAATCACCGACGGCGCCGGCCGTGCAGAGCAGCGTGAACCAGACGCCGGCGCTGGTCGAGTCGAGCGGGAGTTGCTCGCGTTGCACCTTTTCGTGCAGACGCGCGAAGGTCGCCGCATCGGGATGCCGAATCAGGTGTGCGCAGAGGACCATCGCGCGGGAGAGGGTGAGCTTGGGAACGAGAAGTTCATCAAGTTTTGCCTGCAACAAGCGCGGTGCACTGGCGGCGGCGAGGGCGTCGAGTTTCAGCGTGAAGTAGGCTTCGTCATCGTCGAGGCGCGCACGACTGCTCTCAAGGAGATCGAGCGCGGCGTAGGTGTCGCCGAGGGCCGTGAGCGTGCTAACACGATAGTAGAGAATGAACGGGGACACCGGGGTCGACCACGTCCCGTCGAGGTTGGCGCGGGCTTCGCGCAAGCGGCCCGCGCGCAGCAGCAATTCGATTTTGATCACCGGGTGCCACTCGACGGAGGAAGGCGACGGATTGGCCAGCAGCGAGCGCAGCCGGGTGTCGTCGCCGAGTTGGCGGGTTGCAAACAATAGGGCGCGAATCCAGACGTGCGCATGGGTCTGGTCGACGAGTGTTTCGGTGTAGGCCAGGGTGGCGATTTTCTGGAAGTCCCCACGGGAGAGCAGCGCGCGGAACCACTCCTGTGCAGTGGCGTCGCGCTGCGCGGGGTGTTCGCGCAATAGGCGCTCGAACAGCGCGTCGGACTCGTGCGGCCGGCCGGCCTGAAAGTTTTTGGCGAGGGTGAGCGCGATTTGGTAGTTGCCGGGATCGAATTGGTAGGCGTTGGAAAGATAGAGCAATCCCTCTGCGGTGCGTCCGGCGGCAAGCGCACGTTGGGATTTTTGGACGAAGAACCAGCCGCGCGCTTGCGGCACACGATACCAAAGTCCGGGCCAAGTGACGTGCACGATGCTGATCGGATAGCCGATAGTGCGCAGAAACGTGAAGACCGCGATGGCACCCGTGAGATAGATCGCGAACAACGTGCCGCCATACCAGCCGGCCACTCGAAGCCAGAACGGGCGCACATCGGCGGTGTTCGCCGAGCAGCGCAGGCCCTTCGGCGTGGTCACGAGCAGCGGGCACACGCGGCGGAAACGCACCGGCTCATCCCAGTTCACGCACGCCTCGCAACTGGTTTCAAACGCCCGGCCGGAGTCGCTCGGGTTCTGGCACGGGCAGCGCGCCCGGCCACGGCCCCGCCGGAACCAGGCTTTGCGCAAGTTCCAGTAGAGAAGGCCCCAAACGAGGCGGAAGAGGTCGGCGAGCCAGCCCAGCACGCCGCCATCGTAGAGGCCGCACTCGGGGCGGCAAAGCGAATTCGCTTGGCTGCGACACCGGCAAGCAACCGGATGGGCAACGTGCTGAGTTTCGATCGGACCTACACTCGCACCGTGAATAATTCCGGATGCATCGTGCCTTCGGCGACTTTATTCACCGTGCCGGTCATGCTGATCGAAAAATTATCGCCGATCTCGATGCCGATTTGGCCGCCGGGCATGTGGACCGTCACACTGCGATCGACGAGACCGAGCCGGTGGGCGACGGCGGCGGACGCACTCGAACTGCTTCCAGACGCGAGGGTATAGCCGGCGCCGCGCTCCCAGATTTCGATCTGGATGTTGGCGCGATCGAGAACGCGGAGAAACTGCACGTTGGTCTTGCGCGGGAAATTCGGGTGCGTCTCGAGGTGCGGGCCGTAGCGGTGCGCGAGGGCAGAGGAGATTTCCGGCAGCGGAATTACGCAGTGCGGGTTGCCGATGGTCGCGGCACTGTAGGTGAGCTCGCGATCGAGGATGGTGATTTTCTCGTTGAGCACTTCGCGCGGCGCGCCGGCGACGGGAATCTTCGCGCTGTCGAAACTCACCGATCCCATAGCGATTGTGAGGAGTTTGCCGCCGTCCTTGATCGCGACCTGCACGTGGCCACCGGGCGTTTCGACGGTGAAGTTTGGTTGGCGCACGAGTTTCTGATCCCAAAGGAAACGCGAAAAAATGCGGAGGCCGTTGCCGGATTTCTCGGCCTCGGAACCATCGGGGTTGAAGATGCGCAGGCCAAACTCACTTTGCTGCGACGGGAGCGGGCCCCAGAGGATGCCGTCGGAGCCGACGCCGAAGTTGCGGTGGCAGACGATGCGGATCTGTTCGACCGTCGGGGCGGGTTGCCACGAGGGAAAATCGCGCGGTTCGAGCACGATGTAGTCGTTGCCGAGGGCGTGATATTTGTGGAAGCGCATGGGCGAGAGAAAGTAGTGAGTAGCGCTTAGCGATGAGAAAGCAAACGGCGATGAGCACGGCTGCTCGCCACCCACTCCACGCTACTTCACCGCGAGTTCACGCCGAGGCCGCGATGGCGGGCGGCGGCAGATAACCGAATAGGCGGCGCTGCTTGATCGCGAGCACGACGCCGGCCGGAACCATCTGCTCCCACGTCGGATCGTTTTCACTAATCCGGCGGAGGACTTCACGGGAGAAAATATGCAGGATATCGGGATCGTAGCCGACGATGCTGTCGATGTAGTGGTTCTCGAGGAGGTGATTGTAGAGGTTGCGCAAGTGTTCAACGACTTGGACGTTCTTGGCGTTGATCAGGACGTTCGAGGCAAAGGTGTGGCCGCTGGTCGCGCCGGGCACCGGCACGGCCGGCCCAGTCATCAGGAATTTGTCGTAGGCATCCTGCCGCATCGGGTAGATGTAGAGGCGGACCGCGTTGCGGAAGAGGCGACCGAATGATTCGAGGATGCCGCCCTCGAGATTTTCGTAGTATTTCTCGTTGAAAATTTCGATGAGGACATTGACGCCCATAGCCACGCCAACCATCTCCTTCGTGTAGCGACGGAAGTAGGTGGTGAGGCGGAAATATTCTGAGTAGTTGGAGATGAGGACGGTGAACCCGATGTCGCCGAGCAGATCGACGCGGGCGAGGCAGTCTTGCGCGTCGAGTTCGCCGGCGACGAGGAGGTTGTTCATCGTAATCTCCATCAGGACGACGACTTCCTTGCCCTTGACGAGCGGTTCCTGGACGAACTGCGCCGCTGCGCAGTTGAGCATGTCGACGTTGACTTTGGTGACTGGCCGAAAGCTGCCGCGCTCGACGAGGATGGCTTTCTTGAAGAGCACTTCCGCCGGCTGGAGCACTTCGCGACCGGGGCCGAACATCACGGCGTTGGTCAGACCACACTGGACGAGGTGGAGCGACATCAGCCGGTTGTCCACCGCGGGGAAAGCCGGGCCGCTGAATTGCAACATATCGACCTCGATGCGATCGACACTAAGGTTGTCGAGGAGCGACTCGATGAATTTCCGCGGATCGGCCCGGAAATAAAATGCTCCGTAGATGACGTTGACGCCGATAATGCCGAGCGCCTGTTGCTGGAGGACGGCATCCTTGTCCCACATGCGCACGTGGAGGATGATCTCGCTCGGCGGACCGCCGGGGGTGGTTTGGAAACGCACGCCCATCCAGCCGTGGGCCTCGTTGGTGCCCTTGAAGTTTTTCGTGGCGACGGTGTCGGCGAACGCAAAAAATGTGGTGCGGTCGCCGCGCTGCGCCGCGAGGCGCTCGAGAAGCAACCGGTATTCGTGATCGAGCATCTCGCCAAGACGTTCGCGCGAGACGTAGCGCGGCGCCTTGCCGTAGATCGCGTCGCTAAACGTCATGTCGTAGGCCGATATGGTCTTCGCGATCGTCTTGGAAGCGCCGCCGGCCTGGAAAAAGACGCGTGCGACTTCCTGTCCGGCGCCAATTTCGGCGAAGGTGCCGTATTGGGCGTCGGCGAGGTTAATCGTGAGCGCCTTGCGGTTGGTAGTGAGAAGTTGGTTGGACCCGCTCATGGAGGGAGACACCATGACTGGCTCCGCTTCGGGCGCAACCAGATCGTGCCACTTCGGATCAACTTGCGGATGATCGCTGACTGTGGGATGGAATGACAGAAGGGTTGCCATCAGCTGCCGATTTCATGGGCTTTTGTAGGCGTTTAACGCGAAACTTTGCCGTCCAACACAGCGGAAGATCTTGCCATTGCGCCTAAACGTGTGCATTTGCACACTATGACGATCACCGTGGAAGCAAAGCTGACGACGTCGGATAATTATCCGGCGTTGGAGCAATGCGCCGCGTTGTTCTCGCGCCTCGAACGACTGCTC
>CAIMFY010000013.1 GCA_903840415.1 uncultured Opitutia bacterium | reverse complement strand
CCGCACCGGCCGCGCGCAGGCGGTGGGCGACGCGTTTACGCTCGTCACCCCGGAAAACGCCGGCGACATCCGCGACATCCAGCGCTTTATCGGCGCAAAGATTCCCGAACTGCGGCTCGAAGGTTTTCCCTACAAAGCCTTCGTCGCGCGCACCGAGGAACCGCAGCACCAGCGCGGACGCGGCAGCCTCCCCGGCCAGATCCGGCACAAAGGCAGCTTTAACCGTTACCGCGGCCGGCGGTAAGAATAGAGTAGCGCAGGCGTCGCGCCTGCTTTCGATTGGTGGTGCAGGCGAGACGCCTGCGCCACCATGCCCACTTTCTCTTCCGTCGAAAAATATCTCGCCGCGCTCCGCGCCTGCGCCTGTTGCCCGCAGATGCACAAGCCGGTCGTCGTCGGCCGGGCGGTCGCGAGCCGGGTGATTCTCGTCGGGCAGGCGCCGGGCGACAAGGAGCCGAAGCTCGGCCGGCCGTTCGCGTGGACCGCGGGTAAGACGCTCTTCAAGTGGTTCAACGCGTCGCTCGGCTGGACCGAGGACGAAGTGCGCGACCGCATCTATTTTGCGGCGGTGTGCCGCTGTTTTCCGGGGAAAAAAGAAACTGGTGGCGACCGCGTGCCGGCACCCGATGAAATTGCAAATTGCGCAGCGTGGCTGGAGCGCGAGTTCGCGCTGCTAAAGCCGCAACTCGTGCTGCCCGTCGGCAAGCTTGCGATCGCGCAGTTCATGCCGCCGGCTCCGCTCAACGACGTGATCGGAAAAGAATTCTCGATCGAATACCGCGGACACGCGGTCGATTGCATTCCGCTGCCGCATCCGTCGGGCGCGTCGCCGTGGCACCGGATGGAGCCAGGCAAGACGCTACTCAACCGCGCGCTCAAGCTCGTGGCGGCGCACGCCGCGTTGCGAATGCCGGCGCAGGTCGGGTCTAAAAGCTAACGATCGCGCGTCGCTGGCGCGAGGTTGGTGTGGTCGTTGTCTGCTCCGGGCAATAACGGTGCGGAGCTGCGCGTCACGACGTATTCGAGAAACAGACTCCCCTCGCGCGGTCCCAGTGGATCTCCGCCGCGAAGGTATTGGGTCGAGACCAGTTTCGCCAGCGCGTCGAGCGCCTCGCCAGAAAGTGAGGCCCGCAGGAAATCTGGTTCGTCGGAAAACCTGCGGTTAACGAATACGAGCGCTTCCATCGCCTTGTCCTTGTTGGGCGCTCCGGCGCCGAGAAAATCCTGATTGCGCGCGCGCAGGCCGAGCTGCAGCGAACGCATCACTTCGGCGCGGTCGGGACTGCCTTTCGGTAACACCGCGGCGAGTTCGGCCAGGGCGCGCATCATGATATAGTGGTAGGCCGGCCGGGCGTTGTGCGGGTCGAGCCAGCGCCCGGCCCGCGGGCCGTCGGTGAGCTGACCTGGGATCACGCCGACGCGCGCCTTCCGCACGGCTGCCGCAAGATACTTCGCCTCGTGCGTTACGGCGAATGTCCTGGCGAGCAGATAGACAGAGAAACTGTTGTAATTCCAGTTGCGCGCGAGCGGACGGGCGAGTGCCCAGTCCGCCGCCTTCTGGGCCGATTCGAGGTAGTTGAGTTCATGTGTGACTTCGTAGAGTTCGAGTAACGCGACGCCTGCCTCGCCGTTGTCGAACTGCAACCCGCCATCGGCGTTATCGTCGACGATCCAGCCGTTATGCACGCAAGCGTCCAATTTGCCGGCTTGCGCGGCCTTTTTCAGGAAGTTAGCGGCGGCAGCAAAAGCGCGGTCATTCGCTTTGCCCGGCGACGCGGGAAACGGGAACACCCCAGTGCCACCCTGTGTTTGCGCCCAAACCAGAAAATCCGCCGCCTCACGCGCCATGGCGAGGGCGCGTTCGCCGCCCTCGAGGTGGGCGCGTTGCGCGTGCACGCCGCCCGAGACTACCGACGCCGGTTCGCGCAGCGCGTGATCGAGCTTCGTTGGGTCGATCCCGATTCTCCACCAACGCATTTTTTCGAGCTTGGCCGGTCCCTTCGCGAATGCGTGCTTCGCTTCCGTCCCGGTCAGCCAACGAGCGTCCGGCGGTATTGGCTGGAATTGGTCGGGCACCTCGGGGATGCCGGCTTTTTCGCCGAGTCGGACCTTTTCTTGGGCGACTTTTTCGCGAATCGCAGCGAGTTCTCGGCTGCTTGCATCGTCGAGCGCTGGCAGCGGAGTGGCCGATGGTGGCACGGCGGCCGGCGCCCATAGGATGATGGTCGCCAGCGAGACAAAGAGCAGGGTGGCGCGCGAAAATCTCACAGACAGACTCGACGTTAGTTGACCCGGTTCCACACCGGTTCGCCGAGCACGGCGGCGCGGGCGATTTTCGCGGAGGTGCTGCGCATCTCGATCATGCCTTCGGGCGAGCAGAACGCGGCGTGACACGTGACGATCAGATTCGGCGTCGCGGCCTCCGCGGCGGTGCGGAGCGGTTCGGCTTCGACGACGTCGAGGCCGGCGCCGGCGAGGTGGCCGGAGTGGAGCGCGGCGAAGACCGGCGCTTTTTGCACGATGTCGCCACGCGCGGTGTTGACGAGAAAGGCCCCCGGTTTCATGCGCGCGATTTCCTTTTCGCCGATCATGCCGCGCGTCTCGTTGGAAAGCGGGCAGTGGATCGAAACCGTGTCGGAAATTTTCAGGAGTTCGTCGAGCGAGCTGAGGCGCTCCACGCCGATCGCCTTGTGTGTGCCGACCGGCACGTAGGGATCGAAAAACACGACGCGGAAGCCGAATGCCTTGGCGCGCAGCGCCGCCGCCGTGCCGATGCGACCGAGGCCGACGATGCCGAAGGTCTGCGTGCGGAGCCGCCGCATTTTGGCCGACACGTTAATGATCCATCCGAGTCTTTTCGCCTCGGCGTCGAGCGGGAAGAGCTGGCGATAGAGCGCGAGCGTGAGCGCGATCGCATGGTCGGCGACTTCTTCAGTGCCGTAGTCGGGCACGTTGCAGACGGGAATGCCGGCTTTCGCGGCGGCGGCAATATCGACGCTGTCGAAGCCAACGCCGTTGCGGATGATGGCGCGGCAATTTTTCATCCGCGCGATCAGATCGGCGCTGACGAGTGGGCCGTGCCAAAGGATGAGCGCATGGGCGTCGAGCACGTCGGCGGGAAAAGGGGCGTTGAAGTCGAGCCAGACAGTTTTCAAGTCGGCGACGTCGGCGAGGAACGGAGTCTCGACGGTGGCGCCGTGGTCGGTGAACTGAAACTCCTTCGGGCAGAGGATGACGACGAGAGGACGATTCATGGAAATACTTTGACCACGGATTACACGGATGCCACGGATGCCGGAAGCCTTATCCGTATTTACCTATGAAATCTGTGGCTAAAATCATCCTGAGTTTGCTGCTGATCTCCGTGTTTGCGGCGCCGGTGCTGCGGGCGCAGCGCGAGAAGTTGCCGCCCGACGACCTCGTGTTTGTCGAGAAGACGTGGCCGGAGGCGAAGAAGACGAGCACGGGCATCCGCTACATCGTGCTGCAGCAGGGCAGCGGCGAGGTGGGTAAGCCCGGCGATCGCGCTTCGGTGCTCTACATTGGTCGGTTGCTCAACGGCACGGAGTTCGATCGCAACCTCGACCGCGAGCATCCGTTTTCGTTTCGCGTCGCGCGCGGGATGGTCATCGAAGGTTGGGAGCAGATTTTGCAACAGATGAAGCCGGGCGAGAAGCGTCTCGTGATTATTCCGGGGGAGCTGGCTTACGGCACGCGCGGCTCGCCGCCGAAAATCCCGCGCAACGCGACGCTGGTGTTCGAGATGGAAGTGCTGGATTTCAAGAAGGGCTGACCTCCTGCAGAAAACTTCGCGCTCCGCGCTTGGATTCGGCGCGGCGATTCCTACGCTCGGAGCATGACTACGAATTTTTGGCGCGTGAGCCGGCTGGGCGCGGCGCTCGCGATTCCCGCGTGGTTGTCGGCGATGACGAATCCCGGCGCCACGCTCCCCGGGCTCCAGCGCGACGGCTCCGTGCTGTTGCCCAACCAGTGGTCACTGCGGCCAGCGGGCAAACAGATCCCGGTGGGCGATTTTCCGGTGAATGTCGCCGTGCACCCCGGCGGCACGTTTGCCGCGGTGCTGCACAGCGGCTGGGGCCAGCACGAGGTGCGCATCCTCAATGTGAAAACGGGCCAGCCCGTCGCGCAAGTCGCCCTCGCCGAGGCGTTCTACGGACTGGTGTGGTCTGGCGATGGGAAAACGCTGTTCGCGAGCGGCGCCGGCACTGAGGTGGTTCACGCGTTTGCGTTTGCGGATGGATTTTTATCCGCCCACCGCGAACTGCGGTTGCGACCGGCGGAGGAAACGGGCGTGCCCACTGGCCTCGCGGTCGCAGCGGACGGCGCGGCGCTTTATGTCGCCGAACTCTGGGGACAGCGGGTGGAAAAAATTTCCACGGTCGACGGCCATGCGCTCTGGACCCGCCAGCTCGCCAGCGCGCAGCATACCCAGATCTCGATGCCCGACGACGAACGACTGAAGGCGGGCTACGATCCTGAAGCGCCTTATCCTTACACGTGTGTCGCCGACGAGCAGCATGGCCGCGTTTTCGTTAGCCTCTGGGCGAAATCCACCGTACTCGTGCTCGATGCGAAGACCGGTGCCGAACTGGCGCGCTGGCCGGTGGGCGCGCATCCGAACGAAATGGCGCTCGCGGCCGACGGTCGGCTGTTTGTCGCTGAGGCGAATCTCAACTCGGTCAGCGTCCTCGACACGGCCAGCGGCCACGTGACCGAGACGCTCACCGCCGCGCTGTTTCCGAATTCTCCTCCGGGCACGATGCCGAACAGCGTCGGACTTTCGCCCGACGAAAAGACGCTTTACGTCGCCAACGCCAACAACAACGACGTCGCCGTCTTCGACATCGCCACCACGGCCCGCGCCCAGTCGCTCGGCTTCATTCCGGTCGGCTGGTTTCCGACGAGCGTGCGCGTCTCGCGCGATGGCAAGTCGCTCCTCGTCGCCAACGGCAAGGGCGTCACCTCCGCCGCCAATCCCCGCGGACCGTTCCCCGGCACACCCGTGGCGCGCAACCTCCAGGAATATATTGGCGGACTCATGCAGGGCACCGTCTCGATCATTCCGCTGCCCACCGAGAAAAACCGCACCAAACAACTCGGTGACTGGACGAAGACGGCGTTCGACTGCAGCCCGCTCGATGCGGCGCTGACGCCTCGCGGTGTTCGTCCCGCCGGCAGCCCGATCCCCGCGAAGATTGGAGATCCTTCGCCCATCAAGCACGTGATTTACGTCGTGCGCGAGAACCGCACCTACGATCAAATCCTCGGCGATATGCCGGAAGGCAACGGCGCGCCTTCGCTCTGCCTCTTTGGTGAAACCATCACGCCCAACGCCCACGCGCTCTCGCGGGAATTCGTGCTGCTCGACAATTTCTTCGCCGATGGCGAAGTCAGCGCCGACGGCCACGAGTGGACGATGGGCGGCTACGCGACCGACTGGGTGGAAAAAATCTGGCCCTTCAACTACGGCCACAATGGCACGAAGAAGTGGGACTACCCGGCTGAGGGCCATTATCCGCTCGGCATTCCCGCGAACGGTTATCTCTGGAACCGCGCCGCCGAGGCCGGCGTGAGTTATCGCAGCTACGGCGAATTTACGCACGACGGCCAAGGCACAGCGAAAAAGCCCGCACAGGCGTCGCTGCCGGTGTTGCGCGGTCACCTTGACGAGCTTTTCCCTTCGTGGAGCCTCGCGTTTTCCGATCAGTTTCGCGTGGATCGGTTTATTGCGGAGCTGGCGCGTTACGAACGCGAGGGCGACATGCCGCGTCTGCAAGTCATGCAACTGCCCAATGATCACACCGAGGGCACACGCACCGGAGCGCGCACACCGACCGCGTTTATCGCTGACAACGACCTCGCGCTCGGCCGCATCGTCGAGGCCCTGAGCCGCTCGAAATTCTGGGCCGACACCGCGATCTTTGTGCTCGAGGACGACGCGCAAAACGGCCCCGATCACGTCGACGCGCACCGGATGCCGGCGCTCGTCATCAGCGCGTGGATAAAGCGTCACGCCGTGGACTCCACGCTCTACTCGACGACGAGCATGCTGCGCACGATGGAGCTCATCCTCGGGCTGCAACCGATGTCGCAATTCGATGCAGCGGCGCTGCCAATGTGGAACTCCTTTTCCGACCACGCCGATCTGACGCCCTACACCGTGCGGCCCGCGCAAGTCGATCTGACGGAGAAAAATACCCGCCTCGCCTGGGGCGCGCGTGCGTCGGAGAAAATGGATTTCACTGCGCCCGACAAGGTGGACGACATCGTGTTGAACGAAGTGATCTGGCGCAGCGTGCGTGGTGCGGATTCGCCGATGCCCGCGCCGGTGCGCGCCGCTTTTTTCAAGGCGCACCCGAAGGCCGACGACGACGATTTCTGAGCCGGACGCCGGTGCGCTACCGCTGCCGCCGGTAGTCGGTGGGCGAAAGACCCGCTTCCTTGCGGAAGAGTTGCGCGGAGTGGCTCGGGTTCGAGGAGCCGACGTCGTTCGCGATCCTGATCACGTTTTTCGTCTCACGCAGATGACACCCACGCCGGCTTCTGCTACCGTGGGTCATACTGCCACCGCGCCGCTCCCACGAAGCTCAATCACCCGGGCTCCCATGAAAAAACGCATCCTTGGAGAAAGTAGCCTCGACGTCTCCGCTCTCGGCTTCGGCTGCATGGGGCTCAGTTCTGGTTACGGCCCGGCCACCGAAAAATCACAGGCGATCGCGGTCATCCGCGGCGCCGTCGAGCGCGGCGTCACGTTTTTCGACACTGCGGAAATCTACGGCCCGTTCAAGAACGAGGAACTCGTCGGCGAAGCCCTCGTCCCTTTCCGCGCGCAGGTGAAAATCGCCACGAAATTTGGTTTCCGCATCGGGCCGAACGGCGAACGTCTCGACGGCTTGGACAGCCGGCCTGCGCACATCAAGGAAGTCGCGGAAGCTTCGCTCACGCGGCTCAAAACCGATGTCATCGATCTGTACTATCAACACCGCGTCGATCCCGACGTGCCGATCGAGGACGTGGCTGGCGCCGTGAAGGAATTGATCCAAGCCGGCAAGGTGAAGCATTTCGGTCTCTCGGAAGCCGGTGCCAAAACGATCCGGCGCGCCCATGCCGTGCAGCCCGTCACCGCGCTGCAGAGCGAATACTCGCTGTTCTGGCGGGAGCCGGAGACAGAGATCGTGCCTCTGCTTGAGGAACTCGGCATCGGCTTCGTTCCGTTCAGCCCGCTCGGCAAAGGTTTTCTCACCGGCAAGATCGACGAAAACACGAAATTCGACGCCACCGATTTCCGTAACGTCGTGCCGCGCTTTACGCCCGAGGCTCGCAAAGCCAATCAAGCCGTCGTCGATCTGCTCAACGTGATCGCGACGCGGTTGAAGGCGACGCCTGCGCAAGTCGCGCTCGCGTGGCTCCTCGCGCAGAAGCCGTGGATCGTGCCGATTCCCGGCACGACAAAACTGCATCGCCTCGAGGAAAACCTCGGCGGCGCGACCGTGGAACTCACCGCCGCCGATCTCCATGAAATCACCGCCGCCTCCGACAAGATTACGTTGCAAGGCGCCCGCTATCCGGCGCACTTGCAAAAACTGATCGGCCGCTGAGTGCTGGCGAAATCGCGATAACCCGACGACGGTCTCTCACCATGGAAATCAAACGTGCCGGTTCGCAATCCTCCGCCAAAGGTCCCGCCGACTGGTTCACGGGCACCGTGCGGATCGATCCGTTGTTTCCCGCGACGGATCCCGCGCGCACCGCCGGCAATGCCGTCACCTTCGAGCCCGGCGCTCGCACCGCGTGGCACACGCATCCGCTCGGGCAGATTTTGATCGTGACGGCGGGCTGCGGCCGCGCACAGCGCTGGGGCGGACCGATCGAGGAATTCCGGCCGGGCGATGTCGTCATGTTCGCGCCGGGCGAAAAGCACTGGCACGGCGCCGCACCCACCACCGCGATGACGCACATCGCCATTCAAGAATCCCTCAACGGCAAACCTGTCGACTGGCTGGAGAAAGTTACCGACGAACAATATCTCGCCTGAAGTTGCGCCAATCCGGAACTGCGCCCTCCTTAAACTCGCATACTCTCCCATGTCCAAACCACGCGCCTATTCCGTCAAAGCCTATTCTACAACTGCCGCCACGACGCCGCTCGCAGCCACCACGATTCCGCGTCGCGAGCCGACCGATCGCGATGTGCAGATCGATATCCTCTTCTGCGGCGTCTGCCACTCCGACCTCCACTTCGCGCGCAACGAATGGGGCTTCACCCAGTTTCCCGCTGTGCCCGGCCACGAAATCGTCGGCCGCGTGACGAAGGTCGGACCGAAGGTCACCAAGTTCAAACCCGGCGACATCGCCGGCGTCGGCTGCCTCGTGGACGCCGACCTGTCGTGCCCGATGTGTCGCAAAGGCCTTGAGCAATTTTCGCCGACGATGGTCATGACTTACGGCTCGATGGACAAACATCTCAACCTGCCGACCTATGGCGGTTACTCGAAAGGCATCGTCGTCGACGAGCATTTCGTCCTGCGCGTGCCGAAGAATCTCAACCTCGCCGCGGTCGCGCCGCTGCTCTGCGCGGGCATCACGACTTATTCGCCGCTTCGCCACTGGAAGGTCGGCCCCGGCAAGAAAGTCGGCATCGTCGGCCTCGGTGGACTTGGCCACATGGGAGTGAAATTCGCCCGCGCGTTTGGAGCGCACGTCGTCGTCTTCACCACCTCGCCTTCGAAACGCGATGACGCGATCCGGCTCGGCGCGCACGAAGTCGTCGTCTCGCGCAACCCCGACGAAATGGCGAAGCACGCGGGGACGTTTGATTTCATCCTTGATGCCGTGTCGGCCGAGCACGACCTCAATGCCTATCTCCAGATGCTCGCGCCCGACGGCAACCTCACGCTCGTCGGCGCGCCCGAGAAGCCGTTGCCCGTTGCGTCGTTCGCCTTGATTATGGGACGCAAGAGCCTGTCCGGTTCGCTGATCGGCGGCCTCGCGGAGACGCAGGAGATGCTCGATTTCTGCGGCGAGCACAACATCACGTCCGACATAGAGATGATCCGAATGGATCAGATCAACGAAGCCTACGAACGCATGCTGAAGAGCGACGTGAAATACCGCTTCGTGATCGACATGGCGTCGCTGAATTAAAGCGCCGCCGAACGTGCCGCGGCCGCCGGAGTCCCCTTGCGACCCGGCGGCCGCGAGACCCTTTACTTCAGCATTTCCGTCAGCAGCTTTTGCGTCGCCTCGGCCCAGAGTTGGTAGCCGGCGGTGGTCGGGTGCAGTTGATCTGGCATGAGCTGCCACGGAATCTTGCCGTCCTGACCGAGGAATTTATCGCCGATGTCGAGGAAGCGAACGGATTTTCCGTCGTCGAGTTTGGCGAGTTCGGCGTTGGCGCCTTTGATAGCTGCCATGCGTTTGGACGCATCGGCCATCGCGGCTTCGGTGACCACACCTTGGGCATCTTTGCGCGCGCCACGGGGGAAGATCGCGAGGAGAAGCACTTTCGTTTCCGGAATCTTCGCCCGGATCAGTTCGACGATCTTTTTGTCGGCGGCGGCGATTTCCTCCGCAGTGTGCGCGCTGGAATTGTTGGTGCCGATCATGAGCACGACGACTTTCGGATGCGTGCCGTCGAGTTCGCCGTTTTCGATCCGCCAGATGACGTGCTGCGTCTGATCGCCGCCGATGCCGAAATTGGCCGGCCGGAGCATGCCGTAAAAATGATCCCAGACGTGCGGCGCTTTAATCCAACCCTCGGTGATGGAGTCGCCGAGAAAGAGAATGTCCATCGGACTTTTCGCGCGGGCAAGGAACGACTCATGCATCCAACGAAACCTGCCGGTGGGATCCTTCTTTTCGATCGCGGCGGAGGCATCGACTTTTTGAACGGACGCCGGAGCGACCGGCGGAGGCGCCACCGGAGCAGCGGCCGGAGATTGCGCGAGGGCTTGTGAAAGGCACGCGGCAAGAACGAAGACGAGGGGAGGGAGGAGTTTTTTCATGGGACGAAAAAACTGAAACCGATCGGAGGGCGGAGTCGAGCGCGCCTTACTTTTTTCGCTGTGCCCAGAGGTTGTCCGCCGTGTAGAGCGCGAGACCGACCCAGATAAACGCGAAGCTCGCGGCGCGGTCGCGGGCGAACGGCTCGTGATAAACCAGCACGCCGATCGTGAGCTGCACAGTGGGGGCAATGTACTGCAGCAGCCCCGTGGTCGAGAGCCGGATGCGCCGCGCACCAAACGCGAACAGCAGGAGCGGCACCGCCGTAATCACGCCCGAACTGATCAGGAGCGCATGAGTCGCGAAGTTCACGCGCCCGAGCGCACCCGCATCGGAGTGGTGTTGCCAGAGGAGAAACCCGAGGGCGAGCGGCGCGAGCAACAGCGTCTCGGCGGTCAGGCCGGTGAGCGAACCGAGCGGCGATTGTTTCCGCATGAGACTGTAGGCGCCCCACGTGCAGGCGAGCGTAAGGGCGATCCAGGGCGGGTGGCCGAGTTGAAAAACCATCACCGCCACGCCGGTGGCGGCCAGCGAGATGGCCAGCCATTGCAGTCGGCGGAGGTGTTCGTGGAGGAGAAAGCGGCCGGCGGCGACATTGACGAGCGGCACGAGAAAATAGCCGAGACTTGTCTCGATCACGTGGCCGGTGTTGACGCCCCAGACGTAGACGAGCCAGTTCACCGTGAGCAGCGTGGCGCTCAGAAAATTGATCGCCACACCGCGGGCCGTGCCGAGCGCCGCGCGCACCTCGTGGAAACGGCCTTGTGCGAAAATCACCAGCAGCACGAAACCGAGCGACCAGACGTGGCGGTGGGCGATCAGTTCGAGCGGGTTGATCGCGGCGAGTTGCTTCCAGTAGAGCGGCACGAGGCCCCACAGGAAGTAGCACAGCGCCGCCGCCAACGCGCCGGTCCGGGCCTGCGCCGCGGCATTGGGATCTGCGGGCGGAGAAGTAGTCACGATCGAACGCTCGGCGGGGGGGGGCAGCGGGGCGTCGAGCTCGCGACCGCGCTGCCGGCACCGGCGGCTTATTTCTGCGCCGCGCTGGTGTAGCCGTAGCGTTCGTTGAACTCGGTCGTGGCCTGCGTGCGCGCGGCTTCGGCGGCTTGGCCGTGAGCGACGAGTTCGGCGGTGCGTTTATCGACCCAGCGGACCTTGAAGTCGGCCTCGACTTCGCCGGCGATCCCGGTGGTGGGCTTGGGCGCGGATTTCTTGAAATGCGAACAGCCGGCGGCGAGCACGGCGGTCGTGGTGAGGAGGGTGAGGAGCAGGCGTCGGGTCATGGACATGCGGTGGGGGGTGAGAAGTTGGGTGGTGCGCTGAAAGACCGCGAGTGAATCTTTTTGGTTTCGCGTCATCGAAAAAAATGTTTTTTGCTGGAGATCATGAGTGACGAGCAAACGCCTCCGCCGCCCGCGCTTCGGCTCAAACCACGCCTGAAGCCCGCCGAAGGAGAAACGGCCGCCGCCACTCCCGGTGTCCCTGCCGAAACGACCACGCCACCGCCCGCCGCGGTCGTTTCCGCTCCGACTGATGCAGCTGTCGCCGCGGAGGCTGGATCGAAAATTCGCCTCAAGCCGCGCCTGGCGCCCGCCACCCCTGAACCGACTGCGGTTGCCGGTGTCGCGCCTGAGTCGGCTCCCGTTATTGATGTGCCGCCTGCTGGTGTGGTGGCCGCGCCGGAGATTTCCGCCGCCACGTCCGCCGAGGCGCCCGCGGCTGGCGGCCCGCCGCGCATTCGTTTGAAACCGCGCGTCGCCGAGCCGGCGGCAGTGGCTGGGGCCGTCGCGCCCGCTGCGCTGCCTCCCGAAGCGTCGCCGTTGCCACCAACGCCCGAGCCGGTTGCCTCGCCGCTTCCGTCCATTTCCGCCGCGCCGACGTCCGAGGTCGCACCTCCCGCCGCCGAGTCGGGAAAATTCAAGTTCAAGCCGAAAGTCCCCGGTGCGCCGCCGCCCGCCGCCTCAATTCCGCCCCCGCCACCGACCTCGGTCCTTGCCGCCGCCAGCCTGCCGCCGCCTCCAGGTGCCGCACCGAGATCGAAACCTCCGTTTCCGCCGCCCCCGCCCGGTAGCGCTCCAAAACCGAAAACATTGCCACCATTTCCGGTCGTGGCACCGCCGAAGCCGGGCAAGACCACTCCGGCGATCCCGCATATCGACGCCCGGAACGAGCCGGTGATTCCGGAAGAAAATGTGCCGGAGAAAAAGGTGCCGCTTTGGAAACACGGTTACTTCAAATATGCCGTCATCGCCGGTCTGATTCTGGTGGGGTGGGGTGTTCAGTTCGCGATCAATACTTTCGGTTCCTCCGCCGGTGGCGGCATCCACGACAAGATGACGTTAAAAACCGAGCTACCAAAAAAGAGTGCGGCTCCCACCACCCCGGCTGCGCCCGCGCCGAGTGCCACCGCGCCCGCGCCCGCGCTGGCGAACAAACCCGCGCAACCGACGCCCGGATTGTCGGAGACCCAAAACGCGATCGCCCACGCACCCGTCAATGCCGTCAACAAAGCCAAGGATGTGATCGGCAAGCGCGAAGTCAGCGGCCAAGGCCGTGATGCCGTCGGCGCCATCACCGACGGCGACAAGCCCGCTGTGCCGGCGGACAAACCTGCCAGCCGTCCCGCCCCGGTCCCGCAGACCGTCGCGACCTCGAGTCCGATCGCGCCCGGCGTGTCGGCGACCAACTCCGATGTTTCGGCCGCCGCCGAGGCGAGCCCGGCGTTTCGCGCCTTCGTCGCCAACGCGAAAATCAGCGGCGTGTTTCAAGGTGAGCCACCTCGCGTGATGCTCAACGGCCGCCTCGCGCGTGCCGGCGACGTCGTCGAGTCCACGCTCGGCATCACGTTCGACAACATCGATCCGGAGAAAAAACTGATCCTCTTCAAGGACAAGTCCGGCGCCGTCGTCACGCGCCGCTACTGAGAAGTCTGACCGCTGTTTCCGCTCAGTGCTGCACCACCGCGTCCCGGATCGCGCGGATCACATCGGGATCCTGGACGATGCCGAGCACGCCATTGACGACGAACTGGACGCCGATGCAAAGGATGATGAACCCCATCACCTTTGAAAGCGCGTTCATGCCATTCACGCCGATCACGCCCACGATCCGCTCGGAGAGCCGCAGCACGCCATAGGTGATCGCTGCCACCGCCAGAATCCCAAGGATGATCGCGACATAGTCGAGCCAGCCGGTGGAGAGTGAAGTGAATCCAATCGTCACGGCGATCGAACCCGGGCCGCTCATCATCGGCATGGCGAGCGGGGAAAACGAGACATCACGTTTCGCGCGTGCCGCCACTTGGACTGGATCGTCCTTCGCCGTCTCGTGGGCCGGTGCCATCAGCATCCCCGACCCGATGCCGGCGACGAGCAAACCACCCGCGATCCGCAGGCCCGGAATCGACAGCCCGAAAAAGCCCATGATAAACGTGCCGCCGATGAGAAAACTCACGAGGATCGCGACCATGTAAACGCACGCCATCCGGAGTTGCTGCAGCCGCCGTTCGCGCGAATCGCCCTCGGTGATGGCGAGAAACGTCGGCGCCGTCGCCAGCGGATTGATCAACGGCAGCAGCGCGATGACCGTGCCGAGGATGAGTTGCCAAAAATGTCCGACGCTGTGCATTCGGCGAGGCTCGCAACGAACTGCCGGAAATTCAAGCGCCCGAGGGCATTCACCACACGTCGACCGGACCTTTTGGCACCGGTATTGAATCGCGGGCGAACACGTCGGCCTCGCCCGGCTCGCGCATAAACGACGCCATCATCGGCGCCGGCGCGTATTTCTCCATCAGCCGCCCGTCAGCGTCGCAAAACTGTGCCCGCCACTCCAGATACTCCGCAATCGCCGCCGCGAAATCTGCCCGCGACCGGATCGAAATGATCCGTTGCTTGAACGGTTTCGCCGGGCCGAAACGCTTCGCATACCACGGCGCGACTTTGCGGAAAAGTTTCGCGCCGTGCTCTTCGCCGTAGAATTCGACGTAGCGCTCGAAGTGTCGCTGCATCACTCGCACTCGCTCGGTGAAACTCGGTTCCGGATCCAATTCGCCCGTGCGCAGGAATTTTTCGGTGCGCCGAAATATCCACGGATCGTAAAACGCGCCCCGACCGATGCTCACGCCGGCGCAGCCCGTCTCGTCGATCATATGTTTCGCGGCCGCGGGCGTCGTGATGTCGCCGTTGCCGATGACCGGGATCGTCTTCACGGCCTGCACGACCGCGCGGATGCCGGCAAGATTGACTCCGCCGGAAAACCCCTGGGCGCGCGTTCGCCCGTGCACGAAAATCGCCGCGACTCCGACGTCCTCTAACACCCTCGCGAGATCGGGCGCGGTGAGATTGTCGTCGTCCCAGCCGAGCCGCATCTTCGCGGTCACGGGAATTTTCACGGCGGCAATCATGCCGCGGACGAGTGCGGCGGTCTTGTCGAGTTCGGTCATCATCGCGGAGCCGCCGCCGATTTTGACGACTTTCTTCACCGGGCAGCCCATATTGATGTCCACGCCCTGCGCGCCGAGCGCCTCGCACATGGTGGCAGCGTCGCGCATCTCCTCCGGCACGCTGCCAAACAGCTGGATCGCCATCGGTTGATCCTCGGGCGAGGTTGCGACGAGTTTGAGCGCGGTCGGGTTGCGTTCGAGGAGCGAGCGGGCGTTGACGAGATCGGTCGTCACCCAGCCGAGGCCGCCGAGTTCGCGCAGCGTGAGCCGCATCGGCAGGTTGGTGTAACCAGCGAGCGGCGAGAGAAACAAATTCGACGAAAGCTCGTGTGAGCCGAGGCGCATGAAATTTATTTCGCCGCGATCGCCGCTTTCATGCGGCGGAGCGCTTCGGCGAGCGTCGCGCGCGTGCAACCGAAGTTGAGGCGGACGTGCGTGCCCGGTGCGGCGCCGAAGTAGGAGCATTCACTGAGGCCGACACCGTGTTTTTCAAAATGCGCGATCGGATCGGCAAGGCCGAGGGCGGCGATGTTGAGCCACGCGAGATAGGTCGCCTCGATGGGCGCCTCGATGTGCACACCGGGTAACTCGCGCGCGACGAAGTCCAAAATAAAATCGCGGTTGCCTCGGAGGTAGGCGAGGAGCGCTTGGCGCCACGGTTCGCCGTCCCGATAGGCGGCTTCGCAGGCAGTGTAACCGAGATTGTTGACCTCAGCGACGATGCCGGAGGTGGCGCGGACAAAGCGGCCGCGGAGCGCGGTGTCGGGAATGATCGCGAAGGAAGTGCCGAGACCGGGGACGTTGTAGGTCTTGCTCGGAGCCATCAGGGTGATGGTGCGCGCCGCGATTTCCGGTGAGAGCAGCGCCGTAGGCACATGCCGGAGCGCCGGCTCAAGGATGAGGTCGCAGTGGATTTCGTCGGAGCACAGGACGAGGTTGTGCCGCACGCAAAACTCCGCGAGGCGCGTGAGTTCGTCGCGCCGCCAGACGCGGGCGAGTGGATTGTGCGGATTGCAAAGATAGAAGAGTCGGGTGCGCGGCGTAACGGCGCGTTCGAGCGCGGCCCAATCGATCGTCCATGTCCCTTGGGCCAAAACGAACGGCACCTGCACGGAAACGCGGGCCGAATTCTTGGGCGCGGTTATGAACGGCGGGTAGACCGGCGAGAGTGTCAGCACTTCGTCGCCGACCGCGGCAAAGGCTTGTGCGGTGACGTTGAGTCCGACGACGAGTCCCGGCAGCCAAACGATCCACGAGCCGTCGATTTTCCAGCCGTAGTTCCGCTCCATGGCGCCAACGACCGCTGCGACGGTGGATTTCACGGGTCGGGCATAGCCAAAGTGACCCTGGTCCACACGTTCGTGCAGCGCGGCAAGGATCGGGGGCGCGCAGCGAAAATCCATGTCGGCGACCCACAGCGGTAGCACGTCGCGGCCGGCATATTTCTGCCATTTTTGGGAATCGGTGGCCGTGCGATCCACGGGAGTGTCGAAGTCGAAAGTCATATTTTGAGCGGTGAGTAAACCATGTGTCCGGCGGCGGACGCACGGACAATTTGTGTCGGAAATACCCGTGGTGGGATGGCACAAAGTGAAATTTTTGCGCACCCGCTGTATGGGGCGACCTAGCCAAAATACGCTGGTTGCGTGAGTTGTTCGCTGCAGTCGCTCGGCATTCCGCGTGCGACTAGTCCGCTCGTTCGCCAACCATTAACCCATTCACAGGAGACCAAGATTATGAGACTCGTTCGTTACACCTATCCAACCTCCCGCAGTCTGGCACCCGTTTGGGGTGGCAGCGCTCGCTTACCGTGGTCCGGTCTCGAGACCGAGATGGATCGCTTGTTTGAAAACGCCCTCGGCGAATACGGCAGCGTCGCTTCCCCGACGCGCTTCCCAGTCGATCTCTACGAGGACAAGGACAACACCTATGTGCGGGCCGAACTGCCCGGGGTCAGCCGCGATGACATCAACGTCGAAGTGGTCGACGGCTACCTGAATATCACCGCTGCGCGCAAGGCACCTGCGGCCGACGGCAAAGGCGAGGAGTCTTTCGCGTTGAGCCGCTCCGTCAGCCTCAACGACGCCGTGCATACCGACAAGGTCAGCGCCCTCTACGAAAACGGCATCCTCACCGTCACGCTCCCGAAGCGCGAGGAAGCCAAGCCAAAGAAAATTACCGTCGCCGTGAAGTAATCATCCGCCCGCACAACCAAACCATTTCAAGGAGAAATTCACTATGTCACTCTTCAACACGCTCATTCCCACGCTCACTCGCATTCCGGCGCGCCGGTCCGGAGTCGCGAACAGCCCGGACATCGGTCCCGCGATCAAACCGGCCTACGAAATCAAGGAAACCGACGACGCCTTCGGCGTGACCGTGCAACTGCCCGGAGTCACGAAGGACGGCTTGGAAATGACGGTCGAACAAGATCAGTTCCGCATCATCGGTCGCCGCACGTGGAAACAGCCCGAGGGCTGGACGGCGCTCTATCGCGAAAGCGTGGATGTCCCGTTCGAGCTCGTGCTTGAGCACGACAACTCCGTCGACCTCGAGAAAATCCACGCCGACCTGAACGCTGGCGTCCTGCGCGTCGCGCTACCGAAAGCCGCCGCGATCAAGCCGCGCAGGATTGCGGTGAGCTGAGCCGGCACCGGATTCCTCTGTCTGGTAGCGGCGTTCGATGGCCGCCGCTACCGCCTCAGGCTTACGGTGACTTGGATCCCGAATTTGCCGGTGGCGGCGTTATCAGCACCGACATCAATACCGCCGTCGTGAGCACGCCGCCGATGACGCCGAGCGATGTGGTGGTCGAGATTTCGATCCAGGGTTCGGCGAGCATCTTTAGGCCGATGAACACTAGAATCACGGCGAGCCCGATCTTGAGGAAGCGGAAGAGTTGCATGATGCCGCTCAGCGCAAAATATAGTGAGCGGAGTCCGAGAATCGCAAAGATGTTCGAAGTGAGCGCGATGAATCCGTTCTTCGTGATGGCGAGCACTGCCGGCAGGGAATCGACTGCAAAGACCACGTCCGTCGTCTCGACGACGAGCAGCACGATGAAAAGCAGTGTGGCGACGTGCCGGCCCTCGATCTCCACGAAAAATTTCTGGCCGTGAAACTGATCGCTGACGGGAAAGTGACGGCGGAAAAGCCGCACGGCGGCATTTTTCCCGGGGTCGATTTCGTTCTCCCCGTCGGTCGGCCGAGCGAGCTTGATGCCCGTGTAAACCAGGAACGCACCGAACAAATAGAGCACCCAGTGAAACCGCGCGATGACGCCGACTCCGACAAGGATGAACGCTCCGCGCGTGAGCACTGCGCCGATGATGCCCCAGAACAATACCCGATGCTGATAGCGCGGCTCGACCTTGAAAAACGCGAAGATGAGGATGAAGACAAACACGTTGTCGACGCTCAGGCACAGTTCGATGAGATACGCCGCGAGAAACTGCTGGCCCGCCTCGCCACCGCGCCACCGCCACACGAGTCCGCTGAACGCGATCGCCAGTGCGCCCCAGACGGCACACCACGCCAGCGCTTCGCGCATCTTGATCTCGTGGGAATCGCGCTGCAATACCCCCAGATCCAGCGCGAGCATCGCCGTGATGAACAAAAAAAACGCCCCCCATGCCCACAACGGGATGGCGGTGATCGCGGCGAACAGGGGAAGCATCACCCGAAGTTTGGCCGCGGGAAAGCGCCGCGGGCAAGCGGGGAAGTGCTGGAAAATTCCTCTGTGATTCCGTCGTCACGGCGCCACTGCCGCCACGGCACCCCCTTGACTTTGCGCCGCGTGGGCGTTGAAACGCGCGCTCCATGACACGCCGCCTTTTCCTCGTTTTCTCGACTCTGGTGCCCTTGGCGGCCGTCCGCGCCGCCGATCCGGCGCCGCCGCCGGCTGCTCCCGCTGCGGCGTCGGCACCGGTCGCCCAAAAGGAAGTCACCGACTTGCTCGAACGCTTCGTCGTTTGGCTGCATCATTTTTTCCCGAACATCGACGACCAGTTGTTTCACTATCTCGCCTGCGGCGTCGTCCTCCTGGCCGCGATTCTACTCCGGCATGTTATCACTAACGTCATCTTTTTCTACCTGAAGAAACTGGCCGCGAAGACCGAGACGACGCTCGACGACAAGCTATTCCCCGCGCTCGAAGAACCGGTGTCGATGCTCATGATGGTGCTGGGTATCTTCGCGGCGCTCACCGTGCTGCAGTTGTCAGAGCGCGCGGACAACATCATCGGCAACGGCGCGATCATCGCGGTGCTCGGCGTGCTGCTGTGGGGCTTCATCCGCGCCGGCGGAGCCATCCTCGATCACCTGGAGGAAATCGCGCACGAAAAGCATATGACGGTCGCGACGTTCATGCCGCTGATCAAAAAGACACTCTTCGTCGTCACGGTGATCATCGGCCTCATCATCATCGCCGACAGCCTCGGGGCCAAAGTCGGCGCGCTCCTCACCTCCCTCGGCATCGGCGGACTGGCCTTCGCCCTCGCCGCCCAGGACACGATCGCGAATCTATTCGGTTCGCTCGTCGTGGTGATGGACCAACCATTTCGGGTGGGCGATTTGGTGAAAATCGGCGCTAACACTGGCAACGTTGAAGACATCGGCCTGCGCTCCACGAAAATCCGCCTCCTCGACCGATCGCTGGTCGTCATCCCGAACAAGGCGGTCGCGACTGAACCGATCACAAATCTCACGCGCTTCACCGGTCGCCGCGTTGAGCAAGTGCTCGGCCTCACTTACGACACGCGCCCCGACCAGATGGAGGCGCTGATCGACCAGTTGCGAGAAATCATCGTCGGCGAGGCCGAGGTCGATGGATCGTCGGTGCACGTCTATTTTCGCGACTTCAACGCGTCGTCGATGGATATCTGGGTGGTCTACGTGGCGAAGAACCCGGACTTCACTGCGCACATGAAACTCAAGCAGCGGTTGAACCTCGCGTTCATGCGCGCCATCGAAGCGCGCGGGCTGTCGTTTGCGTTCCCCACACAGACGATGCACCTGCCCGGGCCGCTCGCCGGGAAACTCGTGGCGGCAGTTAAGAATTAGGCGCGTGGACGCAGCGGAGGTCCGCTTTTTCTCCGTAACTGCGAAATATTTCCCACTATGATGCCACGGTTCCGGATTTTTGCCGTTGCGCTCTGGTTCGCGGCGGTGCCGCTAGCCGCGCAACCGGTCGCGCCAAAGCCGGAGCGGATGGCCGCGCTTCGTGCGATGTCGCCACTCGTTCCGCGGGCCGCCGCGACGAGCACTCCGTTGACGGTCAACCCTGCGGCGCGCGAGGAGGTGCGGCAGTTTTATCGCGCTGTTTACGCCGCCTCCGACGGCGTGGCGATGGATTGGACGGGCAATTACGCCACCGGTGCGGCGGGCGACACCAGCGCGGCGTTCAAGGAAGCCACGCGGGTGCGCATCAATTTTTTCCGCGCCCTCGTCGGAGTGCCCGCGACCGTCACGCTCAATGCCGCCTTCAACTCCAAGGCCCAGCAAGCCGCGCTGATGATGAGCGCCAACAACACGCTCCAGCACACCGGCATCCCGACGACGTGGACGTTCTACACCGCCGCCGGCGCCGAGGCGGCGGCCAGCTCTAACCTCGCGCTCGGCAACACCGGCCCCGACGCCATCGCCGCCTATATGCGCGACGACGGCGCGAACAACGCGGCGGCCGGCCACCGCCGCTGGCTGGTTTACCCGCAGACGCGCGAGATGGGCACCGGCGATGTGCCCGGCAACAGCACGTTCCTGTCCAGCAACACTACTTGGGTGATGGACGGCCAGTTCGGCGCCGCGCGCCCCGCCACGCGCACCGTCCAGGTGCCTTATCCGCCCGCTGGCTTCGTGCCGTATCAACTCGTCTGGCCGCGCTGGTCGTTCACCTATCCCGGCGCGGATTTTTCCGGCGCCACGGTGACGATGACGCGCGCCGGCCAGAGCGTCGCCGTCGCCCTTGAGCCGCTCGCCGCCAACCTCGGCGAGCCCATGCTCGTCTGGCTCTACGACGGCAATGCCGGCACCGTGATTGCACCGCACCCGAAACCGTCGGCCGACACGACCTACACCGTCAACGTGTACAACGTCCGCCTCAACGGCGCGGCGCAGAATTTTTCCTACAACGTCACGGTCTTCGATCCCGAAGTCGCAGGCGCCGACGCCGTGCCTGTGGCCGTCACCGGGCCCACCGCGCCCGCCGTCGGCACTGCGAGCACCTACGCCGTCGCGGCGCCGACATTTGCCGACAGCTTCGACTGGCGCCCGCTCACGCTCACGGCCTTCGCCAAAATTTACTCCGCGGAAAATGGCCTCGATGGCCTCGCCGCCACGACCACCGTCGGCTACAACATCGTGCAACCGATCACCGTCGGCGCCGGGGCTGCGGCCTACCGACTCGCACACCTTTCGCCGCGCTCGCCGCAGCTGCTCGTGCTGCCGGAGACTTTTTATGTGTCCGGCATGTCGTCCGCGATCGCGCTGCTCAGCCGCCTCGGCATCGCGACGTCAATCGAGGTCGCACACGTGCAGGTGTCCACCGACGACGGCAACTTGTGGAGCGATGTGTTCACGCAGCCCGGCACCTCCGATTCGACCTCCTCGTTCCCCGCTTCGACCGAAGCCGCGTTCGTCAACCGCAGCCTCTCGCTCGCCGCCTACGCCGGTCGCACTGTGCGCGTGCGGCTGGCGTTTACCATCGACCCATCGGGCACCGCCTTCGTCCCGACCGCCACCAACACCGTCGGCTGGTTCATCGATAACCTTACGCTCACCGGCGTGCAAAGCGTCACTGCCGGCGTGGCGACCAACGTCGCCGGCGTCGCCAATTTTTCGTTCACGCCCGCGGCGGCCGGCGCGCTCGGCCTGCAGGCTCGCGGCGTGCTTTTCGGCTCCTATCCGCTCGAATGGGGCCCGGTCACGCTCGTCACTGCGATCGATGCCGCCGCTGCGGCGAATCCCGGCCGGATCATCAACCTCTCGATCCTCGCGCCGCTGGCGGCGGGCGAGACGATGACGCTTGGCACTGTGCTCGGTGGCGCGGGCACCAGTGGCAACAAAGCCCTCGTTGCGCGCGCCGCCGGCCCGGCACTCATTCCGTTCGGTGTCGCCAACGTGCTCCCCGATCCGACCCTCGCGTTCAACAGCACCAGCGTGAGCCCGGCCGCGCTCGTCGCGGCCAACAACAACTGGGGCGGCAGCGCCGTGCTCAGCGCCGCGTTTGCGCAGGTCGGCGCCTTTGCCTACGTCGACGCTACTTCCACGGACGCCGGAATTTTTCTGCCCTCGCTCGCCCCGGGCAGCTACACGATGCAAGTCAGCGATGCCGGGAATGGCGCGGGCAGCGTGATCGCCGAACTTTACGATGCCACGAGCGCCGGCGCGTTTACGGCCACGACGCCGCGCCTCATCAATGTTTCCGTGCTCAAGCAAATCGCGGCCGGCGCCACGCTCACTGCCGGCATCGTGATCGGCGGCGCGACGGCCCGCACAGTCTTGATCCGCGCGATCGGCCCGGGGCTCGCCCCGTTCGGCGTCGGTGGCGTCATGTCCGATCCGCAGCTCACGCTCAACAACATCAGCGTTAGCCCGGCGGCGGTGGTGGCGACCAACAACGACTGGGCCGGCGGCGCCGCGATCGTGGCGGCGGCCACCAGCGTCGGCGCCTTTGCGGTGAGCGACACCGCCAGCAAGGACGCGATGCTGCTCGTCACGCTCGCGCCCGGCAACTACACCGCGCAAGTCAGTCCGGCCAGCGGCACCGCCGGAGGCTTCGTAATCGTCGAGGTTTACGAAGTGCCATAACGCTCAATCCAGCGTCTGCCGGTAGCGTTTCACGCCGATCGTCATCGCGATCACGAGGAACGCGAGCAGCGGCCAGATTTCCGGTAAAATTTCGGCGGGGCCATTTCCTTTTAGCAGAATGCCGCGGACGATGCGGAGGAAATGGGTGTTGGGCAGGCACGTGCCGATCCATTGCGCCCACTCCGGCATCCCGCGAAAGGGAAACATGAAGCCCGAGAGCAGAATCGACGGGAGGAAAAAGAAGAATGCCATCTGCACCGCCTGGAGTTGATTCGATGCGAGCGAGGAAAAGGTGATGCCCATCGCGAGATTACAGGCGATGAAGAGCAGCGACACCGCGTAAACGAGCGGCAGACTGCCGACCATCGGCACACCAAACAGAAACCTCGCCGCCACCAGGATAAGCGTGACCTGAATGTAGCCGACAGCGATGTAGGGCAGGATTTTTCCAACCATCACCTCAAACGGGCGCACCGGCGTCGCGAGCAGATTTTCCATCGTGCCACGCTCCCGTTCGCGCGTGATGGCGAGCGACGTGATGACGACCATCGTCATCGTGAGCACCACGCCCATGAGGCCGGGCACGACGTTGTATTGCGTGATGTTTTCCGGGTTGTAGTGGGCGTGGATGGAAAAATTCAACGGGCCGTCCTTCGCCCGCAGGCGGGCGAGCGATCCAGTGAGATCGCGGTCGAGCACCGAGTTCGCGATCGCGCGAACGGCGGAGAGTGCGGGACCGGTCGCGGCAGGATCGGTGGCATCGGCTTCGATCAGCACGGTCGGTTGCTCGCCGCGAAGAAGTTTGCGCGAGAAGTCCTCAGGGATGTTGATGACGAACTGCACCTCGCCGAGTTGGAGGAGGTTGTGCGCCTCGGCTTCCGTCTGCGCCTCACGCACGAGGGAAAAATAATCGCTGTGCCGCAGCGCCGCGACGAGCGTGCGCGCAAACGGCCCCTGATCCGCGGCGCGGATGGCGGTTGGTAGGTGTTTCGGATCGGAATTGATCGCGAAGCCGAAGAGCATGAGCTGCATCAGCGGAATGCCGATCATCATCGCGAACGTCACTCGGTCGCGCCGCATCTGGATGAATTCCTTCATCACAATGGCCCAGAGCCGGTGAAACGTGAAGCGGCGCGGTGTCATCGTCAGGCGAAGTTATCGCGGGCCGCGTCCATCAGGCTGATGAACACATCTTCGAGACCGGAACGGATTTTTTTCCACTCGTGGCGCGGGTCGCGCACGGCGGCGATCGCGGCGTCGAGTTTTTGGGCATCGCGGCCGCTGACGTGCAACGTGGTGCCAAAGGCGACGACTTGTTCGACGCCATCGTGGGTGCGCAGGGCCGCCGCCACGTCGCGTAAATCGGGACCGCTCACCATCCACGTCGTGAGTTGAGCGGAGGCGATGACCTCGTGCGCGGTGCCGCGCGTGAGGAGGTTGCCATAGGCAAGGTAGGCGAGGCGGTGGCAACGCTCGGCTTCGTCCATGTAGTGCGTGGTTATGAGCACAGTGAGGCCGCCGGCTGCAAGCGTGTGGATCTCGTCCCAAAATTCGCGGCGCGCCTTCGGATCGACGCCGGCGGTCGGTTCGTCGAGCAGAAGGAGTTGAGGGTCGTGAATCAGGCAGGCGGCGAGGGCGAGGCGCTGTTTCCAGCCGCCGGAGAGTTGGCCGGCGAGTTGCGCGCTGCGGTTCGCGAGGCCGAGCCGATCCAAGCTACGTTGCACGGCACCGGCGCGGTCGGGCACGTCGTAGATGCGGGCGATGAAATCGAGGTTTTCGCGGAGGCTGAGGTCTTCGTAGTAACTGAACTTTTGCGTCATGTAGCCGACGTGCCGCTTGATCTCGGCCTGCTCGCGCAGCACGTCGTAGCCGAGGCAGGTGCCGCTCCCAGCGTCGGGGGTGAGCAGGCCGCAGAGCATGCGGATGAACGTGGTCTTGCCGGAGCCGTTGGGGCCGAGGAAGCCGTAGATTTCGCCTCGCTTCACCTGAAGATCGATCGCGTTGACGACGGTCTTGCCGCCGAATTTTTTCGTGACGCCGGCGACGTCGATGGCGAAATCCGTCGCACTCATCGGCAGATCACAGCACCGGCGAGACGTCGACCGGTTGGCCGGGGTGCAGGTCGCGCGCGCGGGCGGCGTCGGTAAACACGGCCTCGATCATGAACACCAGTTTCGCGCGGTTGTCGCGGTTGTAGAGGACGGGCGGGGTGTATTCCGGTTGCGGTGAGAGGTAGCTGATGCGGGCGTCGGCGGTTGCGCCGCCGTCGAAAGCGACGCGCACGGTGGCGCCCGCCTTCAGCGCGGCGAATTCCGTTTCGGAGACAAAAAACCGCACCTTGAGATTTTCCGGGGGCAGCAGGGCGACGACGGGCATGGCGGCAGCGACAAACTCGCCCTCGCGGTAGAGCGTGTCGAAGACGAGGCCGGCGCGCGGCGCGGCCTGGGACTTTTGGTTGACGTTCCATTCCGCGCGATCCTTCGCCGCGGTGGAAGCGCTGACATCCGCTTCGGCGGCGGCGATGGCGTCGGTGCGGCTGCCGAGTTGCGCCGTGGCGAGTTGCGCGGTGAGTTCGTCGATGGCGCGCAGGTTGCCCTGATGGGTGAGCCGCGCGCGGTCGATGTCGCTGGCGGCGATGACGTGGGTGGCGAAAAGATTTTCCTGCCGGGCGAGATCGAGTTTGGACAACTCGGCGGCGGTGCGCGCCTGCTGCAGGCGGGCGTCGATCGCGGCGAGTTCGGTCGGGCGCTGGCCTTTTTTCAGATCAGCGAGGCGGGCTTGGGAGGAACGTAGTTGCTCCGCCGCCTGACGTTGAGCGGCGAGTTCGGCACTGCGTTCGAGCGTGAAAAGCGGCGCGCCGGCTTCGACGCGAGCGCCTTTTTGCACCGCGAGTTTTTCGAGCTGACCGGCGAGCGGCGCCGCGACGTAGATGAATTCGCCTTCGAGATAGCCCTGAAACCCTGACGGCCCGCGGCGGGCGCAACCCGCCAGAGTGAGGGCCGCGAGAGCGAAGAGTATGGCGTGGCGCATGAGAGTAGGATGATGACTAAGTCTCACGACATGCCGAACAGCAAAATTTGCCAGCCCTGACGTGATGCGACGGTTCTGATCCGACTACGGTGCGGCGCCGAGCACCACGCAGTCGTAAAGCACTCGGCCGGCGGCAAACGTGCGCGAGCCGAGCACAAACACTTGCCGTCCACCCGCGGCAAACGACGGGCCGGTGGCGAGGCGTTGAGCCAGATGATTTTCTTTTTCCAAGGCCGCGACCCACGCCGCATCACTGGACAAAACGATCGAAGCGATCGGGCCGGTGAGGACTTGAAAGGCCGCGACTTTCGCTTCGGGCCGGGCGCCAGCGACGACGGTGCCCTCGGGAATCGGCAGTGCGGCGGCGGGAGTCTGCGTCTGCCGCACATCGAGCTTGATCATGCGCGCGACGGACTCCGGTCCGGCGTCGCCAAGAACGTTGCTCACCCAGTCGAGCAGGAGATTGCGGACGGCGTTCAGATCGGGCGCGTGGGCGATGGGCTCGATGCCACCGCTCTTGCGCATCGCTTTCACCAGCGTGGAAATTTCTTTGAGGTAAACGTTCTTCTGCGCGCCGGGGATGTAATACATCACGACGAGATAAACGCGCGCGCCATCCGGGGACCCGTAGTCGATCCCCTGCGCAGACCATCCCACGGCGCAAAAAAGATCGCCCTCTTCGCGACGCGCGCGGATGTGCGGCACGCCGACACCCATACCGATGCCGGTGTTGCACTCGAGTTCGCGTTTCTGGACCTCCTCGATCGTGTCGGTGCCGACCTCGATGTCGGGGTTGGCGTCGAGAATGCGGGCGAGAAATTCGAGCGCACGGGACTTGCCGGCATCGGGGAGTTCGAAGAGCCGGCCTTCTTGGAGGGCGGTGAGAATGCTGCGCATGATCAGTCAGAGCCAAATTTACGGATGAACCACGTTTTCATTTTGTGCGTCAGCACACTGTAGACGAGGAGGAAGGCAACCATCCACGCGAAGAACACGGCCGGCAGCGGCTCGAAGCCGAGGAAGTGGGCGAACGGAGAGTAGGGCAGCCAGCAGCCGACCGCCATCACGGCGAGCGTGGTGAAGAACATGGACTTGCTCGCCCGGCTCTGGATGAACGGGATGCGATTCGTGCGGATGATGTGGACGATGAGCGTCTGCGTGAGGAGCGATTCGACGAACCAGCCAGTGTGGAAGAGTCGCTCGAACGTCAGGCTCGCCGTAGTTGCGGTGGCGCCATCGGGCGGAATGACGTAAGCGGCGCAGCCGAAGAAATAAAGCATCAGCCCAAACGTCGCGTAGTCGAAGATCGAGCTGATCGGTCCGATGAAAACCATGAATTTCTGGATGCTCTTGATGTTCCACCGCCGGGGCTTCGCGAGGTATTCCTCGTCGACGTGGTCCAGTGGAATTCCGATCTGGGAGAAGTCGTAGAGGAGATTGTTCACCAGCACTTGAATCGGCGCCATTGGCAGGAACGGCAGGAAATACGCGCCGCCGACCACGCTGAACATGTTTCCGAAGTTCGAACTCGCACCCATCTTGATATACTTGGTGATGTTCGCGAAGACCCGCCGACCCTCGATGATACCGTCCTCCAACACGAGCAGGCTTTTCTCGAGGAGAATGATGTCGGCGGACTCCTTCGCGACGTCGACCGCGGTGTCCACGGAGATGCCGACGTCGGCGGCCTTCATCGCGAGCACGTCGTTGATGCCGTCGCCCATGAAGCCGACGACGTGGCCGTTCGCGCGGAGGGTCTTGATGACTTTTTCCTTCTGGTCGGGCGTGAGCCGCGCGAAGACGTTGGCGTCTTCGACTTCGCGTGCGAAACCGGCGTCGTCGAGCGCGGCGAGCTGCGGACCGGTGACGATTTTGGTGATCGTCATCCGGACGTCGCCGCAGACTTTGCGCGTCACCAGTTCGTTGTCGCCAGTCAGAATTTTCACGGCGACGCCCGAACGCCCGAGCGCCTCGATCGCTTTCGCTGAGGTTTCTTTGGCGGGATCGAAGAACGCGATGTAGCCGAGGAGCGTCATCTCGGATTCGTCGGTGACGGCGAAGGTCTGTTTTGTCTTGTCGAACTCGCGGTAGGCGATCGCGAGCACGCGGTAGCCGTCGGCGCTGAGGTTGCGGTATTCGTCCAGCAGGTCGTCGCGGATGAGGCGGATGAGCGGATTGATGTCTTCGTCAACCTGGTAGTTTTCGCAGACGGCAGAGACTTCCTCGACGGCGCCCTTGCAGATGAGCACGTGGCGATCCTCGTAATCGATGACAACCGACATGCGGCGGCGTTTGAAATCGAAGGGAATTTCGTCGACCTTCTTACACTCGCGTTCCACGTCGAGGTCGGTGTGCGAGAGGATGGCGCGGTCGAGGAGGTTGCGCAGCCCCGTCTGATAAAAGCTGTTCATGTAGGCGTAGCGTAGCACGTCCTCGCTTTGCCGGTTGGTCACATCGACGTAGCGTTCAAGCACCACGTGATCCTGGGTGAGCGTGCCGGTCTTGTCGGTGCACAGCACGTCCATCGCCCCAAAATTCTGGATCGCGTGGAGATGTTTCACGATGACCTTCTTGCGCGACATCATCAGCGCTCCCTTTGAGAGGCAGACGGTGATGATCATCGGCAGCATCTCGGGCGTGAGGCCGACGGCGACGGAGAGCGCGAAGAGCAGGGCCTCGGCCCAGTTGTGCTTCGTCAGCCCGACAATCAGGAACGTGATCGAGACCATCACGATCATGAAGCGAATCATCAGCCACGTGAAATCCTTGATGCCCTTGTCGAAGCTGGTGGCTTCGCGTTTGCCCAGCAGCTTTTCGGCGAGCGCGCCGAAATAAGTCCGGCTGCCCGTGGCGATCACGACGCCGCGAGCCGAGCCGCTCAGGGCGTTGCTGCCCATGAAACAGGCGTTGGTGAAATCGAACGGCGCGCGGCCTGCGGGCTGGTTCGCGTCCGCGCCTTTTTCGATCGGCATCGATTCGCCGGTGAGCGCGGACTGCGTGACGAAGAAATCCTTCGCCGACAAGATGCGCAGGTCCGCCGGGATGAGGCTGCCCGCGGCGAGAATGACGATATCGCCCGGCACGATTTCCTCCAGCGGGACTTCGGTCTCCTTCCCGTCGCGCAGCACGGTGACGGTGGTCTTGACGAGTTTCTGGAGCTTTTCGACGGCCCGCGTCGATCGCGTCTCCTGCACGTAGGACAGCACCACGCTAAGGAACACCATGCCGCCGACGACGATCGTGGAGCGAAGATCGTCCATCAAGTAGGAGACGCCGGCGATTACCAGCAGCTGCACGACGAGCGGATTGCGACAGCGCTCCAGCAGATCGCGCACAAAGGAATGCCGGCCACCGGCGTTGACGGTGTTGGAACCGGTCTCGCGCAGGATGCGCGCGGCCGATTCGCCCGTGTGGCCGCCGGGAGAGCTGCCGAGGCGCTCGAGCACCGCGCTTTCCGAAAGAGTGAAGGGGACGGGATCGAAGTTCACCGGTGCGGGCAGAGTCACAAGTTCAGCAGCGTGCTTCAAGTGGATTGACGCCGGGCTGCGCAACTTTCCTGCGACGCATTATTCGGGATGGCTCTCCCGCGTTACTTGACGCCGTGGGCGCGCCTCCTATCAAATCGGGTTGAAGCCATGTCGATCCGAACTCCAGCCCTCCGTGGTTTCGTCACCCTCAGTGTGGCGCTTTGGGGTGCGGCCCGCATGGAAGCGCAGCTCGCGGCGAAGTCGCCCTTTATGCCGGCGGCGACGGCGGGAACAGCGGCGGCGACCACCGGCGCGCCCCTCGAATATCGCGGCATCATGCAAACCGCCCAAGGGCTAAAAGCCCGCGTCGTCGATCCTTCGCGCCGGTCGGGCGCCTGGCTGTTGGTCAACGAACGCGATCCGGCTTTCGATTTTGTCGTGAAACAAATCGACCTCGAACACGACACCGTGACGGTCGACTATCAGGGGCGGGCGCTGACGCTTGCGCAACATGTGGCGAAAGTGACGTCGGCCGGAGTCGCGCCGAATTTCCCCGGCGCGATGCCGAACCCGGCCGCCAACATGCCCCCGGCGATTGCGGGGTCGGTCGTGGTCAACCCCACACCCGCCGACGAGCAACGCCGGCTCGAGGCGGTCGCGAGTGAAGTGGCGCGGCGCCGCCAGATGCGTGAACAGGCGGCGCAACAAAGCGGCCAAGCCGGACCGGCGGCACCACCGATGATGCAGCCGCCGCCTAACGCCAACCCGCAGAATGTCGGGCCTCGCGTCAATCCGCGCGCGCGCGGCACTCAGCCGTAGTCGCCCCGGCACGCGGCCGCACTGCGCGCTTTCCTTTTTTGTGGCCGCGCCCCAGTCTCGCGCTCGATGCCGCACGCTGGCGAACTTTCCCCGACCGCGCCGAATCCGGCCGAATTCCGGTGGGAAGCCGCGCGCGGCACGCCGGGATTTTTTCGGACGGCGCCCGATCGGTCGGGGCGTTGGTGGCTGGTCGACGCCGATGGCCGGGCGTTTTTCTGCAAAGCCGTTCACGGCGTGCGCGCGTCTGGAGGAGATTCCGCCCGTGACCCGGCGGCCCGACTGCGAGGATGGGGTTTCAACGCCGCGGGTGTGGGCAGCGAGGGAGTCGCGTGCTGGGCTGGGCTTGCGTTCCTTGCCACCGTGGATTTTTGCGGCACGGGGCCGCTCCTCCTGGGACCGGGTCTGCGGTTGCCAGATGTGTTTGATCCCGACTGGCCGCGTCGGGCCGCGGAACGCGCCCACGCTCGCTGTGCACCGCTCGTAGCGGATCGTGCGCTCATCGGCTGGGTCGCGGATGACGCGCTGGGCTGGGCGCAACCGAATGTCCGGCAGCCGTCGCGGCCGACCTTGCTTCAACTTTGCCTGAGCTTGGAGCCGCGCTTCGCGGCGTATCATGCGGCGTGGGAATTCGTGCTCGCGCCGCACCGGAGTAAACTCTCCGCGTTGGCGCGCGCCTGGGGCACGCCACTCGCGAACAAGGAAGTCCTGCGCGAATTCACCCGAGCCGAGCACGGCCTCGCGACGCGCGGTTATCTGCGCGACGCCGCGCGCTGGTCGCAGGAATTCGCCCGCCGTTATTTCACGGATACCGCCGCGGCGATTCGCGCCGCCGATCCGCATCACCTCCTGCTTGGTGCACGCAGCACCGGCGCGGTCGGCGAGTTTGTGCGGGCCGCGGGTGTTTACCCAGCCGTCGATCTACCGCTGGTTGATTGGAACGAGTTGCCGGCGATTGGGTCGACGGCGCCGTCCACCGGGCCGCTGCTGGCGGACGATGTGAATTGGACGGACGAGAGTTTTTTGCGTGCATCGGCGGGAGCGTGGCGGCACCTCACGACCGTCGAGCGGATGCTGCAGCGCGGGCGCGTGGCGTTGGAGCGCGCGGCTCGACACCCGGCGGTGGCAGGTTATCTCTGGCGGCAGTGGCTGGACGAGCCCGGCGAGCATCCGCCGTTCGCCCGTGGCCTCGTGCACCTCGATGGTGCCGAGGCCCGCGAGCACACGGAGTTGCTGGCCGAGTTCAACGCCCGCGCCGAAAAGGTCCGGTGCGCCGTGCGCCTGGCCGTCGCCGAAAAAATTTCTGCATGAAAAATTACCCGCTCGCTCTTCTCGCCGCGTGCGCCGCCCTCGTGGTTGGCGCCGGTTGCTCTCACATCGAAATCACTCAGGAAGGCGATCCGCACCGCACGGTGAATGGCACGGTGGAGTTTCGGTCCGACCTCGCGCTGCCTGCCGATGCCGTGGTAGTCGTGCGTGTGATCGATCCCGCCGGGACGGAGATGATGCGGGCCATGGCCAACAAGGATCTACCGATCGGCGACCGCGCCAAAGTGGAGCCGGTGCCGCAGGTGCTCGCTGAGCAAACGATCACCGGGCCGAAGGGCGGCTCGATTCCGTTTCACATCGAGTATGTTGCGGACGACAGCCTGATGCGGCACGGCCTCAACATCGACGCGCGCATTTCGTTCGCCGGCAAAGTCCGCTTCCGCACGGCGGTCGCGCACGTGCTCACGCTTGGCAACGCCGAGTATCCGCACACCGTCTGGCTCGAACTCGCGTCGCGGTGAAACGGTGCGCCGTGCCGGCAGCCGGCAGGTGATTTTCCCCATGAGTGATCGTTCCGAAAAACTGACCATCTGGAGCAACGCGAAATTTGCCGACGCCGTGATGCGCCGGCTCGCTGCCGGCACGCGCGAACACCATCTGGTGTTTGCGGCCAAAGCCTCGACCTCCGTGCTCGCCGCCGGCGGCGCCGATCCGGCGCTGGCAGCGGCGGACGTGGCGTTTGGCCAGCCCGACGCGAACCAGTGCATGACGACCCCGCGGCTGCGCTGGGTCGAGGTGACGACGGCCGGCTACACGCGCTACGACACGCCGGAATTTCAGGAGGCGTTTCGCGCGCGCGGCGCGGCGTTTTCCAACGTCTCGACCGTCTTCGCCGATCCGTGTGCGCAGCATGTGCTGGCGATGATGCTCGCACTGGGCCGGCAATTACTCGCGTCGCATCGTGACCAGTTGGCGGATCATCCGTGGCATTACGAGCAGCGGCGTTACGATTCGCGGCTGCTCGGCGGCCAGACGGTGCTGATGCTCGGATTCGGCGCCATCGGCCGGCGACTGGCGGAGTTGCTCGCTCCGTTTCACATGAACCTCATCGCCGTCCGCCGTCAGACGCGCAGCGAGCGCGGCGTGCGCATCATTCCGGAGGAGAGCGTGAGCAGCGCGCTGGCGACCGCCGAACACGTCGTCAACATCCTGCCGGAAAACGCCAGCACGCGAAACTACGTGAACGCCCGCCGGCTCGCGTGCATGAAGCCGGGCGCGCGCTTCTACAATGTCGGTCGCGGCACCACTGTAGATCAAGGCGCGGTGCTTGAGGCGCTGCGCTCGGGCCGGCTCGGCGCGGCTTATCTCGACGTGTTCGATCCGGAGCCGCTGCCGCCGGAGCATCCGCTGTGGACGGCGCCGAACTGCTTCATCACGCCGCATACCGCCGGCGGCCAGCACGATCAGGACGAGCGCATCGTGGAGCACTTCCTGCACAATCTCGCGGCCTTCACGAGCGGCGAACCGCTGGTCGATCGCGTGGTGTAACGGCGACGGCTTTGTTGCATAATCCAGGATGATACCCGCCGCGGTTAGGCCGCAATGGGGAACGCCCGTGGGTTACGGGTTACGGGTGTAACACACTGGAGGTCGGGGATGAGCCGGGCCTTGACCAGTGCAACTTGCGTACTCATCCAGGTTCTGGGGGACAGCAGGCGGTGATGCCAGGTCCCGGCGGTCGGTTTAGATTCCGGACCGACTCCATTCACCTGAACTTTCCGAGGAACTAGCCTAGTTCCTGGAGAAGCTCCGAGTTTCTGGCGGAACTCCGCCAGCCACTCCTCGCCTCCTACTTTTCGTCCGAGGCCGATGCAACCGTTCACGTCCGCCTGCAGGCGCAACCCCACACTGGAATGAAAGTCGCCTCGCGAGCGACGTGATCCCAGCCAGCGGTACCCCTTCGGTTTCGGACCCATCGCCTCGCCGGCGAGGTGGTCCGTCTTGGACGTGTACGATTCCTCCGTCTCGATAAATTCCAGACCGGCGCGGGCGCACTTCGTGCGCAGCGCGGCGATTAACTTCGCCTGCGGGATGAACGCGAACGTCTGGTTCTGGCGTTTCCCCATGTTCACACCTTGCTTCCAGTCCACGTTGCGGCCGACGACCACCCGGGCGAGGTGATGCACCTGCGCGTAGGTCACGACCAGCAGCGCCACTTTCTTCATCAAGTCGTCCATTTGGCGGGCACTTCGCGCCGCCAGTTGCCCAGCCCGGCGTTTGCCGTGCCGAATCCAGAGTTTGGATTCGATGCGGAACTGCGCGTGCCACTTGGCGCCGCGCTGCAGGATCGCTTTCGCCGCCCCGCCGCTAACAAAGAACGCGAGGAGGTTTTCGTCGTCGAGACAGGTGACGAGGCGAGCCACGCCGAGGTCGATGAAGAGGTTGCCACGCAGCAGCAGGCGCGGCATCAGCCGCGCGGGCTTGCGCCGGATCACAAGGTCAACGTGGACCCACTGCCGGGAGCGGCACGGCTCGATTCGCACCTCGACCAACCGGTCGCCGGGCTGGAGTAGCGGTTCGCCTTGGCGATCTACGAGCGCAATCACGCCCAGCCCGAGCGACTCCGGGAGATAAAGGCGATCGTGGAGAACCGTAAAATCCTGGTAGTCGAAGCGGAGCCGCGCCCGTTGGCCGCGCCGATAAAACTGCGGTGGCTTCGGTTTACCGCAACGCGAGGAATGGTCCTTGATCCAGTCAAATAAGTTGCTCCGGAAGGACGCGACCATCGCGTAGGCATCGTCCACGGCATACTGCACCTGCTTCGCCCGCCCGAGGGCGATCGCGGTCGGGGCGTGCTTCAATTCCTTCTTGAGATCGATCTTCGACGGCAGCTTCGTTCGGGCGTGGTGCGCCGACAGCAGCGGGGCGTTCGCGTCGTTGCGCACCTGCGCCGCGGCTTCCTGCATCACCAGCATGCAGCCAGACGCCCGCACCCGGCGACGAAGGGTCTGCGGCGGCAGCGCCGCCGCTTTGGCTTCGTCCTCAACTTTTAGTTCAGCGCGCCGCATGTGTTCGTTTGAACACTATGACAAGAGATCACTGCGGCAAGCACGTTTCGCACTGGAAAGCATATAATCTCGCGCTCCGCCAACGCGGCAGTCTCACGATTTACCTCGGCGACGATCTGGAGAGGAAGTGGGACCAGCCGCTCGCCTCCGGCGAGCAAGGACGCCCACTCGTGGATCTGGAGGCGGTGATCGCGCTCGGGCTGGTCTTGCAGCAGGTGTATCGGTTGCCGTTGCGTCAGACCGTCGGCTTGCTGCACTCGGTGCTCGATCTCGCCGGGTTTCGGGCGCTGCCCGTGCCGGACCCGTCCACGCTCTGCCGCCGGCGGTCGGGCGTCGCGTTGCCTACGTGGCCGAAGGCCGGCGGGTGTGTCGTGGTCGATTCCACCGGGCTCCAAATCCGCGGTCCAGGCACTTGGCTGACCACCGTCCATGGCTTGCAGCGACGCACGTATCGCAAAATCCATCTCGGGGTTGATCCAACGACTTCGCTCGTGGTCGCCGGCGTGGTCACCTCCTGCCAGAAACACGACGGTCAAGTGCTCGGCGACGTGCTGGCAGTCGCGCAACCGCGACCCGGCGCGGTCGTCATCGGCGACGGTGCCTACGACCGGCGGAGGTGCTACGCCGCCGCCAAGCGACACCGAGCACATTTAATCTCGCCGCCCGGCAAGCGCGCTGTGCTGCATCCAGGCGCGGCATGGCGAGCGCGCAATCGGGCGATTGAGGAGGCTCGCTTCCTCGGGCGTCCGGATTGGAAAGTCGCCGTCGGTTACCACCGACGATCTCTCGCGGAGTCCGCCATGCACCGCCTTAAATCCGCTTTCGGCCAGCGGTTACGCTCTCGCTTGGAGCGTAATCAGGAGCACGAGGCGCTGCTTCGTGCTCACCTCCTCAACCGCTGGGTGACGCCGACCACGGCTGCTGTTGCTTGACCCGTCGGTTCCCAGGACGGAACACCATTTATGCAACAGGGCCGCGGCGACTATTTTTCGATCAGCTGGTAGACGCCGCGCTCGAAGGTGTCGTAAACGCCGAGTGCCTTCGTGTCGGCAAACGGCAGCAGCTGCATCATGATCACGCCCGCCACACCGGTCGTCGGATCGCACCAGTAGTAGGTGTTGTCGATGCCGCCCCAGCTAAGGCTGCCCGCGGCGCGTTTGCCGGCGACGTGGCGCGCGGTGATCATGAAGCCAAGGCCCCACTTGTCTTGGCCATCATCGACAAAGGCGAAGTCGCTGCTGCGTTCGGGTTGCGCGGTTTTCAATGCGCGCACACTGACGGCGCTAATCTGATTCTGACTCATCAACGCGACTGACTCGCGGGACAGGATGCGCGCGCCGTGAAGTTCGCCTTGGTTGAGAATCATCTGAAGGAAGCGCAGATAGTCGCCCACCGTCGAGTAGAGCCCGCCGCCGCCGTTGAAATGCGTGGCGACGGTTGGCGGCTTGCGCGGCTGTTCGACGAGCGTGCCGTCGGCGGTGCGCTGGTGGAGGTTGACGATGCGGGCCTGTTTTTCGGCGGGGACGTTGAACGCGGTGTCGTTCATGCCGAGTGGTGCGAAGATGTGCTCACGGAAATAGGCTTCGAGCGACTGGCCAGAAATCGACTCAACGATTTTGCCGAGCATGTCCGTGCCCGTGCCATAAGTCCACTGCGTGCCCGGATCGAAGAGCAACGGCCCGGCGGCGTAAGTTTCGCCGGCGCGCGGTTTGAATTTGTTCAGGATGGCACTCCAGTTCGTGTAGCCCAGCCCCGACGTGTGCGTGAAGAGCTGCCGCACCGTGATCGCCGTGGCGGCGGGCCGCAGCTTGTAATCGCCGGTGGCGGCATCGAACGATTCGAACACCAGTGGGTGGGCGAGCTCGGGCAGATATTTCGCCGCGGGATCGTCGAGCGAGAGCTTGCGCGCTTCGATGAGCTGCATCGCGGCCGTGGCCGTGATCGCCTTCGTCATCGAGGCGATGCGGAAAATTGCGTCGGCCGTCATTGCGCGACCCGCGCCGGCTTCCGCAAGGCCGAAAGCGCCCTGATAAATCGTGCCCGAACGATCACCCGCGATCACGACGACGCCGGGCACATCTTTGCGATCGACGGCGGCGCGCAACCGCTGATCGAGTTGCGACTGGGAAAATAGGAGTGTCGGCATGGCGAAAGTGGCGACAAGGAAGCGGACAAGATAGGCAGTCATCGGAAGCGGTTGGGGCGGCAAACGAAGGTGGAATCGAACGATTTTCAGACGCAATAACGAGCCGGAAATCACTCCGTTCAAAGCGTCATCGCTCGCTCGGGCGCGGGCCGCTGGCAGACGTCGCTCAGAACAGCGGAGCGTTGTTCTTCGGGTCGTTGAGCAGCGCCTCGAACCGCGGATCGCCATGGAGCGATTTGAAAGCGGGGATGACGCGGAGATTGGCGACCGAAAAACTCGACGGGACTTTTAGCATCTCGCTAAGCACTGCGACGGCCTGATCTTTGTCTCCTGTCACACCGCAGACCCAAGCGAGAACAAACTGGTAGGTGGGGCCATCGACGGCGTCTCGCGAAAGCGGAAGCATCTCGACGGTTTTGCGAGCCAGTCGGAGGGCCTCTTCCTTGTTGCCGGCGAGCGCCTCGAACGAGGCCAGGAACGACCAGGCTTTGACGTTGGTCGGCTCCCGTTGCGCCTGCGCCCGCCATTCCTCCAGTGGGCCCGCGATGCGGGCGCGGAGGGCTGCGCTGTCACCACTGGCAAGATAAACGCCTCCGGCGATGAGCGCCGAGAGTGAGGGCTCCTCTTCTTCTTCGAAGGAAGGCTGAAGTTGATCGAGGCGCTTGAACTCGGCGTAGTCGCCGCGGCAATAGGCCAGACCTTTGCGGAAATAGATCGCCGGTGGTGAATCGCGTTCGGCGGGCGTGAGCCGGGAGAGCAGATCCTCGCTCGCTGCCAGCGAACCGGTGGCATCAAACTCGATCCCCGCGAGATCGAATTTCTCATGCAGTTGGTTGGGTAACAACGTGACGAGTTGCTGGCGCACGGCGCGCGCCTCGGACCAGCGTTGGCCAGAGGTGAGCGACACGAGCAGGTTGCGCAGATAGCTCAAATTGCGGGGGTCGAGTTCGGCGGCGCGGCGAAGATTGATCAGTGATTCGGCCCAGCGGCCCTGGCGGCGTTGAATGAGACCAAGCGAGGAAAACACCGTGGCGTCGTTGGGCTGAAGGCGGGCGAGCTTTTCGTATTGTTCGTTGGCTCGGCTGTAATCGCGGTAGGCGTAGTAAGCGTAGGTGCCGAGCGAGCGGATGACATCAGGCGCATCGGGCGCGAGCCGGACGGCTTGAGCGATCGCGGCGTCGGCCTCGGCGAGCCGGGTGGCTGAGCCGTCGTAACCCCAGAAATTATAAAGCGCATGGACGACGGCGAGTTCGCCCCACGCGGCGGCGAAATGAGCGTCCTGACTGACTGCGCTTTTGAAAAAACCTTCGGCTTCGCCGAGCGCCGGGCGAGTGCCAATGCGGGCGTTGTTCCGCGCGGCACGGCCTTTAAGGAAGTCGTCGTAGGCAACGGGATTTTCGGTGGGCTTCCGTTCGAGGAATTTCTGCGTCTGCGGCGAAATCGCGGCGGAAAGCGCGCCGGCGATTTCCTGCGAGAGTTCGGCTTGGATGGAAAAAATGTCCGTGAGATCGCGGTCGTAGCTCTTGGCCCAGACGTGCTCGTCGGTGCGCGTGTTGATGAGTTGGCCGGTGACACGCACCTTGTTGCCGGAACGACGCACGCTGCCCTCAAGCACGTAGGCAACGCCGAGCTCCTCGCCGATTTGTTTCATCGTTTTCGTCGTGCCGCGATACTGCATGACGGAGGTGCGTGAGACGACTTTCAGATCGGGCACGAGCGCGAGATTGGTGAGCAAATCCTCGTGGACGCCGTCGGCGAAGAAGCCGGTGTCCTTGTCGTCGCTCATGTTGGCGAGCGGGAGAATCGCGATCGATTTGTTCAGGACGTTGGCGGTGGGCGCGAGTTTCGATTCGGCATTGGCTGGCGCCGGCGCGATCGCCGCGGGCGGCGGAGAATTTTTTCCGCCGGGGCGCAGTGCGATGTAGCCGACAAGGGCGAGCACGGCGATGCCGAGGGCCCCGACGAGCGCGATGGGGAAATTGGATTTTGGTGTGGGGGCCGGAGCAGGTGAGTGCGCGGGCCGGGGTGTAGTCGATTCGGAGTGTGCGGCTATTGCGGGCGCCGCCGCCGAGCTGAGCAACCGTTTGATCTGCTCAATGAATTGGGGCGTCACAAGGGCGCCCGGCAGGCGCGTCCACTGCACGCGCATGAATTCCGCGGGCACGACGGCGGAAGACTCGGTGGTGCCGTCGGCGACGACGGGCGTGAGAAACGGCACACCCTCGGCCATCAGGTGCGTGCGCTCGACGGCGAGTTTCCACTCCAGGCGAAAATAGCCTTCCTTGCGGCCCTGGGTGTTGGCGGAAATGAGCGGGATGAACAGCGTGCAGTCCTTGATCTGGCGGCGGATTTTTTGATCCCACGTGTCGCCGCCGCGCAGTTCGTTTTGATCGAACCACACTTCGAGGCCGTGGCTGCGCAACGCATCGGCGATGCGGCGGGCCGCGTCGGTGTCTTCGCGGGCGTAGCTGAGGAAGATCGCGTGGTTCGCGGGTTCGGGCATGGAAGAATCCCGGCGGAGTGAACCGCCGAGTGGGAGCGCACCTTTTGACTACGGGCCGGCGGCGGACTTGCGAGCCGATTGTGATGGCCGAGGCGAATCGGCCCCGACCGCTTCAATACGCTCCGCGGATGTGCGCCGCCACCTCGCGCGTGTAGAAATCCGCGAGCTGCGCGTGCAACGCCGCGCCGAGTGGCGAGAGCGCCGAAGCGCGGGCGTTGGCGCGCGCCTGCTCGGGATTCTTCGCGCCCGGAATGATCGCGCTCACCGCGTCGAAATCGAGGCACCACCGCAACGCCAGATCACCGAGCGTCTGGCCGGCGGGCACGAGCGGCTTGAGCGCATCGGCCAGCGCGACCCCTTTCTCGAACGGCAGGCCGGCGAACGTCTCGCCGACGTTGAACTGCTGGCCGTCGCGATTGAAGTTGCGATGGTCGCTCGCCGGAAACGCCGTCGCCTTCGTCATCTTGCCACCGAGCAGCCCGCTCGCGAGTGGGAGGCGGATCAGCAGTGCGACGTGGCGCTTTTTCGCCTCGGCAAACAGTGTGTGAATCGGTTTCTGGCGGAAGATATTGAAAATGATCTGGAGCGCCGCGACGCCTTCCTGCCGCACGCAAAAATCCGCCTCCGCCATCGACTCCACGCTCACGCCGAAGTCGCGGATCTTCCCCTCGCGCTTCAGTTCGCGCACATGCTCGAACACTTCGCCGCGTTGCAGCACGTCGAACGGGATGCAGTGAAACTGCGTGAGGTCGAGCGCCTCGACACCGAGCCGCTGGAGCGACGCCTCGGTGTGCTGGCGCACGCCGGCGCGCGAAAAATTCTCCGGCCAGCCCGGCGGCGAGAAGCGCCCGAGCTTCGTGGCGACGTAAACTTTACCTTTCGCCGTGGGTATTTCTTTTAGAAATTTTCCGATGAGTGTCTCACTGCGACCCATGCCGTAAACGTCCGCGGTGTCGAACAACGTGGTGCCGGCCGCCCAAGCGGCGCGCAACGTGGCCAACGCGGTTTCATCGGTCACCTCGCCCCAGTTGGCGCCGAGTTGCCAGGTGCCGAGCCCCACCTCGCCGACCGACCGACCAGTGCGCCCGAAAATGCGTGTGTTCATCGCCGCGCAGCGTGCACTCGGTGCCGGATGAGGCAAGCGCAGCCGCCGCGGTGGGCTTGCGCTGAAGCAAGATGACGGCACGATACTTTGAACCTCAACCACCCCCTCGATGAGCTTCCGTTATCGATATTTTCTTCCGGCTGTTGAAGCCGTTGCCTCGATCAGCATTCGGCCCCGTTATTTTGTCCCGGCATTTGCTGCCGTCACTCTTGGCTTGGTCTGCCTCGTCAACGTCGTGGTACGGGCCGCCACCGCACCCGCGCGCCCACCCCTGCTCGCTGCCGGCACGACCGCCCCCGACTTCACTGCCTACGCCCCTGACGGCAAACCGGTGAAGCTTTCCGATTTTCGTGGCCAGCTCGTGCTCGTCGATTTTTGGGCGACGTGGTGTGGCCCTTGCAAGGTCACCATGCCGCACATGGAGAAGATCCACCAAAAGTTCGGCGCGAAGGGCCTCGTCGTCCTCGGCGTTTGCGTGTGGGATACAAAGCAGAAATTCGATGGCTGGCAGGTGAGCCCCGAGGTGAAGACATCCTATCTGAAGGTTTTCGATCCCGCCGGCCGGGCTCCGGAAAACATTGCCAAGCACCTTTACTCCGTCTCCGGCATCCCGACTTTCTACCTCGTCGATCGGGAAGGAAAAATTCTCTATTCTGGAGTCGGAGCCGGTCCGACAACCGAATCCGGTCTGGATCGGGCGCTCAACCAAGCCGGCTTGAAACTCTGAGCCGGCGCACCAGCGCGCCCCGGTCCGCGTCCCGTGGCCTTTACGCGAACAGTCTCGGCGCGATCGGTTCGAAACGCGCGGTGAAATGCCGCAGCACCTCGGGCGCCTGGGTCATTCGGAGCCCACGGATTTTTTCGCGCCGGCCGTGTACGTGCAGCAACACTTCGCCAAGGTAGTCCACATGGCTCTGGGTGTAAACGCGCCGCGGAAACGCGAGCCGCACCAGCTCCATCGCCGGCGGCTTTTCCGTGCCGTCGGGTTGGCGCCCAAACATCACCGATCCGATCTCGACGCCGCGAACACCGCCGGCGAGGTAGAGCGCGCAGGACAGCGCCCACGCCGGAAATTCCGATCCCGGCACATGCGGCAGCAACTGGCGTGCGTCGAGATAGACCGCGTGCCCGCCTGTCGGCTCAATGATCGGCACGCCGTTTTTCACGAGCAGATCGCCGAGGTATTCGATCGAGCGGATCCGGTAGCGAAGATAGTCCTCGTCGAGGGCTTCGTAGAATCCGACCGCAATCGCCTCGAGATCGTAGCCGGCGAGTCCGCCGTAGGTCGGGAAGCCCTCGGTCAGGATGAGGTTGTTCTTCGCGCGCGTCGTCCACATCTCGTCGTTGAGTGCGAGGAAGCCGCCGATGTTGGCCATGCCGTCCTTCTTGGCGCTCATCGTGGCACCGTCCACGCAGGCGAACATCTCCCGCGCAATCGCCAGCGGCGATCGATCCGCGTAGCCGACCTCGCGCTGCTTGATGAACCACGCGTTTTCGGCGAAGCGACAGCAGTCAAGAAAGAGTGGCACGCCGTGGCGCGCGCAAATTTCCCGCGCACCGCGGAGGTTGGCGAGCGACACCGGTTGTCCGCCGCCGGAATTATTTGTGACCGTGATCATCGCCAGCGGCACCCGGCCCGGGTTTTCCGCGAGGCAGCGTTCAAGCGCGGCGAGATCGATGTTGCCCTTGAACGGTGCGCGGAGCCGCGGCTGGCGTGCCTCGGGCACCGGCAGATCGAGCGCGATCGCGCCGCGCGCCTCGATGTTGGCGCGCGTGGTGTCGAAGTGGGTGTTGTTCGGCACGATGTCGCCCGGCTTCAGCACGGTCGTGAACAGGATGCGCTCCGCGGCGCGACCTTGGTGCGTCGGCAACACGTGGCGCAGTCCGGTGATGTCGCGCACCGCGGCTTCGAAGCGGTAGAAAGATTCCGCGCCCGCGTAGCTTTCGTCGCCGCGCATCATGCCTGCCCATTGGTGCTTCGACATCGCGCCGGTGCCGGAGTCGGTGAGCAGATCGATCAACACGTCCTCCGCGCGCAGCAGAAACGGGTTCCACCCCGCCGCGGCGAGTTTGGCGGCGCGCTCCTCCGGCGTCGTGAATTTCACCGGCTCGACCGACTTGATCCGAAACGGCTCGATGATGGTATGAAACGGCGACGGGGTTTTCATGCCCGGATTCTGCCGGTCGAATTCCACCCCGCCAACTTCCAAACATCAGGAAACTCCGCCGCGCGAGCCGTGCCCGACGCGCTTCACTGCCGTCGATTCATTGTTCTGATAATCGCGCAAAAACGCGTTCCGTCATTGAACGCCTTGCCGCGCCAAACCAAGGTAGCGGCGGTTTGCGCGGCACCAACCCGGTGGCGCAGGTCGGTCGAATTTTTCCCCGTCACACTCGAACCCTCAAAAAAACTCCACCCCGCCATGTCTGACGTCCTCGCCAACTCCACCGCGGTCGCGCCGAATTTCACGCGTCGCGATTTTATCAAGGCCGGCGCTGCGTTCTCCGCGCTGCCTTTCATCGGTGGCATCACGCCCGCCTTCGCTGCCGGCACCGACCGCATCAAGATCGGTCTCGTCGGCTGCGGCGGACGCGGCACCGGCGCGGTGCGCAACTGCCTCGCTGCCGATCCGTCGGTGCAACTCGTCGCGATGGGCGACGTGTTTCCCGACTGTGTCGATGCCGCGTTGAAGGATTTCACCGAGGGCACCAAGGGCCGGACCCCGCTGCCGCCGCTCGCCGCTGATCAATTTTCGGTGCCGCGCGAACGCTGCTTCTCGGGCTTCGATGCCTACCAACAAGTCATGAACTCCGGAATCGACCTCGTGCTGCTGGCCACGCCGCCGCATTTCCGACCGATGCACCTGAAGGCGGCGTTTGAGAAAGGACTGCACGTCTTCGCCGAAAAACCCGTCGCCGTCGATCCGGCTGGCGTGCGGCTCGTCATGCAACTCGCGGACATCGCCGCACAGAAAAAGCTGGCGTTCGTCACCGGCACGCAGCGCCGCCACTCCGTCGATTATCTGGAGACGATGGCGCGCATCAAGGACGGTGCGATCGGCGAAATTGTCGGCGGCCAATGCTATTGGATGCAAGGCGGCCTCTGGCACCGCGGCCATCCGACGCAGTGGAGTGAGATGGAATACCAAATCCGCAACTGGCTTTATTTCACCTGGCTCAGCGGCGATCACATTGTCGAACAGCACTGCCACAACCTCGACGTCATGAACTGGGCGTTTGGCGGCCCGCCGGTGAAAGCACTCGGCATGGGCGGTCGCCAGAGCCGCACCGATCCGAAATACGGCAACGCCTTCGACCACTTCTCGATCGAGTATGAGTATGCGAATGGCGCCCGCGTGCAGAGTTTCTGCCGGCAGGCACCCGGCGCCTCGAATCGGGTGTCGGAACGGCTGATCGGCACGCGCGGCGCCGCCGATCCCTCCGGAAAAATCACGGGCGAGAAGGCCTGGGAGTTCGCCGGAAAGAAAGAAATGAAGAATCCCTACGACGTGGAGCACGTCGACCTCATCCGGAGTATCCGCGCCGGCACGCCGCTCAACGAGGGCCGTCGCATCGCAGAGACGACGCTCACTGCGATCCTTGGCCGGGTGTCCGCCTACACTGGCCGCGAGGTCAGCTATCAGTGGCTACTCGGCGCGTCGAAGCTCGATCTCACGCCGCCGGCTTATGCGTGGGGCGCCGCTCCCGTGGTCGAAATCGCCGCGCCCGGTGTCACGCCGCTCGTCTGATTCGGTGACGCGTTAAAAAATAATCCAGCCGCGGCAGAGTGGCGGAGTGGTGCAATTGAACCGCTCCGCGCTTACAGCGGCTCGAACCGCGCCTGGAAGAACCGGAGGTATTCCGGCTCGTAAACCATCTTCAGGCCGCGCGGCTTTTCTGGTTGCTGGAACACCGCCTCGACTGACTCGGCGACGACATCCATGTGTGCCTGAGTGTAAACGCGCCGCGGGATCGTGAGGCGCACGAGTTCGAGTTTCGGGTGGTGGTTTTCGCCGGTCTTGGCGTCGCGGCCGGCGGAGACGATGCCGCGCTCCATCGCGCGGACGCCGGCGTCGAGGTAGAGCTCGGCGGCGAGGGTTTGCGCGGGAAAATTTTCCTGCGACATGTCCGGATAAAACCGCCGCGCATCGAGGTAGATCGCGTGGCCGCCGATCGGTGTGACGATGGGGACGCCGGCGGCGAGGAGGAGTTCGCCGAGGTATTCCACCTGGCCGACGCGGGCCCGCATGTGATCGTCCTGCACGGATTCCTCGATGCCGCGCGCCATCGCCTCCATGTCGCGGCCAGCCATGCCGCCGTAGGTGTGCAGCCCCTCGAACACGACGACGAGGTTGCGCGCCTTTTCGGCGAGCGCGTCGTCGTTGAGCGAGAGCCAGCCGCCGATGTTCACGAGGGCGTCCTTTTTGCCGCTCATGGTGCAGCCGTCGGTGTAGGAGCAAAACTCGCGGAGAATTTCAGCGCAGGTTTTCTCGGCGTAGCCGGGTTCGCGGCACTTGATGAACCACGCGTTTTCGACGGCGCGGGTGGCATCCATCATCACCGGCACGCCGTGGCGCGCGCAGAGTTCGTGGACGGCGCGGGCGTTGGCCATGCTCACGGGTTGGCCGCCGGCCATGTTGACGGTGGCTGCGAGGCAGGCGTAGGGCACGTGCTTCGCCGTGGTAAGCACGCGCTCGAGTTTGGACAGATCGACGTTGCCCTTGAACGGATGCGGGCTCGCGGGATCGTGGCCCTCGTCGATCACGACGTCGACGAATGTCGCGCCGGCGTGTTCTTGGTGAAAACGCGTCGTCGTGAAATACATGTTGCCCGGCACGGTATCGCCCGGCCGGATCATGATCTGGCTGAGGATGTGTTCGGCGCCGCGGCCCTGATGCGTCGGGATGAGGTGCTTGTAGCCGTAGTGGCGGTGGACGGCATCCTCGAGGTGGTAATAGTTTTTCGAGCCGGCGTAGGCCTCGTCGCCGAGCATGAGACCGGCCCACTGCCAGTCGCTCATCGCGCTCGTGCCGGAGTCAGTGAGGAGATCGATGTAGACGTCTTCGGAGCGGAGGAGAAATGTGTTGTAGCCGGCGGCGCGCATCGCGGCGGTGCGTTGCTCGGCGGTGGTGAGCTTGATCGGCTCGACCATCTTGATTTTCCACGGCTCAGCCCACGAGCGGCGACGGAGTTGCTGGCCGGTGGTGCGGAGCGCGGTGGGGTGCGGATCGGAGGCCGGTGAATTCATGGCGTGATGCCATCACTCTACCACCGATGGAGCCGGCGCCTCCATCAGCTGAAAGGACTAAAAGGCTGACCCGACATCAGAGTTTCAGCAGCCTTTTGACCTCGGACTCGAGCTTCTCACCCCGTGCATTGGTCGAGACGATTTTGCCGTTTTGATCGATCAGGAACATCGCGGGGATCATCCCGATGTTGAAGCGGGTGGAGATTTCGTTTTTCCAGAATTTACCATCGAACTGCTGCGGCCAGGGCATCTCGTTCTGCGTGGTGAAATCGAGGAGGATTTTTTTCGCGGCTTCGAGTTTCGCCACCGTCTGCTCGGGCGTGTCCTGCGGCGAAAGCTTGCCGTTTTCGAGCGAGATGCCGACCACTTCGAAGCCCTTGTCGTGATAGGCGGCGAACACTTTTTTCACGTTCGGAATCTCCGCCTTGCACGGGCCGCACCACGTGGCCCAGAAATCCACGAGCACAACTTTGCCGCGCAGTTTCGCGAGGTCGACGGGGCGCCCGTCGGCGGCGGTAAATGCGATGTCGAGCGGCTTGCTCATGCGTTCGGCAAATTTGAGTTGGTCGACTGCGTGGGCGCGCAGAGCCAAGTTCGGACATTGTTCAGCGAGGTAGGCCCACTCCGCGGTGGCGGTCTCAGGGACGTTTCGACTTAGCGCGCCGAGATAATCGTCGGCGCGTCGCATCAGCAGCGTGTCGAGCGTCGGATATTTTTTCACGTGGGCATCGAACTTCGGGCGAAACGCCGCCCAATCCACAGTCTGGCCGGCTTTCATCGCGGCGGTGGTCTCGCGGAACGTTTTGGCGAACGCGGACCAATCCGTTTCTTCGCGCGGGCCGGGCGGCACATCGGTGGCCACGCTCATCGCCTGCTTGAGCGAGGCGAGTTTCGCCTGCCAAGCGGCTTTGGCGGCCTCGTCCACGGTGATCGCCTTGGCGCCTTCGGTGTCGAAGTTCGGCCCGATCTCCTTGATGAACTTCGGCGAGAGCGTGCCCAGGTATTGCACGACTTCCCAGCGGTGCGGATCGGTGGGGTGGCTTTCATAGTAGGCGACGCCTTCCGCGGCGAACTTCACCTGCACCGAGTCGGTCCAGCGCGCCTTGTCGGCCGGGCTCATGGTTTTGAACTCGGGCGGGGGAGCAATTTTTCGGCTCGCCTGAAACGCTGCGTAATCGGCGTCGGCCGCCGAGGCGGCCGAAGGTTGGGCGCACACTCTGGCAGGCACGGTTGCCAGCATTGCGGCGACGACAAGGGAGGTGAGGCGAGTTTTCATAGACGAAAGAGAGGTTACCGCGAGGCGTCGCGTTTCGCCTGATCGATCTTGGCTTGGGCGACGATTGCCGGGTCAACTTTCAGGCCGGCTTGGGCAAGTGCACCTTCGAGGAGAACCTCGCCCTTGAGGTAACCGTTGACGAGCGCGACGATTTTGCCTTCGCGATCGATGACGAACTGCTGGGGAATGCCGTTCACGCCGTATAGTTTTTGGGAGACGCTCGCGGAAGTCCGTTCCGCCGAATCGTGGGTGAAAATAAAGTCAGGATATTTCTCGCGGTTCGCCTTCACCCATTTTTCGAAAGCCGCGCGGGCGTCGCTGGTGCAGGAGCCCAGCACGACGACATCCTGATCCTTGTAGTGTGCGGCGACCTCGTTCGTGTGTGGCATCGAGGCGATACACGGGCCGCACCACGTCGCCCAAAAATCGAGCACGACGACTTTGCCGCGAAAGTCGGAGAGCTTAACCGGTTTGCCGTCGAGGTCGATGGTGGTGAAATCCGGTGCGATGGCTCCGACCTTGAGCAACTCCGTGCGCGTCGCCCCCGCCGCCGCCGCGGGTGGTTTGGACTTGGTTTCCTCGTGAGTATAGATCCGATCAGGCATGTCGGCGGCGGCGAGCTTCACGCCGGCGCGGAGGAGGAGGTTGGCGAGGGCGGTGTTGTAATTCGTCGGCGTGCCGCTCGTCCAACCCACGAGTTTACGGTTGGCATCGACCACGATGGTCGTCGGATACGGTGCAGTGACTCCGCTGATCAGCTGCGAAATTGTCTTGGCAAAAAATTCCCGGTAGCGCGCGGTCTCGGCCTTGATTTCGTCTGGCGTCATTTGCGCGCGCGGCTTGGGCGCGGCGGGATATTTTCCAACCGGATCGAAGGCGACCGGAAAGGAAAACTTGTCCGCGTTCTTGGTGCGCCACTGATCAAACTCTTCGCGGCTGATATAGCTGCCGATGCCGAGAAACACGACGCCGGCTCCCTGGTATTTTTTCCACAACGGTTCCCACTGCGCCATGATCGCCGGGGCGCCGCCGGCATCGCCGCCAAACAACCCCAAGACGACGATTTTGCCCGCGGCAAAGTCGGAAAACCTCGCCGGGTGGCCGGCAACATTTTGCAGTGCGAAATCCGGCATGAGTTCACCGGCCTTGAGTTTGGCGAAATCCTCGCGGAACGGCACCGCGACTTTCGCGGGCGCGGCCGGAGTCTTGGGCTCCGGGTTTTGCGCCGAGACGATCGTTGCAATGCACAAGCTGGCGAAGGTAATGCGGTAAAAACCAAGGGGTGTCATTTTCATGAGAATGTTTTCGACGAAAGACAGAACCCTAGGATACCTGAATCAGCAACCACCGGTGCCTGCCCTCGCGCGATTTTAGAGTCCGCGTTTGGCGAGATCAGTTTTTGCCTTCTCGACAATCGCGGGATCGACCTTGAGGCCGGCTTGCGCCAGCGCGCCCTCGAGGATGACTTCACCCTTCAGGTATCCGGTGCACAGGGCGGCCACCTTGCCGTCGCGGCCGATGATAAACTGCTGCGGGATGCCGCCGACGCCATAGAGTTTGTGGGAGGCGCGATCGGCGCCGCGCTCCTGCGGATCGTGTGAGAAATGCATTTCGGGATAGGTGGCCTGGTTCTTCTTTACCCAAGCATCGAAGGCCGCGCGGCCATCGCTCGTGCAGGAGGCGAGCACGACCACGCCCTGATCCTTGTAGTGCGCGGCAACTTCGTTGGTATGCGGCATCGAGGCGATGCACGGACCGCACCACGTCGCCCAGAAATCGAGGATGACGACCTTGCCGCGGTAATCCGAAATTTTGACCGGCTTGCCATCGACGTCAGTCGCGGGGAAGTCGGGCGCGAGCGCGCCGATCTTGAGCATCTCCACGCGCGCTTCCGGCGCGGCCGGCTTGGTTTCCGCGGCAGTCCAAACTTTCTTCGGCATGTCCGCGGAGTCGAGCTTGATGCCGGCGCGAAGCAGGAGGTTGCCGATGGCTTCGGGGACTTGCGATCCGCCGCCGACGCAGATGCCGACCATGCAACCTTTCGCATCGATGACATAGGCGTGCGGCACGGGCGCCATCGAACCACCGGTAAATACCAGTGGTGCGACTTTGGCCATGTGATCGCGCTGAGCGGTGCCGAAGGCCTTCTTCTCCTCGAGCGTCATCTCGTCCATCGGCTTGGCCGGCTGTGGTCCACGACCGACGGGATCGAAGTAGACGGGGAAACTATACTTGCCGGTGTTGGCGGTGCGCCACTTGTCGAAATCCTCGCGCGAGCTGTAGGCAGAGAGAGCGACAACCACCACGCCTTGATCAGCATATTTGCGGGAGAAATTTTCGTAGACCACCATGCCATCAGGCCGCAGACCGCCCCCGCTGGTAATGGAGAAGATGGCCGTCTTGCCCTTGATGAGGGACGACAACTTCACCGACTGGCCGTCGGCCGTCTGCAAATCAAGATCGGGCACGGGCTGGCCGGCGACGAGTTTGGCGTAATTTTCCATGAACGGCGGGCGGGCGGGAGCCGCTGCCTGTTTGGCCGCTTCTTCAGTATCGTTCTTGAGTTGCGCCTCACCTTTGGCGACCACGGAGGCGTCAACTTTTACGCCCGCCTTGGCGAGCACAGCCTCGGTGCGGACATCTCCGTTGTCGTAGCCGACGAGCCCGGCGAGCACCTTGCCATCCCGGCCGATGATGAACTTGGTCGGAATTCCCGAGACATGGTAAAGTTTGGAGGCAGCACGGTCCTCAAACGTCGCGGAACCGCGCTCGTTCGGATCGAAGACGAACTGAAGTTCGGGAAACTTCGGCTGGTTGCTTGGAATCCATTTCTTGAACGCGGCGATCGTGTCGCTCGTGCCCGAGGCGATCACTACGACGCCCTGGTCTTTGAACTCCTTCGCGAGTTCCTGCGTGTGCGGCATCGAGGCGATGCAAGGACCGCACCACGTGGCCCAGAAATCGAGGATGACCACCTTGCCCTTGAAATCCGAAAGGTGGACTTCCTTGTCGTTGATGTCGCGCATCACGAAATCCGGTGCAACGGTGCCGGCGGCGAGGAGCGAAGGACGCGCGGCAGCGGGAGTTGAACTCCCTGGCTTCGCCACGATCGTCGCGGCTGGCGCGCTGCCACCACCTCCACCCGCGGCGCGCATGGCGCCACCGGCGGCGACGAGCGCGTCCATGTGCTCGGTGGTGAGTTTCATGCCATTGCGAGAGAGCGCCGAGTAGGTCATCGCGACGACCTTGTCGCCCATGCCGATGAAGCCAGTCCAGAGCGTGCCGTCGGATTTGATCACGGCGGTGGCGGGATACATGCCGACGCCGAAGATGGTGTTGGTGGCGTTTTCCGCCCAGGCCTTGCCCGCCGGATCCCAGGCGACGGCGAAGCCGGGATTGGGATTGGCGGCGACCCACTTGTCGAAGGCGTCGCGCTCGGTGGCGGAGAAAACGGCGAGCGCCGTGAGCCCCTGCTCCTTGTAGGTGGCGGCGATTTTTCCGAACCACGGCTGCGGGCCGTTGGAGGTGTTGAATTGAATGAGAAGAGTCTTGCCGCGGAACGACGAAAGCTTGACGGACTGGCCATCGACGCCGGTGACAGTGAAGTCGGGCACCATGTCGCCGCGCGCGACGCTGCCGAATTTCTCTGGGGTGAAGCCGCCGCTTTTCGGTGCCGGGGCCGCCATGCCGATCATCGCGGTGCTCGCGGCCCTCGCCACTGGCATAGCTGGAGTCTTAGTCATCGCGGGAATCGACTTCGGTCCGTTCGGATCTTTTTTCGGCTCGGGTGGGATGCTCGCGAGATCGACTTTCGCACCGGCGCGGGCCACCGCGTATTCGAGCCGGTAATCGTCGCCCGGACCGCCACCGGAAACGGTCTCGGAGATTTTGCCATCGCGGCCGATGACGAACATCGTTGGGAAACCCGTGACATGATACTGGGTGTTGAAGATCGAATCCTTCCAGCCGTCTTTCCCCGCAGGATCGAAGAACATCTTGAACTGGTATTTCCCTGCGTTGCGCTGCACCCAGCCGTCGTAGGCGGAGCGTGTATCGTCGGCGGTCACACCGACGAGCACCACGCCCTGATCGGCGTATTTCTTGAAGACGCGATCGTTGTTCGGCATCGCGGCCTGACACGGGCCGCACCACGTGGCTGAGACGTCGACGATGACGATCTTTCCGCGGAGTTCGGAAAGCTGGAGCGTTGCGCCCTCCGGCCCTGAGACGGTGAACTCAGGCGCGACATCGCCCTTCTTCAGCTGGGAAAACGCGGCGGTTCCGGCCGGCGCGCCGGTCGCGGGCACGGTCGTGGGCACGGTCGTGGGCACGGCGGTTTGCGCGCGGAGCGGTGCGGCCGCGATGATGAGCAACGCGGCGAGGGCGACGCAGGAGAAGCAGGGGGTTTTCATAGAGAGATTGGAGGGGAGGCGGGCACGTCCCTGTGTCCGCATTATCACATTTTATCAGGCGGGCACAAGGATGTGCCCGCCCGCCCGAAGAATTCAGAACGGGATTGCCAGCGAGAGTTCGTAGGTGCGCCCCATCATCAACTGGCTGTGCAAGCCGGCGTTGTAGCCCCACAGCGTGTCGGAGAACGGCGGCTGCTTATCCAGGACGTTGTTCACGCCAAGACTGAGGCGCACATTCTTGCCATAGCCGCGGACGATGCCCTGCTTGAAATTGTAGCCTAGGCGCAGGTCGAGCTTGGCGACCGCGGGAGTCGGAAGGTAGATGACCGTAGCCGTGTTCGCCACCGAGTTGCTGCCGGCATTGTTCGTATTGAATCCATCGAGGTGCCAGAGGAACGCCGAGGCGTTCCACGAGCCCTTGCGCCAGAAGAGCGAGGCGTTGATCTTCCATTTTGGCGGCGCGCCCGTGTCGCCATCCAGCACCACCGCCGGCTGGCCCGGGGCGATCTGGCGGGTGGACTCCAAGTTCCGGTTAGCTGCGACCTGCAAACGGAAACTGCCGTAGCGTTCCCAAGGCAACGTGTAGTCCGCGGTGAGATCCATGCTCCGGTTCACGATTTTCCCGAAGTTAACGAAGATCTGGCTAATCCCCGTGACTTGACCGGGCTGATTGAGAGCAATGTCAGTCGCGGTCGGTGTGGCGCGGGTGACCCGATCCGGGAAGAGGGCCTCGTTGTTCAGGATGGTTTGCGCGGTGAGAATCTGCAGCACGTCCTTCTGTTTCGTGTCGTAGTAGTTGACTTGGAAGTTGAGCCCCTTGGCGAATTTGGGCTCATAGACCAGACCCACGAACGAGTTGTCGGAGGACTCCGGCTTCGGATCGGGATTGGAGCCACGCGTGACGATCACGCCGGGCGTGGACGGCGGGTTGCGCAGCGGATCAGTCAGCGTCAGCGTTTGGTTCGGGTTGACGACGAGATATTCCGTCGGGCCGGGAGCGCGGAAGCCTTGGCTCCAGCTGCCGCGGACGAGGAGCGATTGGACGGGACTCCATGACACGCCGTATTTCGGCACCGCTTTGGTAAACGGGCCGTTTTTTTCGTTGCGACCGGCCACTTGGAAATCGAGGCGCTGAAGGAGCGGTGCCGAGTTGGACTTGCCGAAAACCGGCACGTAAAGTTCGGCGAACTCAGCAGTGGATTTCTGGCCGCCGCTCACCGTGGCCACAGTCGCCACTGGCACCAGCACGGCGGAGAAGCTCGTGGTCCGGCTCCAGACGTCGCTGGTTTCGCTCGATCCACCGACAGCGATCTTCACGATGCCGCCTCGGTAGGTGAACAGCGGGCCATCGGCGCTGAAGTCGACCCCCTTGGTCTTGGAGATACTATACAACTCGGGATAGACCGAGAGCGGCTCAAGTAGGGCGGCTTGCGACTTCGTGCCCGCGGCGTAGAGGTCAACGAACGGGTTGTAACGCAGGGTCGGATCGGGATTGATCAGTAGGTTGGCAAACGGCGCGCCGTTAAAACTCCGTGTGATCTGCCGGACGTCCTGCTTTTGCCACGAGTAACCCAGTTCCCATTCCCAAGACTTCACCTTGCCGCGGAGACCGCCGACCGCCGCATCGGCCAACGTGCGCACGCGCTGAGAGGATGAACCCCAGTCCGCCAGGATCATGCCGACGGTGACGTTCTGGTTGAAGGGATTGAAGGCCGCCGGCAGGGTGACAGCCGCGCCGAATGAGCCCGTCAGCGACGTCGTCGGCTGCGAGCGGATGTAGCTACGCGAATCGTTGGTGCGATAGCTGCCGAACGCCTCGATATTGTCGTTGAACTTGTATTTGAGATCGACGTTAGCGCCGCGCCGCTCCGCCTCGGGTGCGAGGTCGAGGAACGTGGAGGTGTTGCCCCGGCGTTGGGCCGAGGAGTTTACCACGGTCGCGCCTGGAGCCGGGGTGGTGATTTGCACGAATTGCGCGAGGGTCGGCGTCGTCGTCGTGCCGACGGGAACCTCCACGACTCGAATGCCGGGAATCGCGTCAAAGTTGCCCGACACTACGCCGCCTGAAGCCTGAATCACCGCCGGATAACCATAGTTTAAGGTGAAATTGCGGCCTTGGAACGTCGTGCCGGTCGTAAGGTTCGTGCCCCCGAGGACGCCCGAATGATCCTGGTGACGGGAGAAAGCGCGATCGCTCGCGGCGACGTTCTGCCGGTTGTAAAACGTCAGCGCAACGGAACCACTCAACTTGCCGGTAACAAAGCCGTGGTTGAGGGTGAGATTGCGTTCGCCTCCGCCGCCGTGTTCCGAGGCCGAATAGTTACTCGCGATTTCCGAGCCCTGATAATTTTTCTTCAGGATGATGTTGATGACGCCGGCGACCGCATCGGCGCCATAAATGGCGGAAGCACCATCCGTCGTAACCTCGACGTGGTCGATCATGCCGAGGGGAATGGTGTTGAGGTCGACAAACCCTTCACGGGTGTCGCTGCCTTTGTTGCCGTTGCCGGACGTAGCCGCACGGCGGCCGTCAACCAGCACCAGCGTCGAGCCGGCGCCGAGTCCGCGCAGTGAAACGCCGGACACGCCCGTCTGGGCCGGGGCCATATCTGAGACACCCAGCGCGATGTTGATCGCGGGGGTGGTGGTCTCCGTTTTCTGGCCAAAGTCAGGATTGAACTCGTCCGGAGCGCTGCTGCGGCCGGAGGCGATACCGGAGTAGGTCTGGGGAATCTTGTTCAAGAAATCCGACAGAGTCATGGCGCCGGTAGCTTCGATGAAGTCGCGGTCGTAGGTGCTCACCGGCGACGGACCGGCGATTTCGGTCGTGCGGATGCGTGAGCCGAGGACCTGGATTTCCTCCATCTTGACCGCGGGCTCCAGCGGGATGGGCTTGGTGACGGCCGCACCAGCCGCCGCGCTATTTTCGGCGCGACGGCTCGGGTCGTTTTTTTCCGTGGCCCCTTCCTTTATTACGGCAAAGGCTCCCGTCTTGGCATCCTGCGTGGCTGTCAGACCGGTGTCGGCCAGCAAGCGGTCCAGCGCTTCTTTGGGCGTGAAATCACCCTTGAGGGCCGCGGTGCGCACGCCGCGGAGCGCGTCGGCGGCATAGAGGGTTTCGAAGCCCGAGACGGTGGAAAATTGCTTCAGGACCCCCGCCGCATCGCCGGCTGGGAGGTCGTAGGTTTTCTTATTGGCGTCGGCAGCTTGGGCGGTGAACGCGAGCAGGGCGCTGAGTGCCAGCACGCGGATGAGCAGGAGTGAGGATCGCATGGTGTGGTTGGGTTGGAGACTCGCCGATGGCGTCGGCTTCTGAACACGACGAACCGGCCGCATTAAACCGTAACAATTCAAAAAATATTTCCGGCGGTGCGCCTTCCGGTCAGCGCCGGCGTCGGAGCACAGTCTGATTTTCACCGACGGCTTCCGCCTGAACGTCCAGCGTCGTGCTCAGCAACCGCACAAAACCGTCGACGTTGTCGGGCCGGAACGTTCCGCCGATGTGCAGCGCTCCGATTTCACCGTCGCCGATCGTGAGATGATGGAGGTTGAGTCGGTTAAATTCTGCCACCGCTTCAGTCAGCGGGGTCTCGAAAAATTGGAGTCGCGGTGTCTGCCAGTCCAGCGACTGATGAATCTCCTCCGGGGTGGCGCGCGCCACCACGGGTGAAGCGGGGTGCGGCGCAGCAGTGAGCGGCACCGCCGTCTGTTCACCGGCCGCCACGAACAGATCGGGTGTCTGGGTGGGAGTGGCGCCAGCGGCGACCGGCTCGCGATTAACTTTCACTTTTCCCTCGGTCACGAGCACCTCCACGGCTTGACCGCCCAGCCGGACATTGAAAACCGTGCCGACCGCGCGCACCTCCACGCCGGCCGCCTCGACGACGAAGGGCCGACTGGCATCCTTCCACACGCTGAATTGCGCCTCGCCGCCCGTGAGTTTCACGCGCCGCTCCGTGGCGGAATACTGGACGACAATCTTGGTGCCATCCTTCAGCTCGACGCGCGAACCATCGGGTAACGCCACGCGCTCGTTCACCCGCAGGTGCGATTTCACCGGTGCTGGCGCAGCCGCCCGCCACGCGGTGGTGATGCCGAAGATGAGGGCCGCCGCGGCGGCGAGACCAGCGGTCCAACGCCACCACTGTGAACGGTGCCGCGGAGTAAACAAATCGGGATTCGGCTCCGCCGTGTTGGCCGGCTGCCACTCGTAAAGATGCATCATGCGCTCAAACGCCGCGGCATGCTGTGTCATCGCCTCCGCATGGCGCGGATCAGCGGCCAACCACTGCATGTAGTGGTCCTGCTCGTCTGCCGTGAGCCCGCGATCTCGCCGCGAGAGCCAGAGCGAGGCCTCCTTGGCGACGGCGTCGGGGATCGGCCGGTGCGATTGGGGTGTTAGGGTGGACATCAGTGTTTCTCCTCAAAAGCTCCCGCCGGTGGCAAAAAATTCCGCGCACAGCCGGATGCCATGCGCCACTTGTTTTTCCACGGTGCTTTCCGATACCCCGAGTTTGGCGGCGATCTGTTTTTGCGTGAGACCGTAGGCCGTCCGCAGCGTAAAGATCTGGCGGCAGCGTTCGGGCAGCGACTGGATGGCTTTGGTCAAGAGCTCGAGCTCCTGTTGTTTGCTGACAGTGGCGATGACATCGGTGGTATCCGCTAAGACGGATGAGTCGGTGTCATCCGTAATCGGTTCGAAGCGAATCACGCGCTGGCGCCGCACAGCGTCGAGGGCGAGATTGCGCGCCGTAGCGAAAAGGAGCGCACGGGTCGAGCGGATGGGACTGGCGTCGCGGGCGCGGAGCACCCGCACACACGTTTCCTGCACTAAATCGTCCACATCGGGCAGAGTCGAAAACCGCGCCAACAACCACGCCCGGAGCGCCGGCCGGTGCGGCTGCACCTCGGTGGCGAACCAGTTCGACTGCTCCAAGTCAGGTTGGCGGGAGAAATTGGCGGGATCGGAAGCCATGGGTAGGCAAACGGAATGGGAAGGTCGGAGGATTCTTCCGGATCTGTTTCCACCGAATTTCACGCTGAGATCACGGATGGATGCGAGCCGAATGAAGCGCGCCTCACTTTTGGTTACGGCCGCATGGCCGCCGTTCGTCTATGGGCTGTCCGATGGCTCCATTTTCGACGGCGTCGCCACCTGCGACTGCGTAACGGCCACGCCGTCTTTTTGGCTGCACTCCGCCCGCAGCGGGAACAAATCTCCGGATTTGCGCCTCTTAGCGAAGTTTTACACTCTACCTCCCAATATGCTATTCGCCCGCCGTCTGCTCTGCGCCCTGCCCCTCGTGTTTCTTAGTTTGCTCCGCGCGGCGACGCCGACGCACGTCCAAGCCTCGCTCGTTTCGGCCGATGCGACTGTGCAACCCGGCCATCCGGTGACAGTCGCGTTGCGCCTCATTCACGATCCACACTGGCATACTTATTGGGTTAATCCCGGCACCGGCTACGTCACGACGCTCGAGTGGAAACTTCCTCCGGGCTGGACCGCCGGCGAGATTCAGTGGCCTGCCCCGAGTATCCTGCGCGACCACACCGGCGCCATCGTCGGCAACGGTTACGAGGCCGACCTTCTCCTCCCTGTCACCCTCACGCCGCCCGCCGATCTCAAACCCGGCGCCACCGTGACGCTCCCGGCGAGCGCTGGTTGGTTGATGTGTCAGGACGTCTGCATCCCCGGCAACGCCGATGTTTCGCTGACGCTGAACGTCGCCGCCGACGCACCGAAGCCCGACGCCGTGTGGGGCGCGAAAATCCGCGCGACCGTCTCCGGCCTCCCGCGCACCGATGCTGCGTGGAAGGTTTCCGCCGCCCGCTCTCCCAAGACGATCACGCTGACGGTGGCAGCGGTCGGCCCAGCACCCGCATCCGCTCCGACCGATCTTCATTTCTTCGCCGACGATAATCTCGTGGCTTACGAGTTGCCGCAGACCGTCGCCTCCGACGGTCACGGCGGTTTCGTGCTGACGCTGCCGGTGGCTCCTGACGGACCAGCGGATGCGAAAAAACTTGTCGGCGTGCTCACCTCCGAGAGCGGCTGGCTCGCGGGTGGTGTGCTGCGTGGACTTCGCGTTGACACGGTGTTTGGTGCTGCGCCGGCAGTTACCAGCGCCAAGTCTGCGAGTGCCAGCGGCCAGACGCCGACGGCCTCCGGCAGCCTCGGCGGCACGCTGCTCCTCGCCCTCGTCGGCGGCCTTATCCTCAACCTCATGCCGTGCGTCTTCCCGGTCCTCGGCATCAAGATTCTCGGTTTCGTCAACCAATCCGGCCATGACAAAAAGAAAGTCGTCGCCCACGGCCTCGTCTTTGCGCTCGGGGTGCTGCTCTCTTTCTGGACGCTCGCCGGCACGCTCGCCGTGCTGCGCGCGGGTGGCAGCCAGCTCGGCTGGGGCTTCCAACTCCAGTCGCCCGCCTTCGTATTTTCGCTCGCGGCGGTGATGCTCGCGTTTGCGATGAACATGAGCGGCGTGTTCGAGTTTGGCCTCGGCGCCACGGCCGTCGGCTCGGAGTTGCAGATGAAGTCGGGTTTCGCCGGATCGTTTTTCACGGGCGTGCTCGCGACGGTCGTCGCTACGCCGTGCAGCGCGCCGTTTCTCGCGCCCGCGCTCGGCGCCGCGCTCGCGCTCTCGACCCTCGAATCGTTCGCCATTTTCACCGCGATCGCGATCGGACTCGCGGCGCCCTACCTGCTGCTCTCGATTTTCCCGCAGGCGATCAAGGTGCTACCGCGACCCGGCGCGTGGATGGAGACGTTCAAGCAGTTCATGGCGTTCCCGCTCTACGCGACCGTCGGCTATCTCGTGTGGGTGCTTGCTGGTCAGACGACCGACGAAGGGCTGCAAAACGCGCTCTTCGGCCTCGTGCTCGTCGCGCTCGGTGTCTGGGTCTATGGTCGCTGGACCGCGCCCGGAGCCTCGGCGGGCCGCGTGCGCTTTGGCGTCGCCGGACTGGTTGTTTGCGCCGCCGCCGGCGCATGGCTCGGCTGGCCGCGCAGCGCGGAAGCGCGGAGCGCCTCGGCGCTGGCGTCTGGCGCACCTGAGGTTGTATGGGAACCGTGGAGCCCCGAGACCGTCGCGAAACTTCGCGGCGAAGGTCGCATCGTCTACGTCGACTTCACCGCCCGCTGGTGCGCGACGTGTCAGGCGAACAAGAAACTCGTGTTCCACAACGACGACGTCCTGAAATATTTTGCCGAGAAAAAAATCGTCACGCTCCGCGGCGACTGGACGAACAAGGATCCGCGCATCACCGCCGAACTCGCGGCCTACAATCGCTCGGCGGTCCCGTTCAACGTCATCTGGCTGCCCGGCAAGAACGACCCAGTCATGTTGCCTGAGCTTTTAAGTGCATCGACTGTCTTGGAAGCCTTGAAAAAAAGCTAAGCGCACACGGTGGGGAATATCATCTTGAGGTTGCCCCGATTTAGTGGACACCGACGCATAGCCGGCGTTTTACAGATTCTTGAGGCGCACCTAGATCTTCCTTTGCCTTGGACCGTCGGATTTGCGTGCGACCGGGACGACTCCCTTGGCGCCACAACCAAGCGCTCAAGAGATTGAGCGGCGTTCATTTCTTGACACCGTTTACGTTGTAAACAACCTTGCCGCCATGCCAACGATTGTGCAATCCTGCCGAATCGAAGAGGATCAGGCGCTGCTCTTGGCCCGACAAGCGAAGCGCCGGCACTTGGAGGTGTCCACTTTGAGCAGCCTTTATCTGAAGGAAAAGGCGCTGGAAGAAGAATACCCCGGGGTTGGATTCCGCGACTCGGTTGGCGGCAGGGAGGCGTATGTGCTTGGCCATAGGGTTGGAGTTTGGGAAGTGGTCGAGGTCCACCGTGAAGCTAAATCCGTTGCCAAAACGGCCCAACACTTTCGCTGGCCACTAGCCCTCGTGCGGTGTGCCCTGGCTTTCGCGAAAGCGTTTGCGAGCGAGGTCGAACAGCAGCGTCAATTTGAAATCGGCGCGTGAAAGCGAGGCTCCTCGCGGACGAAAATGTGTCACACCGGCTGGTGGACGCCTGTCGACGCCTTGAGCACGACTTTCCCATTGTCCACATTTCAGATTGGGAAAGTGGGGCCTACCTATCGGTGAAGGACCCGGCCCTTCTGATGGCCCTGCGTGAATCTAAAATGGTCCTAGTGGGCTTTGATCGCTCAAGCATGCCGATGCATGCCGGGAAGCTCACGCGCGAGGGCTTGGGTCATGCAGGCGTCATTCTCTTCCGCCGCTCGGTGTCCGCCTTCGCCTATGGCATGCAAGCCCGCTTGCTGGTGAACTTCTGGCGCGAGGCGGGCAATTGGGAATGGGCTGATCGAATCGAATACTTGCCGCGGGATCTCGTTTTCGTCGGTCGGTAAGTCCGCCGTCTAGATTAGATTTAGCAATCGCGGTATGCACTGCTTCAAGTTGACCGTTCGAAAAACCATAGGCTCTTATCGCAACGAGCCCGTGAAGGCCGATTGAGATAAAGAGCCAATGAGGCCGCGCGAACAGCGAGTGCGGCCGTTAATCTCCGGAGTTGCACCGGACACAACGATCGCCGCGTCAGTT
>CAIMFY010000012.1 GCA_903840415.1 uncultured Opitutia bacterium | reverse complement strand
TCTCTTTCGCCCGCCTTACTTGGAGTCGCGACGGTGCCGGCACGATGGACGGCTTTCCATTTTTCCTCAGCGATCACCGCTCGCTCGACCTCACCAGCCTGCGCAGCGACTGGTCGCTCGCGTTCGGTGAACGCGCCTTAGTTCGCGGTGGCATCGAGGCCACCACCGGCAGCGCTCACTACGATTACGCCTTCTCGCACCAATTCACCACCGTCGTCGCGGGCAGCCAAGTCACAGTCACCGATCTTCGCCACGCCGCCGTCCAGCCCACCGGTGATTCGCTCGGCACGTTCGTCACCGCCCGCGTCCAGCCACTCGCGGCCCTCGTCCTCGAACCCGGCGTGCGTTTCGATCGCCACACCGCCACGCGCGATGCCGACGTCAGCCCGCGCTTCGGCGCCGCCCTCACGCTGGGTCGCACGACCATCCGCGCGGCGTGGGGCCTCTACTTTCAGTCCGAAGGCCTTCACGAACTCACTGCGAGCGCCGGCGACACCCACTTCTACCGCTCGGAACAGGCCGAGCACCGAATCTTCAGCGTGGAGACGCCGCTCACCCACGGTCTTGGTCTGCGCGTCGAAGCCTACGAGCGCCGCCTGACTCATGTCCGGCCGCGCTGGGAGAATCTCGACAATGCCTACGATCTTTTTCCCGAGGCGCAGGACGATCGCGTGCGACTGGCACCGGAGCGTGGCCGCGCGCGCGGAGTCGAATTGCTGCTGGTGGGCCACGCCAACCCGCACCTCACTTGGAACGCCAGCTATGCTTTCGCCCATGCGGAAGAGATCATCTCCGGCCGCTGGGTGCCGCGCGCCCGCGATCAACGCCACACTTTCTACACCGACGCGACCTTTGCCCCGAATGAACGTTGGCAATTCAGCGCCGCCTGGCAGTTTCACTCTGGCTCGCCGACCACCGACGTAGTCTATTCGCTGGCGTCGCTCACGAACGGCCGCCGCGTGCTCGTCTCAGCCAACGGCCCCATCTACGGCCTGCGCCTCCCCGCTTACCACCGATTGGACGCCCGGGTGACGCGACATTTCAAGCTTCCCCACAGCGAACTCCGGATCTTCCTCGATGTTTTCAACTTCTACGACCGCGAGAATCTGATCGGCTACGACCATAACGTCGTCGTTGCGGGCACGCTTGTCACCGACACGAAAACCCCGCGCAAGCAACTTCCCTTCCTGCCCAGTGCCGGGGTAAGTTGGCAGCTCTGAAATTATTTTTCAGCTTCCGCCGGCGCTGTGTTCCCTAATTCTTTCTGCGGCGTCTTAGCCTACTCATGTCTGCTTCTACCCCTCCCTCTCGTTGGTTGAAATTCGTCCTCCGTGGGATCGTCGTGCTGGCGATTCTCGCTGGCCTCGGTTGGGGCGGACGCTGGATGTGGAAACAGATCAGCCCTGGGCTCTTCGGCAATAAACGCGAAGAAAAAATCCCGACTGCGCGGGTGAAACCTGCGAGCATCTCCGAGGAAATTGTCGCCGTCGGTCGCCTTCGCGCCGTCTTCTCCACCGAACTCCGCGCTGAAATCAATGGTCGGATTATGAAGATTTTCGCCGCCGACGGCGATGGCGTTAAGCGCGATCAAGAAATCCTGAAACTCGATCAGCAGGATATTCTCACCCAACTCCAAGAATCGGATCGCAACATCGAGGCCTCAAAATTGCGGCTTCAGAAAGCGCGGCGTGAATTCGAGCGACAACAGGACCTGAAGAATCGCGGACTCGTAACGCCCAAGGATTTTGAGGAAACACGGATCGCTCTCGCACTCGCTGAAAACGACGCGGCAGTCTATGAAGCCCGCGCCGCCAACCTCCGGGACAAACTCACGAAGACCATCATCCGCGCACCGCACGATGGCACGCTGCTCCTGCGCGATCTCACGGAAGGGCAGCTCGTCACCAGTGCCGCTTCGCAAAATGGTGGCACGCTCCTCGGCGAAGTGGCCGACCTCACGGCCTTAATGGTGCGCACCAATATCAACGAGATCGATGTCGCCCGCCTCAAGGTCGCCGATGCCGCGCGAGTCCGCGTCGATTCGCTGCGCAACATGATGCTCAACGGCGAAATCAAGCGCATCGCCACGATCGCAAATGAAAGCGTCGGCGATCGCACCCGGGTCTTTCCCGTCGACGTCGTGGTGGACGAAACCGATCCGCGCCTTCGGCCAGGCATGTCGGCCACCGTCATGTTTACCCTCGCCCACGTCGAGGACGTTCCATCAGTCCCGCTCTCGGCCGTATTTTCCAACGCCGACTCGGTGCGCTATGTTTTCCTGCGCAACGGCGAAGGCTTCGAGGTGCGTGGCATTGACATCGGCATCGCCGACACCCGCCGCGTGCAGGTTCTTTCCGGATTGGCAGCTGGCGATGAAGTGACGCTCATGCGCCCGCTGGAATACACCGGCGAAATCCCGATTGCCAAGCCGGCTGTCCCGCCCAAGCCCCGCGGCAAACGCGCGGGGACCTAAGGCACCCATGCGCCAGCTTCTCATGGGGATTGGCAGCGGTTGGAGCGAGGTGATGGCGCACAAGCTGCGTTCGTTCCTGACGCTCTTTGGCATTGTGCTCGGGGCCGCTGCACTCGTGGGCATGCTTGGCGTGGTCAAGGGACTCCTCCGCGGCTGGGAAACGATGATCTATGAAACCGGCGGCATCGAGCGCATCAGTGTGATGTCCCGGCCCGCTCCGGAAACTCAGCGTGAGATCGCGCAGCTCTCGCCGGGCCGCACGTTGAACGATGTCGATGCGATTCTGGCCGCGGTGCCGCTCGCGCAGCGCGTCACGGCGGAGGTGACAATTCCCAATGGCGGCCGGCTTTATTTCCAAGGTCGCGCCACATGGCAGAATGTCCGTGGTGTGCTGCCGGCCACCTTCATCATGGATCGATTTGACGTCCAGATGGGGCGGATGATTGGAGATTTGGACAACGAATTGCAGACACAGGTGGTCGTGCTCGGGGCGTCCATCGTCGATCAATTATTTCCCCGCGGAATCGATGCGCTCGACCGGGTAATTACGATTAACGGCCAGCCATTCACCGTGGTCGGCGTGCTGCGGGAATATCAAGCGGGCCTCGGTAGCGGCTCATTCAGCTCTAAGAATCAGGCCGTTTTCATTCCGCTCACGACGCTGCAAACTCTTTTCCGGATCGATGAGAACGTGGATGTTTTGAACGTGAAGGTCGCCGATGTCGCGGATATCCCGATTGCGCTCGAGCAAATCTCCAACGTCCTCACTCACACCCACCGGGGTATCCAAGACGTGCGATTCGAGACCCGCGAGGACCTGCTGCAACGCTTTGAGGAGACCCGTCGCAGTTACGTCGTCTCGCTCGGTGGTGTGGCCGTCATCGGACTCATTGTCGGCGGCATCGGCATCATGAATGTCATGCTCGCCTCCATCAGTGAACGCGTGCGCGAAATCGGAGTCCGCCGCGCGCTCGGAGCTAGGCGCAATGATATTCTCGTCCAAATTCTCGCCGAATCTCTTACTCTGGCGGTCGGCGGTGGCCTCCTCGGCATGGTGGCCAGCATCGGATTGATCAAAATTCTTCAGAAGGTGGTGGTGGAGGCGAATCGACCCGAACTTTCTCCGGCCGCGATGGCGATCGGTGTCTTGTTCAGTGGCATCGTCGGCGTGGTGGCCGGCCTCTACCCTGCGGTTCGCGCCTCGCGCCTCCCGGTGGTCGAGGCGCTGCGGACGGATTGACGGAGCCACTAAGCCAAGTTCACCGGATCGACGTCGAGCACCTGGGTGATGTCGTCGGGCCACGCGAAGGCCGCGCGCAACTTCACCAACTCGGGCACGACTTTCGTCACCGCATTGGTAAAATACCAGAGCTGCCACCGATACTCGTCCTTGATTTTCTCGATCGGCGACGGCGCGGGTCCGCGCAAATCGATGCGCGCGCCCAGATTTTTCTCCACGAGCTTCGCCCATTGCTCGGCGAAGAATTTCAGCTTCTCAGGATTCGGTCCGCGAAAGAGATGATGGATGAGGTGCCGGGTTGGCGGATAGTTGAATTCCTTCCGCACCTTCATTTCCGCCGCGGCGAAACCGGCGTAGTCAGCGTGCCGCGAAAACTGGATCGCCTCGGCCTGCGGCGTGAACGTTTGGACCAAAACTTCTCCCGCGCGGTCGCCGCGGCCGGCGCGGCCGGCCACTTGCACGAGGAGTTGGAACGTGCGCTCGTTCGCCCGAAAATCCGGCACGTGCATCGAGATGTCGGCATCGACCAGACCGACGAGCGTAACGTTGGGAAAATCGAGGCCCTTGCCGATCATCTGGGTGCCGACAAGCACATCGATCTTGCCGGCGCGAAACTGTGAGAGCACTTCGCGAAAACAGTTTTTTTTCGACATCGTGTCGGTGTCCATCCGCTCGACGCGGACCCGCGGCAGCACGCGTTTAACCGCTTCCTCGACCCGCTGAGTGCCAAGCCCTTTCCAGCGGATTTCCGGCGCCGCGCACTGCGGGCAGCGCACGGGAGCGGAGCGCTGATCGCCGCAGAGGTGGCAGCGCAGCGTCTCGTCGGTGCGATGATAAGTCAGCGCGATGCTGCAATGCGCACACTCCTCCACGTGCCCGCACTTCGTGCAAAGCATCGACGAAGAATAGCCGCGCCGATTGATGAAAAGAATCGTCTGCTCGCGTTTCTCGAAACGATCCTGCATCGCGCGCACGAGTTTGCCCGACAGCGACGGCAACGTGCGCTGCTTTGCCGCCTCGATGCGCAGATCGATGATGTCGATAAACGGCAACTGGCGCGCGTCCACGCGTTGCCGCAGTTCGAGGAGCTGGTATTTGCCGGCTTGCGCGTTGGCGTAGCTTTCCAGCGACGGCGTCGCCGAGCCGAGCACGGCGACGGCCCCGGCGAGTTTGGCACGCATCACCGCGACATCGCGACCGTGATAGCGCGGCGTCTCGTCCTGTTTGTAGGCCGGCTCGTGCTCTTCGTCGACGACGATGAGCCGCAGAGTTTGCACCGGCGCGAAGACCGCCGAACGCGCTCCGACCACCACGCGCGCCTCGCCCGTCGCGAGCGCGAGCCAGCCGTCGAGGCGCTCGCCTTCGCTGAGGTGGCTGTGCCAGACCACGCACCGGTGCGAAGGCGCGATCGCCTCCAGACGCGAGCGCAGTCGCGCGACCGTCTGCGGCGTCAGCGCGACCTCCGGCACGAGAAACACCACGCCGCCGCCCGCCCGCAGCGCGGCATCGATCGCGCGCAGGTATACCTCGGTCTTGCCCGAGCCCGTGATGCCGTGCAGCAGCGCGACGCTGAATTTGTCGGCCGCAAGACTCGCATCGAGGGACGCCACCGCCGCGGCTTGCTCGGAGTTAAGCAGATGCGGCTGCGCCGCGACCAACTCGCCCGCCGCGTGATCGTCAGCGTAGGCGATGCGTTCGATTCGGTTCGTCTCCTCGCGTAGCACCCCGCGCTTCACGAGAGCCGATACGACAGCGGCAGTGATCCCAAGACGGTTGAGCACGAGGGATTTTTTTTGGGGTCGAAACTGTTGCGCCAGCAGCCGGTAAACTTTCGCTTGTTGTGGCGCGCGTTTTTCCAGCGCGGTCAGTTCGTCCGCCGAAAGCCGCTGCGCGACCACCAGTGATTTCTCCTGCTTCAAAGACGCCCCGCGGCGCACCGCCACGGGAATCATCGTTTCGATGATGCTGTCGAGTCCGCTCGCGTAGTAGCTCGACATCCAGCGGGCGAGGCCCAGCAAATCCGCCGTCAGTGCGGGGAACGGATGCACGACTTGCACGATCGATTTCAGTTTCTCGAGAGGAAAATCCTTGGGCGCGCCCACCTCGCCGACGATGCCGAGGTGCAGTGTCCGCATCACGGGCACGCGGACGAGCGAACCCACGACCACGCTGTCGCACATGCTGTCGGGCACGCGGTAGTGGAGCAGCTTGTCGAAGCCGGCGAGCGGATGGACGCCAACGATCATCGCCGCATGACGGCGCGCCGGCGGGCGCGTGGCAAGTGGCAACGAGTTTCCGTCCGCCCGCCACGCAGCGAGTTCGCGCGGGACACGAACGAATTGACACCCCTACCGCACCCGCCGAAGTCTGAGTCGTGAGCATTTCTAGCGCGCGCGAAAAATTCCGTCAGTTCCTAATTAAACGGGGACTGCGCGCGACCAGTCAGCGGCTCGCGATTTTCGAAGCGGCTTTTGCCCAAGACGAACACTTCACCGCGGACCAACTTCTCGACCAGGCGCGCGCACTCGACGATTCGGTCTCGCGGGCTACCGTTTATCGCACGCTGCCGATCATGACAGATAGCGCCCTTTTGCGCGAGGTAGACATCGGTTCCGGCGAAAAATTCTATCGGCCCAATCGCGATGGTGGTCACACGCAGGTCGCTCAAGTCGTGTGCCTCGATTGCGACAAGATTTTCGAGATCAGCGCCCCCTTCATGGAATGGTATGGCAGCACCGTCTCCTCGAAGTTGGGACTCGCCCCAGTCTCGCAGCGGCTGCAGGTCAGCGCCCATTGCATTGCCTTCCGCCAGACGGGCACCTGCCCGCGGCACGGTTAACCTTGGGTTCCTCACATGGCCAAGGACAAATCCCACGATCCGGAGTTTGAGATGCGGTTCTTTGAATCCGTGTTGAGCCGCGATGCCACCTACACGGACGTGATCGAAATTCTCGGCGGTCTCTACACGAAACACGGACGCATCGCCGAAGGCCTGAAGATGGACCGCAAGCTCGTGCGGCTCCAACCGGTCAACGCCACGGCCCACTACAACCTCGCGTGCAGCCTTGCCCTCTTGCGTCGCAATCGCGATGCCCTGCATTCCCTCCGCCAAGCGATCGCGCTCGGCTACTCGGATTATGATTGGATGCTGCGCGATCCGGATCTGATCGAATTAAAGAAGCATCCGAACTTCGGCGTGTTGCTCGAGCAGCTCAAGCAGCAGAGCTAGCTGAGCGGTCACTTTAGTCCGAACAACTGCTGCAGCACGATCTCGAGATCTTTGCCCACGACCCAGCTGCCGAGTCGGGAAACCGCTAGCGACTTGCTGCGTTCACGCCGCAGCAACGCCACATCAGCTTCGACGATTCGCGGCTGTTCCGCTGGGAAGCCCATCGCTTCAAGCGAACTGAGCGGGGTCCACGAAATCGGCACGCCGGTCCAGTCGCACTGAATCTCCCAGCCGGAGACTCCGCCCAACGGAATCGGCTTCGTCAGCAGCGACGGGTAGCGCGTGACGAAATCCGGCACGCGATGTGTCGCGATTCTCAAGCGCACCGCCGTCGGCACGTGACCGAGATAATCCTGAAACGAATCGACGCGGTGGGCGCGCCAGGCGTTGAGAAAATCTAGCGGGTCGAAACCCATCAGGTTCATCCCATTCCAGGCCCCGTGGTCGTTGCGGCTGCCAAACTTCCGCCGCTCATACCACGCCTGAAAGTCCCGCGTCACCATCAGCCCAATCTCGAAGTGCAGGTGCGCGCGATCGACGGGGATCATGTAGCCGCCCGAGCTGTGGCCCATCACGCCGATCACCTGACCGCGGGTGACCGTCGCACCTTCTCGCAAGCCCGGCGCGATCCGCGCGAGATGCGCGTAAAGCGTGTAAACCGCGGGCGTCTGCCCGGGATGCTCCAGCACGATGTAGCGACCATAGTTGCTGTCGCCCGCGCTGGAGTTGATGTGCCGCACCACGCCTGCCATCGCCGCAAAGACGCTGTCAATCGGCTCGCCGCGCCGATCACGCGCGAGGCATTTCATGTCGATGCCCTCGTGAAAACGCGTCCCGCCGTTGCGCACGCCACCGAACGTCCCCGACTCCGCATCGCCCGAGCCTGCATGCTGCACGTAGTCTGCCAGAGGACGGCCATCGGCCCATGCGGTGTTGGGCGTCGGCCAGATGATATTCACCCGCTCGCCGGCATGTGCCGTCGCGGCGGCGATGCACAACCCGACAAAAACGCGACTCACCGTCCGAATGCTCATTTTTTTTTCGCAATCGCTCGCTGCAGTTCCGCCGTCGTTTTTTTCAAGTTCGTCACGAGCACCGGCAGCGCGGCATCGGTTACCTCGGCAAACATAAAGATTCGTCCATCAGTCAGCGGTGCGTCGATCCGCCGGGCCCCGACAGGCATTTGGTTAAGCAAGAGCACCAGTCGGCGCCCCTGACTCGAAGCAGTGAGGCGATAGAGATCGCGCGCGGCCGAGGGTGTCAATTGAAACATCAGACACTTCCCCAATTCGACTTGCATGAGGTCAACGTCAACGATGTCGCCTTCGGTTAACACCGGTTTCGCCCCAATCGTCACCCGCACGCCGCTGATCGGCAGCTCGACGGCGGCAGTGCCCACGTCAGTGGTTTCGAGAAAGAAGCGGGCGAGCGTCGGCGTAAAGTCGCGTGCGGGTTCGCGGAGTGACTTGCAGCCGGCGAACAGCAGCACCGCGAAACTCGCGGCAACCATGAGCAGTCGTTTCATCGCGGTGCCTTCTCCACTCGCACACTCCACTCCGCACCGCACGCGACGCCGTGCGCCTTTGCGAAGTCGCCCTGATTGAGCGCAAACGAGACGTTCATCAGGCTGTTCAGATAAAGCAGCGGCGAGCCCTCGGGCACATCGCCGAAAGTCCGGACGTAGGGCATCTCGCCGGTAAACACCGGGTTTCCGGCGCGCGCCACTGTCACCCGCAACCGGTCGCCGAACTTCGCACCGAGTTTCGCGAAGAGGGTCTCGTTGAGATTAGTCCAGATGTTGCCATATTGAAAATCGAGAAACGGAATCGTCCCGACCAAAACGCCACCCTCCAGCCGCGCGCGCTCATAGGGAATGGAGACAACCTGGGGCGACAGCGCCGGCCCAACCTCTTCAAACGTGATCGCACCCGCCGCCAGTCGCGCGCCGACAAACGCGTAAACATCCCGTCCGTGAAACGTGTAGGACCGCTCCGAGCCATGGCGGCGATTCTTCGTCTCGTCGATCTCGCGGACGGTATCGATGCCGAGTTCCTCGGCGACGAGCGTCAGAGTGCCGTTGTCGGGGCTGACAAAGAAATGACCGCTCTTCGTTTTCAGCACCACGGATTTTCGCTCAGTGCCGACGCCCGGATCGATGACCGAGACGAACACGGTGCCCGCCGGCCAGAATGGGGCGGCCTGCTTCAGGCGGTATGCGCCCTCCCAAATGTCGAACGGCGTGTTCGCGTGGCTGAGATCGTGGATAGAAAGTTGCGGACTCACGCCAATGGCCACGCCGCGCATCGCGGCGACCGCACCGTCTTTCAGACCAAAGTCGGTTTGCAACACGAGGGCGTTTTCGCTCGCCAGACTGGTCACTGCACCGATCAGAAAAAGCCCCAGCGCGATTAATTTTGTTTTCATGCGGTCTCGGTCATCGGTTCAAACGCCGCCATGATTTCAGTGCCAATCGTGTCGGCAATGAGTCGCCCATGATCGGTTAGGCGCACGATTTCGCCTTCCAGCAGAAGCATGTTTCCCGCCGCCAGCGTAGCGAGCGTGTCCTCGATCTGCGGCCAGGGAGCTTCCGGTGCGCGCATCCGCCAGAGCGCGAGATCGACGCCGGTGTTCATGCGCAAGCCGAAGATGAGCGCATCTTCCGCGAGCAATGTCGGAGTAAGCATCACGCGGTCTTCGGTCACGCGGTCGCCGTCGGCGACATGGGCCAGCCACCGTTCCAGATCGGCGATGTTCACGCCTCGGCAGCCAGCGTGTTGGGAGGCTGCCGAGGGGCCGAGCCCAATCCATTCGGACATGCGCCAGGTGTTGAGGTTGTGCTGGCACGCATGGCCCGGGCGTGCGAAGTTGGAGACTTCATATTGCGCATAACCGGCAGCGGCGAGTTGAGCCCATGTGGATTCGTAAAGCACGGCCTCGTGTTCGGGGTCGAGTTTTACGCGGCCTTGGGAAAGTTTCACCCAGAGTTTGGTGTCCTCTTCAAAGGTCAGGCAATAAGTCGAAATGTGATCCGGCGCGAGTGCGACCGCCGCGCGCATGTCTGAGATCCACTCAATTTTCGACTGACCCGGAAGTGCAAACATCAAGTCAAGGTTGACGCTGGCGAAGCCAGCAGCGCGGATTCGGCCGTAGGCGCGGTGAATTTGTTCGACGGTGTGAGTCCGGCCCAACGCGTCGAGCAGCGCAGGTTGAAAACTCTGCACGCCGAGCGAGATGCGGGTCACACCCGCCGCCTTCAACACCGCGAGACGGGCCTCCGTCACTGAGGCTGGAGCAAGCTCGACAGACCATTCCTCCGGCACACCACCACACCGCTGGCGCACAAGTGTCGCGAGTGTTTCCAGATCGCGCGGCGAGAGCAGTCCAGGTGTGCCGCCGCCCCAGAAAACTGTGCTGACCGGGCGGGTCCACGCGATGAGTGCCGCCTCATCGGCGATGCCGGCGAGGAACCTCCGCACCCCTTCCACGGTCGGCTGCGTCTGGTAGAAAGCACAGAAATCGCAGGTCGACGCACAAAACGGCACATGCACGTAGAGCCCCAGCGGGAGCGCGGACGCAGCTTTGGCTTGCTCTGGAGCTAGGCCACTCATTACTAACGCGTTTTAACTAGGCAGGTTTTCACTCTAGCAACCAATGCACACGAACCGAATTTCTCCCGCGAGAAAAATCATCCTCAGCCTCGCTGCCGCGCTCACGCTTGCGCTGCTGGCGGGCTGCGAAACCGTCACGTTGACGAACTTGACGCCCACCTCGGTCCCGGAGAACCCGTCTCAGATCTATACGTTTACCCTGCGAGTCACGCCTCACACCCATACCGTGGTGGCGGCAAGCATCCAGCCGCACCTCGTGGTGGACGGCCAGAACTTCGACATGAAGCGCAGTGCGCTCGGCGAAGGACTCTACGAGTTCGAATACCAACTGCCGGCCGGCCGCGACGACGTCGCCTACTATTTTCTGGTGACCTATAACATCGAGACCACCAACACGACCGGTCCGGCTGAGGCCTACACCGAGGTCGCGCATGTGAAACTCGCCCGCCGCTACGTGCTTTCACTCGAGGTCAACCGCGGTCCCGTCGGCGCTCGCGTCAGCGTGCTCGGACGCGGGTTTTCGCCCCAGGACGTCGTTTACTTCAGCGGCGTGCCCGCCCGCACCGTTTGCGAATCGCCCAATGCGCTCAGCTTCTTCGTGCCGCCACTCGAAGCCGGCAAGAACTACAAAGTCGCCCTCAACGGCGCCCCCGGCTACACGCCAGTCGGCGAATTTCACATCGATCCGAGCACCGTCAACGTCTCACCGACGTCGCTCACGCTGCGGACCGGCGCCCGCCAGACGCTGACCTTCACCATTCCAAATCCGGCGCCTCCGGGCGGTAGCCTGCTCGATATCGCCACCGACGTCCCCGAGAGCGTGATCATGCCTGAAGTCATCGTCCCCCAAGGTCAGACTTCGGTTACGATCAATGTCGACGGCGGTAAACCGGGCACCGGCAGCCTCTTCCTGAAAGGCTTTGGCGCGGGCGAGATTTCGGTTCCGGTCTCCGTCACGGCGAAGTAAGTCGGGCCAGTCCAAGACTGGCGTTATTTCTTCGCATCGAGCACCAGCTTGATCACGACCGGCCGGTGATCGCTGGCGGTCCGCACGCCGTCGCCGTCGAAAATGCGCGCCACTCCATCCGACACGGCGGCGCGCAATCCCGGGGAGACGAGGATGTGATCGATATGCGCGTAAGTTTCGTCGCGGCGAAAGACGTAAGTCCAGGCATCGCCACGCGAATCCGCCGCGGGCAGCAACTCGGCAATCTCGGTTTTGTCGCGCTCTGGAGATGTTCGAGCGCCCGGCTCGTCTTGCTGTCGTTGCAGTCACCCAAGATGAGAAATTGCGCTTCCGCAGGTGACGGGAATTTTTTCAACACCGCATCGCGAATCGCCGTAGTCTCCCCCGCGCGGCGGATGGTGCCCGCCGGATCGTCGGACCGCTCGGTGAAGCGACTCTTCAAGTGCACCGCAAAGATTGTCACGTCTCCAGCGGGTGTGGCGACGGTGGCTTCGAGCAGTCCGCGCTTCACCGTTTGCTTCAGACCGAAGTAGGTGAATTCTAGATCGTCGTGGGTCGTCACGCTCTGCAACGGCCGTCGCGAGAGGAGTGCAATGTGTCGTTCCGCGTCCGCCGCCGTGGCGAGCGCGGCGTGCGGATAGTCGAGTCCCTCGCGTTTCAAATCTCGCCGCAGCTCGTCGAGATACGGTTGAGCGCCCATTTCCTGCAGCACCAGCACATCAGCGTTGAGTGCCCGCAGCACGGTGCGCAGCGCACGTTTCTCCTCCTCGGGCTTCGGATAGTCCTTGCGAAAGCCACTGTCCGCACCCGATCGGCCGGGACGTAGTTCTCAATATTGTAGGTCGCGATAGTGAGCTTCTAGGCGCGGTCGGCCACGAAACCAGCGAGCACAATCCCAAGACGCAAAGTGGTAAATTTCAAGTTTTGCATCGTGACCTGCTTGCTTGCGACCGTTCGAAAAACCATAGGCTTTTATCACAGCGAGCCTGTGAAGGCGGTTTGAGATAAAGAGCCAATGAGGCCGCGCGAACAGCGAGTGCGGCCGTTAATCTCCGGGTTTGCACCGGACACAATGATCGCCGCGTCGGTT
>CAIMFY010000011.1 GCA_903840415.1 uncultured Opitutia bacterium | reverse complement strand
GTCACAGACGTGGCTCGAACGCTGCGCGATCGCCGGCCGCGTAATCTGGTTCTACCTCGGCAAACTCGTGTGGCCGCATCCGCTGAGCTTCATTTACCATCGTTGGGCGATCAACGCGGGCTCACCGCTCGCGTGGCTGCCACTCGTCGCGGTCCTCGCCGTCTTTGCTGGACTCTGGTGGCGGCGCGAATCGTGGCGTCCCGCGTTGGTTGCGGCAGTGTTTTTCGTCGCACTACTGTTTCCCGCGCTCGGGTTTTTCAACGTCTACTTCTTCCGCTACTCCTTTGTCGGCGACCATTTTCAATATCTCGCAAGCATCGGCCCGCTTGCGCTGCTGGGCGCGGCCTGCGCCCTGCTGCCGAGACGGATTGCCTGCGTGGCGGCGCCAATGCTGTTGCTCGGGCTCGTCGGCTTGACGTGGCGGCAGACCGAAATCTACCGCAATAACACCGTGCTCTGGCGCGCGACGGTCACGCGCACTCCCGATGCCGCCATGGCATGGCTCAATCTTGGCGATGTGCTCTCGTGGAACCGGCGCTATCCCGAATCGATGGCCGCCTACCGCGAAGCGCTGCGCCTGCGGCCGACGGACCCAGACGGGTATAACGACCTCGGTTGCGTCCTGATCCTCGCCGGCGATCCCGAGTCCGCCGTGCGTGAGCTCGAACACGCGATCGAGCTGAAGCCTGACATGGCCGCCGCCCACGACAATCTCGGCAACGCCCTCCGCGATCTCGGCCGCGACGCCGAGGCTCTGGTGCACTATGACGAAGCGGTCCGCCTGAATCCCGATAATGCCGGTGCCCGCAACAACCTCGGCGTCGCCCTCTCCGAGACTGGGCGGCCGGATGAAGCGATTCCTCATCTCGAGGCGGCGCTGCGCGCCGTGCCAAACGCCGTCAAAACACGCGAGAGTCTCGTCCGCGCCCTGCACCGCCACGGACTCGCCCTGATCTCCGCCGGCCGCTGGCGTGAAGCCGCGACGACCTATCAGCGGGCGGTGCAGCTGGTGCCCGGCTCAGCCCCGTTTCAGGAAGCACTCGCTGTCGCTCTGGTAAAATCGGATCGCATGGCGGAGGCGGTGCCGGTGCTTCAAACCGCGCTGCGTCTTGCGCCCAGTTCCGCCGAGTTGCACGACAACCTCGGCCAAGTGTTGCTTGGCCTCGGCCGCAAACGCGAGGCGTTCGAGCAAATGGAAGAAGCCGCCCGGCTGCGTCGGCGCTGAGCGCACGGCCCGTGGGCGGATTTCCGACGTTATTGCGCGGCATCCGTTAGCTGCGGCCTGACTTTACCGGCAAAGTTGAGTATGCTCTTGCCTCGAGTGGGTCAGCTTGCGCATCGGAACACTAAAGTCGGGTTTAGTCGCGGCGCATCTGTCGGAAGAAAACTTTATTATAGATGCTGCCTATTCAAAGTCGACCGCACCCGAACTCACATAACAATCAGTGCTTCCCAACATTGATGGCTTGCGTTGCGCCGCGCGCCGGGAACCACCATCGTCTCACCCTCCCCTTGCCATGAAATTTCTTCGCTGCACCCTGCCCGCATTCATCCTCGCCGCCAGCTATGCACCGCGTGCCGCGGCGGCCGAGCCTCCGCTCCGGCTCTGGTATCCACAGCCCGCGCGCCAGTGGGTCGAAGCGCTGCCCATCGGCAACGGTCGCCTCGCCGCGATGGTCTTCGGCGGTGCCGCCGAGGAGCGGCTGCAAGTCAACGAAGATACCGTCTGGGCCGGCAGCCCGCATGACAACAACCAGCCGACCGCGCACGATGCGTTCCCGGAAATCCGCCGCCGGATTTTCACCGGCGACTACGCCGGCGCCTCCGCGCTCGCCGGTGAAAAAGTCCTGCCCGGCGCCGGCAAGCCCAACGGCATGTCGCTCCAGCCCGTCGGAGACTTGCGGTTACATTTTACTGGCCACGAAAATTTCACTCACTACCACCGCGAACTTTCGCTCGACGACGCCACCGTGCGCATCAGCTACGACGTCGGCAGCGTCCACTACACGAGGGAGATTTTTACCTCGCTCACCGATCGCGTGCTCGTCGTCCACCTCACTGCGAGCAAGCCCGGCTCGCTTAACTTCACCGCCGACTGGGCAAGCCCGCAACTCCACGCCGTCCGTACCGATTCCGACGGCACGCTCGTCCTCGCTGGCACCGGCCCTGATCAGGAATCGATCCCGGGCAAAGTGAACTTCGAGGCCCAGCTCCGGATCCTCGCGCCGGGCAGCAAGCTCGACACGGTGGGCGCCAATCTCGCCCTCGCCAAAGGCACCGAGGCCACGCTCCTCGTCGCCATCGGCACAAACTTCGTTAACTATCACGACCTCTCCGCGGACCCCGCGACGCGCGCCCGCACTGCACTTGATGCTGCGCAGAAACAAGATTTTGCCACGCTGCACGCCGCACACGTCGCCGCATATCGCGCACAGTTTGGCCGCGTCACGCTCGATCTGGGCTCGTCGTCGGCTGCGATTCTCGCGAAGCCCACCGACGAACGCGTCCGCGATTTCGCGAAGTCGAGCGACCCGGCGCTCGCCGCGCTCTATTTTCAATTCGGCCGCTACCTCCTCATCAGCTCGTCGCAGCCCGGCTCTCAGCCCGCCACGCTTCAAGGCAAGTGGAACGATCTTGTCCGCCCACCGTGGGATTCGAAATACACGGTAAACATCAACACCGAGATGAACTACTGGCCGGCCGAGCCGACCAACCTCGCCGAGCTTCACGAGCCACTCATCGCGATGGCCCGTGATCTCAGCGTCACCGGTGCGCTCACCGCGCAGACGCTCTACGGCGCGCGCGGCTGGGTGCTCCACCACAACACCGATCTCTGGCGCATCGCCGGCCCCGTCGATGGTCCCGGCCCTGGGATGTGGCCGAGCGGCGGCGGGTGGTTCAGCGAGCATCTTTTTAACCACTACCTCTACAGCGGAGACGAAAATTATCTCCGCGATATCTACCCGGTGATGAAAGGCGCCGCGCAATTCTTCCTCGACGTCATGGTCGAGGAACCGACGCACCACTGGCTCGGCGTCGCGCCCTCGGTCTCGCCCGAAAACCAGCCCCGCGCGCGTCCGAAGAACAGTGGCTCCTCGTCCGATTTCGGCATCACGATGGACAACGAAATCATCTTCGAGCTTTTCACCAACGTTGCCCGCGCCGCGTCCACCCTCGGCCTCGACGCCGATTTTCAAAAGCAACTCCTCGCCGCCCGCAATCGCCTGCCGCCACTCCAGATTGGCCGCCACAACCAGCTTCAGGAATGGCTCGGCGATTGGGACGATCCAAAGGACAACCACCGCCACATCTCCCACCTCTACGCGCACTATCCGTCGAACGAGATCTCCCCGCGCCGCACCCCCGCGCTCTTCGCCGCCGCGCGCCAGTCACTTGAGTATCGGGGCGACGTCTCCACCGGCTGGTCGATGGGCTGGAAAGTAAACTGCTGGGCCCGCTTCCTCGACGGCAACCGCGCCTACAAACTCCTCACCGACCAACTCCGCCTCGTCGGCGAACTCGGCACCAACATGACCAACGGCGGCGGCACCTACCCGAATCTTTTCGACGCGCACCCACCCTTCCAGATCGACGGCAACTTCGGCTGCACTTCCGGCCTCGCCGAACTTTTCCTCCAAAGCCACGACGGCGCCGTCGATCTTCTCCCCGCGCTCCCCGACGTGTGGCCCGCGGGCCACATCGACGGCCTCCGCGCCCGCGGCGGTTTCGAAGTCGCCTCGCTCGTCTGGAGCGGTGGGAAAATCTCTGAAGCAAAAATTATTTCCAAAATCGGTGGCGTGCTCCGGGTGCGCTCCCGCGTTCCGCTCTCCCGTGCCGACGGTGCGAAACTCACCGCCGCAACCGGCGAAAATCCGAATCCATTTTTCTTCACGCCACCTTCACCCGCCCGGCTCATCTCGCCCGAAGCCAAACCCATCGCCTATACGCTGCCGCAGGAATTCGCCTATGATCTTGCGACCAAACCCGACGAATTAGTCACGCTCGTCGCTGCGCGCTGACCATCGGTGCGCTTTAATCCCGTCAGCTTCGTCAGCGTCGCGTTTTTCTTGCTAGCGTTGCTCTGCGCTTGGTTCACCCGCCGCGATCTCGAATCGGGCACGACCCGCTGGTGCGCGTGGTCCCGCTTGGCGGCGCCGCTCTCGCGCTGGGATTCGCCCCTGCGCTATTGGCTCGCGATGGCCGCCAACATCGCCGTCGTGATCCTCTTCACCCTCGTCGGCGTCTTCGCGATGCGCGTCGGCCTCTTGCGGCTCATCCGTCCCTGAGCGCGCGGCAAGCTTTACCCGGCGCCGAAAACGACCAATCTTCCTTCGGCATGCAGGACGAACCCGAGCCACCGCGCAAAATCTACGGCTTCAAGCCGCGGGAATTTGATCGCGCCAACCCGCCACCTGCGCCCGCCGTCACGCCGTCCGATGCCACCGCACCCGACCCCGGCATCCCCGTCGCCGACTCCAGCAAGATCAACGTTCACGATCTCATTCGCGCGGGTGCAGGCACTGGTCAGCAACTCGGCTCCAATGCCGTCGTCAACCGCGAGAACGAAATCCACGGCATCCTCCGAGAAAATCTCCAGCACGATCTCGCCGCCGGCGCCTACGATCTCGGCGTGCTCGACGACTCCAAACGCCGCCGCCGCATCCGCAACTACTGGATCGCGATGGTGCTCCTCAACGGCCCGCTCGGTGCCTACGCGTATTGGATCGGACACCAGATGGCGATTCCGTTCGTCTTAGCGATTTCCGCCATGGCGTTCTTCAGCGCGCGGCTGACATGGGAGACCTTTTTTCTCCGCACGCATTACTGAACTCCGCGCGATCCGCGGCCCTCACGCAAACTCTAGCCCGCGCATCGTGCCGGTCGCCGAAGCGAATTTGTCTGACTCGATACCCATCCGCTGCAACATTGAGACAAATAGATTCGGCAGCGGATAATTATATTCCGTGTTAAACGCGAGGTGCTGCCCGTGCTGGAAACCGCCGCCCGCAAACAGCGTCGGTAGGTTCGTCGTCACGTGGGTGTTCGCATTTCCGAGGTTGGAGCCGTAGAGCACCATCGTGCGGTCGAAGAGCGTCTCGCCGTCCTCCTTCACCGCCTTCAAATCATTGAACAGACCGTCGAGGAGTTTCATGTGCCACTGGTCCACTGCCTTCAGCTCCGCGAGCTTCGCCTCCGATTTTCCATGGTGTGAAATATTGTGATAACCGTCGGAGAGCTTCTTGTCGCCCAGCTCGATTGCGGGCGAGTTCACGCTGTCGAGCATGAGCGAAATCGAGCGCGTCGAGTCCGTCTCAAACGCGAGCTTCGCCATGTCATACATCAGCTTCACCTTGCTCATGTATTCCGCCGGACTCGCCGGATCGAGCGGCACCGGGACATGCACCACCGGCTTCGGCTTGCGCTCCCAATCCTTCGACATCTGCATGCGCTGCTCGAGATCACGCACGCCCGTGAAATACTGGTCGAGCCGATCGCGGTCGCGCGCGGTCACGCTGCGCTGGAGGTCTTTCACCTGGCCGGCGACGGCATCGAGGATGCTGCGGCCCTGATCGAGCTTGCGCATCTGGGCATCCACTTCTGCAGGTGTGCCTTGCACGAATAGCCGGCGGAACACTTCGGACGGTTTCTCCTCGCAGGGGATGAGCACGCCCGCGCCCGTCCAAGACAAGCTGCGCGAACCCTGCGAGACATTCACGCCGAGGGTGAGCGAGGGAAACCGCGTGAGATGTCCGATCCGTTCGGCGATAAATTGGTCGAGCGAAATCGTATTCCGAAATCCGCCGCTCCCCGGATGCGGCGCCGCCGTGAGAAAACAGATGTCTGCCGGATGTCCCCCATCGACATCCGGGTGTGACACGCCGCTGAACACTGTGAAATCATCGCGATGCGCCCGCAGGGTCTCGAGATACGGCGAGAGCGCGTAGCCGCGCCCCTTCTCCTTCGGAAAAAACTGATCGGGCAGCAGGCCAAGGTTGTTACAGATGCCGAGCACCCGCCGCGGTTTCGCGTCGGACGCCGCGGTTTTCTCAGCCCCACGCGCAAAGACCGGTAGCATCGAGTCGAGCAGCGGCAGCGAGAGCACGATGCCCGCGCCGCGCAAAAATTGCCGGCGCGAAATTACCCGGCGTGTCGTCACAAATGATCCGGCCGTGGGCGTGGGAACGAAGTTCTTTTTCATCAGGGATCGGGGCAGACGGCGGGCGGATGGACTATTTGTTGAGAAAAAGGTCGCTGGCGATGATTTCGTGGACGAGCAAACGCACGCCGTAGTGACCGGACTCGGTGCGGGTTAAAATGCGTTCGACGGTCGCGCGGTCACCGTATCCCAAGGCAGCGCCGGTGGCAAAGACGACCAGCTGGCGGGTGAGATTGCGGGCGATCTGCCTTTCGTCCGCGAGCAGCAGGTGCTTGAGATCGCGAATATCGGCAAACTTCCGGCCGTCCCACAACTCCCCCCCGCAATCCACGGGCTGCCCCAGCTTGAAGAGAAATTTCTGCCCGCCGTGGCCGATGCCGTTCTCCGCCACTTTCGGATTTTCCGCCGTGGCGCGGTAGTGCTCGCGCCAGCCGCCCATCACATCGAAGCTCTCCAGCGCAAACCCCGCCGGATCGATCCGCGCATGACACGCCGCGCAGCTCACCTGTGTCCGGTGCAAAGCGAGCTGCTGGCGAATCGTGGTCGCACCGCGAATATCAGGATCGAGCGCCGGCACGCTCGGTGGGGGGGGCGGCGGCGGTTGCCCGAGAATGCGCTCCATGATCCATGCGCCGCGGATGACCGGGGACGTCGTCGTGCCGTTGGCCGTGACCTTGAGCACAGCCGCCTGGGTCATTAGTCCGCCACGCACACTGTCCGGCGGGAGCGCTACCCGCCGCAATGCCACGCCCGCCATGGGCGGCAGGCTGTAGTGGGCCGCCAGCCGTTCGTTGACCATCGCGAAATCCGCCGCCACCAATTCGTGCGCGGGCCGATCGCCACGCACGAGTTCGCCGAAGAACAGGCGCGTCTCTTCGAGCGCTGACTCCTGCAGCAAGTCGTCGAGATAATAGTCGCCATAGAGATTGGAATCCGGCGCGGTCGCCGTGATCTTCCGCAGATCGAGCCAGTAGTCCAGGAACGCCTCGACGAACCGGCGCGACTTTGGATCGTTGAGCAAGCGCTCCGTCTGCGCGTTCAGCGTTTTCGTTTTGTGCAGTTCGCCTCGCGCCGCGAGGGCGCGTAATTCGGCGTCCGGTTCGGAATTCCACAGAAAATACGCCAGCCGCTCCGCGAGGGCGTAATCGTCGAGCCGGCCCGGTTTTTCCTGCAGGCAGAGAAAATCCGGCGAACACAGCACCGCGGTGTAACCCGCAATCATCGCGTCGGCAAAGCGGCTCCCCGTCTGGATCGCTTCCTCAATCACCGGCAGGAAACGCATGGATTCGGCGTTGCTCACGGGCCGGCGGTAGGCGCGCGCGGCAAAATTCTTCAACAGCCGCGCGGCATCTTTCTTGGGGTCGGTGGACACCACATTGATCGGTGCGGTGCCTGGCGTAGGCTTCACGACCTTCTTCAACGGCAGATCGCCAAAAAGCAGCCGGTGCCCCGCCATCGGCCACTCGGCGAGAATCGGTCCTTCGACTTCCAGCCAGCGATACGAGACCCCCGGCTGCCCGTCTTTTTCCGCGAGTGGATTCCGGAAGCGCCCCGCGCCCGGCCGCGAGCGGAAGAATCGCGCCGCATCGGGCCGGATGGTCTCTCCCTGCACCAACCAGACCTCAAGTTCGTTCACTTTGGGCTCGGGGGTGACGTCAAATTTTCCCAGCCAGCGCATCTGCCACGGCGGCTTTTCCGCATAGAGCGTCATCGGCTCGGCGCGCCGCCCCGGCATGACATCGTCGAGATCGGGAATCCACCAGTTGTCAGGCTTCTTTTCCACTTTCTTGCCGGGACCGACCCAGACGGATTGCGCCATGAGCCTGATCTTGTAGCGCCCGGAAACCGGCGCCTTGAACTGATTGAACTTCGGCTCAATCGGTTCGTAAGCACTCGCAACCACTCCCATGCCCTCGAGTTCGCGCGTCGCTGGATCGGCGGCGCCAACAGTTATCGGAACCTTTTCCGCGCGCACTTCGGCCTGCGGTTTGCCGTCCAGCGTCGGAAAGGTCGCGCGTTCGGGGCTGGCGTTAAAAACCGTGAATTTCATCGGTCCCGTGAAGCTGCGTTGGTCGCGCGCATAGTAACGTGTTGTCTTGGTTTCCGGTCGCGCGGGCTGTGCCGCCATCACCTGCCGCAGCGCGCTGTCCGCCGCGGCGAGGTAGCGCGCCATCTGCACGTGGGAAATGTCGAGCGCATCGCCGACTTTGTTGAACCGAAAGGCCTCGCCGTCCTCCGGCAGCATGTCCTTGAGCTGGAGCCAAGGCGCCTGCAGGAGATCGCGCAGGGTGCTTTCATATTCATAACGGTTGAGCCGGCGCTGCGTCGCACGGCCCTCCCGCGCCACGCGGTCGCGTTCAAACGCGGTCAGCGACAAATCCAATGAAGCGAGGAACTGCTCCACCTCCTTCGCCTCTGGCTGCTCGTGCTTCTTCGGCGGCATCTCCCCCGCCGCCACGCGATCATGGATTTTGACCCACAGCGCGAAATTCTTCGGATCGCCCGGTTCAAACGCGAGCGCGGTCAGATCCAAGTCCGCCTTCATCCTGTCAGCGTCGTGGCAGTCGGCGCAGTTTCCGTCGATCAACGCTTGGACCGGCTTCGTCACCGGTGCGCCCAGCAACACGTCCCCCGTGAGCAATGCAACACACGCCGACGCCGCGCCAAGCGCCCACGTCAGGTGCACGCCGAAACAGCGGCGACTGGCGATTTTTTCGATCGCAGGAAAAGGGACAGGCGAAAGCATGCCAGCGGGAAAGGTGCTTCACGTCCGACGAAGCGGCGGGGGTTAAAGTTACACGCTGGCCGCCAGATCTTCTCCGCGCCTACCTGAATTCATTCTAATCAGGTCCCTCGCTATCGCCGCGCCAGCAATTCCCACAAAAGCACCGCCGCCGCCACCGAAACGTTCAATGACTCGATCTTGGCACTGCCGGGGATCGTCACCAGCCGCGAGCAACTCGACATCACTTCTGTGGAAAGACCGTTCTCTTCGTTGCCGAGAAACAGCGCAAGCGGTTTCGGCGCTTTGCCTTTTTCGCGCGGCGCATCCGGCCGGCCGCCGCGGGTCGCCGCGCCCACGACATCGTAGCCCGCTGCCACGAGTTCGCGGGCAAACGTCACAAGATCCTTCGCAAGCCACACCTCGAGGTGTTCGAAGCCGCCTTCCGCCACCCGGTGCGCCGAGTCGCTCGGTCGTGCGGCACCCACGTGATCCGGAATCACGATGCGGGCCACGCCGAAAAACGCCGCCGTGCGGGCGATCGCGCCGAGGTTGTGCGCGTTGCCGATGCGATCGAGCACGAGAATGGATTCGCCGCGTTTCGCCCACTTCGCCGCCTCGTTCGCCGTGATGGAGCGCAACGGCGGAGCATAAACCACCGCCACGATGCCCCCGTGGTGAATCGAGCCGGCAATCTTTTCCAACTCGGCCGGCTCGACTTGGCGGTAGATTTTCTTCTCCGCCGCGAGCGCCTTGCAGATCAAGCCCACGCGCTGCCCGGTCGCGTGATCGAAAAAAAGCCGCTTGATCGATCCGGCATCGCGCGCGAACCGCGCCTTCACCGCGGCAAGCCCGCACAGCTTCAACTCGTCGTGACGCGCCGGCCCGCTCCGCGAACCCGCGGCCACGATCGCCTCGTTTTCGATCGACGCGCTACCGGCCGCCGCGGCGGACGGCGCCACTCGCGTGCGCGGCGGTTGAGTTTTAAGACCGTGATATTCGGTCGCGCCGCGTGGCCGCATCGCACCCGTCGGCGCAACAAACTCATCCGAGGCAGACGCCGGGCGTAGTGTCGGACGTGGGCGCGAATCGGGTCGGGAAAAATGTGGCATGCCGCACACTGACCTGGCTCCGGCGCGAAACCAAACAAAAGTGCAGATGGCATCAAAACTCAGCGCGCTCCCACTTCACCCACGACGGTGAACTCCTCGCGGTCGTGGTAGAGTTGGCGGATGCGCGTGCCGGGGGCGTGCTGCGCGAACGGCGAATCCGGTGCGCGCAACTCGCGCAGCAACGCCACCGCATCGACCCGCCCAAATTTTAGATTGATCACGAAGCGCCGGCACCAACCGCGCCCTAGCCACGGCGCGACAATGTGCTGGATCACGTGGTGCGGCTCCTCCAGCAGATCGCAGAATAGCCAGTCGAACGTCTCGCCCGTGCGCGGCGAAAACCGAAACGCGTCCTCCGTCAAATGCTCGATCGCGGGGTGGCCGAGCGCGCCGCCCTTGAGCGGGCCGTTGTCGATGGCGACGACGCGGGCGCGGCGTTTCGCTGCGCTGTAGCTCCATCCGCCCGGCGCAGCCCCAAGATCGCAGATCGTTTCGCCGGGCTGCGGCTCACGACCGAGGATAATGTAAGCTTCTTCGACTTTCAGATAGGAGCGCGACGGCGCAAGTTCATCGTCCGCCATCCGGCGTTGCCCGTGGACGAAAGCCTCGCGTGCCACAAACACGCGTCCGAAGTCCACGAAGAAAACCCACAGCCCGCGCGCCGCTCCGCCTCCAGTGCTGACGCCCCGCGGCACGTCGGCAACGGCGAGTTTCGCGACGCGCGAAAGTTTTTTCTTCAGCAACTCGCCGCACGCCGCCTCGACCGCCGAGATGCGCCGGCCAAGGCCGACCAGTTTCTGCGGCCCGAGCCACACGCTCGGCCACGCCGCGTCGATCCGTTCGCCGCGCAGACTGCCGAGAAACTGGTCCGCGATGCGGGCCGCGAGCGCGTTGACCGAATCGCCCCGCACCTCGACCGGCGCGCCCAGCGTGAGCTGGGCAAACGCCAAGCTCTCCGTCGCCACGGGTTGATCCACGCGGACCCAGCCCGGCCCTTTTTCCGCGACGATCGCGCCGTGCAGCTCCGCGAGTTCGCGGGCCAGCAGCACTTCAAATCCGGCCTGACAGGTGAGCAGCATCACGGCCCACCGTGTCTCACGGCGTTCGGCGCGCGAGGCGAAAATCGGCGCGCGCGGTCTCGTCGTTTACACCACTTCGCATGCGCCGCCTGCACAGGCGACGGTCTGCTTCAGTTCCGTGATGTCCTCGCTCTCCTCGAGCGCCACGTAATCCACCGGTTGGTAAACCAGCTTGTTCCACCTCGCGATGTCCTCGGCCGTGGCCACGCCTTCGCGCGGCGCCTGCGCGTAAAGTTTGTCGCCGCAATCCTGCAGCATGGCGACGCCGGTGAATTTGCCACGGTGTTCCCAGATGTAATCGGAAACCATGTCCCATTCCTCCGGCCGCACGGAGATCGTGCACGAGACATTGTGGTGGAGGCCTGGCGAAACCGCTTCGTGCCGGCGGCCCGCCTGCACCCAGTTCTCCTGCACGAGCCGGACGTATTCGAGGTGTTTCACCGCCGAGAGATCGGCCCGGTAGATGCCAAAGTCGGGTCCTTCGACGGGAAACGTGATCACTTCGGTGCGACCGTTCGGATCGTAAACGCTCGGCTCGACCATGTGCGGGTTCACCTTCTTGAAATGCGTGTAGATCGGATCGTGAATATTGGTCTGCACGCGGCGGAAATACCGCTGCGCGTGGTGTGGGTGCAGCCCACTGCTCGTGCCGAGCAAAAGGCTCGCCGTGCCCTCGGGTTTGACGCAGGTCGTGCGCGCCGCCGGTGCAATGCCGAGCGCGCGCGCCACGATGGCGTTGACCGCTTTCACGACGGCCGCACCCGTGCGCAGCACCTCCGGATCGAGCAACACATCGGGGCGATCGAGGACGCCACAAAGCGAGACGCCCAGCAGCGCCTCGCGCTCGGTAATCACGCGCGACACCGCCGTGAGATAACTGAAATCCGTGTAACCTGCCTGCAACGTCCCGATAAGCGCCGCGTGGGCGCACAGCCGGTAGAAGGCCGCGGGTGTCTCCGCCACCGCCGCCGAGATCGTCGTGAGATTGCAGAATTGCACGCCGGTGAGCGAGTCGCCCATGCGCAAGATGCCCGTGTAGCCGAGCTCGCGCAGGCGGTTCGCGACTTCCGCATCGACCTTGAGCCGCGGATGCAAGCCGATTTCGACGCAGGGGTTCGCGCCGTATTCCGTATCCTCGACAAAATAGAATCCCGGCTCGCCGAATTGCTTTTGCTGCTCGAACAGGGAATTGAACTGTTCCCGCGTCGCCGTGGCGCGCGGAATGATCGCGGAGTTGTTGCTCGCGGTACGCTGCGGGTGAGTCTCGAACCAATTGCCCGTCTTGGCCGCCGCCATCTCGGCATCGTCCACCGAGAAGAGGCAGATGGTGGCTGAGCGGCGCACGCCACCCGAGAGCACCGCCTTGGCCGCCCACATCACGATGTCGTAGGCCTCGATCGACCGTAGTTTTCTTCCGGCCGCCGCGTGCAAAATCTGATCGATGCGCGCGAGCGAGTGAAACAGCGGCGCTGAACCCGGCGCGCGACCACCCGACGTCCGCAGCGGCGCGCCTTCCCGCCGGATGAGCGAGTAGTCGAAAAGCACGTGCCGGCCAGCGACGGCGTTGTCGATCAGCGCATGGAGCGCGTCGGCCCAGCCTTCGATCGTGTCGGGCACGATGAACGTGATCGGCGTGAGGCTGTCGTCGCGTGGCGCGAATGCGGGCAACTTCGCGATGTGGTGCGTCTGCACTGAGAAGCCGACGCCACAGCCGCAGAGCAAGAGGTAGAGCGTCTCGCGAAACGCCTCGATCCGATCGAGGTAGGTGAAGGCGCAGTTGTAGATGCGCGCGTGTTTCTGGAGCGTCGCCTCGCCGCCGAATTGCAGCGAGCGCATCGAGGGCAGCACTTCGCGGCGCGCGACCGCGTCGAACGCGCTCCGGATCGCCTTGTGCAACCCCTCGCCGCCAAACGCCTCCAACGCCGCGAGATCGGACGGCGTGACATCGCCGTGCTTGAGCGCCGCAAGCTTCGCGTCGGCCAGCGAGCACTCTTCATAGCGCGACAGGTGCATGTCGCGCACGCGCTTCACGGCCTCGCTCCACGTTTCACGACGGCGTTTTTCCGGCGAGTAGCGCGCATAGCGCGAGATGGCGATGAAGTCTTGCAGGCCGTTGGCGGCGTGCGATACGGGCAGGGTTTCAGTAGACATGGCAGCTGGGACAAAACAGTGGAGGGAACGAGAGGCGTGACGTCTCCCGGCGTCACGCGATTTCGCGGAGAGCCACCACAGGTTGTGGTCTCAGCCATGTCAAACCGCGACAGATTGTGGCAACGTGATATAACCTGCCATGATGCCAACGCGTGCACAGCTTACCTCTATCGCGAAAAAAATCGCGTCGCACGCGCGGGGAGCGGCGCCGCGCCTGCGACAAGATCTGCGCACGCCAAGTCGCTCCAACGCCAATTCGCACCCATTAATGCACCTGATCAGAGCCGGTGCAGGTGAAATCCACCGTCCACGTCAAACACTGCACCCGTCGAAAAAGGAAACCGATCTTCGGCGATGGCGCGAACCGCGCGGCCGACATCCTCGGGCTGGCCCCAGCGGCGAATCGGCGTGATGCCGCGCTCATCGCGGAGGATGAGCTTGTCGTATTTTTCCTTCACGCCGCCCGTCATGTCGGTGGCGATCACGCCGGGGCGGATTTCGTAGACGTTGATGCCATCGCCCGCGAGTCGATCGGCGAAAACTTTCGTCATCATCGCCAGTCCGGCCTTCACCACGCAGTAATCCCCGCGGTTGATCGACGAAGTGTAGGCGGAGATCGAGGTGATGTTGACAATGCGACCGCGAAAACCCTCGGCGTCGGGATTTTGCTGCAACATCTGCTTGGCGACGAGCTGCGTAAGGAAAAACGGGCCCTTCAGATTGACCGCGAAGAGCCGGTCCATGCTTTCCTCGCCAGCATCGAGCAAATCAGCGCGGACGTTCGGCGCGACGCCAGCGTTGTTCACGAGAAGATCAAGGCGGCCGAAATTCGTGACAACATTCGCCACCATGCGCGCCCGGTCCGCTGCCACGGACACGTCACCCCGCATCGTAAAACCGTCGCCGCCCGTCGTGCGCACGAGCGCGAGCGCCTCTTCAGCTGCAACCGCGTTGCCGACGTAATTGATCGCAATGCGATAGCCCGCGCGGGCGAGCTCAATCGCGATGCCGCGGCCGATGCCGCGCGAGGCGCCGGTAACGAGAGCGGATTTCGAGACAGTCATGTTATGTTTCAGCAAAGTTATGCCAGCATGGGCGAGCAAGCTCGTTGGTTAAGCGCCAATCACCGCGGCGTCACGCCATGGCTGGCGGCAATGGCGGCGACGGAGGCTTTTCCGCCTTCGAGGACGCAGCCAACGTCAACGGAGCGAATCGTGATGAGAGTAGCCATCGGTAAGAGGTAGCCTAAGTCAGTCAGCCCGGCGGTAGCGCAGCAGATCGCGGGGCGCAACGCCATGCACCGATTTGAAGGCACGCGAAAAATGATACGGGTCGGCGAAGCCTACCCGTTGCGCGACCTCTTTCACCAACCCGCCGTGCTCGACGAGGTGCTCGGCGGCGAGATTCATCTTTCGGCGCAGGAGATACTGGTAGGGACTCGTGCCCTGGTAGCGGCGGAACCAGCGACACACGCTCGATGCCTCAACCCCGGCGGCCTTCGCGATTTCCTCGAGCGTCGCGAACCGCTCGGCCTGCGCGTCGATGAGCGCTTTGCAACAGAGAAACGCCTCCCGCGCCGGCTCGCTCGCATGCGGCGCGAGCGACGAAGTGTCTTCGATTTTCAGCAGCAGCAGCTCAAACAGGACCGCGCAAATCCGCCGCGCCAGCGCTCCCGATCGCTGGCCCTCGCGCACCAAGTCCTCCAGCACGCTCGTGACCTCCGCATGCGCTGCGAGTTGGCGCACCCGCCCCACTGGCACTCCGCAACGCCGCAGGCGCGCCGGCACCTCCGGTCCGGCGACGGCGAGAAAATATTTCTCCATCGGATCGTTCGGGTCGGTATGAATCTCGCACCGCGTGGCCGGCGCCGAGACGAAGACGACGCCGGGCCCGAGGGGGTGCGCCTTGCCGTCGAGCGTCACCGATCCTTGGCCGGAGACGACGTATTCGAGCACGTAGAAGGGAAAGTTGCGGCGCGAGTTGAGGTAGTCGGGGTTGCAATGTTCGCGGCCGCCCATCACGAGCACGAATAGATCGGCGCGGCGTGGCGCAAGGTTAAGGAAAAAATACCGCGCGCCAGACACCTGTTGGGAAAGCAGGGCGGCGGCGTTAGACTGGCCGATTTTCTCCATGCGATTGCCTTTTCTATCCATTCCGCCTCCTGTATTTCGAGTGCATTCTTGAAGAATTCAGCCGGCCGATTTTCTCTAGGCACGGCCACCATCACCCGTTTTCAACTTTTCCATGGCCAAATCGAAGACCATCCTTCTCGTCGCCAACGGCGATCTCCGGCAATCAGCCAACGAAGTCTGCTGGCCCGCGCAACACGCGATGGAGCAGGCGCTCACCGCTGCCGTTGCCAAACTCGGCTACCATCTGGTGCGCGCCCATCCGTATTCGACCGCGCGCAAGCATGGTTTCATCCAGTCCCAGAAGGAAGGCATGGAGGTGTTTTCCCAAATCGATCCGACCACGCCGCTCATCGTCGCTGAGGCGGTCTGGCAATATTCGCACCACCTCCTCGCCGGCCTCATCTCGCACCGGGCGCCGATTCTCACCGTCGCCAACTGGAGCGGCATGTGGCCGGGGCTCGTGGGCATGCTGAACCTCAACGGCTCGCTGACCAAGGCCGGGGTGAGCTACTCGACGCTCTGGAGCGAGGCGTTCACCGACAACTATTTTATCACCGGCCTTGCCAGCTGGCTGAAAACCGGCCGCGCGAAGCACGCGACCGATCACGTGAGGCCGCTCGCCCGCGCCGCCGTGTCCACGAAGGCGAAAGCCGTCGCTAAAAAAATCGCCGCCGATCTCCGCCGCCGAAAATCCATCATGGGCATCTTCGACGAAGGCTGCATGGGGATGTTCAACGCGATCATTCCGGACGACCTGCTGTTCCCTACCGGCGTTTATAAGGAGCGGCTCTCGCAGTCGGCGCTCTACTACGGCGCTACGCAGGTGAGCGACACCGAGGCGCGCGCGGTTTACGACTGGCTGCTCGCGAAGGGCATGAAGTTTCACGTCGGCCCGAACGAGGCGACCGATCTCACGGAGAACCAGATCCTCTGGCAGTGCAAAACCTACGTCGCCGCGCTGCGCATCGCCGACGACTTCGGCTGCGACTCTATCGGCATCCAATACCAGCAGGGCCTGAAGGATCTCCTCCCGGCGAGCGATCTCGTCGAGGGGTTGCTCAACAACTCCGACCGGCCGCCCGTTAAGAATGCCGCCGGCGAAGTCATTCGCGACGGCCAGCCGCTCACACATTTTAACGAGGTCGATGAGTGCGCCGGCCTCGACGGCCTGCTCACGAACCGCGTCCACACCGCGCTCGGCCAGCCCGTCGAAAACACCCTCCACGATCTGCGCTGGGGCGATCGCGACTGGAGCGGCACGACCGACGACTACGTTTGGGTGTTTCTCATTTCAGGCAGCGCACCACCGGCGCACCACATCGACGGCTATGCCGGCACTGATTCGCTGCGCCAGCCGCCGATGTATTTCCGGCTCGGCGGTGGCACGGTGCGCGGCATCGCGAAACCCGGCGAGATCGTGTGGAGCCGCATCTTCGTCGAGGGCGACAAACTCAAAATGGATCTCGGCCGCGCCAAGGTCATCGCGCTCCCGCAAGCGGAGACCGAACGCCGCTGGAAAGAGACGACCGTGCAATGGCCGATCATGCACGCGGTCACCTATGGCGTCTCGCGCGACCAGATGATGGCGCGGCACAAGGCCAACCACATCCAAGTCGCCTACGCAAATTCCGCGAAAGACGCCGACCTCGCGCTCTACACGAAGGCGGCGCTCGCCGCCGAGTTGGGGCTCGAAGTTTGCGTGTGCGGGACTAAAGCCAATGGGAAACCGCTCTGAGCCGCGCATTCAGCGCGAATCCGGTGCGAGGTGTTTTGCGAGAAACGTCAGCGCCACCGGCCGCAGATCGCGCGGCAGCGGTTTCTTGTTCCACGTCTCCCAGTCGAACGTGTGCCCGATGCCGTCGAGCGCGACAAACTCGTGCTCAATGCCGCGCTCCTTCAGCACGCGTGCCAGCAACTCGGATTGCGAGAAATCCACGGTTGTATCCGCATTGCCGTGTAGGATGAGCACGGGCGGCGCTCCGGCCGCGAGATGGGTGACCGGCGAGGCCACGCGCAACACCTCCGCCTCGTCGTTACCTGCATCGAAATCCGCGAGCGAATCGTTCATCAACTTGCGCGTTGCGGTCGGCTGACCCTTCGCGTCCGTCTCCCCGTGAACCGAGAGGTTGGCGATGCCATACATGTCGATCACGCAACGGACCGCGCTGGACACTCCGGGGAACGGCACCTCGGGCTCAAATTCCTTCATCCCGGTCGTGGCGCCGACCATCAGCGAAAGGTGCCCGCCCGCCGATCCGCCGGCGACCGCAATGCGCGCCGAGTCGATGTGATATTCCGCAGCGTGGGCGCGCAGAAACCGCACGCCGTTTTTGCAATCGAGCAGATTCGTTGGCCACGAATGCGGACCGAGTTTGTAGTTGATGCTAATCGCCACATAGCCGGCTTGCGCGAGCGTTGTGCAAATCTCCGTGCCGCGCGCTTCGCCTTTGTCGCCCGACTTCCAACCGCCGCCATGGATCCACACCACGGCGGGCGAAAGTTTGCCGGCGGTCGGCGGCGCCGGCAGATAAACGTCGAGCTTCTCCACGCGACCAGGCGCTAGGAAACTCACGTCGCGGTCAATGCGCACCGCGCCGTCGGCGGCGAAAATTGTCGTGGCCAGTGCGAATCCGAGCAGTCCGAGTCCGAGATATTTTTTCATGGGAAAACGATGGTGCGGTCTTTCACGAACCGACGCGCGTGGCATCACTGGTTTCGGCGTCGGGCAATTCGTAGAGCCACAATTCCGTCGGCGGCGGCGCTGCCGTGCGCGGCAAGTCGCGGTTACGCCCGAGTGTTTCCCAGCGTAGCACCCAACGCCGGCCCTCGGCGCTCGAGCCGATCGCCTGCACTTCCATGCCCGGATAGTCGGAGCGCACGCCACGCAAATTTTCCGGCAGTATCGGCGCCGGCGCCGTCAAGTCGCCCACTCGCTGCAGCGTGTCGCCGCGCAGCCGCCAGCGTCCGCTGCCCGCGACCATCGATTGATAGCTCATCACCAGCGTGCCGTCTTTTTCGGCGCGCGGCGCGCCGACGGAAACTTCCGCCGCGAGCGAACCGCCGCCGGAAAACTCCCAACGAAAATCCCATTCGCTCACCTGCCGCACGTCCCAGCCGCCCGCTCCGCCGGGGCGCGCCGCGAAGACCTGCGATTTTCCCCGTGCATCGTAGCGATGGTAGGTCACGACCGGCCGCTTCGCCGCGTCGAAGCCGACTGCCATCGTCATGTTGATGAGGCCTTCCTTCACTTTCGCCGGATCGATGACGTCGCTTGTCGCGAGCGTGATCGGCAGGTTAAGCGCCGCGCCGCGGCTGTTTTCCCAATGCACAAGATCGCGGCTGCGGGCGTAGCTCAGCGTGTGATTCGTCGAGGCATCGGGCGACTCGCGCCACATCCACAAGAGGTGAAAAAATCCGTCGGGCCCGAGCGTCGGCTCGGTCGCGTAGGCGTTGCGGTGGCCCTCGCCGTCGAGCAGCGGCGTATCGAGGAGTCGACGCCACGAACGCGTCGCCGGATCGTAGAGATTATAGAGATCGCTGCCGTTGCCGCTGCTGCCGTCGCGATAGCGAAACAAGAGATCGCCCGCCGCCGTTTTGAAAAACAGCGGATAAGTGCAACGCATTTCACGCTCACCGGTCATGCGATCGAGCCGTTCAAGCGTCGTCACATCGAACGGCGTGCGCGTGCGGTAGTAAACGAGCGGGTTCACGTGCATGTTGCCCGATACGTGGAGGCAGCCATCGCGGTCGAGTGTGAGCCGGAGAAAATTGTGGCTGTCCCAATTTGTGACATTGGAATCGCGCTTCGCTCCCGGCACTGGCACTCCCGCCGGCTGCACGCGCGTCCAAATTTCGCCGTCCAGTTTCCGGCCCGCTACGGTCAGTCGACGCTCGGCGTCATAGTAGGCGATGAACTGGTGACCACGCTCCGTCAGCAACGCGAAGCTCACCGGATGTCCCGCCCACACGCGGTCGATCAGTTTGCCCGCGGGCTCAACGGCCCGCGCCATGACCACCGCTCCGAGCGCCAGCAGCCACGAGGAAACCAATCGTTTCATGCTCTTAGATCGGATCGACACGCGACTCCCGCACCGGTTGTTCTTCCGGCGCGGTGCCGTCGGGGCGCGTGATGATGAAGGTGCCGCGCAGACGGATGTCACCGCTCGACGCGCCGACCATCACCGTGAAGCCGCCGGGCTCGATCGTCCATTTGCCCGCACGATCGTAGAGCTGCATGTGCTCCGGATTGATCGTGAATTTCACCGGCTTCGTCTCTCCCGGCGCGAGCGTCACGCGCGCGAAGCCGCGCAATTCTTTTTCCCACGTCGTCACGCTTGAGTAGTCGTCGCTCAGGTAGAGTTGCACGACTTCGTCGCCCGCGCGCGCGCCGGAGTTGGTCACGTCGCAAGTGACCTCGATCGGGCTGCCTGCAACGGTTCGCGTCGGTGAAACCTTGAGGTTTGCGTAGGCAAATTTCGTATAGCTCAGCCCGAAACCGAAGGAAAACAACGGCCCCGTCACCATGCCCGGGTCGCGTGACTGCGCACCGGGGTGCACGGGAAAGTTCATCGGAATCTGCCCGACACTTTTCGGAAACGTGACCGGCAGCCGCCCGCTCGGGTTCACTTCGCCAAACAAAATGTCCGCCAGCGCCGCCCCACCCTGCTCACCCGGGAACCACATTTCCACGATCGCTGGCACGTGCTTCACCGCCCAGTTGACGGACAACGGCCGGCCATTCGACAGCACGAGCACCACGGGTTTGCCCGTCGCCTGCAGCGCCTCCAGCAACTCCTCCTGATAGCCCGGCAGCTCCAAGCTCGTGCGCCCACCTGACTCGCGGCACAGCTCGTCAGACTCACCGAGGGCGGCGACTATCACGTCGACTTCCTTCGCCGCGGCGACCGCCTCGGCGATGCCCGCGCGGACCTTTTCCGACGGCGGTTCCTTCAGCACATCGCTCTCGGGAAAATGCTCGTCCTTTACCGCGACACCCTGCGCAAAACGCACCTCAACGCCGGCACCAAGTTTCGCCCGCAAGCCGGCCAGCGGCGTAACGAAGTCGAGTTTCTGCGGACCGTAGCGCGACCACCACAAGTGTGGATCGTTCGCGAGCGGGCCGGCGACGAGAATTTTTTTCACCGCATCCCGCTTCAACGGCAGCGCGCCACCATCGTTTTTCAACAGCACGATCGATTCGCGGGCCGCGCGGTCAGCGAGCGCGAGATGCGCCGGCGCCCGGACGATTTTGTCCGTCGCCGCCGGGTCGGCCACGTAGGGCTGATCGAAGAGCCCGAGCCAGAATTTCACGCGCAGGATTTCGCGCACACGTTCATCGATCACGGCCATGGGCAGCGCACCGTTCGCCACGTTTTCGCGGAGTAGTTTGCCGTAAACCTCCGGCTGGGTGAAATCCGTGCGGATGTTCAAGCCCGCGGCGACGGCCTGCCGGACCGCATCTGCCGGCGACGTCGCGACGCGATGTTTCCGGAAAATAAACTCCACCGCGCCGCTGTCGGAAACGACGTAGCCCTTAAAGCCAAACTCATCGCGCAGAATCTGGGTCAGGAACAGCGGATTCGCCTCGACCGGGATTCCATCGTAGTCGTTGTAGGAAGCCATTACGCCGAGCGCGCCGCCATCGCGCACGGCACGGCGAAACGGCGCGAGGTAAATCGTCTGCACATCGCGCCACGTTACCTGCGGATTGGTGCGCGCCTCACCGTCGCGCCCGCCCTGCGGCACGCTGTAAACCGCGAAGTGCTTGAGCGTCGAGACTACATGCTCTTCCTGAATCCCGCGCGTCTCCTCGACCCCGAGCTCGCTCACCAGAAACGGATCCTCGCCGTAGCTTTCGATGATGCGGCCCCACCGCGGATCGCGCGCGACTTCGAGGATGGGCGAGTAAACGTTGGTGTAGCCGAGCGCGCGGCCCTCGCAGCCGGTCACGCGGCCAATCTCGCGGACCAGATCACGATCAAAGGCGCACGCGACGCCGAGCTGGGCGGGAAAACTCGTCGCCTTCGAATGCATCAGGCCTCGAATACCCTCGTTGGTCATGTCGGCGGGCACACCGAGGCGCGTCTGCTCGACGAAGAAACGCTCGACCTCGTTCACCGCCCGGGCGTGCAGCGACCACGGCAAATCATATTTCGGCAGCGCGAGGTTGTTTGTCGGCCCTTGGTTACCGTTCATGTGCTCGTCGATGTTGCCGATGCCGTCTTTCCAAAACGACGTCGCCCATTTCTCCGTCGGCAGTTCGTCCTTCACCACCCGCGGGAACCCGTAGAGCGTGACCATCTGCGCGGTCTTTTCCTCGGTCGACATCCGGGCAACGAGATCGGCCACACGCGCCTCGATCGGTAGCGCCGGATCCTCGTAGGGATCCTTCACGCCGTTCTTGTTCAAATCGATCCAGCCGTCGTGGTAAATCGCCGCGAGCGGTTTCTCGACAATGAACATCGCGGGGGTCGGAGCGGCCGCGAGTGGCGCGCTGAGTGCAACGAAAACCAAAGCAAACGAACGTGGGGTCATGCGCGGAGTGTTGGCAGGGCCAATCGAGATTTTCGAGCCGGATCGCGCCCCAAAAAGCAGGTTGACTTGCCGCCACTCCGCCCCACCGTCTCCCCTCCCTTTCAAGCCATGAGCACCACCGAAACCAAACAGCAGACTCTCACCCCGGCGGAAATTCCGTTTACCACGCCGGAAGTCATGCGCCACTACGTGACCGACACGGGCAAAATCCTGCCGCGCAAATACACCCACCTCACCGCCAAGCACCAGCGCGCCGTCACCAAGACGATCAAGCACTCGCGCAACATGCTGCTGGCCCAGTAATTCGAGCCGCGCGGCGGGCTTGCCTCGCCCACTTTCCGGCCGGAGTCTCTGGACTCCGGCCTTTTTTGCGCCATGCCGAAACGACCCGTCGCCCGGATTTATCCCGGCACCGCCCGCCACCTCGCCACGCTCGCCCGCCGACTGAGCGCCGGCGAACTCGTGGCCGTGCCCACGGAAACCGTTTACGGACTTGCCGCCAACGCGCTCGATGCGCGCGCCTGTCAGAAAATTTTCACCGCCAAAGGCCGCCCGACGACCGACCCGCTGATCGTGCATATTCACGCGTTGGCGCAACTCGTGGACATCGCGGAGCCCAACAAGGCGGCGCACCTGTTGGCGAAAAAGTTCTGGCCTGGACCATTGACGCTGGTGCTGCCGAAGAAATCCGTGGTGCCCGCGATCGTCTCGGCCGGACTACCAAGCGTCGCGGTGCGCATGCCCAGCCATCCCCTCTTTCGCCGACTGCTGAAACTCGTCGGTGTCCCGCTGGCGGCACCGAGCGCCAACCCGTTCGGCTATGTGAGCCCGACCACGGCGCAGCACGTCCGCGACGGGCTCGGGAACAAGATCCGCTACATTCTCGACGGCGGTCCGGCGCACATTGGCCTGGAGTCAACCATCGTCGATGTGCGCGATCCGGCGCGGCCGCGGTTGCTGCGACCCGGCGCGATCACGCGGGCAGAATTGGAGTTCGCCCTTGGCCGCAAGGTCGCCATCACCGCCCGGCGCACACCGCAAAGTGCCGTGAGTCAGGCGCAACTCGCGCCCGGTCTGCTCGCGCGGCACTACAGCCCGCGGACGCCGATCGTGCTGCACGCAACACTGCCGGGGCGGCCCGCTGGCGCGCGCGACGAGGCGTGGGTGCTGGCCGCCAAACCCAAGGGGTCGACCGCTCCCAACGTCTTCTGGCTGGATGCGCACGGCGAACTACGCGGTGCCGCGCGGCGATTGTTCGCGACGTTGCGCCGGCTCGACGACGGACGATTCAAGCAAATCCACTTTGCCCTCGCCCGCGGCGGTGGCCTCGCCGACGCGATCAACGATCGGCTGCGGCGCGCGGCGGCCCGCTGAATCCGTTGCGACGGCGCGGTCAGCCGGCGGACGGCTTGTCGCTGGCTTCGTCCTTCGCCATCACGACGTAGTAATCCTTGTAGGATTTGTCGTAGTATTGCGCGTAGTAGTAGCCCGAGACGGCGAGGTTCAAACCGTTGAGCACGGCGCCAAAAGTAGGCACGTTGGAGTCCAACAATCGTTTCGCAGCAAACTGCGCCGCTTTCCGGCGCACCTTGTTGAAGAAGATCGTGAAGATCGAGCCATCGACGAGCGGCAGAATGATGAGCGCGTCGCTGACCGCAGCAAGCGGCGGCGTGTCGATGAAAACGCGGTCGTAGCGCTTCCGCAGATCCGAGAGCATCTGCGCGAAACCCTTGCTGTTGAGAATCTGCGTGGGATTTTTCGCCCGGCCACCCGCCGGCAAGATATCCAGATTCGGGTGCACCGCGCGCACGACCACGTCATCGAGCGTAAGCGTGCCCGCGCAGACGTCGATCAGGCCCTTGAGATTTTCGAGGTGAAACGACTTGTGAATGTTCGGTTTTCGCAGATCGCAATCGACGATGACGACGCGCTCGCCGTGCGAGGCAAACGTCAACGCGAGATTGGTGGTCGTGAAGGATTTGCCCTCACCCGGGATGGTGCTCGTCGTCAGGATGCACTTCGCGTTCTTGCTCTCATCCTTCAGACGCAGGCTGGAGTGCAGTGTAAGAAACGCCTCGGCGACCTGGCGGTCGGCGTTGTTCACGACGATCTGGGCCTTGTCCGCCGAATCCATGCGCTTGATTTGCGGAATGATGCCGATGAGCGGGACCCCGACGACGCCCTCAATGTCAAAAGAGCTCTTCACGCGGTCGTCGATGAACGCCACGAAGAAGGCAAACGCGAGGCCGAGACCGAGGCCGCCCGCGACACCCAGCCCGAGGTTGAGCGTGACGTTGGGGGTGATGGGCTTGTTCTCGGGCGCGGGCCCGGCGCGATCGATGATGCGGGCATTCTCGGTCTTGATGTTGCCGGTCATCGACGTCTCACGGGCACGAGCCGTGATGGACTGGAGGATCATCTCGTTGGTCCGCAACTCGCGCTCGAGGCTCGAGTATTCGAGGCCGTTGCGATCGAGTTCGAGCGACTCGGTTTTCTGTTTCGCGAGTTCCTCCTGCGCGCGCTGGCTGTTGCGGAGCGCGAGCTGGTAATCCGAATCCACCTGATCGCAGGCGTCGTTGATCGCCTTGGTGAGCTCAAGCTGGGTCTGATCGAGCGACTGCCGGGCTTCGACGACCTTGGGGTATTTGTCGCGGTAACGTTGGAGGAGCTGGGCAATCGCGATTTTCTGCGCGGCAATCTGCGAGGTGAGCTGCGTGATGAGCGGCTGGGCGGCAATGAACGGCAGATCGGTGAGATCGACACCCTTGGTGCGGTGCTCGCGGACTTGGTTCAGGCGCAACTCGGCGTAAGTAAGGACGGTGGCCGTGCGGTTCACCTCGCTGTTGAGGGATTTGAGGGTGTCGCTCACGATATCCTTGCGCTGGTCGAGCGAGACTTGGTTGTTCTTCTCCTTGTAATCCTGCAGGCGCTTGGCGAGCTGATCGACTTTCTTGCGCTGATCGTCGGCGGTATTTTTCAGGTCGTCGAAGGCGCGCGCGGAATCATCGGCCCGGAGGCGGGTGTTGTGCGCGAGGTATTCGTCGGCGAATAGATTCGCGACTTTCGCGGCGACGAAGCGATCCGGGTGCTCGTAGGAGATCGTGATGATCAGCGTGAGGCGCTGGAGTTGGACCTTGCGGTTCTTGAAGAGCGTCTCGGCGACAAACGCGGTGTCGGCGGAAGTCTTCTCGTAAGGCGCAAGAAACGCGGCCCGGTCTTCGCCCGTGATCCGTTCGGCCACTTTCTGGGCGATGGTCTGGCTCTCCATCACCTTCAGCTGGGTATTGAGATCCTCGGCGCCGCGGATGTCGTTATCGGTGACCTGCTGGACTTGCATGACCTTCGGGTCGCTTCGGAGAATCTGCACGATCGCGGTCGACGAATAAATCTTCGTGAGGCTCAGCGTGTAAACCAGCGCGCTGGAGAACACGACGAGGAAGACGACGATGATATACCAGATGCGCTCGCGCAAAATCAGGAGGTAGTCCTGAAAGCTGCGCTGCACTTGGCCGCCGCTGCCACCGCCCTCGCCATAACCATAGCCGTAGCCGTAACCATAGCCACCGGACGAGTAGCCGCCGTAACTGGAGCCGTAGCCGGGAGCGTCGGGAAATTTCTTGGGTGCGGATTCCATGGAGCGATGCGAAATAAACTTAGAGAATGCGTTCCGGCACGGTGATCACGTCATTGGGCTGCAGCGGCCACGTCTCGGTGGTGTCGCCTTTGGCGAGATCCTCGGCGTTGATGGTGAACGTGTCGGACTTGCCATCGGTGTTGGTGCGTTTGAGCGTGACATGCTTCTTGTCGGCGAGGCGGTTGAAGCTGCCCGCGCGCGAAATGGCGTCGAGGAGCGTGAGGCCCTGCTCACGCGGAAAGAGCACGACGCCGGGACTGCCGACCGCACCGAGCACGAAGACGTTGCGCGGGACGTATTCCACCACGATGAGGTTGACCTGGGGATGAACGAGGTAATCGCGCTCATAGAGTCCGCGAATCGTATCTTCGGCCTGCCGCGCCGTCTTGCCGGTGAGATCTACGCTGCCGATGAGTGGAAGGTTGACGCTGCACTCTTGGGAGATGCGAACCTCCCGGCTGAGATCCTCCTCCTGGAAGACTTGAATCCGGATGAGGTCCGAGGGTTGCAGGACGTAGTCGAGTTTGCCCGGTGCATCGGCCTTCGCGGCATCGGCCCGTGTGGCCTCGGTCTTAGTGGCTTCGGCCTTGGACGGCGACGAGGCTGCGGTGGCCACCACAGAGGTCAGGACCAAAAGCAGAAGAGCAAAAGTGAAGCGGCGAATCATACGTGAGGGCATCGGCGACAAAAAACGGAAGAAGATCGTGACGATCTTCTTCCGTCGGCGAGGGTCAAGCCGCCTCGTGCGCGGGCGAAATCAATAGCGGAGATTGCCCGAGAGGCTGAACACGGTGTTTGAGAACACGCTGCCGGCGAGCACCGAGCTGTTGTGACGGTAAACGCAGGAACCAACGACATTGACGTAGGTGTTCACGACGTAGGTCGCACCGGCTTGGGCTTCCATGTAGTCGTCGGTGCGGGTGAAGTAATCGATGGCGCGATAGCTCAGGCCCGTGCGCACGCTCCACTGGTCGGAAATCGTCGAAGAGACGGTGCCACCCAGCGAGAAATTCTTCTGCTGATTGCCTTGCGGCGTGGTGTCGGGGGCATTCGAAGCCGTGAGTTGCAGACCCGTCTTCGGAGTGAGTTCGTAGTTAAGCTTCGCCGAAAGCCCGAGCATCGATTCGCTGCCGCCGCCGCTGAGTTTGCGGGTGGTGCTGCCGACGTTGAATTCGCCGTTCAGCATCGGCGTAAATTCACCGCGCGCACCGACGTTTACGAAATGATCCTTAGAGTTCTGACCAATCTTGGTTTGGAAGTCCCGAAATTGGTAGCCCGCGCTGAGGTCGACCTTGGGCGTCCATTTGTAGTAGAAATTGACGGGCACCACGTAATCGTCGGAGTCGCCGTAGCCCGTGCGCTTGTAGTGCGTGTGGGTGGCTGTGACACCAGATGCGACCGAGGTAATTTGCGACACCTCTACTTCACCCTTGGCACCGAGCGTAGAGATATCGCGGCGGTTGAGGCCCCGGTTATCCACGGTGTTTTGATTGGACTCGTGGAACCCGGCCATCACCGCGAGCTTCATTTTGCCATCATCGTAACCGGAATTAAAGTCGCCGGAGAACAGGTTGGTGTTCAGGCCGCCGTTGCTCGAATAAGTGGAGAAGTTCTCCACCAACGTCAGCGAGCCCTTGACGTCGCCGTTCTTGCCGAAGGTCAAATCGACGCCGGGCGTGATGTCGAAAATCGTGTCGCTGATCTTGGTGTTCGAGAGGAAGATATTATCGTCCGCCCGGATGCCCACCATGCCCGTGGCAAACAACTCGGCGCCATCACCAATCGCCAAGAAAGGAGCGGCAGAGGCGACCGCACTCACTAAGAGCAGGCCGATACTGAGATACGAAAGATTCGTCTTCATGTGCAGATAACAGTGAATAGTTGGTATTAGATTTGGTCGGCGACTGGCAGGCAATCTCCCGCGATAATCACACTGTGCAGCAATAAAGAGGCCGACCAAGACATAACTGTGACATTAATCCGGAAAAACGCTAACGGACGCTGGTTAGATCGATAGGAGGACGCGGAAAGAACAGCCTTTTGGTTCCACGGGCGCAAGGGTTTATTTCGGTTGAAATGAAGAGTTTCACCCATTCGCCATATTCGAGGTGACACCTCGACGAGACAGCCGGAAGTTAGGTTGAGTTACCCGTGAAAAAGATTTCCGATTTACCGTTCGAAAAACCATAGGCTTTTATCGCAACGAGCCTGTGAAGGCGGGTTGAGATAAAGAGCCAATGAGGCCGCGCGAACAGCGAGTGCGGCCGTTAATCTCCGGGTTTGCACCGGACACAATGATCGCCGCGTCGGTT
>CAIMFY010000010.1 GCA_903840415.1 uncultured Opitutia bacterium | reverse complement strand
TCCGCTGTTTGGTCGCTTGCTGCGGCAAGCCTTATGGCTCCTGTCCTCGCAAGCGACCAAACAGCTACCCGTCAACGCGGTTGTCTGTGTCCACTAATTCGAGGCAATCTCAGCCAATTTAGCGGGAGACCGCGCTTTGCCGAACCGAACCACCAGTGGGCAACGCAGACAACGATCCGCACATTTTGGCGACTGGCACGAAGTCGTGTCGGTTTTGGCCGTGCTTTACGTCATGCGCGAACTCGTGCCTAAGCCAGCCGTCCCGCTTCGTCCGTGAGCGCGTGCTCGAAGGCAGTGGCGTAGGGAGCGAGAGTTTTGGCATCAATGCGGAGTCGCTTAGCCATCCTGCGCCAGCTTGATACCGTGCGGTGGATCCTGCGCAGGGCGGTTCGGGCCTCGGACAACTTCATTCCGAACCGCGCTGCGGCGTCCAGCGCGGCAGCGATCGTCGGCTCCCCTTGATCTTCCGTGATCGCAGTTTTCGGCGCCTGGGCGCGTTCGATCTCCGGAACGGGATTCAGGTCGTAAGCCGGTGAGAGCGCCCAGCGTCCGGAGGCCCGCATAAGGAACCCATGGTTGCGGAGGTGATCGTCGTAGTTGCTGGCGAGAAGGGAGAAGATCAGCCGCCCCCACAACTCGCGGAGATCCCCGGCAATGTCGTGGCCATGCCGACGAATGCCGTCGGCCAACAGCGAGTAGGCGCCGACCGCGCCCGGCGCAAGGCCGGTAAGGCTGGCCCCGGAGAGAAAGGGAATCCGTCGGTCGCCATCTCGGTCGAACCGAGTAATCACAGAAACACTCCGGCGCCCCACTTTCACGAGTTGGTGGTCGGCGACATTAAGGCCTGCCTCGCGGGCCAGTGCGAGAGCAAGAATCTCCCCGGCGGCAATATCCCGGATGTCGTCCCTCTTCGGAAATTTGGCGAGGGCCAGCCGCCCGTCGGCCAGGCTGACCGATGCCTTGGGCCGGGCACCGCCCAGAGGTGACCCTTCGTCCAAGAGGAATCGCAGGTCCGCCGCCGTCTCGGTTTCGCCGTGGATTGCATCAGTGGCGCGAAGCAGCTCGGCCAAGCGAAAAAGTGGCGGAACGTTCGCCGGGCCGCCCGCAAGAAATGACCCGGCCGCGTTACGGCGGAAGCGCAGCGCTCCGATGCGCGATGCGTCGGCCAGGGCGAGCAGATAGTCGAGGTCTTGATAGGGCTTCCGATCCAGGACCCCTTTGCGGACGGCGCGCTCGATGAGCACGCGGCCCCAACGGTCGGGTCCGCAGTCCTGAATTCCGCCAAAGAGCGCAGGACTGTGCAGCGGGCCGGCGCCGAGAGGCAGCGAGGTGGGGTCGATGGCAAAGGCATCAGCCCGATCGAGCCAGGCGGGCGCGTAGACAAACGACACGGACGCGCTCCGCGCCGACTCGTGCAAATGGCCGACCAGGTGGGTGGTTCCGGCCCATTCAATGTGAACCTCCGCACTCATGGGCGTGGGCGCCGAATGCGCTGGGGCAGATTTTTCTCATCCAGGCTGAGGGCCAGGGCGTCGGTGGACGGCGCGGCAAGATTCGCCAGGCGGTCATGGAGCTGCAAAACAAAGCAAGCGGTCGCGAGAGTCCCGAGCGCGACAGTGGGGTTGCCACGTTCGAGCCGCCAGAGCGTAGCCCGACTGACAAAGAGCCGCGAGGTCATATCCGCCGTGGAAATCCCGCGCTTGCGCCTGGCAATAGCGAGTTCGCGCCCGAGCTTGCGGAGGGCGGAAGCGGCTGGCAGGGGAATGGGATTGAGGGATGGCATGGTGTTAGTGTTCTCTATGTGAGACACTATGTCAAATAAGGTATCACATAGAGAACCATGATAACAACAACTGGGCGCTCAGTCCTTTCTTGGAATTGGTGGTCCGGTCGGCCCCGTGACGCAGGCGAAACAGACACCGGCCAGATCGGGACCAACGGTTGGTCAGGCTTTGTGTCAGCGCAGAGCGCGTGTCATCGCTGATGTCGGGCACCCACTGGAACAACCAGAATGGATGTCGGTTTTGGCCAAGCTTTCTGTCGTTTCGACTGCGCACCATCTGTCAGTCACCACATTTCTGCGTATTAGTGTAGAGTTTTGTGTAGAGTCTGTACAAAGGGGATTCCGCTCGATGACGTGCTCGCCGAAGGACGGAAAATTGTCGGACTGTGACCGTTCGAAAAACCATAGGCTTTTATCGCAACGAGCCTGTGAAGGCGGTTTGAGATAAAGAGCCAATGAGGCCGCGCGAACAGCGAGTGCGGCCGTTAATCTCCGGGTTTGCACCGGACACAATGAGCGCCGCGTCGGTTCGCGGTATCGCCCCGCCAGCGCGCCAGGCACG
>CAIMFY010000009.1 GCA_903840415.1 uncultured Opitutia bacterium | reverse complement strand
CCAATTTCGACGTTGGTGAAACCCTGCCGGACCAACTCCAAGACCTCCACCTCGCGACGGGAAATTTCACCCGTTTCCTTACTCGCGGCGATCATGTTGGCAACCGTTTCGCCAACATGCTGCCCACCGGCGTAGACCGAGCGAATCGCCATTACTAATTCGGCGCGGCGCACGTTCTTGGTCACGTAGCCTCCGGCTCCGGCAGCGAGCGCATGGCGGACGTCCTCCGGAGCCTCCGAAGAAGTCAGCATGAGCACTCGCGCATCGGGAAACTCGGCCCGCAGTCGTTCCAACGTCTCAATCCCATCCATCCCCGACATGCTGAGGTCCAACAGCATGACATCCGGCCGCCGCTCGCGCCACAGCGCGAGTGCCGTCGGGCCATCGTCTGCCTCGGCGACAACCTGAAAGCCAGGCTCGCTGTTTAGCACCAGGGCCAGGCCAGCGCGCAGCATGGGGTGGTCGTCCACCATGAGGAGGCGAATGGGTGTGGTCGTCGGCATGGCTGCAGTCGGGCGTTAAAGGAGGAATACTAACGGAAGCGCTCCGTTTGATCGACTGGCCGTTCGGCCATCGGGTCGGGCCTCAGGCCACGTCTTCATCGTAGGAGCGAAGCGGCACTTCCAGAGAAACGGTCGTACCCCGACCGGGAGCACTTTCGATCCGAGTTATTCCACCGAGTCGCTCCATGCGTTCGTGGATGCCGGCCAATCCGAAGTGGCCGTCCGCAGCGCCCGCCTGTGAGCCGGGAGAAAACCCCGCCCCGTCGTCGCGGATAATCAGGCTCACCCAGCCTGGTTTGACTAGCCGAACTTCGACTTCGACTGCCTTTGGGTTGCCGTGCTTGAGGGCATTGTGCAGTGCCTCCTGTGCGGCCAGCACGAGATTGCCAGCGACAAAGTCAGGTATCTTCGGAAGATTGCCGTCGGTCAGCACGACAACTTTTGCCCGCTGGCCGATACTGGCACGCTGGGCCAGTGACCGCAACACTTCTGGCAGTTCCATGCCGCTCATCGGCACGCTGCGCAGTGCCCAGACTGATCCGCGAAGTTCAACCTCGGCGTGATCCAGCATCCGCCGCGCCATCTCCAGATTCGCACCCAGCTTTCCATCCGACCCGAGAGCGGCGGAGTCAGCCCTGCAGGCTTCGAGCGTAAAACCGATGCCGCCGATAGTCTGGAGTAGAGTGTCATGCAGGTTCGCGGCGAGGCGGCTGCGCTCGCGTAGCGTGGCTTGGAACTCGATCGCGGCATCCCGGCGTGCATGTATTTCAACCGCGAGTTCCTGGGCCTTTCGCTGCACCTGCTGTCGCAATTGCCAAACCCATAAGAGTGCTCCGCCGAAGGCCAGCATCCCGATCGCGAGCACTCCCAGCAAGCGCTGCACGGTCCACCACGACGGCGCCCGCACAACCGTCACGTCCCCCGCGCTGCGCAGCAGCACGTCTAGTCGTACTGGTCGAAACGATTGCCGTATCTGGGAGATAGGCGCGTATTCGAGTTGCACGATACCGATGACTTCCAACTCGCTCCCCGATTGCAACGCATCGAGTGCCTCCGGTTTGTCACCGTAAAGGATCGCGCCAATGACCATGTTCCCCTGCTCCAAGGTAAGCCGTCGCCAAGTCGGTTTCTCATCCAGCGCGGTCGGCCGGCCGAGCAAACGAGCACGGAAGCGGATGAGGTGACCGTCATAATCATGCGGTTGCGGGGCTTGGCCGGTAAAACTGGCTGCGGCATCGAGCGCCATGATCGCTTCGGGGTTGATCGCCGAGGCCGGCGGCACGCTCTGTGCGCCGACAACGCGCACCTCGGCCCCACCGAGGACGCCGACGCGCCGGACCATTTCGGCGAATCCTGCCGCCTCCACCCGATCGCCCACCTTCAGTTGCACGTCGGAGCGGGTTTCCACCCGCACGACACGTGAGTCCTCTTGCAGGAAGAAAAAGAGTCCCGGAACGGCACACGTCACCGTGCCTTGAACCCGGATGCGATGCGGCATCACGGGCTCGGCGCGAAACGCCATGAGGCCATCCAGCGTTACAAGCGGCGCATCAAACGGTGACGCCATCGCGGGTTTTTCAACGATTACATCGCCGGATAGTCCGACGAGCAGCCGCACGTTGGTCAGTTCACCGTGCGTATTGAAGCCCGACGCCCCAACGCCGCGCACGCGAACCTCTGCATCGACCAGTTCCTTCGGATTCGGCACTGCGGCACGAGTGGCCTCCACGGTGAAGGTCCCCTGAAGGTTATTCATGCGCAATACCCAGTAATCAGACACGGCCTCAAATCCCGAGATCACGCCGCGTACCTCGATCCGCTGAGAAGCCTCGGCTCCGCCATAGAATCTCGTCGGCTCTGTCGGCCGGGCACGCGGCAGCGGTTTCTCCCCTAGAGCACGCAGGTTTCTGGGCAAGAGCACTGGCGCGTAGCCGCCAGGGTCGCTGATGGCCTCGATCTCCAACTCGAGACCCTCGTGGATGTTTTGAACGATCGAATCGTCACCCTGCCAGATTTTACGCTTCTGAGCTTCAGCGACGTTAACGTACACACCCGCGGTGTCATCCTGCACCGTGAAACGTCCCCGTCTGTCCTGCCATGTCACTACACCGCGCACCCGCACCGGCAGGGCTTGTGCTGCCACCTCACGTGATAAAGCCCGATAATCAGCAATCCGGGTGGGCGCCTCGGCGGCTCGCGTCAAGACGACGCCTTGCCCCACAATGAGCAAACCAAACGTTAGGAGCAGGCGGCGCGGGGGGGAAATCATTCGTGGCGTGAGTCCACCGTGTTCGCCAACAACACGCCCTTTCCGCGCTCGCCTCTCTCAGATCGCAACGGAGCCTGCAGTTTAGCGCGGACCTGCAGCACGGGCTCGCACGACTGGCTTCCCCAAGCAAACCAAGCGAAGGAGTCAGGCTCGAGCAAATCCACAAAGCGTGACTACAAGCGGCACCGATAGTGAAGCAAGTCTGCTTGTTCGGCCGGGGTGCGACAACTATTTGAGTCGTCCGATCTTCACGTCAGCGTTCTAAAGTAAGTGTGACGGACTTTAGGAAAAACAGGTAGTCTTTGGCGACGGCGCGCGGGGCGATCACAAGGGTGTGGGAGCCCGTCGCTGCAATGGATACGGCGCCGAGGTCGACAGTTTGAAAGGTCCAGCGGTTGTCGCTGGCCTCGCCCTTGGTGCCGGCGTTGCTCCGGACGTTTAGCAGCGGCCCTGTCCAGTCGGCGGTGGCGCGAGTGGCAGCGGTGATTGGCGGTTGGCGGTCGATCTGCACCTCAAACGTGCTACCGGCCTGCGAGGTCTGCACCGCGTACTCGGCCGCGAGGCGGTAGGTGCCAGGGCGGTTGAGGGAGAAATCCCATGATACGCGGTCGGTGGCGTCGCGAACGTTCTCGATGAAATTGCCGTGGAGCGTCTCGCTGCCAAAATTGTAGCGCGCGCTGCGTCCCACAACGGAGGCCCGTCCTGCGGAGAGCGTGACCGGGGCATCCCCACTCTGGCGAATCGTGTTCTTGATGTCGGGGTCACCGGCAAGTTCGACGGCGACGACACCGACGAGGGCGGGATCGGGAGAAATTCCCACCTCGATGACCTTGTCATCGCCCTGCGTCGCAAATTTCAACGCGGCTTTGGTCGGATCGGCGACGCGCCACGCCGAACGCACCTCGCTGCGCAGACCCGGCACAAGGAGTTTGCCGTCCGCCGGCCAGTCGAACACGTGCAGGTAAAGGGTACGCCCCTTCGTCGTTGATCGACCCCAGGGCAGATCAAGAAACAGGCTGCGCGTGGTGCCGTAGATACTCTCACCGTAAATCTTCGTCCACGCGCCGACGCCAGCCAACCCGTCATATTCACCGGGCGAAAGTTCGCCGTCCGGTCGAGGGCCGACGTTAAGGAGAAAATTTCCGCCTTTGGACGCGATGTCGACGAGCGTGCGGACGAGTTCGGCGGGGGACTTGGAGGTTACTTTGTCGCCTTTGAACCAATAGCCGCGATCGTTGGTGATTGTGATGCTGGACTCCCAGTTGCCCGGCAGACCGGTCTCCGGCACGCGTTGTTCGGGAGTACTAAATCCACCGTAGAGATCGGTGCCGCGATCATTGAAGATAATTCCAGGCTGCAGGCGCTTCATCGTCTTTAGCAGATCGAGCACGTCGGCGCGCACAACAGGTTGTGCGATGCGTACCGCACCCGCGCTGGCAAAGGGCCAATGGATGTCGAACCACACTATGTCGATCTGGCCGTAATTGGTGAGCAATTCACTAAGCTGACCTTTCTCGTAGTCTGCAAACCTCCGCCACGACGCCGGATCGCGATCGATTCGTTCCTTGTCGTAGTTCCAATGGTTAGTGGAGAAATATTTCCCGTCGGGATGATGCCAATCGATATGGGAATAGTATAAACCAATGGCCAGGCCCTCGGCGCGAAACGCCTCAACGACTGCCCGCGTTAGATCAGCATTAGGATTCTTCGCAAAGGGCGAACCGGGCGCGGTAATCTTGTAGTCGGACAGGGCGGTATCGTAGTTGTTAAAGCCATCGTGATGCTTGGTCACAAACACGACGTATTTCATGCCGGCATTCTTGGCGGCCCGCGCCCATTTTTTCGGATCGAACTTCGTGGGATTGAAGGTGCGCCAAAGGTCGAACCGCTGTTCCCGTACACCCGGCGGATCCTCCCGCACGATTTTCCAGATGTAGCCTATCTCGGTCTGGGACCACGGCCCCCAGTGGATGAACATCCCAAAGCGCCAGTCATTCCACTCCTTCATCCGGGCGGGACTGACGTAGAGGTTGGGGTCAGGGTCGGGCGCCGGAGCACCGGCCAACGCGCCCGACGATGCCAGCAGGACGACGAGAGCGGTGATCGCCCGGCGAACGTTTCTCTTCATAAATGTCAGTAGTGAAGCGTGACCGAAAACTTGATCACCTTCGGGTCGTTTGTCGCGGCCCGGCTGGCATAATAAAACACATTGGTGAGATTGCTCGCGTTGACGCCAAACGAAACCGAGCGGGCCGCGATCTTTGTGTTATAGCGAGCGAAGAGATTAACCTCGGTGTAACCGTCTTCGACCACAAGCTGGCTGGAACTGGTGCCGAATTGATGAATCGGCCCGCGCGCCACAATGACGCCGCCACCGATTTTTAGGCCACGAAGTGTGTCGTCGCTGAATCCGTAACTATTCCAAAAGGTCAGCTTGTTGGGTGCGGCACCTTCGAGGCCGAGGCCCAAGGCCGTCGTCTGGCTCGCGGAAACCTTCGCATTGAGATGGGTATAACCGATCACCGTCTGCCAATTCTTAGTCGGATTAAAGAACAACTCCAACTCCGCCCCCTTGCTCTCGGCGTTTTGCAGCTCAGTGACGTTCAAGAACGTCACCGGATTGAAGTCAGAGGCCACCACGTTCTCCTTCTTGATCTTAAAGACCGAGGCCGAGCCGCCGAGCCGTCCACCCAGGAGGTCGTCGAACTTGAAGCCCGCCTCCAAAGCCCGTGAGCTTTCGGCTGGAAAAAATACGCCAGTGTTCCCGTTGGTGCCGTTGGGGCTAAAGGAATTTGCCACATCGGCGAACGCCGAGACTTTGGAGGTCAATTCATACACCGCACCAAACTGGCCAGTCGTTTTGCTTTGGTTGTTCAGAATCCCAATCTTGGCCCCCTTGATGTCCGTGGACTGGCTGCGGACACCGATGTGCCGCACGCCGCCCAGCAACTTCAAGTGATCGTTTAACAACGAAACGCTGTCATTGAGGTAGAGGGAGCCGACCCGGGTTTCCGAATAGTCAACGGTGCTAAGGCGCGTACCCAAGGCTTGGAGTTCTGCAGTGGTCGGCACATTGTCGAGCCAGTATTGGACACCAGAGAGAACGTCCGCCTGGGTGAGATAGAGCCTGATACGCCGGCCCGATGCGATCATGGTATTCAGCGTCGCGAGCTCAGCCGCGCCACTTTTCGCCCTCAGCCCAAATCCCCAGTTTTGGGCCCGGTCGTAGGTAAAGCGACCGCCAACCAGCATCCGGTGCTGCAGAGGCCCAGTGGAAAATGTCAGTAGTCCATTGAGCGTATGGGCATCGGTTGTGTTCAGGTAGTGCTCGGCCGTATGGTTGACGTCAGCCGCATTTACCGTCGGCGCGGCCGCATTGTCACCGACTGAGAAGGTGTTAAATTCGCGAAAATTATCGTCAATGAGCTGATAAGTGCGGACGTAGGCGTACTGCATGCTAAAGTGCGAATTGAATGCATGGCGCACGCCCACTTGGAGAAAATCGCTGACCTGCTCCATGTGATTTTCCCCGGTGGCGGACGTGTACGCTCTGGGCAACCACGGGTTTTCGTAACGTGCCGTCAGCTCATTCACGCCATTCACGATCGTATTGGTGATGGCTCCATCGTGATTCATATCCGTCGGGGTAATCTGAAATGAGAACGCCGACCGCTGAGTCGGAATCTGGCGCGTCTTGCTCTCGCTGCCCTGCAGCAACAGCGTGGTACTGGGAGTGATTTGGTAGCTTGCCGATAGACCATAGAAATCCTTGGTCCTACCATCCACCACATGGTAGCCGTCCGTTTCGGTATGCGCCCCAATTAGCCGAAGTCCCACCTGGCGATTGGCGGTGCGGACATTGCCGTCGAATTCGCCTTCAAGCAGACCGAAGCTACCGGCGCGCATCGTGAAATCAAAGCGGTCAGTGCCCTGTGGTCGCTTGGTGATGATGTTAATCAGGCCGCCAGGATCTGACTGGCCATACATGGTGTTCGGGCCCTTGACCGTCTCGACCCGATCAATCAGTTGAACCGGAACAAAGTCCCCGCCGGTGACCCCATCCACCAGGAGGTTGCGGTTACGAAACCCTCGGATCGACCACGACGTGCTTTGATTGCCCGAGGCAGCCTCGCGGTTAGCCATCGTTACACCAGAGTTCATGGCGAAGACAGCCTGGAGGTTGCTGGGCACAATCTCGGCCAGCATTTCGGAGGTGATAACGTTGATGATCATCGGCACTTCCTTGAGCGGCATGTTCATGGCGGTGCCAGAAATCGTGTTCGTCGCCATATAGCCCTTCGTACTGGTTTCGGTAACGTCGAAGGCATCCAGCCTGATCACGGTATCTTCGGGCGGCTTGGCCGTAGCTGCCGCATTGGTCTGGGCCGAGGAGACGAGCGCCGTTGCGACCAGCGCGGCAAGATGGGCACTAACGCGGACCAAGGAGCATAGGGATTTCATAGGGTGTAGGGCTTTCATGAAACTACGGGGGCACCGTGCGGGGTCGTCACCAGTGCATGCCACGACTGATGAAATCCCTTTTCGATTGGCGCAAACGAAGTTTTACTTAAACGATTAAGCGCTGGCCCACCTTCGTTCCTCGGAGAACGACGCGTTTGGCGGTCGTCCGACCCTCATGCCAGGTGCCGTCAATTTGGGTGCCTTGTGCGATCTTATGCGGGCCGCGGTGGTTACGGTGGAGCAAGCTGTGGAGGACATCCACCGCCGTCGCGCCCATGATGTCACGGTGTTGAACAATTCCACTGACGCTTGGCGCATCGTCCACGACATTGAGGCTGGCATAGCCGAAGTTGCGTGGCGCGCTTTGCCGCAACGTGGCGGCAATCGGGAGGAAGTCGCTGTAGCGGCTAATGACCGCATCGGGCCGATGCTTTTCAAGCCAACTGCGAATGACGGACTTCGCCGTGGCACCGTTCACAACCAGTGTTGGGACTGGAGGGGCGACTCGGTCACCTCGGGACTGCTCGAATGCATGGGCGGCCTCCCATTGGTGGGCCACACGCTCGGCGAGGCCGCTTTCGATCACCATGCCGATGCGGGCGTAGCCACGCTCACGCAGGCGTTCCCAAGCGAGCCGCACGTCCGCGTAGTAGTTGGGCACGATGTGATGGAAATGGGCATAGCGGGCTGGGCGCTCGACCGTGACAACGGAAAAATTCTCCCAATCTAGATCGAAACGGCTGTCGGGAAACTCCATCGGGGCGAGAATGATTCCGCGGATGCCGCGGGCCGCCAAGACGCGACTAAAGCGTGCCGCTGTCATTCCTTCTGCGCGAGCCCACAGATGCTGCAGTTCGTAACCATAGGTGCGCGCTCGGGCGCTCGCACCGGCAATGAGACGTTGGGCGCTTTCCCGCCTCATCCAGTCATCGCTCCGGGCCCAATTGGAAACGAGGGCGATGACGGAGAAATCCCGGTGGACGCGCACGCGCTGCCGGTGGGCTGCCAGGGCGCTGCCGGCGGGATCGGGCGTGTAACGGAGCTTTGCTGCCGCCCGTTTCACCCGGGCAATGGTTGCGGCGGGCAGCGAGACGTGATCGCGCAGCGCCATCGAGACCGCGGCCACGCTAAGGCCGGTGTGCTGGGCGATGTGCTTGAGCGTAGTGCGGGGTTGCCAGTTCACTTAAGCGATTCAGTAGACTCTGCTTTGATCGTCGTCGAATCGATCGTCAATCCTGTGCGCATGCTATCCGGCAATGGATTGCCAGCCCCTACCTCAGCAGTGCATGTCAACCGCGTGCAGCCAACTAACGTGCATCCCAATATCCTGCTGGTCATCGCCGACGACCATCGCGCGGATGCCATCCGGGCGTTGGGGCACTCTACGGTGCTTACTCCGGTGCTAGACAGTCTGGTGCGCAGCGGCACCGCGTTTACCCGAGTCAACATCGCGGGCAGCCTGATGCCGGCGGTCTGCGCGCCGTCCCGCGCCTGCCTGCTGACCGGTCGCGGCATTTTCCAAGCCGATGCCGCACCGGCACTGCTTCGCGGTCCGCACTATGAAGTGCAGATCCCCGCGACGGCTTGCACGCTGCCGGAACGTTTTCGCGCCGCGGGCTACCAAACATTTTTCACCGGCAAATGGCACAATGACCTGCCGGCGCTCCTGCGCTCGTTCGAAGCCGGTGAAGAAATTTTTCATGGGGGCATGTGCGAGCACACCGCCGTGCCGGTGCGTAACCTGGAAGAGATTCGGCGCGGGGCTCCCACCCGGACCGGGGAGGGATTTTCATCCGAAATCTTTTGCGCAGCGGCGGAAACTTTCATCCGAACGCGCCTACCCGAAAGGCCGTTCTTCACCTGCATTGCCTTTACCTCACCCCATGATCCGCGCACGCCGCCCGCCGAGTATCGCGCGAGTTACGAGCCCGCGAAGATTCCATTGCCGAGCAATTTTCAACCAGCCCACGCGTTCGACAACGGTGAACTTGAAATCCGCGATGAATTGCTAGCGCCGCGACCACTTTCGGGGAAAGTGGTGCGCGAGCATCTCGCCGATTATTATGGGATGATCTCGCACCATGATGCCTGCCTCGGGCGCGTCTTCGACGCTTTGCGGGACACCGGGCAAGCCGCGAACACGCTGGTCGTTTATGTTTCCGACCACGGACTCGCACTCGGCAGCCACGGCCTGCTCGGAAAACAGAACCTCTATGAACACAGCGTGCGGGTACCGCTGATCATCGCGGGACCGGGCGTTCCCGCCGGGGAACGCCGTGCTGAACTGGCCTATGCCTTTGATTTGTTTGCCACGCTCTGCGATTTAGCGAAGGTGCCGGTCCCCGAAGGGATCGACAGCCAGAGCCTAGTCCCGGTGTTGGCCGGCACCGGTCAGGGCCGCGAGACACTGTGTGCGGCCTATATGGACTGCCAGCGCATGGCCACCGACGGACGATGGAAACTCATTCGCTACCTTGTTGCGGGCCAAGAACGACTCCAACTCTTCGATCTCAGCAGCGATCCCGACGAGCGGCAGGATCTCGCGAGCGATCCCGCCAGCCGCCCGATCATCAATCGTCTCCTCGGCACGCTTCGGGACTGGCAGGAAACGGTGCGCGACCAGTGGATGCGTACAGCCCTTGAGGAATCCGCGCCGCAGCAAGCATGAGCCACCTTCATATCAGCCCGTTCGATGCTTGGATCGTCATCGGATATTTCGTGCTCACCATCTCGTTTGGGGTCTGGGCTGGCCGCCAGAAAATCCTCACGACCCAGCAACTTTTCCTCGCGGACCGCGAAGCCTCTTGGCCGCTGGTCGGAGCGTCCCTCTTTGCCGCCAACATCTCGAGCCAGCAATTCGTGGGGCAGGCCGGACTCGCGTTTTCCATTGGCCTGGCTGCCGGTGCTTTTCAACTCGTTGGCGCCATGTGCTTCATGCTGCTGGCGGTATTTTTTATCGACGTTTACCTTGGACTAAAGCTCGCCACGGCGCCCGAATTCTTCGAGCGGCGCTATGGCCCGAGCAGCCGGCTCTTTGTCGCCGGCATCAACGTCGTAATGATCCTGGCAGCCAATTTGACCGCGGCCCTCTATGCCGGCGCCACGGTGCTGACGGATATATCCGGCTGGGATTCCCCCTCCCAGTTTCTGGCCGCGGCCATCTTGATCGCCGCTGGGGCTGGCCTCTGCACGATCCTCGGAGGGCTGCGCTCCGTGCTGTGGTTCGACCTAATGCAGGCCACGGTGCTGGTTTTCGGCGGATTGCTCACCCTTTGTTACACCGTCAGTCGGGCCGGTGGTCTCGCCGCTCTGGGCACGCTCTACGATGCAAAGGGCATCAGCATGTGGTCAGTAATCCAGCCTTGGTCCCACCCGTTCGGCTGGCTGCCGATGATTACCGGAGCCGTGATTCTCGGTGTCCATGGCCACTGCACCGACCACGATTATGTACAACGCGCGCTGGCCGCGAAGAGCATATTTCACTCGAAGCTCGGAGCACTCTTTGCGGCCTTTTTGAAGATTGTCGCCCTCTTCATCATCGCTGCGCCAGGTGTCATCGCCGCCAAACTGCTCCCCGCCGGTACCGCCCCGGACCGCGTTTATGCCCAATTGGTGACTAGCTACGTGCCAACCGGGTTCATCGGCCTCGTGCTCGCGGGCCTGCTAGCCGCGATTCTTGGCTCGATGGCCTCCGGCCTCTCGGCGGTCTCAGCGATGCTCACGTTCGACTTTGCGGCCAAGATTGCACCACGCATGTCAGACGCCCGCCGCGTGCAACTCGGTCGCGGGATCATGGTGGCAGTCCTCGTCGTTTGCGTGGCCTGCGCCCCGCTCATCGCCCATTACCGAGGCCTCTACACTTACCTTGTCAAGGTGTGGTCGCTACTGGCGCCCCCGGTGTTCGTCTGTGTGGTGGCGGGAGTTTTCACTCGCCGCGCCACCAATCAGGGCGCGGTCGCAACCCTTGCAATCGGCTCCACCCTGGGGCTCATCGCTTTCATTGCGCTCGATCGGCCAGCGCTGGTTGAGCAGCTACCTCTGTATCTCCGCAGCGCCCTCAACGTGGGGTTTCTCATCACCGTTGTCTGCGCCGGAGTGATGTTCGCCTTCAGCCGACGTAATTTTGGCGGCGCCGACGCCACGGTCTCCCATAAGGAGCAGCCGAAGTCTGAATTACAGACGATGACCCCATCCGAGCGAAGAATCTATCACGTGGTCCTGATCGCGGCGATCGTCGTATTGCTGAGCGTCGCCCTCACTTTTTCGCCGTGGGGCGTAGCGGGGTCGCAGCATTCGCCGGCCGCTTCAACTGCGGCCAAATGACCATGAATCGGCCGCTGACCAAGTTTCGACGATGACCGTCGTTCCGCTCCTTGATACGCTTAAGCCTGACTGGAAGCTCTTGCGTCCGCCGTTGCTTGACGACCTGCGCACGTACTCACGCTCGAAACTGCGCATCGATTTTTTGGCGGCGGCCACGGTGGCGATGGTATCGATTCCGCAGGCCATCGGCTTTGCGCTGATCGCCGGGCTCCCGCCGACCATGGTGCTCGGTTGTGTCGTGATCGGCGGATTTGTCGCGGCCTTCTTCTTCTCCTCGCGGCAGATCGTGTTTGGACCGAGTAACTCTCTCAGTCTGCTGCTAGCCTCGACGTTCATCGCGCACCGCGACTCCGCGCTGGGGCCGGCTGAAATGACGGTCCTGTTGGCCGTGTTGATCGGTGTGGTGCAATTGCTAGCCGGAATTTTCCGCCTTGGCCAGGTCACCCAGTTTATCTCGCGTTCCGTCGTCATCGGCTACGGGTCCGCCATCGGGTGCCTGCTGGTGTTGAGTCAACTTCACCACTTGCTCGGCGTTGGCAGCACCAACGGAGCCTCCCTCTGGGCCGCGCCCTTCGATGCGCTGAGGCGGGTTTGGCACGGAGAAATCAATTTTTGGACCGTCGGCGTTGCCGCTGCGGCGTTTCTGTTCTTCAGCGTGGTAAAGTGGCTGCGCCCTCGCTGGCCCGAAGCGCTGCTCGGGCTCGTGGTGTTCGCGCTGGCCGCCAAATTTGCCGGTTTGCAGGGCTTTGGAGTGGCGACGCTGGGCGCCGGAGGCCCGCTCTTTGCGCGGCTGCCGGATTTCAAGGGATTGCCGATTACCTTGCGCGAAATCGAGACCGTCCGGGCGCTGTTGGTCCCTGCGGTGGCCATTGCGCTGCTCGGCATGCTGGAGGCGGTGTCGATCGCCAAGACTTACAGCATCAAGTCGGGCGATCGCATCGACACCAACCGCGAGTTGGTGGCCATGGGCCTCGGCAATCTCGGCGCAGCCTGCTTTGCCGCGATGCCGGGTTCGGCGTCGTTCGCCCGGAGCGCTGCAAACTTTCAGGCGGGAGCGCGCACCCAAGTTTCGGGTCTGGTCAGCAGCCTCTTCGTGCTGGTCTTCGGGCTGCTGCTCTCCCCGCTAGTCAATGACGTCCCGGTGGCAGTCCTCGCAGCGGCGTTGATTCGCATTGGTTGGAATATCATCGACTGGGAGCAAGTGCGCATCGCTGCGCGGTCCACCGGCTCGGACGCCGTCGTGCTCGGCGGCACCTTTGTCGCCGCCATGGTGCTGCCGCTGGATGTCGCGATCTACACCGGGGTTGGCTTGTCGCTCATGCTTGCATTGCGCAAGGCCTCTTCGCCGACTCTAGTCGAATACACCTTTAATGCCTCGGACCAACTCACGCAACTAACCGAAGGCGCCGCCCGGGTGCACCCCCGGATCGCGATCATTCACGTGGAAGGTGAACTTTTCTTTGGCGCGGCGGACCTCTTTCAGGAGCATGTCCGGCATCAGGTGGAAGAAGAGGATCTGCGGGTCGTGATCCTTCGTTTGAAAAACGCGCGGCATCTGGATGCCACGACGGTGTTCGCGCTCCGCGGGCTGCAGGATTGGATGCGCCAGACCAATCGCCATCTGCTGATCAGCGGCGTCCACGGGGGCGTGCTGAGGGTTCTCACCAAGAGCGGGTTGTTGCGCCACCTGGGAGTCGAGAACGTTTTCCCCGCCGAGCTAAACCCAAATCTGGCCACGAAGAAGGCGCTGCAGCGCGCCCGGACCCTGCTCGGCGACGCTGAACCCGAGGTGCGGATCTTCTACGATACGGCGACCACTGCCACAGTGGTCGCAGGCGCCGCCAAATAGTCTGCGGCGCACCAAACGAGAAGCGTCCGCTTGCCATGCTTGCGCAGGCACTGTCTGGATTCACCAATGACCCGGCCTCAAAATTCAGGTTCTCGGCCAGCTGTCGCCGAGGCGCCCTTTCACCTGATGACCAAGCCGGTCGGGTCGAAGTGCAACCTCGACTGCAGCTACTGCTTCTACCTCGAGAAGGAACGGCTTTACGGCGAGCCGGGCAACATGCGCATGAAGCCCGAGGTGCTCGAGGCCTATGTTCGCGACTACATCGCGGCCCAACCCGGTCCGCACGTCAGCTTCGCCTGGCAGGGCGGAGAGCCCACACTCCTGGGCGTGGCGTTCTTTCGCGAGGCGGTGAGACTGCAGGAAGTCTACGCGCAGGGAAAGACGATCGAAAACGCGTTTCAAACCAACGGTGTCCTGCTCGACGACGAGTGGGCTGAGTTCTTCGCCAAGCATCACTTTCTCGTCGGCCTCAGCATCGACGGCCCGGCGCACCTCCACGACACCTACCGCGTGGACAAGGGAGGCAAGCCGACCTTCGACCGCGTGATGGTCGGTCTGCAGGTGCTGAAGAAACACGGGGTTGAGTTCAACACGCTCACGACCGTCCATCGGAAGAACTCGGTGCAACCGCTCGAGGTGTATCGATTCCTCCGTGAGATCGGATCGGGCTACATCCAGTTCATCCCGATTGTGGAGCGCAGTGTCCCCAATCCGGGCGAGAAGGATTTGTGGCTCGTCGCGCCGCCCGACGACGCCGATCCCGGCACGCTCGACGCGCAGGTGACACCGTGGAGCGTGCGACCAGCGGAGTTTGGCGAGTTTCTCTCCCGCATCTTCGACGAGTGGGTGCAGCGTGATGTGGGGAAGGTGTTCGTACAGCAGTTTGATGCCGCCCTGGCCAACTGGACGGGAAATCCCGCGGGCGTTTGCGTGTTTTCAGAAAATTGCGGACGCGCCCTCGCCATCGAACACAACGGCGACATCTACAGCTGCGACCATTACGTCTATCCCCGCTACAACCTCGGCAACCTGATGAACACCTCGCTGGCCGCGATGGTCGACTCACCGGAGCAGCGCGCGTTTGGTCAGGCCAAATCAGCCACGCTGCCGCGCTACTGTCGCGAGTGCCCTGTGAAATTTGCCTGTCACGGCGAATGCCCCAAGCATCGTTTCCTCCGTACGCCGCAGGGCGAGGCCGGGCTCAACTATCTGTGCGCAGGCTACAAGAAGTTCTTCGCGCACATCGACTCGCCGATGCGGACGATGGGGGCGCTGCTCTCCATGAACCAAGCGCCGGCCTACATCATGCAGACGCCCCGATCACAGTGGCTACCCAGCAGATTCGAACGTGGAGCACGTTAGCGTACCGACCGGCGGTAGGCGAGCGGGGTTAGTCCCGTGGCCAGTTTGAACTGCCGCGAAAACGCACTGTGATCATAGAAACCACAGGCTTGGGCCACCGCCGCGACGGAGTCTTCGCTATCGCGCAATCTTCGGGCGCCGGCATTGAGCCTCCGTTGCAACAGCAGCTGCAGAGGCGTCACCTGGAAAATCCGTTTCACGAGGCTGGTGAATTTCACGGGAGTCAGGTTGGCGCGCCGTGCGAGTATCCGGACCGACACAGGCTCCGAATAATGTCCATCCAAGTAATCCACCACTTCCGCCAAGGCAGGTGGCAGACGAGTGGCATTGGCCGTCGGGTGCAGGTCCCGCGACAATCCCGCCAACCCGATGATCCGGCCCATCCGGTCACGCAACGGTAGCTTGGTCGTGAGGCACCAGCCCGGCTGACGGCTCGGGTAGAGATGCAGTTCGAGTTTGTTCACAATCGGCTCACCCGTGGCTACCACCCGCCGGTCCTGCGCGAAATAGTTCCGGGCCAGCTCCGCCGGGAAAAAATCCGCCACGGTTCGGCCGATCAGTTCCGTCTTCCGGCGGCGCTGGCAGCGCTCCACGAGCGTTGTGTTTACGGCCAGATAACGGCCAGCCACATCCTTCAGAAAGAACACAGTATCCGGTAGGTAATCCAGCAACTCGCCACCCACGAGCACCGCCGCCAGTTCAAGCAAGGAAGATGAGGGGGCCGTGGTGGAATCCACGTTTCCGATGAAAGTTGGCGAAAAATACAAGTAAAGCGGGTTATTTCCTACAAGACAGGGCTGGTAGAATTTCTCCCGTGACCACCCCGAGCACCGTCATCGCGCCCCACGCCCAGGTGAGCTCACGCAACTCCAGGCACCAATCAGAATGAACACGCGTATTGTTTATCCACTTAGCGCCGGCCTTCCGGCAGCATGTCTCTTCATATTTGCCGCGACCCTTCAGGCACAGTCCGTGCCTGGGCCAGCAGCCGGGGCCGCCAGCGCGGACGAGGTTCTCCAGCTTTCGCCCTTCGAGATCCGGGAGGCGGCGGAGGACAAGTGGAGCGCCTCTTCCACCCTGCTCGGCAATCGCACGAATCAAGAGCTTGTGCGCGTTCCCGCCACCGTCGACGTGCTGACCCGCGATTTCATGAACGACATCGGCGTGTTCAGCATGGACGACGCCGCGGCTTTCGTCTCCGGGCTGACCGTTACGCCGCGGCTCGAAGCGCGCAATGACGACAGCCGAATCACCTTTCGCGGTCTCAGTGGCTCGAGCAACACTTCGCGCAATTTCTTCCAGTGGCAGGTGCCCTCCGACACCTACAACGTCGAACGCTTTGATTTCGGCAAGGGCTCCAACTCCCTCATGTTCGGCGACTCCACGCCGGGCGGCCAGGTGACCACCACGACAAAGCGCGCTCGCTTTGTAAACGCGACCGAACTGCTCGCGAACTACGACAGTTTCGGATCCTATCGCGTCCAGCTCGATGTGAATCGCAAAGTGAGCAAGCAGCTCGCCCTGAGGCTCAACTTTGTGAATCGCTCCGATCAATCGTGGGTGCACGACAGTTACCAGAGCTTCCGGGGCTTGGACCTCGCGGTCACTTACCGCCCGTTCAAGAACACCACGATCAGCCTCGATGCCGAGCGCGGGCTCTACACGCGGCAGCGCGCTGACAACACGGCGCAAATCCTCCCGATCGCGGCCCCCGGTCGCAGCTTCGGGACGAACAACAGTTGGTATTACACCACCGACGGCGAGACTATCCCCCGTCCGAATGTTGCAGGCTATCCCGCTCTTGCCACCGTCGACACCACGGGTGCGAGCGGCAACTCCGTCTCGCTGCTTGAAGGCCAGAGTGCCGGCGTATTACTGCCCGACGGAACGCAGAAGATCTTCCACGGCTTCAGCCGCTCCTTCAATATCCTCGGGTTTGGCGACCACCTCGATCGTCCGTTCAACGTCGTTACCGCTATGGTCGATCAGAACATCGGGAAACTCTCCATTCAGGCGTCTTACAACCAGCAGTTCCAACATCAGGATCGCAACGACAACGCATTCGGCGGCAGCGGCTCACCGCCGGTGATCCGGGTCGACGGCTCTGGTCGGCCCTATCTCGAAATGACGGGCGGTCTCACCACCTACAAAAGGTTTGGCGACACATTGAAGGCGGGACGATTGTCGGCGGCCTACCCGTTCGACTTCGGCAAGTGGATGAAGCAATCCCTCGTCCTCACCGGCACGCGCAGCAAGGACTACATAAATAACCGGCGTTTCGGTCTCGCCAACGCCGCCGCACCCGGACTTGTCGCCAACAACACACTCCTCTTCCGCGCCTACCTCGACGATCCGGACAAACTCGTCGCTGGCGGATGGAACCGCGTCCTCCCGGTCAACCTCCCGCACACCCCAACCTTTGATCCGCAGCTTACGGAAAGCTACGTCAACACCGGCCCGTTCATCAATGTCCGCTACACCAGAAACTATACCGCTTCGCTTTCCGGCGAATATTTCGGTGGTCGGCTCACCTCGCTCGTCGGCATGAGTTATAACCACATCTCGCGCAAGATTCCCATCGCCGCCGCCTACAACACCGATGCCACCGGCCGCATTACCTTCTGGGGCACGCCGGACAGTGCCCCGCAGTTCTTCACCTACGATCCGTCCTTCGATCTCTCCGCGCGCAGCTGGATCTACGGCCTCACCTACACGCTGCTGAAAAAGGAAAACGTCAGCGTCAACACCTACGCGGTCTACACGCAGTCATTCAACTGGCAGTCGCAACAGACGTTCACCGGCCAGAACCTCGGCCCGATCACCGGCACCACCAAGGAGGTCGGACTGAAGGGCGACCTCTGGCGCGGGAAAATCTTCTACACCCTCGCCGGTTACGAGATTGCCCGCCAGAGCGCAGGCTATGCCTGGACGCCCAATTCGCTCACCTCGGTCCAACTCGAAGACCTGTTTAATCCGAACAGCCTTCTGCCTTCCGACCCGACATATTTTCACGTGACCACGGGTCTGAACAGCGAGTCGCGCACCGTCAGCTCGACGGAAAAATCAAAGGGCGTCGAACTCACCGTGAGTGGTCAACGCATCCATGGGATTCAGGGGCGGCTGACGTTTTCGAAGACGCAGGTCGAGGCCACGCGCGATTTCTCGGATTTCCAGCACCTGCTCGAAGCCGCGATCGCCCGCACCGCTGCTGCCAACGCTCCAGGCGGCGATCGCACGCAGGCCGAGAGTGCCAGCCTGATCTCGACCGCCCAGAGCATCGAGGCCTCCAATACCAACACCACCGTCGTGACCGGTCTTCGCAGTGCACCCTACACCGCCAGCGCCGTGCTGGATTATCAGTTCCGGCAACTCGACAATTTGCGCCTGGGCGTCAGCGCCGTCTGGACCCCGGACTACAACGTCGCGATCTTCAATGGCGTGACGTATCGCGGCGGCGCGGCGTGCCCGATTGGTGCCTATGCGACGTATGATCGCAAGATCTTCGGTCAGCGCACGTCCTTACGAATCGGCGTTAACCGCGTCTACGATTTGGCCCAAGGCGCCAGCAAGTATTACAAGAGCGGTGCCAACTCGTTCAACACGGCGCTCAACCAACCGAACTACATTTACCGCTACACCGAGCCCTTGAAGGCGAATTTAAGCGCGGTCGTCCGTTTCTAGCGGGGATTGCCGGCTGCGAGAGGTGTCTGGCTCGGTGCCTACCGCTCGTGGACGGATTATCCCGAACGCATCGCCGCAATGGTCACGATCACGCCGAGGCGGGAGTTTCACGGTCCCGCTGGGCCGGCCACGATGGTGAGGTGGAGTTCTCTTTCCCCATGAAACTTGGCAAAAACACAAGTAAAGCGGGCAATTTCATACAAGACAGGGCTGGTAGAATTTCTCCCGTGACCACCCCGATCACTGTCATCGATTCCCACACCGGCGGCGAGCCCACTCGGCTCGTGCTGTCCGGCGGCCCGGCTCTCGGTTCAGGGCCGCTGGCGGAACGGGCGCAACTCTTCCGCGATCACTTCGATGCCTACCGTTCTGCGATCGTCAATGAGCCGCGCGGTTCCGATGTCATGGTGGGGGGGCTTTTGGTCGAGCCTTATGCTCCAGGCTGTCGGTTCGGCGTCATTTTTTTCAACAATATTGGCATCCTCGGCATGTGCGGGCACGGGACGATCGGGTTGGTGGCAACGCTCGCTCACCTTGGCAAGATCAAGCCCGGCTCGGTCAGAATCGACACCCCGGTTGGGGTGGTCGAAGCCGAACTGCATGTCGGCGGCGAAGTCTCGGTGCATAACGTTGCAAGCTATCGCCGGGCGAAGGGCGTTATGGTCCGAGATTCTGAAGTGGGCGAGGTGTGCGGCGACGTTGCCTGGGGTGGCAACTGGTTCTTCCTGGTCGAGAATCACAGTCTCGACCTGGACTCGGACCACCTTGAGGCGCTCACGGACTACGCGTGGAGGGTCCGGCAGGCGGTCAACGCGCAGGGCTTCCCGGAAGTCGATCATGTCGAACTATTCTCCCCCTCATCTACGCCGGACGTAGACAGCCGCAATTTCGTTCTCTGCCCCGGCAAGGCTTACGACCGCTCTCCCTGCGGGACCGGGACGAGCGCCAAACTCGCCTGTCTGGCGGCCGACGGAAAACTCGCCGAGGATCAGCCGTGGGTGCAGGAGAGTATCATCGGCAGCAAACTTACCGCCCGTTATTTCTGGCGGGACCGAGCGAAGGGCGAGGTAAACCCCGTCATTACCGGCCGCGCCCATCTCTTGGCGCGAACAGAGCAGATGTTTGAACCGAACGATCCCTTTGGCTGGGGCATCAATCCGAGAATACAGCTGCCCGCTATGGGCGGAGTGCCCCCTTTTTCCGATGCTCGATAACGCCCAACTCGCACGGATTCACGAATTGCTGGCAGAATTCGATCTCGATGGCTGGCTAATCTTCGACTTTCGCGGTCAGAACCGGGTGGCCGCGGCGGTTCTGGGACCGGAAATTGTTGGGACGCGGCGAGTCTACGTTCTTGTGCCGCGCATCGGTGTGCCTACGGCCTTGGTGCACGCAATCGACAACGATCTCTGGCGCCACTGGCCGGCGGAGTGGATCAAACACATCTGGGTTCGGCGCGAAGAGTTGGAAGCGCATGTCGTTGGACTGCTTGGCGGCAAGCGACTGGCGGCGGAATATTCCCCGAGGAATGTGATTCCCTACCTCGATACCCTTCCGGCGGGAGTCTATGAATTTCTCTCGGGTTTGGGCGTGCATTTGGTTTCCTCCGTCGATCTCGTGACACGTTTTTGCTCGGTCTGGACGCCGCGGGACCTCGCCTCCCACCAACGCGCGGCAAAAACCATCGCCCGGATTGCTGGCAAGGGGATCGCGCTCGCTGGCGACCGCGCCCGAACGGCCCACCCCATGACGGAGTATGACCTGGCCGAATGGATTCGGGAGCAGTTCAAGAATGAGGGTCTCATCACCGACAACGGTCCGAGTGTCAGTTTCGGGCCGAACTCCGCGCGGAATCATTACGAGCCGACCCCAGACGAGGCCGAGAAGATCATCCCCGGCGAAATGCTCCTGGTCGACCTCTGGGCGAAGGAGCCCAGCGGCGTCTATGCCGACCAAACATGGATGGCATCGATCGGCGCCCCGAAGGACCGGGATACCCGGATTTGGGAAACGTTACGTTCGGCCCGCGATGCGGCGCTCGCGCTTATCACGCAGCGGATTCGCAGCGGCCAAGCAATTAGTGGGGCCGAAGCCGATGCTGCCGCCCGCACTCAAATCGAGCTGGGCGGTTTCCGGGATAGTATCCAGGCGCGCACCGGGCACTCGATCGATCGTTTTGGGCTGCATGGCTTCGGGCCGCCGATCGACGACACCGAAACTTACGACGACCGACTCCTGATTCCCGGCGTGGGATTCTCGGTCGAGCCCGGCATCTATCTGCCCGGCCAAACCGGCGCGCGCAGCGAGGTGAACGTCCACATCGGCCCAACCGATGCGCTCATCACGCCGGAGAACTACCAACGGGATCTGATCGTGGTCTAATGAAATCCAAGCATGTCATCGTCTGCGGCGCAGGGGTCATCGGGCTGAGTTGCGCCTATTACCTTCGCCAACGCGGCCATGAGGTCACCGTCATCGAACGTGAGCCCGAACAGCGGGACGGCTGCAGCTTCGACAATGCCGGTATGATCGTCCCGAGCCACTTCATCCCGCTGGCGGCGCCGGGGATGGTGGGTCTTGGACTCAAGTGGATGTTCAATCCGAAAGGCCCGTTCCGAATTCGCCCGAGCCTGAGTTGCGAACTCCTTGGTTGGGGGTTCAAGTTCATGCGGGCCTCGACGGCGGAGCACGTAGCGCGTTCCGCTCCCATCCTGCGCGATCTTACCCTCGCGAGCCGCACCCTTTTCGAGGAATTGGAGGAGAAAACCAAAAATGAGTTCGGGCTTGTGAAACGCGGGCTCCTCATGCTCTGCCAGACCGCCCGGGCGCTCGAGGCTGAAGCGCACGTCGTGGAACACGCAAAAGAACTCGGGGTCGCCGCCAATCTGCTCACGGCCGCAGGGGCCGCCGAACTCGATCCCAATGTGCGCATGGCCATCGCCGGAGCAGTCCATTTCCCGCTCGACTGTCACCTGACACCAGCGCGTTTCATGGCGACGCTGCTTCGCCTCAATCAGGAGAGCGGCGTTCGCTTTCGCTGGGCCACCCCGGCCACTGGCTGGAGGTTCCAAGGAGACCGGATCACCCACGTCGAAACGGAGGCTGCGGGTGCGATCGCCGGCGACGAGTTCGTCCTGGCGGGTGGATCGTGGTCTGCCGACCTGCTGCGCCCACTGCGACTGCGAATGCCGCTGCAGGCAGGGAAAGGCTACAGCTTGACGAATCCCCGCCCGCGACAGTTGCCGCAGCTCTGTTCGATCCTGTGCGAGGCTCGCGTCGCAGTGACGCCCATGGGTTCAGCCCTCCGGGTCGGCGGCACGATGGAACTCGGCGCCGCCGATTCCACAATTAGCCGAACCCGAGTCAAAGGGATCATCGAGTCGATCCCACGATACTTTCCGGATTTCGCGGCGGAGGATTTCCAGGACTTGCCGGTCTGGCACGGTCTGCGGCCGTGCTCGCCCGATGGCCTGCCGTATCTCGGCCGATTCAGCCGCTACCCCAACCTGACCGCAGCGACCGGGCACGCCATGATGGGTGTCAGCCTGGCCCCCATCACCGGCAAGCTGGTGAGCGAGCTACTTTCCGAAGAGCGAACCTCCCTCGATCTTCGGCTTACCCAACCTGACCGTTATTCTTAAAAAACCTATGACCATGCACTGGAAAGGCGTCCTCCCCGCCATCACCACTAATCTCAAAGCTAACGGCGCCCTGGACCATGCGGCCCTCGCCCAGCATTGCCGTTGGATGATCGAGAGCGGCTGCCAAGGCATTGTCTGTTGCGGCTCCCTCGGCGAAGCTGCGACGCTGACTTTCGACGAGAAGGTCGCCATCACCGCTACCTGCGTCAAAGCCGTTGGACAGCGGGCGCCGGTTGTAACCGGGATCGCGTCTTTGAGCACGTCCGAAGCCGTCGCACTCGCCCGGGGGGCGCAGAAGGCCGGCTGTCGAGGGCTGATGGTCCTGCCACCTTACGTCTATTCGACCGACTGGCTTGAGATGAAAGCCCACGTCAGCGCCGTCATCGGCGCCACCAAGCTCTCCTGCATGCTCTACAACAACCCGGTGGCCTACAAAACAGATTTTCTGCCGGAGCAGATCAAGGAACTGGCGGCGGAACACAAGAATCTGCACGCCGTGAAGGAATCGAGCGGCGATGTCCGTCGCGTGACTGAGCTCAAGGCGATGCTCGGCGACCGGCTGACGATCTTGGTCGGCATGGATGACGCGATCGTGGAAGGCGTTTATGCCGGTGCCGAAGGCTGGGTGGCGGGCCTCGTGAACGCGTTCCCCCGGGAAACCGTCGCACTCTTCGCCGCGGCGCTCCGCGGCGACCGGACGCGCACCACTCAGCTCTACGAGTGGTTCCTGCCGCTTCTCCGACTGGATACCGTGCCAAAGTTCGTCCAGTACGTAAAATGGATCCAGGCCGAAGTTGGTCGCGGCACTCCCACGGTCCGGGGACCCCGTTTGCCACTGGTACACGGAGAGCTAAGCCGGGCCAAGCAAGTGCTTTCCAAGGCAAAAGCCGGACACTCGCTCCTAAGACTGTGACGCCGTCGAGCCACTCAGTTATCGAAGGTGCGTCCGACGCGACTGCTGCTGACGTCGATCGCGTGGCCGAACTTGCCGCACAGGCGTTCCGAAGCTTTCGCGACTCCAGCAACTCCCAACGGGCGAATCTGCTGCGGATGATCGCCGACGGCATCGAAGCGCTCGGTTCCGACTTGGTCGAATGCGTTCACTTCGAAACGGCGTTGCCTGCAGGACGAATTGAAAGTGAGCGCACTCGGACCTGCGCCCAACTGCGGATGTTTGCCGATCTCGCGGAGAAAGATTCCTGGCGGGATCTACGAACGGATCCGTCTGAGCCAGATCGCCAACCGCTGCCAAGGCCGGAAGTCCGCTCCCTCCTGCGGCCCTTGGGACCGATTGCGGTCTTTGGGGCGGGCAATTTTCCCCTCGCATTCTCGGTGGCCGGTGGTGACACCGCGGCAGCGCTGGCGGTCGGATGTCCGGTCATCGTCAAAGCACACCCTGCGCACCCTGGCACTTCCGCGCTGGTCGGACGGGTAATCCAACAGGCCCTCGCGGCCGGCGGCCTGCCAGTCGGTGTGTTTTCATTGCTCTTTGATTCCGGCCACGACGTCGCCGTGGCCTTGGTAAGACATTCGGCCGTGAAGGCGGCAGCGTTCACGGGTTCACGCACTGGCGGTCTAGCACTCTGGAGGGCCGCGCTGGAGCGACCGGTCCCGATCCCGGTTTTCGCTGAGATGAGCAGCGTGAATCCGGTCTTCCTTCTGCCTCAGGCGCTGCAGGCGAAAGGAGAAGCCATTGCGGTCGGTCTTCACGCTTCGTTGACTGTTGGCATAGGGCAATTTTGCACAAAACCCGGACTCGTTTTTGTCCAAGATAGTGCTGCGGCCCGGCGGTTGCTCGAGAGTTTGGCGGAGAAAGTGAGGACCACTCCACCTGGCACGATGCTGACACCCGCGATCGCCGTGCGCTATCAGGCCGATATTCGCAGCCGGACCGACAACTCAGGCGCACGCCTGCTGGCGACAACCAACGCTAGCGGGACCCAGGTGCCGGCCAGCATCCATTTCACGGACTCGGCGACGTTTCTCGGCAATCCCGTCCTGGCGGAGGAGATCTTCGGACCGTGCACACTCATCGTGACCTGCGATTCCGCGACTGACATGATCCGCTGTGCCAATGCGCTGTCCGGACAGCTCACAGCCACGCTCTGGGCTGACGCTACCGAGTGGGCACATGCTGATGATTTGCTTTCGGTGTTGGAGTTAAAGGTCGGGCGTCTGGTCATGAACGGATTCCCCACCGGGGTCGAAGTGGGTGCCGCGACCACGCATGGCGGGCCGTTTCCAGCCACCACCGATAGCCGGTTTACGTCCGTCGGCACACGGTCAATTTTGCGGTTTGTCCGGCCTGTGGCCTATCAAAATTTCCCCGAGGCGCTCTTGCCAAAGTCGCGCGAGTAACCGCTCCCACTTAAAATGAAATCGTTTCGAATGTTTCGCGCACTTTTCCTGGGTATGCTCATGGGCGCAGCTCTTGCACAGGAACCGATCAGGATCGGCGAATACGCTTCCCTCACTGGCAAGGAGGCCGCCTATGGCGAGACCTCCCATCGTGGCACCATCTTGGCCATTGAGGAACTCAACGCCCGGGGCGGCCTCCTCGGGCGTCCGGTTGAACTGCACACGGAGGACAATCAGTCCAAGCAGGGTGAATCCGCCACCGCCGTTAAACGCCTCATCTCCCATGATCATGTCGTTGCCCTGCTCGGTGAGGTGTCCTCGATTCGATCACTGGAGGCCGCGCCGGTCATCCAAAACGCCCGCCTGCCGATGGTAGCTCCCGCTTCGGTCAATGCGCGCGTCACGGAAGTCGGCGACTACATTTTCCGAGTTTGCTTTGTGGACTCCTTCCAAGGCGGCGTTCTGGCGAAGTTCGCCCGGGAACATCTCCACCTTCGCCGCGTTGCCATACTCACCTCCGTCTCGAACGCCTACAGCGTCGGTATGGCCCGGATCTTCAAGGAGTCCTTCGCCAACGGCGCAGGCGCGATCGCCCTCGAGCGAAAATATTCGGAGGGCGACAAGGACTTCCGTGCCCAGCTCACCACTATCAAATCCTCGGGCGCCGACGCCCTATTCATCCCCGGCTACTACACCGAGGCCGCCTTGATCTGCGTGCAAGCTCGCCAACTTGGACTAACGATCCCAATCTTCGGTGGCGACGGCTGGGATGCCCCCGCTCTAGTCGAAATCGGTGGAGCCGCGGTGGAAGGCACCTTCTTCAGCACTCATTATTCCCCCGACAATCCCAGCCCCGAGGTGCGGGACTTCAATACTCGCTACCAAGCCCGTTGGGGCAAACAGCCCGACGCCTGGGCGGCGCTGGGTTACGATTCCGCATCGGTGTTGGGCGACGCCATCCGTCGCGCCGAGTCCATTGATCCGGCCAAGATCCGCGACGCTTTGGCTGCCACCCGAAATTACCCCGCCGTCACCGGCCGCATCACCATCGACAGCCATCGCAACGCCTCCAAGTCTGCTGTCATCCTCACTGTGAAGAACGGGAAGAGCCAGTTCGTCGAGTCAGTGGCTCCATGACGCGCCGCGCCTGAGTCGCGGTCGACACGATGGGCATGGACAACGGGCACGTGTCAACCAGCTCGCGAATCGTGGCGTCCCATGCGTCGCCGCAGCGCGCCTTGCTCTGGTCGGAACCACACTTCGTCGTCCGCGGTCCTCGGGGCATCCAGATTCGCTTCGCTCCTTCCGCCTCTTGCGACCCGCAGCTGAGAAAAACGGCACGATTGGCTGAAGCTGGCTGGTTGTCCGACGTGACTCAGTGGGTTGAAAACAATTACCGTGCCAACCATGAACCAACCGGTCAAAAGCGGAAGAACCCTAGTCGACCGCGGTCGACGCCGGGCGTGAATTGAGCGTTTCAAAAGGCAACCTCATAGAAACGGCGAAATTCGCACGGCACTTCGATCAACGTAGGCCAACGCGGTTTCGCACAAATCGTTGGACGAGGTCTGACGCCAAATACGGTGGGTAACTGCGCGGTTGGAGGGGGGCACAACCCAAGCGTTATCGAGACTGCTGATTTCGATGCCCGCCGGATGCGTATCTCGGCGAAACGTTCGAGTGCGGTACGTGCCGCCACGCCGGCGCGTTCGTGCCCATCGACGATCCGGTAATCCCGTAGCATTGCTACGAGAGAACCGCTGTTCGGCGGGCTGGTCGCGAAGTCGTAAAACACCCGGCGACTCGCGACCCGCTTCCCGTCTCTTCGGCGCACGGTCCTCCGGCGCCGTGTCAGCCGTTTCCCTGTCCAAGGGTCGTTCCCATCGCACAGGGCGACGAACGCCGACTCACCGACGATTCCGCTCAGATTCAGCCGCGCGACCCCTTCCCCGAACCACTCGCCGGTCAGCCGATTTTTCTCCGCGGAATATTCCGCCGTTCGGACCGCGGAATAGTCACCGACCGCGATACGTTCGCGAAAATATTGCTTCGCGTGCTACAGGTTCAATTGGGTCTTCGCCGCGATCATGATTCGCGACCCTTCGAAGCGCGCCGGAATTGCCGGCGAATCTCTCCGGCAACGCAGTCGCGTTCCGAATGAGGGAGGACACCCTTCCCCTTACGCTCCGCGGTAAGGTTTCGCCGAACAGCGTCGAACCAGAATTGTCGATTCAGGCTCACTGAGGGCGACTCCAGGAGAGCTCCCTGAGTCATCTGGAGTGGTCCTGGGTCGCCACCGTTCTCGTGGCCGACGCCCGCCAGGATGGCCGCCGCCGGCCCGCGTGCGTATCGCCCTGGGTGCCATTTTTCAGAAGAAAACCCGCGGATTCGCTATCAGCCAAGGCGTCGGAGTTTTGCCGACAACTTGGTCGCTCAACCAGACCCCAGGCGCCACGCGACTGACGCAAAAGGCCGCGCCTGATCGAACGGTCCACCGCGCGGGTGAAGAGGCCAGGGACGCACACCATTTCGTGCCGTGAAGGCGCTAGCTTGCATTCCATTCGACGATTGACTTCGGGGGCCCATGACGGGCCAGTTTGTCCGCGCAGCGCTTGCAGAAATCAGGCCGCGGAGAACGCCCAGATCGGCCCGATCGCGCCGCGTTTTTCACCTGGTCTCCTGGTTCCCGGCGACCGTTGGCAGACGGCCCAAAGAAATAGTACACTTGGCGAGTCCCGATCGGACCTATTTCCCCGCGGCCGCATGCGGTAGAGTACCCGCATGCGAGACGACCAACACCGTTTTCTGAGCCTGCTGGGACAGCTTCCGGCCCGGCTGACCGCGGAGCAGGCTGCCTGGGTGCTGAACTGCCAGCCGCATGATGTGCCTGTCCTGGTCACTGCCAGGCTGCTTAGGCCGCTGGGCAATCCGGCGCCAAACAGCGTCAAGTATTTCGCCGCGGCGGACGTCCTGGAACTCGCAAAAGACCGCACCTGGCTCGCGAAGGTCACGAACACAATCGGCCAGCATTGGAAGCAAAAGAATCTGCACAAAAAAGGCCCTTGCGCGCGGGTGTCGGTGACCGGAGATTCGCTTAAGAACAGCCTGCCGATGTTGGTAGGCGGCTGAGTATCACAGTGCCGCCGAAACATCCTCCAAGGCCGCGGAGAAGTTGGGCAGTTTCTTGCGCCGCGCATAGGCCTGAAACCGGCGTGTCACCGGTCACTTCAAAACCAGCCACCTCGGGTCGAATCAAAACCAGCCACCCTGAGTGGATGGTTTTCATGAGAGATGGAAGAAAGAGGACAAGGGTAAATTGGTGAGTGAGGCGTGGGCCGGTGGTATTTTTCGCTCTGAGCAACCAAGGATGACGGAAGGCGTGCTGGGCCGAGTGCCGGCGAGTCGCGGAGCGCGAGACCGGCGAAGCGACGGAAGATGACGGTGGCGGTTCATGACGTGCGTGGCGCCGCTTTGGGTTTGGCGAGGGCGGCGTCCTTGAGGCGATAGCTCTCGCCGGTGATGGCGATGACGGCGGCGTGATGAAGGAAGCGGTCGAGGACGGCGCCAGCAGTGGGGACATCCTGTAAGAGTTTGCCCCAGTCCTCGAGCGGCCGGTTGCTGGTCATGATCGTCGAGCGCGTTTCGTAGCGGCGCATGATGACCTCGAGCAGATACTCGCCGGAATGTTTGGGCAGCGCCCGCAGGCCCATGTCGTCGATGATGACCAAATCGGGTTTGATATAGTGTTGGAGCACGCGGTCGCGTTGTTGGAGCGCGTCGTCGGCCAGGAAGTCGCGGACCAAATCGAAGATAGAACGGTAGCAGACGACAAAGCCCTGTTTGATCGCCTCGTAGCCGATGGCCTGAGCCAAGTGCGTTTTGCCGACGCCGGGTGGGCCGATGAACAACACGTCGGTCTTCGCGCGGATAAAATGGCCGGCGGCCAACTCAAAGATCTGTTTTTTGGGAATCGACGGATTGAAGCGCCAGTCAAACTCATCGAGGGGCTTGAGCGTGCGAAACTCCGCGGCCTTCACCCGGCGCTGGATCTGGCGTTGGTGGCGGACGTTGACCTCGTCCTGCAGGACCAGCGTTAAAAACTCTTCGTGCGCGAGGCGGTTGGACGCCGCTTCCTGGAGTCGGACGGGCAGCGTGTCGCGCAGTCCGGATAAACGCAGATCGTGAAGGAGGGATTGGAGTTGGTTCATGGTTCAAGCTGGTAGTGGCTCAGATCGCGGATGAGCGGATGAGCCTGCAAAAAATCGACCTGCACGACGTGCTCGCCGTCCTGAACGAGCCGGCGCAGTTCCTTCAGGCGCCACAAGCCGACGTGCACCGCGCGGCCGCACGCGTGCTCGAGCACCCCGATGGGATGCTCGCGGGCGAGCGCCAACAATCCCTGCAACACGCGCAGTCCTTCGGGACCACGCTGCGCCATTAAACCCTCGGCCCACGCGCCACAGTGCGCGCCGAGCAGCCGACAACGTTCCAACAGATAGTCGGCGCCGCGTTCGACGATGACCCGCTTGTGACTGTGGATATGCGCCTGATCGGTCGCGAAGCGACCGGGCTCGGCGCGCACATGCACGGCGATGGGCGCGAACCGCTGGTTGTAGATCCGGACGAGCCGCGTCTCGGCGCGCACCCACACGTCGCAGCCGACATGCTCCGGCGGCACCGAGTAATAGGCGCGTTGATAAGCGACGTGGCCATCGCGGTGCACCTTACGCGGGGCTTCCTCGAAGCACGGGAACAGGGACGACGGCAACGCCCGCAGCTTCGGCTGCTCGACTTGCGTGAAGAACGTGCCGACCTGCTGGCGGATCGTGCCGTGAATCCTCGTGTCGGCGACGGTGCGCTCCCAGTCGGCGAGAAACGTGTTTTGCGCGGCGAGACTCGCAAACTCGCGGCCCTTGAGTGCGTTCGCCTGCGCGTATTTTACGCCGGCCTCGATCTTGCCCTTGTGCCGCGGCATCGCCGGCTTCGTCGGCAACAGCGTGGTGCCGTAATGCGCGCAGAAGGCACTCATCTTCGGATTTAACTCGGGGTCGAACCAGTCGGAGTGGAGCACCGCGGCCTTCAGATTATCCGGGACGAGCACCGCGGTGACGCCGCCGAAGAAGCGAAACGCGTTCTCCACGCACCGAATCAAGGTCTCGGTGTCCTGACGCCAGACGACCTCGCTGTAGCCCTTGCGGGAATGACTGAGCACGGCGCGAAACAAATGCGGCCGGCGCCGGCGGCGCTCGTCTTCCTTGATCCATGCGCCGCACCCAAAGTCGATCTGCAGCTCGTCGCCGGGCTCGCACTCCATCCGACGAAACGGCAGTTCGAGTTTATGCGCCACCTTTCGGGTGAAGCGTTTGACCGACTGATAACCGCCCGTGTAGGCGTGCTCGCGGACGAGGTCCTGATAGATCCGCTGCGCGGACAAACCGAGCTCGAGACTCGTGGTGATCACGGTCGCGAACGGCGTGCACAAGCTCTTGCGACCGGCCGTGGCGCCGTGGGTCGAAATGGCTGGTTTTGCTGGCGGAGCCGCGCCGGAGCCGTGGGTCGAATTGCTGGCTGGTTTTGAATCGGACTCGGGCGCCGAGCCGTGGGCCGGGTGACTGGCTGGTTTTGAATCCGCCGCCTCGTCCGAGCCGTGGGTCGAAATGGTGGCTGGTTTTGCCACCACCGGTTGCGCGTAGCGCGCCACCGTCGCGCGATCCAGCTGCAGCTCCCGGGCGATCCGGCGCTGCGACCAGCCTCTAGCGATAAGGGCGACTATCGATTGTTGAATGCTCACGTTGAGTTGGTTCATTACGCCCACCGGCGAAGCGATCTTCGCCGACGAGGTAAATTACCCTCTCAAGGTGGCTGGTTTTGAATCGACCTTACCTGGCTGGTTTTGGGTGACCGGTGACAACCGGCGCACGGCGGCGGGCGAAAGCCTCACGGTCTTGCGCAGCGTGGCCGCGGGTTCCCGATTTCTTAACGCACGTCTGGGCGCAGGGGCTCAAATCGTCGGTGCGTTGTCCTGGTGCAAGCCCCGGCGTCGGGCGAATAACCCGGCGTGGGTAGAATCCATCCGCCTCCGGTCCTCGTCTTGACCTGCCTGGTCTTAGCTGAACTCACCCAGTACTTCTGGCCGCTGCCAATTGCCGACTATTCCTTCAGGTTTGGAATGGCAGTCGGTGCCATCACACTACCGCCCCAACCTTCAAGCCAGCGCGGCGATGGCTTGCAGCTTTCGTCGCAAACTGGGCAGACGCTGCTGGCTCGCACGATCCCCTGGCAAGTGGCCTAGCAAAGCCTCGTCGAACGCCGGCGTGGCCAGCATCGCTCGCATGGCATCAGCGCACATAGGCGCGCATCCCCGCGGGAGAGCTATCCACCTCGACAGCGATGTGCTCGCGACCATCCACGACCGTAATGAGATCCTCCAAATCGTGGCTCCCGTAGTAATCGCCGCCGCCGCGATCACAGAATGCGACGTGCTTAATCACGATAAATGCAATCGGCGAAATCAACCGCAGGCGGGTGCTGGCGACGGATACATCTGTCGCGGTGTCGAGCGCTTCCTTGAACCAAGTCGTGTTGAGCCCGAGGAACGCGCCATCGGTCGGCATGATGTCAACGGTGAGATCGCCCAACACCCAACGGCAGCGCGGCGCGTTTTCCCGCATGTCGTGCTCGAAACCCAGTCGCCTCAGCGCTGCCTCCACGTCTGAGTGCCGGCGGGAGGTCACGGTCTCCACGATCACATCGACATCATCCGTCGGGCGTGCGGGCGACATCGCCGGATGGTCGAGCAGTAAGTTCACAATCGAGCCGCCGACGAAGGCATAGTCCAATCCCGAACTGTCCAAGCGGTCCGCAACCGCGCGCATCGCCGAGAGATTAGGCTGCGACATGGGGTTTCAAACGCTGGCCGATCTCTTGCTCTGCGATGCTGCGTTCGCGGGCGCGGCCGATCCGCAAGGCATCAACCAACGCGAGCATGGCATAGAGTTCCGGGTCTTGGCGCGCCGCAAGCGGCACGCTGCCGTAAAGAGGCTCCACCGCTGCGCCCTGCACATTGCCCTCCGGATCGGGCCAAACGGGTGGAACTTGGTCCGGGCCCACGGTCTTATTTGCCATCGCGGGGGCGGCCCATGCGGTCGGCATGCCGCGCGTGATTTCCTTTGGACTCGCTGGAAACGCGTGCGGCACGCCATACACGAGATAGTTGCGCAAAGCCTCCCGGCGGACGTCTTTCGTTTGGGGATCTAGCAGGCGCGCGTCGATGAGGCGCCGCACCGAGGCATGCACCTCTGAAGCGCTCATCCCAAGTTGGATCGCCAAATCGGCGTAGGAATGCTGCAGCCCGCCCAAGGCAATCTTGAGCACCACCAGCACATCCTGCGATTTGGCCACCATGGAAATACGCTATTCGCGAATAGCGAATATTCAAGCCAATTACGCCCACCTCCAACTCGTCAACGCCACACCGGCAGGGTTCGCTCGAAGAACGCCAATAAGAGGGCGCTCAGCGCCACAACCGCGAAAAGTGTGGGCGCATCCCACGAGTCAAAGCGCATGATGTGTCAGTCCTGGTCACCGCCAGGCTGCTTAGGCCGCTGGGCAATCCGGCGCCGAACAGCGTCAAGTATTTCGCCGCGGCGGACGTCTTGGAACTCGCAAAAGACCGCACCTGGCTGGCGAAGGTCACGAACACAATCGGCCAGCATTGGAAGCATAAGAACCGGCACAAAAAGGCCGTTGCCCGCTGATGGCGGAGGACGGCTATCCGCCTAAAAACAGCCTGCCGATGTTGGTGGGCGGCTGAGTATCACAGTGCCGCCGAAACGTCCTCCAAAGCCGCGGAGAAGTTGGGCAGTTTCTTGCGCCGCGCATAGGCCTGAAACCGGCGCACGGCGGCGGGCGAAAGCTTCACGGTCTTGCGCAGCTTGCCCGCAGGTTTGCGACCAGCGCCGGGACGGGCGCCGCCGTGGGTGACAACCGCGCGGGGAACATCGAAGTAGTCGAGCACGTCCTGGCCCGCATCGAAGCGCGTCTCAAGGTTTCGGGCCGTGGTCGTGGCCTTAGTTGAAGAGTTTTTGGAAGAGAGCTTTTTCATTTGAGCGGGAGCGGCGGGCGGAGATCAGACGGAAGCTGTCGCCGCGCGGGGCGTAGACAACGGTCCAGTGGAGCCCCTCAATCAGACCAATAGCGAGATGCCGCAACTCGCCCGGATACTTTGAAGGGAGTGTAACGACGGGGCCCGCCCAGAGCACCTCAGCGGAACCAAGGCTCAGGCCGTGCTTGGCTTCGTTGCCCGCGCTCTTGGCGGGGTCCCAGTCAAATTTCAATTTTGAAATAGTGCTCACGTTTTCAAGAGAAGCAATCTATTTCGATGGATGGTGGCCTTCGTCAGGCCTGCATGGGGGCTGGGGCATCGAGGCACCGTGTGCACCACGGAGCCGCGCCGGGGCATTCAACCTGTCGCCGGCAAAGGCATGGGAATGACGGCGGCAGCCGCCATGTTCCTTTCGTATTCCTCCAACGGCGGTAAGGTGACCTGCGCCTTGCGGGAATAGGCGCGGTGAACCGCCTTGCTGTTGTGCCCGAGCGCGAGCTGCGCGAACCGTTCGGGATAGCCCACCACCTTGGCCCGTTCGGCCCACGCATACCGGTAGCTGTGCAAAGTGACCCCTCGAATCCCAAGGCCGATGCAACGCTGCCGAAATTCGGTCGCCCGATGTCCGGGCTCCACGTTTCGCAGGTAAGGGAACAGCGGCCCGGTCTTCGGCAGCGTGGCGAGGATCGCCTCAACCTCCTGGCCAAATCGGATCTGGGGCGGTTGCTGGTCCCGCCAGCGCACCTTTTGCCGGATGAAACAGACGATCCGCGCAGGCCAGTCCACATCCTCGGCCTGGAGGTTCGCCAAATCGGACTGCGAGGCCCCAAAGTGCCAGGCGAGCTGGTAGAACGCCTTCCGCTCGGGATTTCTCTCGCGCTCCAGGATCCTGGCGTGCTCCTCCGCCGTGATGGCGCGCTTTTCCTTGAATCGGATCACCGGCCACTGCCGCTTGGCGATCAGCGGCCACGGCAGCCAGTTCATATCAACGCAGAAATTGTGCAGCCGGCGCAGGTAGATGTTTGTGGAAACACAGCCGTGCTGGAGCACTTTCAGCAGGAGTTCGGCATTGGTCTCCACGATGACCTTGGGCCACAGGGGCGCGAACGCCTTGTCGCTTAAGACGCGCTTCCAGCGCGCCCGGTTCGCCCCCTGCTTCATTTGCGTGAGGGCCTCGATCGCCTGCTGCCAGGTGCGCGTCTGGACCCCGCTGTCGGTCCCGGACAGATAGGCCTTGGCGAGTTGGAGATTGAGGAGCGGCTGACGCTCGGCCTGGTTCCTGGCCGCGACGATCTGTTGGGCGGCATCCTTGTCCGCCGTGTGCAGACTGGTGCGTTTCCCCGTGCGCGAGTCGACGAGATAGAACGAGATTTTCCGGTTTCCCCGACGAATGAGACGGTAGCGTGCTTTCATGGTTTTGGACGCAACCGCGATGATAGAGGCAACCGATTCCGGAGGGTTAGCGAGTAGTCGGCGGGTTAGCGCCGGTTACGCGAAATCCTCGGGGAGGGGTGATTTTGGTGTCCATTTTGGTGTCCACTTCGGACCCCGCGACTCCTTAACCACTCCTGCACAAGCAGGTTAATCTTGGAGGCGCGGGCCGGAATTGAACCGGCGCATAGAGCTTTTGCAGAGCTCGGCCTTACCACTTGGCTACCGCGCCATTCACTCCAAGAGCCGCGCACGTTGCAGGAAATAAAATCCCCGCGCAAGTGCTGAAATCAAATTTACCCCGCCACCGCCTCCGTCGGCTCCCGGCACGAATAGGCCCGCGTTTCAGGCGGTGGGAGACCGAGCCAGAATTGTCCCACCTCGACGCACATTCGGGAGTGACGCGCCCATCGGGCGGTCTTTCATGAGGCGAGTGCATTCCGCGCCCCACCCGCCCGAACGTCCGATCGTTGCGCTACGCCACGAACTAATCGGGCTGCGCGCTACCATCGCATTGATCGTGGGCGCATTTGTGGCGACGGTTTTTATTTTTGCCGTGCCACCCACGCCGTTCGATGCGCTCGACTACCGCTCAATTCTCCTACCCTACCTCACCTACTACCGCGCTAGTCTAGGCGGCGGCGAGTTTCCCTTCTGGAATCCGCTTGCTAGCCTCGGTCGGCCCTTCGCTGCGGATCCTCAGGCCTTGGTATTTTGGCCAGGCACGATCGCCTATCTGCTGTTCGGATCGTTTTGGGGCATGATCCTATTGGCGTGGTTGCACGCCTCGGCGGCCGCGTGGTCCACGGCGAAACTTTGTCTTCGTCTCGGTGCGGCGCGGGCGCCTGCCCTCTGCGCGGGCTTGGTTTTCGTCTTAAGCGGAAAAATCACCGGGCACTACCAGGCCGGGCATGTGCAGTTTGTTTTTTCCTATCTGTTGCTCCCGATGCTGCTCGAAGCAGGGCTCCAAGTGCAGGATATCGGCGACCGCCGGGCGGTGGCGTGGCTCGCTGCCGTGTCCGCCTGGCAACTGCTCGCCGGCGCCCCGCAAGTTTATTGGAACTGCGCCATCGCGGTTGCGCTGCTGCTGGCTGGCCGACGACTCACTTGGAACGGACGCGCGTTGCTCCGTGGCTGGTTCCAGGACGGTTGGCGCGTGGCCGCTGCCTACGCGTTGGGGTTCGCAACCACCGGCGTGGCGATGGTGCCGCTGGCCGAACTCGTGCAACAAAGCAACCGAGGCACAGCACGCGCAGATTTCACCGCTGTCGGCTCGATGGCGTGGCCCCACTGGCTCTCCGCACTCACGCCGAGCGTCGCCAAAGGTTATACGGTAGATTGGGAACTGCTGCTCTACCCGGGCGCCGCGGTGACGCTGCTGGGTGTGTCGGGACTCATGCGAGTCCGGGATCGCTCCGTGCGCGCGTTGTGGCTGGTCGTGCTGGGACTTGGGCTCATCGCCGCTGGCGAGCACACGCCGCTCTTTCCCGTGTTGGTCAAAATGCTGCCGGGATATGCCAGCTTCCGGGTGCATGGCCGCTCTGGCGCGGTGCTCATCTTGGCGCTCATCATCTCGGCCACGCTCTTGGTTTCCTCTCGGGAAACGCCACGACGACAACTCGCGCGACTCGGCGGCACCGCGCTAGGGCTGTTCCTGCTGCTGGGCTTTTTGTCCGTTCACAGCCAGGCCGACATTGGCCGGCCAGTCCTCTATTTTTCCGCCGCCACCATGGCTGCCGTCCTCTGGCTCGCCGCCCGTTCGCAACGGCTGCGAACCCTTGGTGGTCTCGCCCTCGCGGTCGGCCTGATGGTCGATTTGCTGATGACCGATGTCGGCCTGAAGCGCATTTTCGTGACGTCGCAAAACTATGCGCTCGAGGCGCCGCTCGTCGCCGCGCTCCATGAGTCGGGCCAGCTTGTGCTTCACGCCCCGCCCCCGCGCATTTTCGCGCCACCCAAAGCCGTTCGCGCCAACGCCGGCATGATTTACGGCTTTGGCACTTTCGCCGGCTCCGAGGCGCTCGCCCTCGAACGCGTCTGGAACTACGTCCACTGGGCAGTCGGCTTTGAACCGCCGGCTATGAGCGACATCTATGCGTTCGAAATTTTCGCGGCAAAAGGACCGTTCCCCGTTCCGTGGGTAGCGCAATCCGCCTCGCTGGATCTGCGTTCCAGCCAAATCGAAATTCGCCCCGCACCACCCCGCGCGTGGCTCGTCCATCACACTCGGCAGGTGGCCGACTGGCGCGAAGCCGCTGGTCGTCTGGCCGCCGGGCACGACGCCAGTCAATCAGCCCTGCTAGAGTCACCGTGGTCCGCTGATTTCGCCGCAGACAAAAACTCCGCGACGATACCAGCCACAATCGATGCAGTGCAGTGGAAGGATTTTTCACGCAATCACCTGCGTCTTCGGGTCAGCACCGGCACTCCGGCACTCCTCACGCTGGCGGAAGCGTGGTATCCCGGCTGGCGCGCAACCGTCAACGGTTCCGCCGTGCCGGTCATGCCCGTCAATGGCTGGATGCGTGGCGTCGCGCTGCCCGCCGGTGTTTCGCACGTCGAACTTGGCTACCGGCCCACGCATTTTGTCTTCGGTGCCGCGCTGTCGCTTCTTTCTCTCAGCCTTCTCGCTTGGCTCGCCCGCCCATTCAAAGCGCAGACCATCTGATCGGCCACAGCAGTGACAGGGCAATCCGCCCGGCGACACCGCGCTTGCCGCCCGCCGCCTTTCACTCTTAGCCATAAGCCACGCCATGCCCACCACCGTCTTCACCATCGCCAACCAAAAGGGCGGCGTCGGCAAAACCACCACCGCGGTCAACCTCGCCGCCGCGCTAGCCGAGCACAAAATCCACACCCTGCTCATCGATCTCGATCCGCAGGCTAATGCCACGAGCGCCGTCGGCGTCGAAAAGCAAGCGGGCAAAAGTCTCTACGGTCCCATTCGCGGCGAAGGCTCGATCTTCGAAATGATCACGCCGACGGCCTTCGAGCACCTCGCGCTGATCCCCAGCGAAGAAGACTTGGCGGCAGCGGAAATTGAACTCGCGCAGACCGAAAATTATTTGATGACGCTGCGCAAAGTCCTCGAACCGGTGCGTCAATCGAACGGCTACCGCGCCATCATCGTCGACTGCCCGCCCGCGCTCGGCATGCTATCAATGAACAGCCTCGTCGCCGCCGATCAACTCCTGATTACGCTGCAGTGCGAATATTTGGCTCTCGAGGGGCTCGGACAGATTCTGCGCAATGTCGATCGGTTGAAAGCGATCAACCCCGACCTCAATCTCGGCGGCATCGTGATGACGATGTTCGACTCGCGCACTAACCTCGCGAAACAAGTCGTCGATGAGGTGAAGCAGCACCTGCCTGACAAAATCTTCCAGACCGTCATCCCGCGCACCGTGCGGCTGAGTGAAGCGCCCAGCTTCGGCAAACCCATCTTCGCCTACGATCCGCTTGGCGTCGGCGCCGTCGCCTATCGCAACTTGGCGAAAGAAGTCATCGCGCGTTTCGGGTTGAAGTGATCTGTGGCACCACGCGGCACGCGGAAATTCTCTAAGTTCGATCTGACTTTCCGGTATTCTGCGTGTTTCGTGGCTTTCCTTTTCTGATGCTTTCGTCGCTGAACAAATACCGTCACGCCTTCCTCATCGGGCTCCAGAGCAATCTGGTTTACCGCTGGAACTTCGCCGTGCGCGGGTTCTTTTCGCTGTTTCACCTGACGGTCGTGTTCATCCTGTGGGGCGCGGCGTTTGCCGGCGCAAAGAATATCGGCGGGTTCGATTTCGGGCAGACGCTGACCTACTTCGTCACGCTGCTCGTGCTGCAGTTCTTCATCGGGGCGTTCAATGAGGATTACCAAATCAGCGAGGAAATCCGCAATGGTCTCATCAACCAGTTCCTCCTGAAACCGATCAACTATTTCGCCTACCGGTTCAGCATCTACGTAGCGGCGCGGCTGGTGTCGGGCGCGCTCATCCTGCTACCACTGCTGATTGCTCTTCCGTTTCTCGGCAGCTACCTCACCTACCCGCACGAATGGTGGCGACTCGCGCTCGGATTGCCCGCGGTCGTGATGTCGGCGCTGATTCAGTTCAGCATCGCCTACTGTTTCGGCATGCTGACGTTTTGGTTTTTGGAAATCCAGGGCTTCGTCATCCTCTCGATGGCGATCGAGGTGCTGCTCGGCGGGCAAATGTTTCCGCTCGATCTGATGCCGGCGGGAATCTTCCAGATCGCGCGGTTTCTCCCGTTCTTTTACCAGATGTATTTTCCCGGCGCGATCTTCACAGGCCGCATCGGACTGCCGATGATTTATCAGGGACTCGCGATCCAACTCTGCTGGGTGATAGCGCTCCTCGCCCTCAATCAATTGCTGTGGGTGCGCGGCCTGCGCCGCCACACCGCCGTTGGCGGATAAGATTCATTTTCCCGATGCACCACTATCTCCGCATCTGGCTCGCCACCGCCCGCTACTCGATCGTGCGGACACTGATGTTTCGCGGCGATTTTTTCGTTTGGTCGGTGGTCGAACTGTTCTGGATGACGGTCAACCTCCTCCTTATTTCCGTCATTTACGGACACACCGACTCCATCGCCGGCTGGAGCAAATACGAGATGGTCCTGCTCGTCGGCACCTCGATGCTAATCCAGCGTTTCCTGATGGGATTTTTCTGGAGCAGTATCTTCGAGATGGGCCGCAACATCCGCACCGGCTACTTCGATTTCTACCTCGCACAGCCCGGCAACGTCATGTTCATGGCCACCACCCGCAAGCTCGACCCGGATGGACTCATCAACGCCTTCGTCGCCGGCGGCGTCGTGATTTACGCCGCCCGTCAGCTCGGATTGCATCCGGGCTTGGGCGACATCGCGCTCTATCTCAGCATGGTTTTTTCGGGTCTTGTGGTGCATTACAGCATCCTCGTGCTGTCAATCTCACTCGCGTTCTGGCTCACCAGCGCTCAGGGCATCGAGGGCAGCTACTTCACGCTGACCGAATTTTCTCGGCTGCCGAAAGAGGCATTCAAGGGCGTGGTCACCCGCATCCTCTTCGTCTGGCTGCTACCGGTCGTCGTCATCAGCAACGCGCCGGCGCGCCTGTTGCTGACTCGCTACGGCTTCGAATGGAAGTGGGCCGGTGCGCTCTTCGTCTTCGCGGCGCTGTGGTTTGCGCTCGCCGTATTTGTGTTTCACCGCGGGCTTCGCCGCTATGCGAGCGCAAGTTCATGAGCGGCTCGCCCGAACAGCTTCAGTCCCGCCTCGGCTACACGTTTCGCGACGCCGCCTTGCTGGAGCGCGCCCTCACGCACACCTCGTTCGTGCCCGAACATCCCGGCGCCGAAAGCAACCAGCGACTCGAATTTCTTGGCGATGCCGTGCTGCAACTCGTGTTGACCGAAGCGCTGTTTCAACTTTTTCCCGCCGATCGCGAGGGTCCGCTTAGCCGCCGCCGCGCCGCACTCGCCAACGGAGCGTTTCTGGCGCAGCTGGCGCGTGACATCGGGCTCGACACCAACTTGCGCCTCGGTGGCAGCGAGGAAAAAACTGGCGGTCGTGGGCGCATCTCTACCCTCGGCGACGCGTTGGAAGCGGTGGTCGGCGCCGTGTTTCTCGACAGCGATTTTACCTCGGCGCGCCGGGTGGTGCTAAGCCTCTACGGTGATCTGGGCGGCCGGCTCGCCGTCGTCGGCGATGCCGACAATCCCAAGGGTCGGCTCCAGGAACTCATCCAGCCGGTGCACGGCAACGAGGCGCTGCGCTACGAAGTCACCGCTACCGACGGCGCCGATCACGAGCGTAACTACGAGGTGATCGTATCGCTGCTCGATCAGCCGATCGGCCGCGGTCGCGGCCCATCGAAGAAACTCGCCGAGGAAGCCGCCGCGCGTGAGGCGCTGAAAAATTTGTAGAACTGGCGTTACGCCCGATAAGGCCTCGACCTCATGTTTGCCGCGTCTGTGCCCTCTCGCACCAAGCTTACCGGCGTCTGTCCGCCCGCGCGCGGTGCCGTGCTGGCCGAACTCGTGCGCACGCAGCCGGCGCCCATTTGGTTGGTGGTCACCGAGGACTTGAAGACCGCCGAACACCTCGCGGAAGATTTCGCTTTTTTTCACGCGGCCTCGGGCGACCCGCGGGCCGCCGCGACGCTGGTGTTTCCCGAGTCGATGCCCGACACGCGTGACATGCGCGAAGCATTCGCTGCTTCCAGCGATCGGTTGACCGTGCTCTCTCGCTTGCGTGCGGTTCGTGGGATGACTGCGACGCCCGACACGCTAGTCGTCGTGACGACACCCGCCGCGCTCCTGCAATCGGTGCCCGCCCTCGAAGAATTCGCCACCCGCGAACTCACTCTCACTCGCGGTCAGACCCAGCCGTTTCAGGCCCTCCTCGAACAACTCCAACAGCTCGACTACGACTCCGAAGCCGTGTGCGAAGCCCCCGGCCACTACGCGATTCGCGGCGGCATCATCGACGTCTATCCCGTCACCGCCAACATGCCCTACCGGCTCGATTTCTTCGGCGACGAAATCGAATCGATCCGCGAATTCGATCCAGTGTCGCAGCGCTCGGGTGCGAGCGTCGAGCAAATCAAGCTGCCCGCTTCGCCGCGTGTGAAACTCGGAGAGTCGCGCACCGGGCTGGCCGACTATCTCACTCCCGCCACTCATCTCGCGTTCATCGAGCCGGCGGCGCTCGACGAGGAGTTCAGTGCCTTCGCCCGCGAAGGATCGAACGCCTTCGCCCCGCTGCTCGAAAAATGCGCCGCGCTCTTCGGCCTCAGCGATCTCGACGAGGCGAGCGCGCTTTTCGATCCGCCGACCGCGGAAGCGACGTGGGACACCGAGAGCCTCGCCCACCATCGTAGTTATCCCGACGACGCTCTCGTCGCGCACGAACGCCTCCAAGTCGAGGAAGACTCGCGCCGCAAATTCCTCCGGCAAATCGCCATGTGGCGCAAAGTCGGTTTCGCCGTCGCGATCGTCGCCTCGAAGGAAGGCGAGGAGCAACGCATCCAGGAAATTCTCGCGGAAGATCCCGTCTTGAAATCGATCCGTCCGCGTTTCCTGCGCGGCACGCTCAACGAGGGTTTTCGCCTGACGTTTCGTGACGGTGCGAAACTTGGCTGGGAAGGTTCAGCGGCCGGTCTCGTCGTCGTTACCGAGACGGAGATTTTCGGCCGGCAGCGCCAGCGCCGCCCGGCGCTCAACCCGCGCGCCAGCGCCCAGCGCGCCCAAATCGATCAACTCCTCGATTTTTCCGAGTTGGTCGAAGGCGACTTTGTCGTTCACCTTCAGCACGGCATCGCGGTTTACCGCGGGCTCACGAAACTCGATACCGCACAGGGCGTGCGCGAGGTGATCTCGGTCGAGTTCGACGACCGCGTGACACTGCATGTGCCGCTGCAGGAGTCGCACCTCATCAGCCGCTACGTCGGCCTCAGCAAGTCGCGTCCGCAACTCGGCCGCATCGGCTCGGGGCGCTGGGAAAAAGCGCGCGCCGCCGCCGAGCGCGCCACCGTCGATCTCGCGGCGGAGTTGCTGCGCATCCAAGCTGAACGCGAGGCACAGCCGGGCCACGCGTTTCCCGACGACACGACGTGGCAGAAGGAATTCGAGGCGTCGTTTCCGTTTACCGAAACTCGTGATCAGCTCCGCGCGATCACGGAGACGAAATCCGACATGGAGCGAACGCGGCCGATGGATCGGCTGATTTGCGGTGATGTCGGCTTCGGCAAAACCGAGGTCGCGATCCGCGCCGCGTTCAAAGCCGTGCAGGGCGGTCGGCAGGTCGCGGTGCTGGTGCCGACGACCGTGCTCGCGCAGCAGCATCTCAACACCTTTCGCGAGCGTATGGCCGGCTACCCGATCGCCGTCGAGATGCTCAGCCGTTTTCGCTCGCGCGCGGAGCAGAAAAAAATCCTCGCCGCCGTCGCCGCCGGCCAGGTGGACATCCTCATCGGCACGCACCGACTGCTCCAGGCCGACGTGCAGTTTCGCGAACTCGGTCTCGTCGTCATCGACGAGGAGCAGCGGTTTGGCGTGAAGCACAAGGAGCGCTTCAAGGCGATGCGCGCCACCGTCGATGTGCTCTCGATGAGCGCCACGCCAATTCCCCGCACGCTCTACATGGCGCTCACCGGCGCGCGCGATCTCAGCGTGATCGAGACGGCGCCGACGAACCGCCACCCGATCCAGACCATCGTCAAGACCTACGAGGAAAAAATCGTCCTCGACGCCATTCATCACGAGATTCGCCGCGGCGGGCAGGTCTTTTACCTGCACAATCGTGTGCAGACGATCGAGCTCGTGGCAGGCCGACTGCGCGCGGCTTTGCCCGATCTGAACATCGGTGTCGGCCACGGCCAGATGCACGCTGACGATCTCGAGGGGATGATGACAGACTTCGTGGCAGGAAAATTCCACGTCCTCGTCTGCACGACGATCATCGAGAGCGGCCTCGATATCCCGAACTGCAACACGATCATCATCGAGGGCGCCGACCGTTTCGGTCTCTCGCAACTCTACCAACTCCGCGGCCGCGTCGGTCGGTTCAAGCACCAAGCCTACGCTTATCTGCTCCTCCATCGGCATACCCGCCTGCTCGAAGTTGCCCGGCAGCGGCTGACCGCGATGCGCCAGCACACCCAACTCGGCGCCGGTTTCCGGATCGCGATGCGCGATCTGGAGCTGCGCGGCGCCGGCAATCTCCTCGGCGCCGAGCAGAGCGGTCACATCGTTGGCGTCGGTTTCGAGCTTTACTGCCAGTTGCTCCGCCAGTCGGTCGCGCGGCTGCGTGGCGATAAAGTGGCGGCGGCGATCCGGGCCAGCGTGAAGCTAGATTTCGTGTTTGTCGGCGACAACGCTGGCGCCGGCTCCGCTGCCGACCGCGGTCGCCACGCGGACAGTTACACCGCCATTCGCGACGCCGAGCACGCCGACAGCGGCGCGGTCGAGGTCGCGAAGATTCAGGCCCGGATTCCCTCCATCTACTTGGCCGAGACGCGCTTGCGGATCGATTTCTACCGCAAACTCGCCATGGCCGATACCCCGGCGGCCTTGCAGCAAATCGAGGCCGACCTGCGCGATCGGTTCGGCAAATTTGGCGACGAAGTGAAAGCGCTCCTGCTCGTGACAGAGATTCGCATTCGGGCGGAACAAAAGGGCATCGTCTCCGTCGAAACCGAATCTACCCGCCTAAAGTGCCTTCGCCACAGCGGCCGCCATGACGACTGGGTGCAAATTGGCACCCGGTTTCCAAGGTTGACCGCCCCGAAGCCCCTCCTACGGTTGAGGGAAATCATCTCGTTCCTGAACAATTTGCCGACTCCATGACGCTCCGCCGCAGTCTCGTTATCCTCAGCCTCGCCGCCTCTGCCGGCGCGATGGTCCGCGCTCAAACCGCACCCGCCGGCGGCGATTTGACCCAGCGTTTCGCCAATGGCATCGTCGCCGTGGCCGAGGACAAGATTATCACGGTCGCCGACGTTAACCGGGAGGTCTATCCGCTCATCCCGCAACTCCAGCGCGAAGCGAAGAGCGACGCCGAGTTGAATCAGAAGATCGAGCAACTGCAGGACAGTGTGATTCAGGACCTCATCGACCGCGTGCTCATCATCAAGGAATTTCGCAAGAAGAAGGACGGCGACAACGAGCGCCACATCCCCGAGAGCTACATCGACAGTGAAATCGCCAACCGCCAGAGCGACCAGTTCGACAACGACCGCTCGAAGTTCCTCGCCTATCTCCGTTCCCGCGGTACGACCATCCGCGAGTTTCGCAAGGAAATCGAAGAGGAGATCATTTATCACTACATGGAGGGCCAGCAGCGTAAGTCGCAGAGCGTAGTCAGCCCGGTGCGCATCGAGACGTTCTACAACGAGAACAAGGATCAGTTTTACCAGGAGGACAAAGTCCACCTGCGGATGATCCAGCTCACGCGCACCGACAACGAAACCGATGCGCAGCTCAAGACGCAGGCCGCGGTCATTCTGGAACGCTTCAAGAAAGGCGAAAAATTCGAGGATCTCGCGAAAGAATTCAGCCGTGACGGTCGCCGCTCTAAGGGTGGCGACTGGGGATTGATGAAACGCTCCGAACTGCAGCCCGCCTACAGCGAGCCGCTCTTCGCGCTGAAAAAGGGTGAGGTGACCGACCCGATTATTCTGCCCGAAGGCTGCTTCCTTCTCTACGCCGAAGACCGCAAATACGCCGGCATCCAACCGATCGACGAAGTGCGCGACCAGATTGAGCGCATGCTCGTGACGCAGATGACCCGCACCAGCCAGGAGCGCTGGCTCGAACGCCTGCGCCGCAACGGCTACGTGAAGCACTACTGAGCCGCAGGCGGGCGCGGCAGGGCACTGAGAGGATTGGCAGTCCTCGAAAATCCGTCCAAGTTAAACGCGTGCCCGACACCCCCGAGCCGCCCAACGCCAATCGTCTGCGCGCCACCGCCGTCAGCGAGCGTCCGCAGGAACGATTGGAAAAATTCGGCGCCAGCGCACTGAGCGACGCCGAACTGCTCGCCATGCTGCTGCGCAGCGGCACGCGCGGAACAGACGTCCTGACCCTCGCCACCCAAATCATCGCCGAGGCCGGATCGCTGGCGGGGGCTGATCGCTTGGGAGGCGGATGATTTTCGACGACTCAAAGGCATCGGCCGCATCAAAGCACTTCAGCTCGTCACCGTGATGGAAGTCGCGCGCCGCGTCGTCGGGCAGCAGGCGGGCGAGAAATTCTGGGTGCTCTGCCTCAACCGGAAGAACCGGCTCCTCAAGCGCGTCGAGGTCACGTCGGGCACGGCCACGGCGGCACTGGCGCATCCGCGGGAGGTGTTCCGCACGGCGATTCGGGAATCAGCCTCGGCCGTTGCCTGTGTGCACAACCACCCAAGCCGCGATCCGGCGCCGAGCGCGGCGGACGCGCAAGTCACGCGCCAGTTGCGCGAGGCGGCACGAACCGTGGACATCGAATTGGTCGACCACGTAAATTATCGGCCGCGCCTCGGCCGATCCATTGGGCCGTGGTTTTTTCAGTTTTCGCGCCGCCGGCCTAATATAAAGTTGGTGGTAGGTGATGGATTCGAACCATCGGAGGCGTTAGCCAGCAGATTTACAGTCTGCCCTCGTTGGCCACTTGAGTAACCTACCGGACAAGGAAGGCGAAAGTTCTCGGCTCGCGGAGACGACGGCAAGATATTTTTGGCAAGATTATCCGACCAAGCGCTCGGCGCCATTTCATCCTCCAGCGCGACCAAAGAAAACGAACGACCTGTCGACAAGAGTGCGGATTGGGTTGTCCGCCCCCTACTTTCAGAGCATGAAAGCTTGGAAATCAGTCGCCGACCAATACGCTTATCGCACTGAAGGATTTGTTCAGCGAACGGTCGAGCGTAGCGAGCTTCCCGCCGTTGAGGCACGCCACCGTCGCCAAGTAACCGTCCGTGACCGAACCATGAGTCAGCGTGCTCGGAATCGTTTTACTGAATTCCTCATTGCGATATCCACCGGAAGGCTCAGACCAAAATGAGTGCCCCGGGGTATCGATAATTTCCATTAGCTTCTGCAACGCCTCGGGCGTCGAAACATGGGATTCAACCGCTGGATGGGAACTGACCCGCACAAACCCGAGTTGCGTAACCATACAAGTGCCCCAGCCTTCGTCGCGCTGTTTTGCAAACCAAGCATCTGCCTTTCCGTGCTGCGGATGATTCGGCCACGCCAAGGCAATAAGCAGATTAACGTCCAGTAGATAACCCTTCATCGGTGAGGATGGATTTGACCGTGGCCGAGGTTAAGGGCATGGCGGAGGATGATACGGCAAACACTGGAAAGCCCGATTTACTGCGACCTTGAAGTCCCGAAGTGCCAGCAACGCCTTTTCTCGCCCATTCAGATATGATCGCTCCAGCCGTAGAATGCTTTGCACCAGCTACCTCCTTGGCCGCAGCAAGGATAGCATCATCAATATCGAGTGTCGTCCTCATTTATCTGAATCATCTCATCTGATGCGATGATGTCAATATGTCCAGCAGCCATCCGAAAATAAGCCGACTGAACCCTCAATCGCTCACGGCAACTTCGCCAACTCTTCCGCTGTCCACGCCTTGCGATCGCCTTCCTTGGCATGGATGGCGGCGACCTGCGCGGCGGTGATAGCCGCGGCATTATTGCCCCATTCCGAGCGGACGTAGGTCAGCACCGCGGCTATTTTATCGTCGCTCCAGTTGAAGCCAGAACCGGCGACTTTGCCGAAGGACGGCATCGCCGCAGCCGAATAATCGGTGCCTTTGACGGTCACTTTGCCCTGCAGTCCGTAGAGCACGATGCGAATGACACGCTCCTCCGTGCCGAGCACCCATTCCGAACCGACCAGTGGCGGATAAATGCCGGGCTGACCTAGACCCGTGACCTGATGGCAGGTGTTGCATGCCGCGTTGTTGAAAAGTTTTTTGCCCAGCTCGCGCGGGTCGATTTTAACGACTTCGACGCCGCCTTTGTGGGGCAACGCGTGCTCGTTGTAAACGTGCGGGTCAAAATGGCCGGAATAGAGATTCAGGTAAGTGCCGGCAAAAAAGATCAGTCCGCTGAAAACGAACAGCAGGCTCAGCGGCAGGAGGCGGTAGTTGGCCTGATCGTCGGGTTTCTTGCCCAAAAGCTTCTCGTGAGCGGCCAGCAGGCTCTCATCGCTGGCGGCGGCCTGTTCGAGGCCGGGATCGGAATGCGGCGGCGTGCTCATTTCTTTGCGGCCTCCGGCTTGGCCTTCTCGACCGGCATCGGACGCGACTCGGGATAGTCGTAGGTGTTGTTCAAGCTCAGCAAAAACGCGACGAGACTCTGCGCGCCCTCCGTGGGAACAATTTGGCAGCCAGCGGCCGGCGTGAACCCACCCGTGAGGTTGAGCGCCAGTTTCGAGGTCTCGCCCACAATCGCACGCTCATCGAACAGATACGTGCAGGGCGGATGCGTGACGACCTTCGTGCCGGGAATCATGCCGGTGTAGAGGAACTTCATCAGATCCTCGGCATCGTAGGCCGGCTTGCGGGCGCCGAGATTGGTGAGATCGGGTCCAACGCGCGATGTTCCAAGCTGCACGCGCGCTTGAAAAATGTAGTCGCGAGCCACGCTCTGGCGTTCACCCCAGCCGCGCGCCAGATCGGAACCGAAGTCCGGGCGGCGCACTTGCTGCGTGTGGCACGAGGCGCACCCGAGATCGGCGTAAACCAGCTGGCCGCGCGCCGCAACCCCGGGCTGGCGCAACGGGAAGGATGCGCTTTCGTTCTCGTCGTAAAACGGCGTCAGCGCCCCGAGTTGGTGATTCGAAAGCAGCACCGTGCCTGCCCACGACAGCGTGAGGGCGACAAAGAGACCGAAGAAGAAGAGCGGGCCGTTTTTCATGACGCAGTCGCCTCCATCGTCGAAGGCTCGCGGAATGGATTCTCAGTCGGAGTCGCAGACGCACAACAACCGGCGCAGGCCGTCTCGAGGAAATTCACAAGGAGCAGCAGGTTGCCCAAGAGCAGGATTCCCTGCGCGGCGGTGGCGGCGAGCAGCCAAGGGCGTGTGTGGATAGCGATGTCAGCAAATGAAATTTTGGCATCGAGCAAATCGTGGCCTTGGACCCAGCCGGCACCCAGCAGGCTCACCACCAACAACGCGACGCCCGTGAAGGCAATGGCCGCGTGACCAATCACCAAATTAGCGGAAAACCAACCGCGACCCAGGAGCCGTGGCACCGCAAAGTAAATCGCGCCTAAAAGGATCAGCGTGAAGCCAGCGTAGAGCGCGAGCTGCTGCTGCGCGACTTCGACAAACGTAAACTGCGTGATCGCCGCGACGCCACGAAACGCCGTGATCGCATCGACCAAGCCGCCGAGGACGTAGGCCAACAACCCGACCGCGACGAGCCGCGACGCCGTGCTGCCCCGGCCGAGTCCGCCGCGAAGATTCATGAAGACGACAAAATAGTGGAACAGCAGCAGCACGCAGGAAACGATCGCCAGGCTCGCAATCCACGCGGGCACCGGCCCGCCGACCAGATGCCGGCCGCCCGTAAATCCGCCGACCACCAGCAGGCACCAGAAACTGTGCGGTGCAAACTCGTAGCTCGGCAAGGCGCGGCCAGTGACCTTCGGAACAATGTAATACGCCGGCGCCAGCGCGAGCGGCGCGAGCCAGAGGGTCCAGATGCCCTGCGAGAACCAACCGCCGGCAACCGCCTGCAGCGTGCCACGCACCGGCGACCAGAGCAGCATGAGTTGTGCAGCGGAGAACAGCCACGGGAAGAGGAACAACGCCGCGACCGCATACCACTGCGCGGCAAACGTGCCCTCGGTGCGGCGACCGGCCCACGCGAGCACGCCCGGGACGGCAATCGCGCCGTAAGCGACCACCATCAAAAGCTGCACGTAGCGCGGCAACTGGAGGAACGCGATCGAGGTGGCGTCGCCCGTGGCGATGCCGATGAGACCGAGCACGAGTGCGACATTCCAAGCAAGGGTGCCGACGACGACCCAATTCATCGCCCGCAGCGGTGAACCACCGAGGCGGCCGAGAATCCAGAGTGCCAGCGCGAGGCCAGCGTTGGCCGCCCAGCCATAGATGAAAATCGATTCCTGCATCGCCACAATCCGCCCGTGCGCAAAAATCGCGCACGTGGACAGAAACACCGGTTGCACGAGCTGGATCGAACCGATGAGTGCAAGCACGCCACTCAACACGAGCCACTTGATCGATGCATGGATCAGGAGCAGCAGCGGCCAGCGCGCCGCCGTATCGATGGCGGTGACTTCGTGGGAAGCGTTGGTCTGGACAGTGGTCATCTCGGGAAATTATTTCTGCGCACCGTAACGCTGCACCGTGAGTTCCATGGCGCGGTCGATCGGAAGCTGGACTACGCCGGCCTTCTGGTCGACCCAGCCGTAGCTCGCGGCCTGCTTGGCCTGCTTCGCGCGGAGATCCGCGAGCGCCTGCTGGCGGCTGGCCGGCGTGGCCTTCCACTGGAGATCCTTCGGGAGGTTGTCGGCTTGCTGGTTCTGCGGCGACGCGGCTGTCGGGGTATAAAAATGCGACACGACGAACGCAAACACTGCAAAGAGCGCGAGGATGAACACGATCGTCACCAACGAGACCGGCCGAGGAGACTGGGCGGTGTAATCACTCATGATGGACGAGACATTCGCCGATGCGCGGATCGCGAATCGGGATGAGCTTGGTGGTCGGGAAACTCTTCAAATAGGCCCATGCGCAAACGCCGCCAATTCCGACGACGGACGTCAGCACCCATAGGAGCGTGATGGAGAAGAACGGCTGCGGATTGCCGTCCGCACCCTTCAGCGCGGGCAAAATATTGTAGCACAGATCCACCAGAATCACGCCGAGGATCCAGATCGCAATGCGGCGGATGATGTGCGGGGTGGTCTTGAAGCGGTAGGACAGCATCGCGAGGAATGGCACCACGAAGTGGCCGAACAGGATGACGATAATGCCGACGTATTTCCACTGGTTGGGCGTGCCGTCGACGTTCACTTCGCGGATGTTATACCAGAACGTTTCCTCAGGGACGTTGGCGTTCCAGATGAGGAAATACTGCGAGAATGTGACGTAGGCCCAGAAGACCGTGAACGCGAAGGCCAGCGTGCTGATGCAATGGAGTTGGTTCTTGTTATAGACGCCGCCCTGATAGTCGCCGCGCCCGAGCAACCATAGCATGATGACGATGCCAACCGAAAGTGCGCCGCGCACGCAGTTCGCAAAAAACCAAACGCCATACATCGTGGAAAACCAGTGGTATTCGAGCGACTTCACCCAGTAGATCGCGGCGAACGTCAGCGACAGCGCGGTAAGCGGCAGACCGAAGGCCGCCGTCACGCGGTTCATGCGCGTCCACTTGAGGTCGCCATCGGCGTCTTGCGAAAACGACGCTTTGCGGAGGCGGGCCGAAAGCCAGTTCCAGATGGCGAAGAACCCGAGCGTCATCACCGTGAACATGGTGGGGTTAAGGAACACCGCTTTCTTCTGGTAAAGAATGTCTGCCCCAACCGTGTGTCCGCCGTGAATTTCATGGCCGAGGTCCATCCAGGGCCAGACAAGACCCGGCTTCATCCACACGGAGACCAGCAGTGGGAGAAAGAGGACGAAGAGCCACTTGAAGGCGGAGAGACCGTGCTCGAACTGGCGGCGAATCACCACCGACCACGACGCATCGACGACGTGATGAATCAGCACGAGCAGGAGCATGCCGATGGCGATCGCCGTCCAGTAAGTGATGCCCACCAAATAGGACATCGCCACGACTTGGGTGCCGGAAACAAAAAGACCGAACGCCGTCAGCAAGAGACCGACGATGCCGAGCGAGAGAGCCTTGCCCGCCGACGAGGCATTCGAATAGTCGGCCGAAACGGCCGCGGGAGCGGTGGCTGCGTGGCTGCTCATTTGAGTCCGAGTTCCTTCCGCGCTTTGGCGACTTCGTTTTGGTCAGAGGCGCTGAGCGCCTCGGCCACCGTGCCTTGTTGTGCCCGCTGCAAGGCGCGCAAATAGGCGATCACGGCCCAACGATCCTCGGGGACGAGTTTGTCCGCGTAGGTCAGCATGTTCTTATTCGGTGAGCCGTTGGTGATCGTGTTGAAAATCTCACCTTCCGCCATGTTGCGCAGGCGGTCGTCGTGGTAGGTGGGCGTCGCGCCCATGCCATATTGCTTGGTAATTCCCTGGCCATCGCCGACGGCCCCGTGACAGGGCAGGCAATAGAGTGTGAAACGGTCGCGACCGCGGGCGAGGAACTTTCCGTCCACCGTCAGTGCCGCCGGGAAGCCGGGCGCAAACGCGCCCGTCGCATCCTTGCCGTAGTAGAGGTGGTCGTCGTTGCGCACCGGCAGATCGGCGCGGACGACGTGCTCGGGCGGCATCCGGTCCGCGCGGCCATCGGCGAAGAAATTGCTCGCAGACTGCGGGCGGAATTTCGGCTGGTGCCTCATGCTGGGAAACGCCCATTCGGGAAACACGTCGATCGGAGGCGAAGTGAATTTCGTGCCCCGCAATCCGAAGATCGAGAAGATGAGCGCGCCGACAAATGCGGTGATGAGGTAGACGTTGCGCATGGCTCAGGCCTCGATCTCCGTGATGTTCTTGCCGCCGGCCTTCTCGAGAAGGGCGCGGGTGTTGGCAGCGTTGAAGCGCGGATCCCGCGCCTCGATGACAATGAAAAACTGGTCGTCCATCCCGCGGCGAATGTGGTCGTATTTCAACACCGGGTGATAGTGCATCGGCAGGCCGTTCACGACGAACATCCCGATGATGGTCGCGAACGCGGTGAACAGAATCGTGAGTTCGTAGCTGACGGGAAACGCGAACATCGGGCTGAAAAACGGCTTGCCGCCGACGACTAGCTTGTAGTCGTAGCCACCCGTCCACCAAATCATCGTCATGCCGGTCGTGAATCCAGTGAGGCCACCGATCAGCGAAATCCGCGGCACGAGGGAGCGCTTCAAACCCATCGCGCGATCAAGGCCGTGCACCGGGAACGGAGTGATCACGTCCCAATTGCGGTAACCCGCATCACGCACCTGCTCCGCCGCGTGAAACACGTCGGGGGTTTTGTCGAAGGTGGCGATTAAGCCGTAAGGTTGGGCTGCCATGGGCGAAAAGGATTAGTGGTGATCGCCGCCGTGGACATCGGCTTGCGGCGTGACCGCCTTGAGTTCGGCCATCGGCATGATGGGCAGGAACCGGATGAAGAGGAGGAAGAGCGTCGAGAACACGCCGAACGTCCCGAAGAACGTGAAGATTTCCACGATGCTCGGGGAGTAATAGCCCCAGCTCGACGGCAGGAAGTCGCGGGCGAGCGAAGTCACGATGATGACGAAGCGTTCGAACCACATACCGACGTTCACGAAAATCGATAGGATCCAGACCATCGCCGTGTTGTTGCGGACCGCCTTGAACCAGAAGAACTGCGGCGTGATCACGTTGCACGAGATCATGATCCAGTAGGCCCACGCGTAATGACCGAAGGCACGGTTGATAAACGCGAAACCTTCATACGGATTCGCGCCATACCACGCGATGAAGAATTCCATCGCGTAGGCGTAACCGACGATGGTGCCAGTCGCCAACGTGATCTTGCACATGCAGTCGATGTGATACTGCGTGATCAAATCTTCGAGGTGATAGACGGCGCGCAACGGCAGCATGAGGGTGAGCACCATGCCGAAGCCGGAGAAAATCGCGCCCGCCACGAAATACGGCGGAAAGATCGTCGTGTGCCAGCCCGGAAGCAGCGAAACGGCGAAGTCGAACGAGACGATGGTGTGCACCGATAGCACGAGCGGCGTCGAGATGCCGGCCAAAATCATGTATGCCATCTCGTAGTTGCTCCAGTGGCGGTTGGACCCACGCCAGCCCATCGCGAACAAACCGTAGAGGAAAGAACGGAACTTATTGCCCGCCGCGTAGAATCGGTCGCGCAGGATCGCGAGGTCAGGCAGCAGGCCGATATACCAGAACAGCACGGAAACGGTGCCGTAGGTCGAGACCGCGAACACGTCCCACTCCAGCGGCGAGCGGAAGTTTTGCCAGATGATGTTCGAGTTCGGAATCGGGAAGAGATACCACGCATACCAGATGCGACCGACGTGGAAAACCGGGAAGATCGCCGCGCAAACGACCGCAAAAATCGTCATCGCCTCGGCGGCGCGGTTGATCGACGTGCGCCATTTCTGGCGCAACAAGCACAAGATCGCGGAGATGAGCGTGCCGGCGTGGCCGATACCGATCCAGAAGACGAAGTTGACGATGTCCCACGCCCAGTTGACCGGATTCGCGTGGCCCCACACGCCGACGCCAGTGGCGACGAGGTAGGTGATGCCAGCGACAGTGAACGAGGCGACGAAGACCGCGACACAGAAGCAATACCACCACCATGCGGGAGTCTTACCCTCGATGATGCCGCAAATCTTGTCGGTAATCCACGAGAAGCTGCGGTCGTTCTGCACCAGCACGGCGCGTGGCAGCACCGCCGGATTTACTTCCGACAGGATCGCGGCGCGATGAGCGGCGTGTTCGGCGTGGGCCATTAGCTAAGTCCTCCGATTTTTTTCGCGGCGTCGAGCAGGGCGTGACCCGGCTCCTTTTTCTCGCCGTGAGCTGGCGCGTGTTCCCCTGCCCCGCCATGCTCGCCGGAGCCGGCGGGATGGTTCTTCTTGTTGTATTCGACGCGACTGAGCGGAAGGGCGCCGTAGTCGGGCATCTTCGGATTCGGATTGCGGAGTTTGCCGAGGTAAGTGGTGCGCGGACGGATATTCAGGTAGCCGAGCAGCGAGTAGTCGTGCTCACGGGACTTTGCCTGCGAGACGGCGCTCTGGCCGTCGAGAATGTTGCCAAACTCGATCGCCGCGGCGGGGCACACCTGCTGGCACGCGGTCTTGATCGTGCCGTCGGGGACAACGACTTCGCCGGGCGTGCCGACCTGCGCCATCTTCACCTTGTGCTGAATCTTGCCGTTCTGGATGCGCTGGATGCAGTAGGTGCACTTTTCCATGACACCGCGCATACGCACGGTGACTTCGGGATTCTTCACCATCTTCACGAGTTCCGGCATGCCCTTCGGGCCGAGCTGGCTCATGTAGAGGCTGTCGAGGTGACGCTGATTCCAGTCGAAGAAATTAAAGCGGCGGACCTTGTAGGGACAATTGTTCGCGCAGTAACGGGTGCCGATGCACCGGTTGTAGGCCATCGTGTTGATGCCTTCGTCGTCATGCACCGTTGCATTGACGGGGCACACGGTCTCGCACGGGGCGAGCTCGCACTGCATGCATGCGACCGGCTGGAGCGACACCTGCGGATCTTCGGGGAGCTGGGCGTTGCCCTCGCCACCGAACGCAGCGGCGTCGATGTTGCCGTCGGAATAATAGCGATCGAGGCGGATCCAGTGCATCTCGCGGCCGCGCAAGACCTGATCCCGGCCGACGATCGGGATGTTGTTTTCGGCTTGGCAGGCGACGACGCACGCGTTGCAGCCGATGCAGGTATTGAGATCGATCGACATGCCCCACTGGTGGTGGCCGTCGAAGCCGCCGTTTTTGTCGCTGGGCGTGTCGTAAAGCGAACCGCCGCGTGGGACCGCCGCGGCACGTTCACCAAGCTTCATCTTCTCGCCCTCCTCTCCGAGAATCGACGGGCTGTGCGACTCCATGCCGACGCCGCGAACGTAAGCGGGGTTTTCCTTGAACTCATCGATGTTGGCTTCGCGCACGATGTCGCGACCTTCCATCGACCAGTGCTCCTGCAAGTTGGCGAGTAACGAGCGGGTGCCGGTATCGGAAAGCGTCGCACCCGTCGCGATGTGCATCGCGGTCGTGGTGCGAGCTGCATACCCGCTGAAACCAGCGCCGGTGCCGACGTGACCCGTCGCCGTGCGGCCATAACCCAACGCCACCACGACGGTGTAATTCGCCAGACCCGGCTGAATGTGGAGCGGGCCCTTAATCTTCCGGCCGCCGATCGTGAGTTCGTAAACGTGGCCGTTTTCCTTGCCGATGTAGAATTCGTTTTCCTCTTTGCGCGCGACCTGGATCAGCGAGCCTTTCGGATCGATGCCGAGTTCCTTGCCGAGCTTCGGGCTGACAAGGATGGCGTTGTCCCACGAAATCTTCGTCATGGGATCGGGGCACTCCTGCAGCCAGCCGTTGTTGGCGAAGCGGCCGTCGTCCATCTTGTGGTCGGTGACGAAGCGAACCTCGAGGCTCTTGGCGGAAAATTCAACTTTCGCCGGCATCTTTTGGAACAACGCCCGCACGCTCGCCATATTCAACGCAACTGCGATCGTCGGGGAGGCCGTCTCGGCGAGCACGCCGTCATGGAGAAACCGGCGCATGGCTTTCTCCGCGTCGCCGCCCGCGAGTCCAGTGATCGTTTCGTAAACCAGCGCGTAAGGATCGGCGTTGGTCTCGACGGCGATGCGCGCCAAAATTTCGTTTTCGGTCAAGCCGCCGAAGAGCGGCATGATCATCGGCTGCACCGGAACGACGGTGCCGTCGGCCGTGCGGGCGTCGCCCCACGATTCAAGATAATGCGCCGCGGCGATGTGCGCGCAGCCCGGCGATGCCGCCGTCGTCTCGTCGGAGTAATAGCCAAAGCGAATCACTTCGCCGACGGATTTCTGCAGCGCCGCCCAGTCGAGATCGGCGGGGGCGTTGTAGGCAGGATTGCCGCCGAGCACGACGAGCGTTTTGACCGAGCCGGACTTGATGGCAGAGGCGAGATCGGAAATGGAGGCAGCGGTCGACGGCTCAATGGCGACGAAGTCGATCGTCTTGCCGATATTGCCGAGGTAGGCGTTGAGCCCGTAGGCGATCGCGTGGACTTGAGCGGACTGGTGCGCGCCAGCCACCAACAGGCACTCGCCGCGGTGCGCGACCAAATCGGCCGCACATTCCGCGATCCACTCGGGTTTCACGCCGAGTCCTTCGGCCTGCGCGGCCAGCTCCGTGTTGCCGGTAATCTTGGTGAGCAGGCCGATGGCGAGCCCGAGGATGTGGCTGCTCGCGAGCCGCAACCGGTGGTCCGCCATGCTGCCAGTGAGCGTGAAATTGCTTTCCGCCACATAGAGGCGGTTCATCTTGTCGGCGTCGGCCTTCGTCTTGACCTTGCGGCCCTTTGAAAATTCGCGCGCGTAGTAGAGGCTGCCGGACTCGGCGCTCAGGAAATCGCAGTCGAGCGAAACGATCCGTTTCGCCTTTGCGAAACGATAAACCGGTTTTACGCTGGCGCCGAAACATGCCTGCGCGGCGGCGACCGGTGGTTCCTCAACGACGGGCTCGTATTCCGCCCAGACGGCCTTCGGGAACTTGCTGCGCAGCTTCTTGAGGAGCCGTGCACGAGTGGGCGACGACGACTCTTCCGCGAGAAACGCGAGGCCCGCGCCGTTGCTGCCGGTGTAATTCTTACCGATGCTCGCAAGCACTTCGTTTACCGCGGCGGCGTTGAGCACACCGCCGCCCTTGGTGTGCGCCGTCGCCCGATCGGGATCGTAGAGATCGAGGATCGAAGCCTGCGCGATGAGCGTGGTCGCACCGCCGTGGGGCGTGTAGGTCGGGTTGCCTTCGAGCTTGGTCGGACGGCCCTGATGCGTCTCGGCGAGCAGCGGGATCGCGGATTTGCGCAGCGGCATCGCCGTCGCGTAATACTGCGGGAGGCCGGGGATGATGCCTTCGACGGACTTGCCGAACGGCAGAATGTTCTGCTCGGGGCGACGGCAGCCCGCGAGGCCGAGGCCTCCGAGCGCAAACGACGCCGCCATGATTTTCATGAACTGGCGGCGATCGGTGCCGTTCATCTCCGCAGCACCCGCGGGAAATTCGCGCTCGAGCTGCGCCTGAAATCCGGGCGTCGCGGCGAGCTCATCGAGGCTGCGCCAGTATTTCGGGCCAGTCAGCGCGCTTTCTGAGGCTGCGGGATGTTCAACTTTGCGTTTCATCAGCGATGGCAACCGGAGCAGCTCTGGGGAGGTTTCACTTTCCAATCGTGCACGAATTTCGCGGCATCGGCGGCACGGCCTTGTTCGGCCAGAGTCTTGGAATCGAGATTAAAGATATCCTTCGGATCGCGGAGACGGGCTTCCGGAGCGCGGTGACAATCAATGCAGAAGCCCATGCTGAGCGGCTGCATGTGGGTGACGGTATCCATCGTGTTGACCTGACCGTGGCACTCGACGCAGCTAACGCCGCGGTTCACGTGGATGGAGTGGTTGAAGTAGGCGTAGTCCGGTGTCTGGTGAATCCAGACCCACGGCACGGCTTTCCCGGTCTCGTAGCTTTCCTTGATCGGCGCGAGCAGCGGGCTCGTGGCCTTGATCTGGTTGTGGCAATTCATGCACGTCTGCGAAGTCGGCACATTGGAGTGGTAGGACTTGTCGACGTTGGAGTGGCAGTAACGGCAATCGAGACCGAGTTCATTGACGTGCTTCGCGTGGCTGAACGGCACGGGCTGCACCGGAGCGTAACCGACGCGTGTGTATTTTGGCGTCATATAGTAGGTGACGCCAGCCGTGGCAATGACCGCGAGCACTCCCACGTAGATGATGATCTGCAGCGGGAGTTTGTTCGCCGACGGCGGGAAAAGTTTCGACATGGTCGGTGGTTCGCGGGCGGCGCGCTCAGATCGCGTCAACGCGGCGGGCGACGGCACGGAGTTCCGGACGGATGGTCACCGGGGTGGACCCCGGGGCACGCGTCGCGACCGCTGATTTCGCGAGCAACTTTGGGAGGAAACCAAAGGCGGCGGTCAGACCAAGCAAGTTGGCAAAGAATTTTTTTCGCGACAGGTCGTGGCTCACGGGACAAGTTGAAGGGAAGGAATCGCCTGCAGAAAGAAGGGTGCGCCGTTTCGCTTGTAAACCAAAATTTTGGAATGATTTTTTGATAGCTGGAGAAATCATCCCGCGCGACGACTGCCGCGGTCCCGCCTAATCCCGACCGAGCGCAAAATCACACAAACAGACCGTCGCGCATGGGCCGGATGACATCGCAACGCTGGGCGATCTCCGGGTTGTGGGTGACGAGGATGACCGCTTGGCCGTGGTCTTTGGCCAGCCGTGTCAGCAGATCGAAGACCATGCCGGAATTTTTCACGTCCAGATTTCCCGTCGGCTCGTCGGCGAGGATAATCGAGGGTTCGTTCGCCAGCGCGCGGGCGACCGCCACGCGTTGCTGCTCGCCACCCGAGAGCTGCGTGCCAAGGCGGTGCGTCTTCTCCCCCAGCCCGACGGACTCGAGCAGCTGGTGCGCGCGGGCTTCCATATCTGCGGGGGCGAGCTTCGCGAGCTTGCGCATCGGCATCATGACATTCTCAAGCGCGGTGAACTCGAGCATCAGAAAGTGAAACTGAAACACGAATCCGATGTGCGCGCCGCGCGCCGCGGTGCGAGCGAGATCGTCGCTGTTCGACATCGTGTGGCCGTTGATTTCGATCGAGCCGCCATCAGGTTGATCGAGGAGGCCGAGCAAGTAAAGCAGTGTGCTCTTGCCGCAGCCGGAAGGACCCACGATGGCATAGACTTGGCCTCGGCGCGCCTCGAACGACACGCCCTTCAGCACATGCACACGCCCGTCACCCTCGCCGAGATAGCGGTGAAGTTCGGTGCAGCGGAGCGCGAGGGAAGGAGCTTCAGCCATGGGGAGAACTATTGCGCCGTTCCGCGGACGATATCGCCGGGTTCGAAGCGCGCCGCGCGTCGCGCCGGGAACAGGCTGGCGATCATGACCATGATAGCGGCAGTGGTCACGGCGGCGAGGTAGTGCCATGGGGACCAGTAGACTTGGAACGTGTCCGTTTTGAAAATGCCCGTGAGGTGCAGGGGCAGATGCGACACGGCATATGTCGTCCCCGCGCCCACCAAGCAGCCGACCACCGCACCGACGAGGAGCACAATGACGGCCTGCCACAGAAAGATTCGCGTGATATCGCTCCGCTCATAACCCATCGACCGGAGGATCGCGATGTCCTTGGTCTTCTCGAGGACGATCATCGCAAGGGTGTTGAACATCGCGAGACCCGCGATGAGCGTGAAAATCGAAACGGTAATCGCGGACGAAAGCTTCAGCGCGTAAAACGTCTCCAGCCACGTTTTCTCGCGCACCTGCCAGGCCACCGCGTGGTGATGCAGCACCCACTGGATGTGCGCCGCCGTCTGGGGTGCGCGATCCCGGTCGAAAACACTTACTTGCACAAACGAAACGCCCGTCGGCTTTTTCAGGATCGAGCGCGCCTGGCTCATGTGCACATAGAGGCGCACCTTATCGATGTCCTGCACGCCCGTCTCGAAAATGGTCGTCACCCGGAGGCGCGTCAGTTCGCTGCCAATCACGACTTGAATCGAATTGCCCACCTCCAACTGAAGACGATCCGCCAACACCCGGCCCACGATTGCACCCGCCTCGTTCTCGCGAAACCGCGCGAGCGCACCGGAGCCACCGATCACCTGTTTTCCGAGATCAGAAACGCGGAGCTGCTCGTCGATTTCGATGCCGAAGATCTGCGCAGTTTCGTTTTTGAATGAACTCCGTATCTGGACCGACCCGCGTAACACCGGTGCGGCAGCTATTACGTTCGAGAAATTCTTCAGTTCCTTGATCAACGCTTTCGGTTCCTCGACCCCTTCGATGTATTTCACACCGTCACGCTGGCTGACTTCAAAGTCGGTGCCCGCGCTCGCCGACATCACGCGCAACGTGTCCTGAAATTTGTCCTCAATGCGAATCGCGCCGTCCGTGCCGAGAATCGTTTTGATGAAAAATTCCTCGAAACCGCTGGTCGTCGCCTGCGTGAGGATAAAAAGCCCCACGCCCAAGACGGTGCATGAGAGGCTCATCAACATGGCGCGCTTCTTCGCCGTCAGGAAGCGATAGGCGATGTGAAAGTTCGGAGACATCAAGGAAGAGCGGGCAAGGTTCAGCGCGGCGAGCGGAAGCGCGAACTACTTGATGAGTTCAGCCTTCACGCGGTCTCCATCGTTAAACCGATCGAGTTCGTCAACGATGACCTGCTCGCCAGCCTTTAGACCCTCGGTGATCTCAGTGAGATTAAGACTGATGTAGCCGACCCCGACCGTGCGCCGCTGCACGCGACCATCGACGACCACGAAGACGTTGTTGCCGAACACCGCACGGCGCGGCACCCGCGCCTCCGCCTCGTGCTCACCGACGGTGATGGCGACTTCTCCGGTGAGACCGGGCACGAGCAGTTCGGCCGGCGCTTTAACGTCGAGATGGACGATGTAGCGCTGGGTATCGGCATCCGCCGTCGGCAGAATTTTGACCGTGGTGGCCTCGTATTTATCGTTGTCGTGACCGAGGAACCGCACAGTGGCGCTCTGGCCCAATTTGATGTCGGCAAAATTCTCCTGACTGATTTTTGCCTCCACCACGCGGTTGATCGTAATGAGGATTGCGAGGGCGGTGTTGGCGTTGATGAGGGCGCCGGGGTGGACTAAACCTTCGGAAACGATGCCGTCGAACTGCGCGGTCAGTGTCATTTTCTCAAGTTGGCGCCGCTTGAGTTTCAGTTGGTTCTCGAAGCCATCGAGAAGTTTTTTGTTCTCGATCTTCTCGGACTCCACCTCTTGGACGACACCCTGATAAGCGCGGCGCTGGCGAATCATGTCGGACTCGGCCACTCCGCCGAGTTTGAACATACGCTCGGACTGATCGAGATTCTCCTTTGCGGTCTGGCGCGCGAGTTCCTTGGGCGAACCGTTCTTATCGCCATAGTCGATGCGCTCTTTGGCGGCACGATAGGCAATTTCGATGCTCTCGATGTCGAGCAGGAGATCCGTCGGATCGATGCGGGCGAGGATGTCGCCCTTCTTCACCTTCTTGCCGGGATCGAGATTAAAGTCTTCCGACATCACGCGTCCCGCCACTTCGCAAACGAGCGGCTGGTTATATTCTTCGCGAACGATGACGCTGCCGGGGACGGCGTTGGTCGCCTTGCCCTTCGTCACCACCGCGACCCGGGCCACGGTGCGGGATTGAAAGGCAAGGAACAGCGCGATGACCGCGACGACGACGAGCGCGAGCCCGATTTTTAGGCCGAGGCCGGAGCTGCCGGTTTTAGTGGACATAGGCGGGAGGCAGTTTTTCGAGCATGGGGTCGACGTTCAGGAGCGAGACGAGGTCAGACCAGTGAGAGAGCAAATCGAGCCGGGCGGCCGCGACCGCGCCATCCTGACTGTAGAGCTGCGCAATCGCAGTATCGACCGCGGATGGGGAAACAGTGCCGCGGCTGAGCTCGTCTTTAACCCTATCGACGGCTTGAGCCGCGCCGGAGTGGCGCTCCTCCGCGAGTTTCAGATATTGGGCGGAAAAATCGATGACGCGGCCCAAATTGCGGACATCTTCCGTGAGCGCCGCGGTGAGTTGCGCCCGATCCAGTTCGTGGCTGCGCTTTGAAGCGAGAGCGGTGAGCTTGGCACCCCGGGCTGCGAAACCGTCGAAAATCGTCCAGCTAGCCGCGATACCGTAATTATAGGAACGGGAGGCCGACTGAGAGGCATAAGTTTGGGTGACGATCTGGCTATTGGACTGGCTGACGCCAGCCGAAGCACTGAGTTTCGGGTAAAGGCGCACCTTGGCGATCTTGTAGCTGAGATCGTCCTGCTTGAGGTTCAGGGTATTCACCTGGCCCTGGAGGGTGACATCGACCCCGTCGCGCTGCAAAAGCGCCGCGAGCGCCAAAACGAGTTCGTTGGAGCCGGTCCACGTAGGCACCTCCAACGGAATCGAATCTTCAGGGAGAGAATCGATGCCCGCGAGTCGCACAAACGATCGCTTGGAATGGTCGTAAGCCTCGTCCGAGCGCGCCATCGCCAACTGGGCCTCCACGCCGTTCATGCGCGGGATGATGAGTTCGACGGGCGACAAGGAGCCGGCTTTGAGTCTCTCTTCATCGAGTGCCAGATATTTTTTCGTGAGCTCGAAATTAAACCGCTGCGTGCGGACTTGGAGCTTCTGGTAGATTAATCCGAGGAACTGGCTCCGCAGAGTGCCCAACAAGCCCCGGTAGCCGTCGGCGTAGTTTTTTTGGGAAATCTTCACCCCAATTTTGGAAATCTCCGCCTGATTCTTCAGCGCGTTCCACTGGTAAATCGGCTGACTAACGCCCAAGTTGTAATAGGGGCCGCTGCTGCGGTTGGAATCGCCAGCGCTGGGATAAACCGTGGTGCTGGCAAACGAGAAGGAACCGCCGACATTGGGCAGCAGTTGCGACGTGCTGGCATAGACGTTAGCCTCTGCCTGCTCGAGTTGGATCGACCGAGACAAGACGGTGGGCGACTGCTTCGCGGCGATCTCAAGTATCGACTTGAGGGTGGGCAGCGAGTCCTCGGGCATTTTGCCCACCACCGAGGGAATCTCACCGCGCGTTGCCTGCACAAATCCGCCCGCCACCTGCAAAAATAACGAGACTAGAAGTCGAAGATTGGAGCGTGTGGAGAGAGTCATGCGGAGGGACAGAAATCGAAAAAATGAGCTGTCATCGGGAGTGATGCCAGCCGCCTTGGCAATCCCGAAAAAAGGGACGCGTCACCTAGACGCCCAACGGTCGAAAGTGTTGCCGAATATCTTTGCCGCGCACCCTCACAATCAGCCAAACGATCACCCCGACCCACGCCGCGAGGCTCACGAAAAACATCCGCCACAACCACGGCGTGCCCGCAAAGCGCACCACAACCTCGTTGGGGCCCGGCTCCAGCGGCACGCCGACGAGTCCCTCGGGCGTACGCACCGGTGCGATCGCACGACCGTTGCGCGTGGCGCGGTAGCCCGGCACCCAAGTGCGGCACGTTTCGAGCAAGGCGGGCGAGTGCACCTCGACCATCGCGTGGTAGGCCGGCACGAGCGAGAGCGTCCGCACCGGCAACCAGTCGTCGCGCAGAGGGCGCAATTCGACGCGGGCGAATTCGCGCGCCGTCGCCGCCGGATCGGGCGCGGTCGCCGGCAGGATGCGCAGGGTGAGTTCCTCGGGATAAGGCGACGCCGTCCACAATGGCAACTCGCGCGAGTTCGTCGGACCGGAGCCGAAACTCTTCGGACCGCCCGACGACGGCAGGGCATACTCGCGAAAAATATCCGTCGAGCTCAGAATAAGTGTGCCTTCGGGCACGGCGCCAGAGAATTTCCAAACCGCCACCCACGGCTCGTCACGCAACAGCGTGAGGTGCGGCGAGAGTTCCCACGCACCGGCGGCGGGCTGGATGGTGAAGACGATTTCCTTCCCACTGGGCACCGGCGCCGCGATCGCCAGCTCCGGTCGCACGGCAAAGGTCTGCGGATCGAGCACGCGGCTCTCGAACCGGTAGTCGCGCACGCCGTTCGAAAAATACCCCGGCGAACCGATCTGGTTGCCGCTGTAGATGAAGAGCGTCGCGTTTTCAGGCCGACGAAAATTTTCCGATTCGGCCGCGCTGAACTCCAGCGCCGCCAAGCGCGTGCCAAGCTTGTTCGCCTCCCACGCGCTCCACGGCAGCAGTGCCAACAGTGCGCCGACGAAAATCTGGTGGAGGCGCGGCCGCTCTTTCGCGAACCAAGCGAGCGCACCGAACCCAACGAACGCCATCAACGCCACCCACACCGGCGAGAGCCGCAGGTTGACCGCACCGCTGGTGGCGACCAGCAGACTCGTGGGCAGGAGGCTCCACAAAACCTCGGTCGCATGGGAAAACGGTAGCAGAAAACACGTGATCACCAACAGCGCGAGACTGAGCAGTTTCGCACGAACGTCGCGCGCCATCACCGCCACAGTGAGGCCGGCGGCCGCCAGCAGCCACAGCGCGTAACCGGGCTGCACATCGCTGAACAACGCCCCCGGCGTATGGACGGGTAGCAGCACCGCCGGCCAGAAGATTTTCGTGTAGGCGACCGTGCCGACGGTGGCACCGTCCTTCGCCGCCTCCAGCCAACCACCGGCCAAACCAGCGAGAGCGAGCGCGCCGACGCCGGCGACCAGCAGCCAGTGGGCGCGCTGCGCCTCGGTGTTTTCGCCTTTTCCAGACAGCGGGAAAAATTTTCGCGCGACAAACCAGACCGCGACCGCACCACCCGCGAGCAGCGCCCAAGCAAACGCGAAGCCGGCGTGAGGCGCGTTCGCTGCCGGCGGCGTGACCTCGACAATCCCATAAAGATGATACGCCGACATCGCGGCGAAAAGCGCCAGCATCGCTCCCAGCTGCACCGCGTCGCGCCACGCGGCACCTCGCGCGAGCCAGCCTGCGCCAAGCACGCCGAACGCCGCCATGCTCGTCCACAGCGCGACCGGCGCATGGCACGTCCACAGGATCGACAACCCGACGGCCACGAGCACCGACGCCAGCGCGTCACGCCGCTCGAGCCAACGCGCCACGCCGCACCACACGACCGGGAGCCAGGCAATCGCCATGTAGCTCATATACATGTCGAGAAAGCTCATGAACCCGAGCCAGACCGGGCACAGCACGTAGCTGACCGCCACCAGCGCCGCCGTCCAACGCAACCGAGGCGCGAGCGCGGCGCGCGAGAAATACATCGCCGCAGCGCCGCCGAACGTGCTCGCGATCACCGTCAGGTGTTGCAGCGCAAAGCCCCCGAGAGAACGGCCGGTTGCCACATCGATCGCTCCGGCAAGATGCTGAAAATAAGGCGCGAACCGAAACGGATGCACCGCGCCGTTGAACTGGTAAGGCCCCTGCCCCACCAGCACCGGAAACACCCCCGCGCGCATTTGCTCGATAAAATCGAACAGCGTGTAGGCATACCAGCGCGCATCGAGTCCGCCGAGCAAGCTGGCGGTGAACATCGGCCGGCACGCCCACCACGCCGCCGCGCCGAGCAGCAGCAACCTCGCCGACTCGGCTCCCGCCTCCGCCTCACCGACGCGCTTCACCAGCCACCGCGCCAGCAGCAGCACGCCGCCCGCCAGCACGAAGAGCCACCCGATCGGCAGCGCGGCCGGCAACGAAATTTTCGCCACCGCCAGAAATGCCCCTAACGCCACCGCCGCGGCCGTGTGAGCCCAAAGCGCACCCCGAATTGTGCGCCAGGCGCCAGGCAACGCAAACGCGAGCGCCCAGCTCATAGCCGCCGCGAGCCATACGCCGCGCGGAAGCGGCGCCGCCCACATCCTGCACGCGCACCAAGCGAATAACGCGACAAGTGCACCGGCCAACAATGACGGTGCTAGTCGGGCTGAAAATTTTTCTAGCTGCGCGCGTTTCACACCAAAACTCCGCCCGGCCGACGCTCAGAATGCGACATAAATGAAGGGTTTGCTCGGCAGCCCCACGCGATAGAGCACATAATGAAGCACGACTGCGACCGCCATACCCGCGAGCAGCGACAAAGTCCGCGCCGCCGCGCGAGCCGCCGGTGCGGGCAGTCGCGCGAGTTGGCGGGAGAGGAAGGAATCGGTGTGGACGACGTCAGGGAAGTTCATCGGATTCTCACTGGGTTTCATCGCAGGTAACCAAGTTTTTCGGCCAAGGCACGAACCGCCGGTGCAACGGTGTCCGCTAGTTTTTCGCCGCCAGCCGGTGCGAGGTGCGTGCGATCGGCATAGTCTTCGGCAGTAAATTTCTCACCGTAATCGAATGCCGCGTAACCACGGGCGCTCAGCATCGCCACGGAATCGCTAATCGCCTGCTCGTCGCGTGCGTGCTCGTCCGCCGTTAGCTGGGCCCGATAGAATGCGCTGTCGCGCCCGATCAACAGCATGGTCCGCGCGTGCAGCGCCGCCGGAAACGCTACGCGATAATAGCCGTCGATCCGCGCCCGCTCGGCCTCGCCCATCCGCCAGCCGCCCTCCGTCGTGCGGCGATAAAAAAGCCCGCTGGTCGCGCGCAGAATTTCCATCTCCCGCGCGCGGACCGGCGGACGGTAGCGTTCGTCGAGCCTCAGCGGCGTGCCATCGGGCTCCTGATCCGAAAAAAGTTTCCGCGGACTGAACAGCCCCGGCGGCGCCGGCGCGTAGGGCGAAGGCACGGTGTTGATTTTTTCAAACGCGAGCCGGTTCCAAAAATCCTGGAACCGCAGCGCGCGATCGAGCACGGCGCTGCCGGAGATGGCCAATGCTCCTGCCCAACTCGTAGGGTAGAGCAGCGCGTCGCGCACGAGGGCGTTGCGCGCCGGATCGCTGATCAATTGCCCGCCAAAATAGGCCTGCCAAAAAATCGTCCGGTAGGTTTCGCCCCCGAGCGGGAAAATGCCCGTCGCAGCCTTTTCGTTCGCGATATATATCTGCCGGGGAAATTCCTCGCGCAACACCTCGGCGACGACCGCACCGCCGTCTGTCGGGGTGGCACCGCGCAGGGCAAAATTAATCACCACGTAGCGGTCGCCGAGCCGCCCCTGCAGCTTCCGTGTCCACATCACGTCCGACGGCTGCCAGACGCCGTGGAGCACGGAGTTGCCGCCAACGATGACCAGCACCTGATCCTTGCGGCAGCGCGCCCGCACGATCGCCGACATTTCACCGACCGTCGGATAGTAGCTCCCTTCAGGGGAGATCGCCGGAAAAAAGCGCGTAAAATGCGGGTGATAGTCGCTGCTCGCCGCGCGCCGGCCGAGCCACGCCATCGCTACCATCCCGAGCAACACCCCTGCCAGCAGCCAACGCGGACGCCAGATTTTGGTGACGTCGTTCATCGGCCGAAAAGTTGTCCCGCCATCCGCAGTGCGTCGGACACCGGATAGAAAAACACGAGCCAACCGAGGCCCGCGTAGAGTTGCGTGAGTGCCCAGCCGGCGAGCGGCTCTTGATTAAAGACGCGCGCGAGTCCCTTCCCGACCACCGGCACCCGCGTGTAGCTCGCGCACACCGCGAGTCCCGCGCCGTGCCACAAGCCCCAGACGACGAAGTGCCACGCCGGCCCGTGCCACAATCCGCAGAGTGCGAACGCCGCCAGTCCATTGAGCACGCGCCACACCGGGCCGTGCCGATTGCCGCCGAGCGGAATGTAAACGTAGTCTCGAATCCACGAACTGAGCGAGATATGCCAGCGTTGCCAGAAGTCCTGCAGATTACGCGCCGCGTAAGGCCAGTTGAAATTCTCCGGCAGCCGGATGCCGAGCAACCGCGCACACCCGATCGCGATGTCGCTGTAACCCGAGAAATCGAACAGGATGCGCAGCGCGATGCACCCTAGCAGAAGCCACCGATCGAGCAGTCCGCTCGCGCCAAACTGCGGCTGCATCGCCTCAATGTAGAGCGTGAGGTTGTCCGCGACGACGACCTTCTTGAAAAATCCGATCCCGACGCGGCGCAGCCCCTCGGCAAAATCCTCCGCGCTCGCCCGCGCCGCCACCGCCGCCTTGAGCGAAGGCAGAAACTGCGTATAGCGCTTGATCGGTCCCGCCACTAGCGACGGAAAGAAAATCGAGAACAGCAAAAATTTGAGCGGCGAACGGATCGGTTCCCTACCGCGCCGCACCTCGTAGAGGTAGTGGACGAATTCAAACGTGAAAAAACTCACCGCCAGCGGTGGTGCCCCCGGCATGATCGCGCGGGTGCCGTTTGCCAGCGTGGCCGCCATTTCAGCATTCCACGGCGCCACGGCCGCCCCGATGAAGAACAGCATATATTTGTAGAACGCCAGCGCCGCCACGCACACCGCGATCCCCGCGGCGCACCAACCCGGCGAGCGCGTCCGCCCCGCGAAAAACGTGACGATCATCAGCCCGATGATGGGCAGCACGCCCGCCGGTCCGGCAAAATGCGCATGAAACACCGCACAAGCCGCCCCCAACCACCACTGCCGCCAGTCCGCACGAGGCAGCAGCCAGAACACCGTGACCGCGATCACGGCGAAAAGCAGGAACCAATGCGTGGTGAAGATCATCCGAAAGCTGCGAGGAGCGCGTCACTACACACGACGGGCCGCCCGGCGACTCAAGAAATTTTGCAGCCCACTGTTGTCTTGAGCTTTGCCGCCGCCGCGAAAATCCTGCGCACGTGATGCGCGACGCCCCGCCGATCCCCAACTCCACTCAACGGCACCTCGCGCGTGTCCGGGAGTTCTACGATGTCGCGCCCGTCGAAAACTCATCCGGCGCCCGCGGCTATCGCACGCTGCTTGCGCACTATTACAACCTCCTCATTCCACCCAGCGCCAGCGTCCTAGAGATCGGTTGCGGCAGCGGCGAACTGCTCGCTGCCCTCCGGGCCGAGCGCAAGACGGGTGTGGATTTGTCGCAGCGCCAAATCGACGCCGCGCGCCTGCGCCTACCCGACGCTCACTTCGTCGTCGCCGCCGGAGAAGATGTCGATCTCGGTGGCGAGACCTTCGACGTCATCCTCATTTCCGATACGCTCAATCTCGCTGCTGACGTTCAGCGGCTCTTCACCAACCTCCAGCACGCCGCGCGGCCCGACACGCGGCTCATCGTCAATTTCCAAAACTCGCTCTGGCGCCCCGCGCTCACTTTCGCGCGCTGGTTCGGCCTCAAGTCCCCGCAGCCGGAGAACAGCTGGCTCGCTGCCTCCGACGTGCTCAATCTCCTCAGCCTCGGTGACTGGTCGCCAGTGTGCCGGCAAAATCACGTCCTGATTCCGCTGCGATTGCTCGGCCTCGGCACGCTCGTCAACCGCTGGCTGGCGCCCATGCTGCAATGGTTCTGCCTCACCGTGTTTCTCGTCGCCCGTCCGGCCCGGGCGGCGCCATCGCTTCATTCCACCGTCTCGGTTGTCATTCCTGCGCGCAACGAAGCCGGCAACATCGAGGCCGCCGTGCGCCGCACGCCGGAAATGGGCGGCGGGACGGAACTCATCTTCGTCGAAGGCCACTCGCGTGACGAGACCTGGACGGAAATCCAGCGCGTTGCCGCAGCGTTTCCCGAACGAAAAATCAAAATTCTCCAGCAAACCGGTCGCGGCAAAGGCGACGCCGTTCGCGCCGGTTTCGCCGCCGCCAACGGCGACTACCTGATGATCCTCGACGCCGATCTCACCATGCCGCCCGAGGAACTCTCGAAGTTTTACGACGTGCTCGCGAGCGGTCGCGCCGAATTTGCTAACGGCGTGCGACTCGTCTACCCGATGGAGGAACGGGCGATGCAGTTCCTCAATCTCTGCGCGAACAAAGCGTTCAGTCTCATTTTCACCTGGCTGCTCGGCCAGCCGGTGAAGGACACTCTCTGCGGCACGAAAGTCGTCTCGCGGGCGCACTACGAAAAAATTGCCGCCGGCCGCGCCTGGTTCGGCGACTTCGATCCTTTCGGCGACTTCGACCTGCTGTTCGGTGCCGCGAAACTGAATCTGAAGATCGCCGACGTCCCCATCCGCTACGCCGAGCGCACCTATGGCACGACTAACATCCAGCGCTGGAGCCACGGCTGGCTGCTCCTGCGCATGGTGGCGTTTGCGGCGAGGAAACTGAAATTCGTGTGACTGCCCGCTCCACGCCACCAGGCACGTCCCTGCACCAGCGTTTCGCGTTTCAGGAAACGGCCCGGATCCTTGCGCTCATAGCTGTCGCTTGGTGGCTGCTGCATCCATTCGCCACCTCGCGTCAGATCGGCAGCGGCGATGCGCTCTGGTATGCCAACATGCTCGCCGACTTCGTCACCCAGTTGCGCAACGGCGTATTCCCGATTTTTGTCGGGCAGACCGATTGGGCGTGGAACGGAGCGGTATACCCGCTACGGGTCGCGCCGCTTTACCAACACTGGGGCGGGTTGATCGACACGCTGACTGGACATCAACTCGGATTCTTCGCGCTTCAACATGCGATCGTCATCGTCAGCGGCGCGCTCGGATTGACATCGGCTTATCTGTGCCTGCGCGCGATCGATCCGGTCTCGCCATGGCGCGCCTGCGTGCTAGCCTGCGTCTACCTAAGTTGTCCCGGCGTACTGGGCACCATCTATACACAGGATCTCTACATGACTTGGATGGTGTTGCCATTCCTGCCGCTGGCTGTGCTCGGCCTCGTGCGGACGTTCGATCGCGACGACGTTCCGGCACAGTTGCTCCTCGCAGCCGGCCTCGCCGGCGCGTGGCTGGCACACGCACCGGTGGCGTTGTGGCTGACCTTCATCGTCAGCGCAGTCGAGGTGGTGAAACTCTGCACGGTGCACCGGCGAGTCGCATCGTGGCGCCGCGCGGGCTTGGGAGCCGCAATGTTCGTCCTGCTCGGCTCCTATCCCTTCGTGTCGGTTGCGACACTCAAGATCCCCGGAGCAGCATCGCTGGTGGCCAGCGGACTGGCACACGACCAACAAATCATGCAATCGATCCGAGAGGTGTTTCCGCGCGTGCTCCAGCCGTTGAGCGAAGGCGCGCGAGCACTCAGCGACCTCCAACTCGGCTACGGTCTTTGGCTCGTCGCTGGAAGTGCAGCGGCGCTGTGTTTAGTCCAGTGCACGCGACCGGATGCATCTCCCCGCACTCGCCAACTCGCCACGCTGCTCCTCGCCGCGTGCGCAGTGCTGCTGTTGTTGCTGCTGCCGGTGCCGTTCATCACGGACTGGCTGTGGGCGCACGTTCCCGGGCAGATCAAGCGCATTACGTTCTACTGGCCTATGCATCGGTTCTACCTGCTGTTGGCGGTACTCCTCACCGCGGCATTGCAGCTCGCCGCGCGCGGGCTAAGCCCGGGAGCACGCACGAAAGTAATTGTTATCGCAAGCATCGCACTCGCATGGAGCCTCTGGGAGAGTCGCCAATTCGCGCGAGCCGGCCGCGAAATCACGGCGACGGAAAAGATCAGTGTGCGAGCTTTGCTCCCGGAAAATCGGATGCTCATGCAGCACTCCTATGGATTGTTCGAGTCACGGCCGCCGTATTTCTCGCACGGCGTGACAGCGCCATGGGCGGAGTTCCGCCTGATCGAACCGGCCGGAGAGCGACCGGTCGCTGCGACGAACGAAGCTGCAACTTGGGTGCCTCTCACAGGCGTCCTCGACGCCAATCCCGCGATCCTAAATCTCCAACCGAAGCTAGTGCTCGCGCCCGGCCGGCGCTACGAACTTTTGCTTCGCGTCCGCGAGCCTGTTGCCGGCATTCTCCAACTTGCGGGCCCTACCTTCTTCCGTGAATACCAGTTACCCAATTCGGGCGACTCCAAGGCGTTCGGGCTTTTACCTGGCAATTCACCGAGACTCGCCTTGTGGACCAGCGCGTTAACGCCCGAGGAAGTGCAATTGCGCTTCATACCGACGCCCGGCCGGCCTGCAAGGGAGTTCAGGACTTTTGGCACGTTCTCACTGATAGAATTGTCACCGGACGGCCCGGTGGAGCTGATCTCGTCGCTGCCCTTGGTGGTCAAAGTTCGTGCCGAGCGACCCATGGTGCTTGAGACCCCGCGAATGTTCACGCCCGGTTACACGGCGCGCGTCAATGGTTTGCCGGTGACAGTCGCCGCCTCGTCCTATCGCTTGCTGACGGTGACGGTGCCGGCGGGAGAAAGCATCGTCGTGATCAACTATCGCGCCCCGTGGCCGCTCGCGCTAGCATATGAAACGACGGGGATAAGTTGGATCGCGTTGGTGATCGTCGTGATCTCAGACGCCATCCGGCGGTCACGAGGCGCTTGAACTCGGTTTCGACGCGGTGCCGCCGAGACGCTGGAGGACGTTGCGCAACCATACCCGCGCCGGATTCTCGATCCATTCGTAGAGAACGCGCGCGGTCAGGATAATGAGCGCGATCGTCGCTATCGCCCTCACAATTGCGGCGGCCCCACTGCCGGCGTCGGTATGGAACCGATTGTAGAAAACAATGTGGATGAGATATATCGAGTAACTCGCCTCCCCCGCCCACACGAAGGGCCGCCACGCGAATGCCCGCGCGACGACACCCTGCCCGAGTCGGGCACAGCCGAAGATCAGCACCGCTACGGCGGGCAGATATCCAACCGCGCGGTGATAGTCGATTTCAGCGTTCCAGCGGAATTGCGTTGGCAGCAGCGTGAGGCCAATAAGACCGGCCGCAAGCATCATCGCCGCCGAGATCAGCCATCTCTCGCACCGAGCCGGATCACGGTCCGCACAGCCGAGGAACAAGTGTGCCGCCATGGCTCCAAGGGTAAACTCGGCAAAACGCAGGTAGGGCGAAAGGAAAAGCCACCACAACGAAAATGCGTGGGTCGGGTTGTAGGCGGTGCCAGCCTGCGGACCGAAGTGCGCGACACCCCATTGATCCACCAGATCGGCGTGATTGTGGAACCAGCGCACGGCGAGCGATAGCACCGCAACGCCCGCGATCAGTTTCGCGACCCGCGTGCGCACCATTTCGCTTGGCCGTAGCAGCGAGTGCAGCAGCACCGGATAGAACAGATACATCAGGAACTCCGTGCTAATGGACCAAGTGATGCTCGCGTTCTGGAATGCATATGCCAGCGACAGCGAGGAATCCAAACGCTTATAGAACCACGTCTGACTGAACGTTAGGAACGCCGGTAGCGCCCGCAGATGAGCGTTCGCGGTGGCCGGAGCGGCACGCCAGATATATTCTTCCGTGAAAAACTCGAACGCGATAAACACGACAAGCAGCGGATACAGTCGCGCAATTCGTGCGGAGATGAATGCATAGAAGTTCGCCAGTGAGAAACGCTCGAGGCTAGCACAGTAGTTGTAGTGAATGATGAATCCGCTGAGCACGAAAAACAGGTTCATCCCGAGTATGCCGCAAGCCGCGAGGCCGCCGGCGGTCCACGGGAACACAGACGCGGGGGCGATGCTGAGTAACAGGTGATTCAACACAATGCACCCAGCGGCGAAGAAGCGCAGTCCGGTGAGCGAAGGTATGTCGGTTCGTGGAATTTTCTTCATGGGACATCCCCATTCCGGCCGAGTGGACGAAGCCAGTCGGGTTCGCTCCGCCGCTGCAGCCACCACAGGCCGTGGCTCGTGAGGATTACAAATGAGACCATGATAGCAAATCGGGCGCCGATGAACCACACATCACGCGCCGTGACTGTGGCCAAATCTGGCAAACGATACGCATTGAACCAAGGCAGATGCCACAGCCACAATATATAGGCCGACAGCGGCAGCGTCGCCCAAAGTCCCGGGCGAGCCGCACGCGCCCCCACCCCCCAACCCGCCAGCAACAGTCCTAGGCACAGGAGATCGTAGCTTCGAGTGGTGAGCGCGGCGCTTGCCCACAACGCGACGACACCAACCAACGCGATTGCGCTGCCCGCTAACACGGCCGCCACGCGGCGCAACTCCGGACGCCCCACCTTCCGACGGCACGCCTGGGCGACACACATTCCCGCTACGAACTCGAACAGTCGCACATAGGGCGAATAAAATGTCAGCCACCACGCGAATGTGAAGTCGGCCGGCGACTGCGCCGCCGAGGCGCGCGGGCCAAAATGATCCGCCCCGAACCGGGCCACGTCAGACGCATGATCTCGAAACCAGACCAGCAGCGCCGCGTGCACCGCGAGCACCGCCGCGACCGCTCCCCATGCGCTGCGGGCACCGAATCCCCCAACAATCGGACGCAACGCCAAGTAGACCAGTGAAAGGAAAAACAGATCGCTTGCCAGCCACGCCAGATTGGAGGAGTCGAAAGGGAAGACGGCGGACGCGTTGCCCAGCCAGTGGTAGGTCCACGTTTGAGTGAGAGACAGGAAAGCCGGCAACGCGACCGCCGCCGGTCCGCGATAAGTGTCGGGATTGTTCGGCCCGGCCGCCAAATCGATGGCCAGGAGCAGCACTACAGGGGGAAGGAGTATCCAGACACGCCGGGCGGCAAAACGCGCTAGGCCTCCCACGCCCGCCTGGCCCCAAACGAGCGTCTCCGCGTATCGCAGGTGGAGCATAAAGCCGCTGGAGAGAAATAAGAATGCGATACCCGCCCGCGCGGGCTCAACGTAAACCGCCGGGCCGAAGAGCGGAATCGGCAAACGCAGGAGGGTCGTCGACGCGTGATTGAGACAAACCATCAACACCGCGAAGTAGCGCAGCCAATCCAACGCGACGTAACGAACTTGGGGAGCATCTACCATTCGCGTGCTGCCTGGGTCCAGTAACCGTAAGCCCATGTTGGACGTCGCGGATCAGTCAGCGCGGGCTGACTCGAGGTCACGATGGCAAAATCCTCCGGGCCATGCGCGATGATTTTGTAGTCCTTGCCATCGGAACTCTAGAGGTATTGTTGCGCGGATTCATGCGTGCCCCGCGGGTCCTCCGGCAGGGACGAGAGGTATTTCGGAACCAGTCCCGGAATCCAATCGGCCCGATGGTGGCCGGTGACCCATGCGGAGGAGAACATGGCGCCCGGATAGGCACCATGGTCACGTCGATAGGCTTCCAGTGATGTCCGAATGCGCTGGAGGTCCGCCAGGCGGATTTCCGCGAACGACTTCGGTGCGGCAATCCGCAAGCCGAACAGGACGACGACAAGGACGACGAGCGCGAGTGCGCTCCGGACCTGGCGCGCCTTTTCTGCGGTGCGCGCAGAATCGAGATGCCGGGGTGCAGGAAGCCCTGCCGGATTCATGGCTTATTGGCGCGTTCCGATTCCTCCGCTTCCACTTGTGCCACCGTCTTCTGACGGGCGATTAAGTCGCGCTGAATCTCCTCGATCGCCTGGTTTATCTTTGTAACGCGGCGCTGGAGAGCGATCATCTCCGCGGAACGCACATTTAGCCGCTCCGCGATCCAGAAATGCAGCAGCGCCCGCGAAATCTGCGGCACCATATCCTGCTCCTTCCCGCCGACAGACACCGCGTGTCCCAACTCTGGCTGGCGATCCGTCGACGCCGGAGCCCCGATCAACTCGGGTCGCCCTGCACGATTCTTAGCCAGTCGGCTGCGGGCAAGCATCAAAGCGCTACCCGTCGCCGTGTAATCCGACCACAGGCGTTCAAAATACTCCATACATCTATCCCCCGCTTGCTCAATCTTAAGGTTGTCCTGACGCAGTTTTTCAAGCGCCTGAAGTTTCTCCGTAAATACGGTATCTTCTTCGCGCGCATCCGACACGGGTACAGGTTCAGGTTCGGCTGAGGGCTCCACAGCTTTGGCCGACTTCGCGATGCTCAGTCGCTCGTAGTCCTCCTGCACCCAGCGCAGAGCTTCCTGCGTGGCAAGCAGGGTCACGTTGGCGCCCTGGAGCGCACGCTGCGTTTCGACGAGTTCACGCTGAGAACGTTCGAATTGCTCGGTGAGGGCCCGGCGGAGTTGTTCGGCTTGTAGCGTGCGCCGCTGAAATTGGACTACCTCATCGGTGGACGCCGCAAGTCGACCCTGGAAGCGGTCATATTGGTGGTTCATGGCCACCTGCATGGACTCGAGAGACTTGGAAGGCGTGTCGCTAAACCGCCATATGATGAACAGGAAACCAATGCTGATTCCAACGATGATAATTGGAACCAGCATCTTCCGCATTCGATAAATAGCTTGGAGTATGTTAATCACTCGAGTTCTTGGGTAAACTACACAGGCGTCTGTTATTGGTCAATGGCCGCCACTGGATTTGTAAAAGCAAATAAATTCTCGATGGGCACCGTAAGCGCAGAGACACCTTCAGCTACGATCATCGTTATTCGCCGCGGAAGGATTGCAGGCCTTGCTTCGCGATTGCTGACGCGCAGCCAAACGCGCTCTGTATCGTTCTCGGGTGGCACTACGTAAATGCGAATCCCCCCCGTCGATGGCGGGACGAAATCGAGTAAACGATGACCATTGGCGGCAATGGCCTGGATTACCGCAGGATTCTGCAAGGCCTTAACGTCGCCCCAATCGATCCGAACGTACGTCTGCCGGTCGGCCCGGACATTGATTGAATCCGACGACATGGTCTGCCCCACCCTCTCGGGGTTGAAAAACAGCCCTCCGTTGGTCTTTGAAACGAGCAAGCGATGCGCCTTCGGGCCATCGGCCCAAAGCAGTTCCGGCATAACTTGCTCGTCAAGATCCATCACGCCCGAATAACTCACTGGATCGACGCTTTGCGGGTTCAAATAGGGCTGCGGGAGGAGGCAAAAACCTCCGGCCTGATTCAATGGCTGTTGTCTGGCGCGGTGAATTCGCCAATGTGGTTCGAGCCACTCGATTCCATCAAAGTATTTCAGCCGCACCTCAATGGTCTGAGTTTCCAGCAGGCCGAGAACGGCAATCCCTTCGCGGCGTTGCACAGTTAGAGTAGGAAGTAACTTCCCAGACGAGTCGGATACTGCAATATGCGACAAATCCCGCACATTGCTTGGTTGCTCGACGTCCAGTAGGACATACTGGCCCCCGCCCTCAGTTCGCGTCAAGCACTTGTACACCTCGGCTCCCCTATTGGCACCATCGCCCATTTTTCCGTCGTTCACCTGCAGATAGGCTGGACCCGAAACTTCGTTGGTCACGCGCGCCAATTCCGGCCAGCCGGACCCAATGCTACCTTGCGCAATCCCGCGCGACAGATCAATCTTCGGGACAATCGTAATGCAGGCAAATTCCTTAACGTATTCACTCAACCGTTGCGGCTCTAGCAGTCGGTAGAATTGGTACAAAAGAACGGCCTTCCAATCGGCATACGCATAGTATCCGGGACCGTGCGAGACAATAACCGTTGACTGCGTCGCCGACGCATCCGGCTTAGTTAGGAATTGATACCAAGCACCGCCATACAGCAGCTTGTTTATTACAGTCTCGGGGTTGTAGCATAATTGCGCGTTTGCCTGTCGGCCATACCATTTTTCCGGCACGCCACTATGCTTACGATCACCCCAAACAGTTTCCAGAAACAGGGCCCAAGAATCCCAAGTCGTGCTGATGTTATCGATGCGATCCACCACCCCGATTACACCGGCCTGCCTCAACTCAGGATGCTCTCGCAGGCGTTCCCGCACTCCCGCCATTGTAATCGCAGATCCCTCGACGTGGATATAGTTATTTATTGTACTAATGACGCAGGATGTCAGGGCAGCTCCCAGCAAGGCGTTGTATAATCCGGTACGCCAATGCACGGCGGCCGCGACGATGCGACCGAGCGACACCAGTATAATCCCCGCCGCCAGCCCGAGGAAGAGGTGCATCCTAGCGTCAATCACCACAAGAACCTGCTGATTCGCCATATCAAACGCACTCAGACTCTTCGGATCAATCGGGCCCAGCAAAGGTGATTTGCCCACCATCACAAAGGGCAGGATTCCGCAAAACAAGGCCAACAGTGCGATCGCCACCGCACAATGATCCCGCCAACTCGCGCGTATCGGAACCGGGTCCTTTCTCCGCAGCATAGCGATGGCAAGCAATACAACAACCGACGCAAAAAACCAAGCGGAAGCGAACAGGCCTGCGAAGATAGCTCGATAGCTTGCGACAAATCCGAGCAATCCGGCCATAATTTTTGGCCACGACAGACTCGGCTGGTTGTATTCAGTCGACGTCGTCATAATAATGCCGAAGACTAACCGTAATCCCCAGAACCAAAACGGAAGCAATAGAAACAAATATCGCCCGGTCAGGTACGCTTTGAACTCGCCCAGCAGACCGAGATTGAGCCGGCGCAGACGATATTGCACGTGCGCAACGATAAAGATGGTATAAAAGACCAATAGGGCCCCGAAATGAAAGCTATAGAAGACCATGCACGCCGCGGCGGCAAAAAGCACCCGGCGGTAATCAGTGCGCGGCTCATCCTCGGCTACCAACACTATCCAAAGGGCAGAAACGAAGAGCAACAGGCCGAGCGGGTAAAACAGGAAGCTCACCATGAAGTGAACCAAATAACCCGGAAATGCTACCGTGAAAAGCGAGATCCAGACAGCGTCTTGCCGAGCCGCCGGGCGCAGTCGTGAAAGTAACAGGAAGAGCATCTGACCCAAGCCTAGGATCACCAAGAAATTGAATCCGCGCAACAGGAACATATTGTCGCCAACCAAAAAGAACGGCACGGTTTGGATCACGGTGAGCGGCATGCTCAAGAACACGGCCCCGCGCCACGCCGCCGCGAAAGATGCCGTCTTATAAGAAAGTAACGTGAACCAGTCGTCGCTGATGACCACAGTAGACAATGGTAGCAGTCCATGCGCGACGACGCAGACGATCAATATCCACCAGAACGCCGTTCGGTCAGTCGGTTGATTCTCGGGTGAGGTCATGGGGAGATGGTCACCGATCAGCGAACCTTAGCCGCCCACACCGACAGCCGTCGCGCGCTTCCATTGAGTGGCGATATAGATTATACCTCCAGCCAGCCCCAACAGCAGATCTGACGAGATTCCTACAATTGATAGAGCCAGCACGGTCTCGGTCAGTGCGCCCCCTTGGGCTGGAACTATACTGAACGAGTGCAGAAACGTAACGAGTAGTACTTCTCTTACGCCATGCCCATTGATTGAAATCGGCAAGATTAGAAGCAACATCACCAATGGGAAGAAAACGCATACTTGAAAGAAGCTTATGGGCAACCCAACGCACCTCGCATAGCAAAAAAACACGGTCAAATTAAGTCCGTGGCCGATTAAGCTCCAAGCGCAGGTCCGCGCAAGCTTTCTGTCCGGCCACAAGAAGACCCGGGCGCACATGACCTGCCGTGTCAGGCGCTCTATCACGTTCTGCGCCAACCGGCGCGACACAGGCACAGCTACGGTGATAGCTGCGAACAATAGCAGCGCCCAACCCATATATCGGACCACTGAGCCAAGATGTCTCCCCGCCAGAATCTCCTGCAGGCCACCGAGGGGCACAAAAAAGAGTCCCATCCCCGCAATAACCGCCAAGACCACAGTAGCCACCAACCGGTCGGAGAATACCGCCCATAATGCATCCGCCTTGCGCGAAGGATAAGCGGACCAAAGGGCGCCAAGCCGATAGAGGTCGCCACCCGTGCTGCCCGGCAAGAATATATTCCAGAACTGACCAACCCACGAGAGCATCAGCACCTGTCGCCACGAGAGTCCCATGCCTCCTTTGTCCAGTATGGTGGAGAACCGCTCCGCCATTACCATTATCAAGAGCAGCGCGCAAGTGAACCCCACCATCACATAACCGACCTGTGCTGCCCGGACGACCTGGAGCGTATGGGTCAGGTCAAATTTCATCAATAGCCATACGATCAGACTGACGGACACAATCGCCTGAAGGGCTACCGCGATTGCTCGGTTGGACATGGGTTTGAAAACGCCCTAATTGAGTTTCAGAGATTTATTCGTTCCTCTTCAATCACGAGCGGCCGGCTGGAAACCTTTGTAAAGATTGCCCCGATGTACTCACCCAATACTCCGACGAAAAATAGTTGGACCGAAGCAAGCATAAACAAGCCGACCGCGATCGGCGCCATACCCAAATTAAACTCATTCCAGTGTATCATCTTTAATAGTAGATACCACGAGCCAATTAGAAAGGAAATAACAGAACACGCAAAACCGCTCAATGTAGCAAGCCGCAGCGGCACCTTACTCTGACTGATCAATCCAAGGATGCCGTGGTCAATGAGTCGGAGCAAATTATAACTGCTTCGACCGCCCTTTCGCGGCGGCTGCTCAAAGTAGACTCTGTGAATTTTATATCCCATCTCTGCAATGGCGCCTCGGAAAAACGGATCAGTGTCAGTCAAACGTCGAAATTGCTCGATCACTTGCCGATCATATAACCCAAAACCAGTAAAATTTTTTAATGGTGTAGCATATGACATTCGCGCCACCACGTCATAGTAGATTTTGCGAAGTAGTCGTAACTCCCAGCTATCCTCTGTTTTGGTCTTAACGGCTCCAACAATCTTATGCCCTTTTTCCCACTCGCGCACAAATCTCGCGATCATCTCCGGGGGATTCTGCAAATCAGACGCGAGGCATACTACGGCCAATCCCGAGGCCTGCAATATCGCGTTCATACCTGACCGTTCCGGGCCAAAATTGCGGGCATTGAAAATTGCTTTTACACGCCGATCTTCGCCGCCAAGTTCACGAAGTATCTCTCTACTGCGATCTTGCGAATCGTTGTCTGCTACAATTAACTCAAAATCATAACCGGGCAATTGGGTGAACACGGCAACCACCCTCTGATAGAACTCCCGAAGATTTGCCTCTTCGTTAAAGCAGCCTGCTACAACAGAAATAAGTTTGCTGTTCATAAAAAAGGTTGGGAGTAAACGACACGCGAAATTAGAATTTGAAGTATTTGAATCTCAATATTATTCGACCAACGTTGGGCTTACGAATAACTGTAATGTAATCCAATTTTGTTCTTAGCCGAGCACCTGTTCTGCGGATTGCAGCCTTCCACGACATCTAAGATGCATCCTCCCCCCAATTCAATAATGGAACCACTTCAGACAAGCGGCCTAATCCACCAAGCTATATTCCAGCGCACACTTAACCGTTCGAATTACAAACATTTGTTCTTCCTCTCCCAAATGCGATGATGACGGCAGTACCACTATACGCCGCCAGAGCGATTCGCAGACAATCATTTGCGTCTTGAGGCACTCGACAAATGGTCGTTGCATATGCAAGGGTTTCCAAAAAGCGCGGCATTGCACTCCTTCAGCGTTGAGCTTTCGGGCAAACGGTTCGAAGGGAATGCGTCCGTCTTCGGGCAGCACAAATCCTGAAAACCAGCAGGCGTTCCCCTTATCCGGAGCATCGGGAAAAAGCGTGACTCCGGGATGGTGGACAAGTACTTTGTTATAGGCCTCCCGGATGTGGCGCTTGGCTGCAATGAAACGGGAAAGATTCTCCAACTGTGCACACCCAATGGCTGCCTCAATATTGGTCATCCGGTAATTGTAGCCGACTGCATCGTGATCGTAATCAGCGCCGACCCGGGCTGTGCTAGAAAGGTGTCTGGCTCGGGCAAGCAGGACCGGGTCGTTGCTGACCACGGCCCCGCCGCCACCTGTGGTCACTGTCTTATTTCCGTTAAATGAAAACACGGTCAAATCGGCAAAGGCGCCCACGCCCTTATCCTCCCACATGGAGCCAATGGCGGGCGCCGCATCCGCTACGAGCGGCAGCTGAAACTCATCGGCGATTGAGCGAAATCCTCTGGGGATATAGCCATTGGTATAAACGGGCATCAAGGCGGCCACCCGACGCCCGGTCGCCTTGTGTCGCAATCCTTTCGCAGTGGTAACGGTTTCGTCTCGCAGGGTCTTGGTCAACAACCCGGCATCCAGACACCAATCACTTCCGTTGATGTCAAAAAACCAAGGAGAGGCGCCGCAATGCGCAATGGCATTCGCCGTGGCGATGAACGAAAAGGCCGTCGTGATAACAAGATCGCCGGGCAACACCCCGGCGCAGATCAAGGCGAGATGCAATCCGGTCGTTCCCGCGGAAGTCGCAACCGCATCGGGCGTTCCGGCAGAGACTGCTACCATTTTCTCGAAGCGGCCCACAAACGGACCCACGGAGGAGACAAATCCGGTTGTGACGCATTCCTGCAGATATCGGCCCTCGTTGCCGCAAAGATTGGGTATCGCGATCGGTATCATGACTTGGTCGGGAGATTGTGGACCGTGAATTTATGCTCGCGATACCAACTGTATGTGTACTGCAGGCCATCCGCCAGAGAGACCCGCGGCGTCTGCCCGGTCAGACGGCACACCGCCTCAATACTGGGTTGCCGCCGGCTGGGCGAACCGGGCGTAACCGGACCATCGGTGAGGTCAATAGTCCGACCCATCACGCCGGCGATCAGACGCGTGAGTTCCCTCATACTGATCTCCGGGCTTGTGTTGCCGATGTTGAGCGTGGCACCCGCACAGCCCGGAGATTCGGCCGCGGCGGCGATCAGGCGGACGGCATCCTCCACGTAACAGAACGTGCGCAAATGCTCCGGCGAATACACGACGATCGCGTCGCCAGGAGGGCACTGCCAGATACGCTGCATGACCTGCGGCACCACATGACTCATGCCCATCCGCGGCCCGTAGATGTTGTGCGGGCGGACGATGGTGAAAGGCACCCCGCAATGATGCGACAAAGCTTCGCCATAGATCTTGGAAAGCATGTATGAGGTGCGCGATGCTGACAAGCATGGCAAGGCCAGCGACGTGGATTCAGGTGTCGGGAAATCCATAGAGAACTTTTCCAGAGTGCCCGCGTAGACCTCGCTGGTAGAAGCGAACACTAGCCGCTGGAGGCTAGTCTGCAACCGGGCGAAGCGCAAGACCTCAAGGTTCATGGCAATGTTATCCCGCAGGACAGCCATCGGATCGTGGCGGACCTTCGCCACCCCGACGATGGCGGCCAGATGGCAGATGATGTCGAAATTCACCGGCAATCCGGAGAGCGCCTGCGGCGCCAGCAGATCCACCTCGAGCAAGCAGTGATCGCCGCTGGCGAGGAACGCCTTCACTTCGAGATCGTGCTCGCCCCGGGCAAAACTGTCGAGCAAGGTCACCGAATGTCCGCGCGCGCCAAAATCTCGTGCAAGATTGAGGCCGATGAAGCCAGCCCCGCCAGTGATTAGTATTCTCATGAGTTAAGTCCGCGACCGATGGAGCGGAACGGTAGTCCCAGGCGCTTGATTTCCTCAAGCTGGTGATCTGAGAAGACGCGGTTGGCATCGACCAGCAGGGGCCTAGATTCCGCGAGCCACGAAGCCAAATCGAGATCAGTAAACTCACTGTGGTTGCTGGTGAAGACGATGACGTCAAAGGTCCCCGGCGCAGGCAGAACCTTCGGCAAATCCATGTCGAATTCGGCCCATCGCGCGACCAGCGGATCGTAGCAAGTGACTACGGCACGCTCCGCCTGGGCTTGGCGCACGAATATTTCCGCCGGGGCATAGCGCGTGTCTCCGACATCAGACCGATAACTGACCCCCAGCACCAAGATACTCCTCCCAGCCACCGAGCCTGCCAGTGCCTTCCGGATGAGGTTCAGGGTCTCCAAAGGCATGCGCTGATTGATTGTAACCGCTAGTTCGGAAATCGGGAATGTCAGTTCAGGAAGATTGAACAACTCCCGCGCGGCGATACCGCCGAATAAAGGATCTTTCGTCAGGCAATACCCGCCGACCCCGAATCCTGGCTGCCGGAAATTGGAATGCGTAGGTCGCATCCGGATCGCATCAATTAGCGGGAATAGATCGACCCCGATCCGTTCCGCCATGCGCGACCATTCCTCAACAAAGGCAATGGTTGTCGCCCGGTAACTGTTTTCCATGATCTTGCCCATCTCACTCGCCTTCGTGGTCGCAACGCGGGTCAGCGGGAACCTCTTGGTGTCGATGATCTGACGGAGAAAAGCCTCGCAGGCTTGCGCCGCCTCTTCGGTCTGGCCTGCATATACTCGCCAGAAATTGATGATTGAATCCAGATAGGCCACTCCCGGCATGACACGCTCGTAGGAGTGGGCCAGCAAGACTGCGGAGGCCGGGATGCCACGCTGTTTGAGCTTCTCACACAGGATGGGGGCAATTATCTTTTCCGTAGTTCCTGGGGGCACGGTCGTCTCGACAATAATGAGGGCACCGCTGGCGACCTCGTCACCCAAGACCCCGATCGCCCGCTCAAGCGAATCGAAACTGCAGGCGGGCGTAGACTTGGAAAAATCCACATCGAGATTAACATTCACGATAACCACCGAGGCATGGCGGTAAACCCGCGGATCCACCGAGGTTTTCAGATTACCATTCGCGAGAGCCGCCTGATGAGCCTGGTTCATTTTCTTGTCTGTGCTATTCGAGCTTAAAACCCCGCTCGAAAGCTCGGCGGCCCGCCTGCGCCCGGCGAGTGAATCCAAGTCGACTGCAATTACATTGAAGCAGGGATTGCCCTCCGGATTTCGCGCACTAGCGACCGCAATGGCCATCGCACTCCCCACAAACCCGATTCCCTGGATGCAAACCACTGGGAGGTGCGGATTGGAGAATCCCATTTCGTTGGACGGCGGTGAGTATACATGCATTGAAATCAAAAAATTATTTTAAACGTCTGCCACGGCCAAGTCTCATTGCAAGGCTACTTTGCTCAATCGCCAAGAATTAATTCCGCCCGTTGGCCAATCGATCCAAGGCTTTCTTTTCGCCTTGGTTCATACGGTATTTGTACTTCGTCCGCTTGCAGGATATTCCCCGGGATAGCGTCCACCCCACGCCCTACTACAGCATTTCCCTATTGGCCATTTCATAGTCACTGTGTCGGCCGATATCGATCCACTTTTCCCTGATCGGGAAACTGGCCACTCGATTGCCATTCCGCAGCATCCGACCGACCAAGTCGGGCATGTCCAAGCGCTCACGAGGGACCACATGATCGAAAATCTCTGGGGAGAGGATGTAAATGCCCGCGTTGACCAACCAAGACTGACTCGGTTTCTCGACCAAGCCGATGATGCGAGTATTTTCGATCTCAACCACCCCAAAGGGAACGACATGCTCATACGAACGCACGGCCATCGTCATTTGGGCTAGCTGCTGCCGGTGGAAACAATGCATTTTCTCAAACGCTAGCTGGGTCAAGATATCACCATTGATCACCAAAATATCCGTCGTCGGCCGGGTAATCAGACTCAGGGCTCCCGCAGTGCCCAATGGCGTTTCCTCGTGCACGTAGTTGATATTTACTCCAAAGCTCTTTCCATCACCAAAATGGTCAACAATGACCTCGGGCTTGAAGTGCGTGGCGACTTGTATGTCCTTGATGCCGGATCGTCCCAGTCTCTCCACCACCATCTCCAATAATGGCCGGCCGTGGACCGGCAGCATGGGCTTCGGTAGATTATCCGTCAGGGGATAAAGCCGCTTTCCGAAGCCGCCGGCCATCACCACAGCAGAGATGGGCTGCCGTGATTCTGATTTATCCAGTAGCTCGTGCAGCGCCACGATATTCTGCACCCGTCCATCGCGATCGACAATCGGCATTTGCCGGACAGCGTGTTTCTGCATCAGGGCCACCCAATCCTCCCGGACGGAGCCCTCTTGAGCCACGACCGCCCATGGACGCGGCATGCGCGCTTTGATTTCCAAAAGCATCTGCACCGCGGCATCCAGATTCAAACCGGCCAATAGACCCCGCCGGACGTCGCCATCCGTGATGGTATTTAGGAAACGCTCCTGCTCATCGACGACCAGCGCGACGCCCCAGCGTTGGCTACAGTCAATTGCTGTAACCGCGGCGCGAATGGGCGAGGCCGGCGTAACACATAATTCCTTAAGGTTGATCATGTCGTGACAATATTTTTGCTGGCATGCCAACGACAATGGTGTCCGCCGGCACATGATCCAATACCACGGCACCGGCGCCAACCACAGCCCTAGGTCCAATCTGCAAACCCTGTTTGATTGCTGAGCGCAATCCGATAAACGCTTGCTCTCCGACTCGAACGCCCCCAGCGAGCACTGCACCCGGGGCGACATAGCCATGAGCGGCCACCACGCATTCATGTTCAACGATCGCCCCGGTGTTGATGCACACATTGTCCCCCAGCCTTGCTTCCGCGTTGATTAAGGCCCCGGCCATCACGCAGACGCCACGACCCAGTTCGACCGATGACGCGAGGCTGGCCGCCGTGTGGACCAGATTCACCGGAGTCAATCCGGCCTGGATTCCCGCCTCGAACACCTTCCGCCTAGTGTGCACATCGCCGGCCGAGCCCAATCCGACGAAAAACCCCGTGACGCCGTCACGGACCAGCTCCGGCAAGAGCGCATCCGAACCCAAAATCTTCGCGCCGTTCCACTCACGGCCATGCTTTGTCACGACCGGGTCGAGCAGACCGACCAATTCAAACTCCGCCTCGTGCTGCCGCACGATGTCGAGCACAACCTTGGCATGACCGCCCGCCCCTAGGCCCACTATCTTGATTAGATTCTTCATGCTTAGATCGCCCCCGGAAGGTCACAAAATTTCTTCCAGATCAGGCTGCGGCCCAATGGGACCGTCCGGATCGTGTTTACGATGTGCTCAGCCGCGCCGCCCGCGTAGTAGGGATTTCGGCACCGCCGGATCCGGCGTTTAAACTCCGCTGACCTCGCCTGACGCAGCGCGCACATGATCTCTTCGACACCATAGCCGCAATCGATGACGTTGGCGGGTCGCAGCCGGCCTGCCTGGCGCAAACCAATATTGACCACCGGTAGCCGGAAAGAGGCGGCTTCGAGGATTCCGCTGGAGGAATTTCCAACCATGGCGGCAGCGGCGGCCATGGCCGCGAAGTAATTTTCTGTCCCCAAGTTCTCCACGTAGATGCAGTCCGGATTCGCTTTCACATAGTGCTGGATCAGCCGGCTCAAGCGCCGCCCGTGGGTATCGGCATTAGGCGCGGTGAACAGAATCGGCAGCTTGCTTCGCCGCAAGGCTTCAAGCAATTGCCGCCCCTGCACAGAAACCCATTCCGCTTCGAGCGTGACAGGATGATAAGTTACAAGCAGAAATTCCGGAGGTAACGACCAATTCAGCCGGCTCCCCAGTTCCTGCCGGTCAGGGACCCTGATCTGGCCGAGATTGTCCAATCCGATCGCCCCGACTGCCTTGACGCGCCAGTGTTCCTCGCCCATCTGCCTTATGCGCCGCGCATATTGTCGGGTCGAAGCGAAGTGCAAATGGCTTAGTTTCGTTATGGAATGACGCAGACAGTCGTCGATCGCCCCCTCGGTGATTTCACCACCATGGATATGCGCGACCGGGATATTATGCGGCAACGCCGCCAAGGCGGCCGCATGCATTTCAAACCGGTCACCCAGCACCACTAGGATGTCGGGACGCCATTGGTAGTAAGCCCGGGAAAAGGCGGACACTCCCCGGCCCATGGAGACACCTATGCCAGTGGGATCGTCCGCCCGCACCAGCATCTTCACCGCCACGTAGTCCAGATAACCGCTTTCCTCCACTTGACGGGCGACCTGTCCTTCGGTCCGCAACAAGTGAGCGCCGGAGACAAACAGCTTCAGCGCCACATCCCGGTGCGCACCCAGTCGACGCAGCAGGGGTAGATAGAGCCCGAAATCCGATCGTCCGACCGTGACCACTCCGATGCGCCTCACTTCAACATCCCCCATGCCAACAACTGTTCGGACCTGATGTCGGTCCGCAACCGGCGACCGATCACCCGCTCAAGATGCGCTGGCGGGATGCCATTGCCAGGACGCCGCGCGATGAACATACTCGGGGCTACTCGTGTCCCGGCCGGCAAGTCGGCCACCGCCACCAGACTCTTTCGAGCAACCATGGCGGTTTCCCTCTCGGCCGCCACCGGCACTTTGCGGCCGTCACCCAACGCCGACTCAATTGTCCTGATTCCCCGGACAAAATTGTGGAGCTCTCTAGGCGACAGCGACGCCTTGTGATCTGGCCCGGGCAAGGACTTATCCAAAGTAAAGTGTTTCTCGATCACGGCGGCCCCAAGCGCCACGGCCGCCCACGAAACCTCCGAACCAAGGGTATGATCCGAGAAGCCGACCGGCACGTTGAACTGGTTGCATAGGGTGGCCATGACCCGGAGATTGCAGTCCTTCGCCAGGGCCGGGTAGGCACTCACGCAATGCAGCAGGGCGACTGGCCCCATCGCGGTCCGGCGCACCACGCGCATTGCATTCCGGACCTCGTTCATGTTCGCCATGCCGGTTGAAATGATCAGCGGTAATTTCATCGCCGCGACATGCGACAGAAAGGGCAGATTCGTTATCTCCCCCGAAGGGATCTTCAGCGCGGCAACCCCCATCCCTTTCAGCAGGTCGGCGCTCGCCTCATCAAACGGGGAGGACAAGAATAAGATCCCGCGTTTCTCGCACAAAGCCATCAGATGCCGGTGGTCCTTCGGGGAAAGCTCGAGCCGCCTCAGCATGTCCCGTTGGGATTCTCCGGCTTTGCCGGCACTTCTTTGGTAAGCCGCCTTGGGAGCAAAGCGACTTGCGAGCGTGTCGGCTTGAAACGTCTGGAACTTCACCGCATCCGCCCCCGCCTGAACCGCCATCTCGACCAACTGGCGCGCCATGCCCAAATCGCCGTTGTGATTCACGCCCGCCTCTGCGATGACGAATACGGAATGGCCTGCTCCAATTGACCGGTTGTTGATGCGGAACGATTTCATGTAGTGAGCTTAGATTAGCGTGATCGGATCGCGGCCGGCAAGACCGCAGGCCCCGGGCAGGAAGCTGAGCGGAAGCGGGCTCAACCGGGCCCCTTGGTCCGGACGCTATCCTCAGTTCTCATCATCAAAGAGGTGCATGTTCTCAAAGACTTCTTCTCGGGAGAGAAATGGAGCCATGTCTTCAAGCGGACGGGATTCAATCGTGCCGTCCGGCCGCGTAAAGGCTGAGGCCTTGGGCGTGATGCCTTGCTCCACTGCGAGGTTGACTTCGCAGATCGCCGGACCGGTCGTCGCGAGGGCGGCCGGGATCACCGAGTCCAACTCGGCATTCGTATTTATTTTGAAATAGGCGATGTTGTAGGCATGGGCGAGTTTTTCGAAATTCGGGCTCCCGACTCCGGACGCCGGATCAGCCCCCACAAAACGTCCCTTGAAGAAGGCATTCTGCGTCGCGCGAATGCTGGAGTAACCCCGGTTATTGAAGATAAAGATCTTCAAAGGCAGCTGATGGAACTGCAGGAAGAGCAATTCCTGGATGTTTAGCTGAATGCTGCCATCACCGGTCATGCAGATGGTAGGCCGGCGCCCGTGGCCGAGACAGGCGCCGATCGACAACGGCAAGTCCCAACCCATGGACCCCCAATTGTTGCTGATCATCGAGCGCTGCCCCGCCTTCACCTTGTAAGACTGATAATAGGTCACGCAATCGAGCCCGTTGCCCGCCACGAAGACATCACCCTCATTCAATCGGTCGGCCAACCGGTCCATGAAGACGTAGCTGTTCACGTGCTTCTGGTCATCGAAGTATTCCGGCAGTATGATCGGATAACGTTCGCGCCAGCGGCGGCAGGCCGGCAGCCACTTGTGCGAAGGACTCAAGGCCCGGCCCCCGGCCTGGCGCAGCAACTCCTGGAGAAACGCCTTGACGTCCGCGAGCACCGCGAGGTCCGGCTTGATAACTTGGTGATGCAGCTGCCCGGCGTCGATATCGACCATGATTTTCCTCGCCTTGGGCGCGAAGCCTTTGAAGTTGAACCCGACCTTGCTCAGGGAAAAGCCCGACGCGCAGCTCAGCACGAGATCGGAGTTTTGCACCGTGAAGTTGGCCCGCCGCTGACCGGCCGTGCCGAAGATGCCGAAGTTCAGCGGATGGGCTTCCGGAATTAGATCCTTCGCGGTGTAGGGCAGGACCACGGGGAGCCTGAGCGTCTCGGCCAGCTCCAAGAACAGCTCGTATGCGCCCCCCATGCGAATGCCCGTGCCGCCAACCAGCACAGGGCGACGGGCCGCCAGCAGCCATTCAAGCGCCTGCGTCACACCCTGCATCATCGCCGCGTGGTTCCAGGGTTCCCCCAACTCCGCGGGATCAAAGCCCTTCAATTGGGTTTCGTCGATCTGCGCGGCCTGAACATCAAGCGGGATATCGACGAGCACCGGGCCAGGCCGGCCGCTGACAGATAGATATAGCGCCTTCTCCACCTCGTAGCGGATGGTCAGTGGGTCCATCACCGTCTTGGCATATTTGGTGACCGGGGTTGCGATGGCCACGGTGCGCCCTTCCTGCGGCCCCATTTGGCGGACCTTACTGTAATCGGCAATCAGGTCTCGCCGCACTTGACCAGTAAGCACAAACATCGGCACCGAGTCGAACCACGCTCCCACCACGCCGGCGATTGCATTGACTGCTCCAGGGCCAAGCGTGACGAGGCAACCGGCTGGCCGATTGGCGACGCGGGCCCAACCTTCGGCAGCGATGGCGCAGGCTTGTTCGTGATAATTACAGTAATACTTGATGCCTTTGTGCGACCCCATCGAGTCGAGCAGGTGCATGATGCCGCCACCAGAGACCGTGAAAAAAGTATTCACCCCGCGCGCCGCGAGGAGATTCATTACGTAGTCGGAGAGTTTGACCATAGAAGAGATTTCAGGATAAATTCAGGAGTGGCGATGCCAGGCAGCGGTTCGACCAAGTGCGTCCACCAAAGCGACTCGCGCCTCAAGCCTAAATTCGGCGCGCGCCTTCGTAGTGTCGGGGACATACCGGCTGATCGGCATTCCGGTTGCGGGAGCTTTGGCCAACAAAATCTGAGCATTCGGGCAGACAACGTCGCGCACGGTGCTGGCCACCTCGAGGATCGAATAATCCTCCTCGGCTCCGACGTTGTAAGCCTGTCCCGACTGTCCGCGAAACAGTAGTGTCCAAAGCCATACGGCTAGATCCGCCGCGTAAAGATAGGAGCGGCGCGGGGTGCCGTCTCCACTAATTTTCAACGGGCCACCTCTGAGCGCGTCTCCCAGAAAATTTCCGATCGCGTAATTGGCGCTGAGGGCCAGATGCGGGCCGACGAACGCGAAGCAGCGGGCGATCTTCCCTTCACACTTCCCCGGCACGCTCTCCAGCGCACACAAGAGTTCCGATATTCGCTTGCTCTCACCGTAAGCCGAACGCGCGCTGACGGGATCAGGAGCATACCGGTGGTGTTCGGCAATGCGCGGCAGATCGGAGGGCTGCTCGCCATACACCGCACCCGAACTTGTGAAGATAAACTTCCTAACGCCGGCACTTCTCACCAATTGCAGAAAACGGCGCGTGCCTTCGATATTCCGCTCCAGCAGGGCGAGCGGGTCGATTTGGGCGTTATCGCGACTTGTCTCGGTCGCTGCATGGAGCGCATAGTCGTAACGTAGATTTTCGGCTGAAAGCCCCTTGAAATCGCCGACAACGAATTCGAGTTCCGCGGCGTTGCGGAGGTGTGGCGCCTTGATGCTAAAGCGCTCCAAATCACGCGTGAGCACACCTGCCATAGCTTGTAGGCCAAGTTCACGGTTGGCATGACAGAAAGTTTCCAGAAGCCAGCAGCCGAAGAAGCCGGTGCCGCCAGTGAGAAAGAATCGGCAGCCGCGTGCCTCCTCCCAAAGCGGTGCAGTGGCTCGCAGCACATAATCGAGATCAGCCTTCGGTAAAGGATGGGACGCTTGCATGTTTAGCATCGGCCCGGCCTCAACGGCGGCAAAAAGCCCACACCATGGCGATCACGTAGTCGAGCATAGCGCGCGACAGTCCGGGATAGGTGCCCACGAAAATCGCCTCACGCATGATACTGTCGGCGCCCGCCAGGTTTCCGACGATACGAAACGCCTCGGGTCGGTCCTTGCACAATTGCACAAACACCGGCTGGCGAACCAAATTGCCGCCAAAGAGCATACGGTTGCCGATCTTTTTCTCGTCAAGATGGCGCGCGAAGTCGGACTTGCTGAAAGGCGCGGTGCTGCGTACCCGCAGCATGAAGCCAAACCATGAGCAGTCGGTCCGGCAGCCGTTCGCCTCCCATGAAAACCCAGACGGCGACCAAGCGGTGGCATGGGTTGGCAAGCTAAAGTCGAAAAACTCTTCCAGCCCGGCGAGGCCCGCTCGCAGGTATTCCCAGTTCTGCTTACGAGCCTCGATAAACGAGCGTAGCTTGCGCAACTGTTGTCGACCGATGGCGGCCTGCGGATCGAGGGGCTTCAAATTATAGCCTAGGTGACTGTAGATGTATTTATGATCGTAACCTTCGGGCAGCTCGCCGAGCTGCCAGCCAAAGCGCTTGTTACAGGTATTGTCTTTGCCGGAGGCGCACCAGCAGTCACGACCCCAATCGCGAAAACTCTCCGCGTAGGTTTTGAGCGGTGACCGATGGACGATATTGACCGCCCCTCCTTCGCCCATCGTGAGATGATGCGGCGGGTAGAACGACTGCGTGGAAATATCACCCCAAGTTCCGGTATAGCGAGTGATGTTAACGCCATCCGGCGCGATGCCGGGTGAGTTCTCCGTGAATCCGAGAGCCCGGGCACGTTCACGCGGCATCGAGTAGGTGCAGCCCAAGGCGTCGCAGTTGTCCTCAATCAGCCAGAGATCGTGGCGCCGGCAAAACTCTAAAACGGCGCCGAGGTCGAACGGATTGCCCAAGGTGTGAGCAATGAGCACAGCTTTGGTCTTGCCGGGGGAAAAGGCAGATTCGAGTTGATCGACTCGCACGTTGCCGGTCACAGGATCGTTGTCGACAAAGACTGGCACCGCGCCCTGCTGAATGATCGGGGCCACGGTCGTTGGGAAGCCGGCCGCCGCGGTGATGATTTCGTCACCGGGCTGAATCCGCTTGTGCAGGAGAAGTTTGTGCGTCGTGAGCGCGCTGACCGCGATTAGGTTCGCCGACGAACCCGAATTGACCAGCAACGAATGCTTCACGCCGAGGAACCCCGCGAACTCGCGTTCAAAAGCCTCACCTTCGGCTCCAAGGGTCAGCCAGAAATCGAGAGTAGAAGCAACCGCCGCCTCCACTTCATCCTCCGTGAACACCCGGCCCGCGTAAGGCACTGTCGTCACGCCCGCCGCGAAACTGACGGCCGCTTCAGCACCAGGCCGGTTGGCCTTGTGAGTAAGAGCCGAGTAGGCACGGGTGAGCTTGAGTATTTCTGCGCGGAGTGAGGCGGCATCCGTTGACATAGGTATTGATGAAAGGGAAAAAGGAAGACTAGGTGCGATCCGCGGGGGTCGGCCAGACTTTCCACGGCGCACGGTTTTCAGACCAGAGCTTGTTTAGCAGCGAGGCTTCCTGAAAGGTATCCATCGGCTGCCAAAACCCGTCGTGGCAATAGGCGCCGAGCTGCCCGGCGGCGGCTAGGTTTTTCAGCGGCGCCTGCTCGAGCATCATGGTCGGATCCGCGGGCAAATGATCAAAGATGGAACGTTCGCACACCATATAGCCACCATTGATGTAGCCGCCCTCGGCCTGGGGCTTTTCATTGAAACTCTGTATTGTTGAATCCACCGCGAGACCAAGTTCGCCGAAACGCCCGGGCGGATGCACTGCGGTTAACGTGCATGTTTTTCCGGTGCGACGGTGATGGGCCACCGAGGCGTTGATGTCGATATCGCCCACCCCGTCGCCGTAGGTAAGGAGAAACCGCTCATCTGAGCCAAGATATCTCTCGATCAGCTTGATGCGGTAAGCTGTCATGGCGTTCTCTCCCGTATCGGCGAGCGTAACACTCCAGTCTTCCTCGTCGTGATTATTGTGGAACTGTAAATCCGAATTCCGCCCAAGGCGCAGCGTGATGTCGCAGGTATTCCAAAGATAATTGCGGAAGTATTCCTTGATCATCTCGCCCTTGTAGCCGAGGCAAAGAATGAACTCCTTGTGACCATGATGCGCGTATGTCTTCATGATGTGCCAGAGGATCGGGCGGGTGCCGATGGGCACCATCGGTTTGGGACGGTATTCTGTCTCTTCACGTAACCGAGTGCCTTTGCCGCCACACAGAATGACTACTTTCATGATGGATGTAAATTTTCCGCGATTCAACGAGCGCCAGTAGCCATATACTCGGAGATCTGCGTCCGGGTGATTGACGGAGCGGCGTCCGCGACATCGTGCACAGCTCGATACCACTGCACGGTGCGCGTTACGGCCTGGTCGAACGCCCAGCGGGGACGCCAGTGGAGCAGGTGATGGGCCTTGTCAGTGGCAAGATTGAGCAGTTTGGCTTCATGCACAGCGCGGAGGTCGGAGCGATCTTCCCAACGACCTGGCCATTGTCGCAGTATGGTCTCCACCATGTCGCGAACGTTGCGGTTGGAATCGAGAGGCGGCCCAAAATTGAACGCCGAACATAAGCCCTCAAGGTTAGAGCGTGGTGCCGATGACTGTAACGCCTGCTGGAGGTGCGCGCCAAGCGTAAGGTATCCGCTCAGGGGCTCAAGCACGTGCTGCCAAGGGCGCGTAGCGACCAGATTGCGCACCGAAATTGCCTCGCCCTTCGCCAGCGCCCTCATGCAGTCTGGCACGATGCGGTCGAGCGCCCAATCCCCGCCGCCGATGACATTGCCGGCACGCGCTGTCGCAACAGCCACGGGGGGCACCGCTCTCGCCGCGATTTTTTCCGGCAGGAAGAACGAACGGCGCCATGCCGCGGCGACGATTTCCGCGGCCCCTTTGCTTGAGCTGTAGGGATCGTATCCGCCTAACGGGTCCTCCTCGCGATAGCCGTGCAACCATTCTCGGTTTTCGTAGCACTTGTCCGTTGTGACCATAACCGCCGCGCAGGGAGCGGAAAGTGAACGCAAGCTCTCGAGGACGTGCACTGTCCCCATGACATTAATTTCATAGGTCTCGACCGGCCGCTCGTAGGAAAGGCGCACCAACGGCTGGGCCGCGAGGTGAAATACATAATCCGGGTTGCATGCCTTCATTGCTGCCCTCAGAGCAGCCAGATCACGCACGTCTCCAACTTGATGTTTCATTCGCGAACCCAAGCCAAGCTGGTCGAAGAGCGCCGGCGTCGTGGGGGGGGGCAAGCTATAACCTGAGACGTCCGCACCGAGCGCAAGCAGCCACTCGCACAGCCACGAACCTTTGAAGCCCGTTTGTCCTGTTACGAAGACTCTCTTGCCGCGATAAGCCTCGCTAACAAATTCCATATTTAGGCGCGCACGCTGCCGGAAGCTGTTTCCAAAACCAAGAACGAATTTCCTTCTATGAGAGTTTTCGTTCTCGATCTACAATCGGCGACCAAAAAAATCCGTCCTGAACTCGATGCCACCTGCACCGCGTCATGGACTTGGGCTGGTTTTTGCTCGGAAGCGAGTTGGAGGCGTTCGAGTCGGAATACGCCAAGTCGGTTGGTTCCGCGCACTGCGTCGGTGTCTCGAATGGGCTGGAAGCGCATTGCAGCGGGTGGCGGAGGGCGGGACTGAAGAGTGGAGAGACCATGGACAAGTGTCAAAAGACGATGAACCCTCCTCGAGAACACAAGCTCGGGCGAGCGAGTGTTTTGGAACCTGAATAGCGATGGCAGCATCCGCCAATCCATCGGACTGCCGACATTCTTAAGCGGGTGGCGCTTCGCCGGCACCGGCGACTTCTTCAGTAGTGGCCGGCCCCATATCATCCTGCAGAACACCACCACCGGTGAACGCGTCATCTGGCGCATGAACGATACCTCGATCTCCTCCTCGGCCGGACTCCCTACGCTGCCGCTGACTTGGACAATCCGGAACAAAGCGAGAACAACTATGTTTGCCCCCTGGCAATCGCTCAACGAAACTACATTGGTCTTATGCGGTACCTTGGTTTCATAGCTATTATTGCTGTTGCTTCAGCGGGAAATGCTGCAGCACCGGTGCCAACAAATTTCGGGACGGGGTCAGCGACACTGGGAGCATCAGTCGAGGTCCCTGCCGAAGGCAGACAGACGCCGTCGCTGCAATTGCGCGGGGTATTCTTTTTCAACGGAGTCTTTCACTTCAACGTGATCGATGCCGGCGGTCGATCTTCCGGCTGGGTCAAACTCAAGGATGACGCCTTGGGGTATCTCGTAACTGATTTTGATCAGACGACCGAGACGATCACGTTGTCCGGCGAGCCAGGACGAGAACCCATTCGGCTCCGACTTGTAGATTCAAAGGTTTCCGAATCTTCTCCGACTGAACTGCCATCGCCGTCTACCACAGGGGCGCCGCCTCCATTACCTCCCGCAGTTCGTGCCATGATGTTTCCGGCATCCGATGCGCTGCGTGCGCCGCGCCTAGCACATCCTTGTGAAGCTGCAGCGCTCGCTGTGTCCGCTGCATCGCTGCCGCCTGAAGTCGAACGCTATTTCCCGGTGAGCCCTGGGCCTAGTTGGAAAAGTGCCATTGTCGGGTCCCGGCTACGCTGTGGCCGGCTTTCCGCTTACGCAGTTCCGTTCTCATCGGTTACCATTGCGACCATCGTAGTGGTGACCATTGAGATCTCGTATTGGTTACCATCAAGACGTCATCAGGGGGACGCCGGCCAGCCATTTACGCAACTTTCACCCATTAGGTGAATCGTTTTTTGGGCATTTCTCCTGCTAAACATGCATTTCAACTGCGGCTTATAGGATCAGTCACCTACTCTGCCACTGAGCTACTGGGCAACTTATTACCCGTTATATTAATTGGGGCATCGAGCCTGAGTGTTTCACTCAATTCGGTCGTGTGGTTCGGCGAAGCCCGCGTTGCGGCTGAAAGCGGGGCTTCGCGTGGCGTCCCGCCCGCAACCAAGCGAGCCGCCGGCACGAAGTCGCTTCCGCTTTATAACTCACCAAACCACCGTACCAACAATTCCACTTTTGCAGAACTTGACAGACACAACAACGAAGCCACGAAAGACGCGGCAGAAAATTTGGGCCACTATTGGGCCACTTTTTTGGTCCACCCCTACCCTCAACTCGGCCCACATCGGACGACCCCATAATCCTTATCCTGCTGTAAAATAGGCTATTATGAGTTTAGTTGTGATTAGTTGCAGAAAGTTACGAAGCCATCAAGGTAGACTGTCCATCTGCGACCCGCACCCAAAACGTCACGGGAGTTCATAGACTTCGAGAAGCGTCACGCCAGAGCCGCCGTCCGAACCAAAAACCTGCGCAGTATAGTTGCCGGGTGGCAGCACCGTGAGGATCACACTGTCGGTGCTGCCCCGAGGCAAAGGGAATGCCCCCACGCTTTGCGCGGCGGAGATCGTGGCGTCGGAAATCCCGGACGCCTCCCACCCTGTGTTCGTGGCAAGTTCCCGGCCGAAATTGTCAAACAGGGAGAGTTTTGGCCGCTGGAGAAATCCGGAAACGCCATACGAGGCAAGGGCGGGTCCGGCAGCCCGTACGAGAACGGCCCGGGCCACGGCGCCCTGCACGACAAACCCGGAAATCAACGGGCCCGCCCCCGCCCGCACAAGGGCACGGGTCGCAAGGTTCACCAGTCGACTGCCGGCGGGATCCAAGGGATCCAGGTCGTAGACCTCCACGAGCGCCTGCCCCGTGGTCCCGGCCACCCCCGACACCTGAATCGTGTAGGAACCCGGATCGAGCGAAACGACGAGGGCGGCGTCATTGCTTCCATCCGCCAGGGCAAAGGCACCCACCGAGGCTCCCGCGGCACGCACCGCCTGCGCGCCAGAAAAGTCGGTACTCCAATTGTCGTTACTCACCCACTGGACGCCCTCCTTGAATACGGCGAGCCACGGATCCGCCAGCCGGTCCGTGACCCCGTACGCCGCGAGTGTCGGACCCGTCGCTCGAACGAGCAGGCGCTTGGCATTTGATCCGGCGACGACGAATCCGGAAATCATGATGTCCCCGCCCACGCCAACATAGCCGAGCGTGGACAGGTTCAGCTGTCGGCTGAACCCATCGGTCACCACCACGGGGACGGCGGCACTGGTGACGGAGCCCGCGGAGTTGCTCACGACAACCGAGTAAGACCCGGCCTGGATCGGCAGGACATCCGTCACTACCAAGGTTGCACGGCTGGCGCCGGGCAAAGGGACTCCATTTAGCCTCCACAGAAAATCCGGCGCGGGCGAACCCGTGGCGACAACCGAAAGAATGAGGGATCCATGCGGGCTGATCGTCACTCCCCGCGGCTCCTGAGTAATCACGGGGGCTTCTGGGCTGTCGGTCAAGCGACTGAGAGCCGCGGCTTCGCTCACGGCCGTGCCCGAGGGAGAAGTGATTAAGACACTATACGCGCCATAGTCGGCTGCCGTAATGGAGCTGATGGTCAGGGCGGCACCCGTACCACCAGCCAGGCTGATACCGTCGCGCCGCCACTGGTAGCTGACCGAGGCTCCCGAGTCCCCTTCGGCTTGAACACTGAAGACCACCCGCTCACCGAGCGCCGCCTTCACCGGCGTAGGCTGTGTCGCAATGATCACTGGGGCCTTCACCGCCAAGACCGCCGCGGTCGAGACCGTACTGCCAGTTGAATTCCCGACAGTCACCGCGTAACTTCCCGCTTGGGCGGCTGAAACCGCGGCTAGCCTCAGGACGGCGAAACTTGCCCCGGGAATTGAGACGCCATCCTTGCTCCACTGATAGCTTTCGGCGCCGCTTGCGGCGACCGTGAACGTGGCGTTTTGGCCCTGATTGACGGTTACTCCCACCGGCTGAGCCGTGATGACGGGCAAAAGCAGCACTGTGAGCCCCACCTCGCTCGAGGTGACCGAACCCACGCTGTTCGTCACGACCACCGAGTATTTGCCGGCGCTTGTCGCACCGACACTTGGGAGGGTCAGGCTCGCAGCGGTCGCTCCCGCGATCGCGACCGAATTCTTGAGCCACTGGTAACCGAGTGGGGCGTCTCCCCCGGCAACGACGCTGAAAATCGCCGTGGCGCCCGCCGTCACCGTCAGCGGCACAGGCGGCGAAGTGATGCTCGGCGCAACGGGCGCGGCATTGACCGTCAGGATCGCCGCGGTACTCGTCACCGAACCCACGGCGTTGGTCACCGTGCAGATGAAACTGCTTCCGCTGTCGGCCGTCAGCATGGGAGAGGTAGTATAGCTGGGCGACGTCGCCCCGGGGATCGCGACCAAGTTTCTGAGCCACTGGTAACTGAGCGGTGCGTTTCCACCAGCGACGACACTAAAGACCGCGGTGCCACCCGCTGTGATTGTTTGCGACACCGGCGGCGTAGTGATGCTCGGCGCGACGGGCGCGGTTTTGACCGTCAGTG
>CAIMFY010000008.1 GCA_903840415.1 uncultured Opitutia bacterium | reverse complement strand
TGGCCGGCACTTTCAAATTGAAGCTTCTCGGCCACCGTTTGGTGAACCGGGCTCCCGCCCTTCGATTGATTAGGTTTCATTCACCATCAATCAGTTCCCAATCGGTGGCTCCCTTTCAACTGAATGGTTACGGCTAAGTTGAAAAAGATCTTCTTCGTCAGCGTCGACGGCGCACCCGTCCTCAGCCTCGTCCAAGACTTCTACCCTTCACCCGCCACGGCTTGCTGCTTCGGCGTCAACCCGATCGGCGGCAGCACCGCTCTCGCCACTTACGAAGGCGAAATCATCACCCGCGAAAAGGTCCCGCCGTCACAAATCCTACGTCGCTATGCCGCCCAGATGCAACTGCGATGGGTTTACTTTCAGGAGTGAGCCGTTCCGCGGCCGCCACGATCGCAGTCGGACGACGTGAGGAACTTCCGTTTGCGCCTTGGCGTCAGGCAGGGAAGCTTCTTTGCTCATTCGCTTAACGTGTCCACTTCCACCACTGCCACATCCTCTCCCGCGAAGCCACTCTCGCTCGGTGTCATTTTTCTCACGCTTTACATCGATCTCATCGGCTTCTCGATCGGGTTTCCGCTCGGCCCAGATTTGCTCGCGCACTACCTGAACCTCGAAGGCCACACCGGCGCCCTCGGCTGGCTGCTCGGGCAAACCGACGCGCTCGCCCACTGGATCGGCAAAGATCGCAACTTCGCCGCCGTGCTCTTCGGCGGCATCATCAGCTCGGTATTTTCGATTCTTCAGTTTGTCTTCGCGCCCTTCTGGGGCGCGCTGAGCGATCGGCGCGGGCGGCGCGGCGTGCTGCGCTGGACCGTCGCCGGCAACGCGCTCGGTTACCTCCTCTGGGTCGTGAGCGGATCGTTCTGGCTGTTCTTGCTTTCGCGGATCGTGAGCGGCGCGTTCTCGGGCAACCTATCCGTCGCCACCGCCGCGGTCGCCGACGTCACGTCGCGGGAACAGCGCTCGAAAGCGATGGGCCTCGTCGGGGCGGCCTTCGGCCTCGGCCTCGTCACCGGCCCGACGCTCGGCGCGATCCTCGTGCGCTTCAACCTCCTCGACAACCACCCGTCGCTCGCGCGCTACGGCATCAATCCGTTCTCGGTGCCAGCGCTCGTCGCGCTCGCGCTCTGCGCCGTCAATCTCGTCTGGATTTCGGCGCGGTTTCGCGAAACGCTTTCCGACACCGCCCGCGCCGAGGCGCACACGCCCCGGACGCGCAATCCGCTCCGCGCCATCCTCGCGCTCGACAACCCGGCGGTGCGGCGCGTCAACATCGTGGCCTTCGTGTTCTCGGTGGCGTTCGTCGCGATGGAGGCGTCGCTCACGTTTCTCACGGCGGATCGGTTCGGCTACACGGCGCGGCAAAACGGGTTTCTCCTCGGATTTCTCGGTGTCTGCTCGATCGTCACGCAGGGTTATATCGTCCGAAAAATTCTGCGGCCTGCGAATGAAACCAAGGTGCTCGCGGTGGGCCTCGTGCTGTCCGGCATCGGGTTTCTCGCGGTCGGTTTCGCCGCGGTGCCGTGGCAGCTTTACGTCGGACTCGCGGTGCTTTCGGGCGGTTCGGGGCTCGTCAATCCGTCCTCCACCGGCCTCATTTCGCTCTACAGCAGCGCCGCGGAACAGGGCCGCGTGCTCGGCATCTTCCGTTCGCTGGGCTCGCTGTCGCGGGCGTTCACGCCGGTGCTGGCGGGTTTTGTATTTTGGATTTTTGGCGGCACCGCGCTCTTTGTTTGCGCCGGGGTGCTCGCCGCGATCGCGTTCGTGGTCAGCCGGAAACTTCCGGCCCCGGTGCAATGAAACTGCCAGCCACCTCGCTCTTCGCCTCGTTGGCGCTGTTGCTCGGCGGCTGCTCGACGCTGTCGGCACCCTTTCACCGCGAGCCGCCGCGGCCTGGCCGGACTACGCTCGGCTCGCCACTCGTCGTCGTGTCCGCGCAGACCCTCGACAACTATCTCATCGTCGAGGCGCGTTGGGATCGCAACGGCCCCTACCACTTTCTCGTCGATACCGGTTCATCCGTCACACTCGTTACGCCCGCGCTCGCGAAACGCTACCCGTCCACCAACGCGACCATCGCCGCCACCGCGGCCAACGCTCCTCGCGTCCGGGTGCGCTCCGCCGACGGTGGCATCGCCGAACTGCTCCCTGCCACGCTCCGCCGCCTCGAACTCGGCGACGCCCATTTCGACGAGGTGCCTGTGTTGATCTACGACTGCGCCGCGCTCTCCGCCCATCTCGGCGTAAAGATCGACGGCGTGCTCGGGTTTCCGCTGTTTCGCGAAACCCTGCTCACGCTCGATTACCCGCGCAGCCGCGTCGTCCTTCAGCCGGCGAACACCACGGCGCTCATCCCCGGCACCACCCTGCCGCTCGACGACGCCAACAAAACCCCGCTGATCCACGTCCGCCTCGGCGACCGCAGTTTCGTCGCGCTGATCGACTCAGGCAGCGACGCCCCGCTCAGCCTCAATCCCGTCGGACTCGAACCAAGTTTCGCCAACGGCCCCCGCGCCGGCGCAACCGTCGGCACGCTCACTGGTGATCGTCCGGAGCAAGTTGGCCGTCTCGCCGAGACACTCGCCATCGGCGACTTCACCCTCCCGCGCCCGATCGTCAATCTCACCGACGAATTGTCCACTGTAGGCGGCGCGGTGCTCCGAAGTTTTTCGGTCACCTTTGATCAAGAACACAACCGGGTGACTTTTCAACGCGACACCCACGATCCGATCCTCTCGCCGTCGCAGCGCAGCGCCGGAGTCAGTTTCAACAAAACGCCCGCCTACTGGCGCATCGCCGGCGTCGTGCCCGACTCGCCCGCCGCGCGGGCCGGCGTGCAACCCGGCGATCTCGTCACGCGCATCAACGGAGAACCGATCGCGAAATGGGATCTCACGCGCTACGAACAACTGATCGCGACCGCCGACCACCTCGCGTTCACCTTTCTCAACGGCACCGCTGAGTCGGAAAAACGCATCGCCGTTTTCGAGCTGGTGCCCTGACTCAGTCTCGCCGCCGCAGTAGAAACGCCGCCGCGCCGTCGTGGCCAGTCACCCACGGCAAGCTCTGCACGCTCGCCTCCTGCTTGAACGGCCCGCCCGCCCGGCTGTTGAAAAATTCGACGACGACGCGCTCGTTTTCCTCCGCGTCGATGCTGCACGTCGAGTAAACGAGCCGCCCGCCCGGCGCCACGAGGCGCGCCGCCGCGTGCAGAAGTGCGAGCTGCTGCTTCGGGTGTTTCTTGAAATCGCCTTCCTGCAGCCGCCACTTCACGTCGGCGCGGTGGCGCATGACGCCCGTGTTGGAGCACGGCACATCGATCAACACCGCCGCAAAACTTTCGGGTAGTTTGTGTTCGCGCAGCGCCGACACCGCACCCTCGAGCACATCGGCCTGCACCAGCGCCACCTCGACGCCCTGCACGCGCGCCAGATTCTCCTTCAACCGGTCGATCCGTGCGCCCGGCAGATCCATCGCCACGAGCCGACCGCCCGCAATTCCCGCCGCCTTCGGCAGCGCCGATTTCATCGTGTCGGCGATGAGCAGGCTCTTTCCGCCCGGCGCGGCACAGAGATCGAGCACCGACTCGCCGGGCTGCGGAGCGAGCAACTCGACGGCGAGCCGCGTGCCGGGGTCTTGTAGGTAAAGTTTTCCGGTTTTTAGCAGCGGCTCGATTTCCGACCAGTGGCCCGAGACCACCTCGAAAAATCCCGCCCATTTCGTTGGCTTCAATATCTCGGGTGGCGCCTCGTCGGTCGCCCGCCACCGCGCATAGACTGTGGCCGGCTGCTGGTTCCATTCGAGCAGCGACCGCGTCGCTTCGGCCCCGAACTGCGCCAGCCAAGCCCGCTCGAGCCACTCAGGATGGGAGAAATATTCGGCGAGCTGCGCCGGCTCAGCCGCAGCTGGTGGCGGAGTCGCGACCAAGCCGATCGCGAGCTTGCGGACGACAGCGTTGACGAGGCGGGCCTCGGCGGGGCTCGCAAGCGTCTTCGCCTGCTCGACCGCATGGTGGACAATTTTGGCCACGATACCGTCCGCCACCATTTTTTCCGCGGCATCGATCAACTCGAAACCCGCCACGAACAGCACGCCCCGCGTCGCAAACCGCGGCGGATGCGCCACGAGGCGCCCGAGCGCCGCTTCGATCCGCCCAAAATGGCGGACGACGCCGAAGACGAGGTGCTGGCAACGCGCCCGTTCGGCGCCGTGCAAGTCCGCCGGCAGCGTGTCGAGCAAGGCGTCCAGCCGCTCGCTGCGTTCCAGCCAGCGACCAATCAGCCGGGCGGCCATGGCCCATGCGACAGAGCGGGGCGAGTCATTTACAGCACTCATTTGGGACGATAGCGACACACAGTTTGACAAGGCGAGTCATTGTCCGCTCAACTCTCCGGTTCACGCCCGCCCACACGCAACCATGAATTCCGAAGCCGTCTCCGCGCTCGTCGCCAAAAACCCGCCGCTCAAAGCGCACAAAGCTAAACTCGAGGCGATGGCGCCCGGCGCTTACGTCGTGCACCGCAGTTGGGGCTTTGGCCAAATCAAGAGCTACGACGAGTCCGCCCAGCGCCTCCTGATCGACTTCAAGGGCAAGAAGGCCCACCCGATGGATCCCACGTTTTGCCTAAGCACGATGGACGTGCTGCCCGCCAAACACCTCCTCGTCCGCAAGGAAACCGAACCAAAGAAAATCGCCGAACTCATCGCGGAAAACCCCGCCCAGCTCGTCGTCGAGGCCCTCGAATCCTACCCGAACCACGCCGCCACCGTCATCGAGATGGAAATCACCCTCGCGCAGGTCGTCGGTGAGGACAAATTCAAGAAATGGTGGGCGGTCGCCAAGAAAGCCGTCGCCAAAGATCCGCGCGTCGCTGTGCCGGAGAAAAAGACCGAATGCTTCATCCTCCGCGAGACCCCCGTCTCCGCCGAGGACGAGATTCTTGAGCAGTTTAACTCCACCCGCTCCGCTCGCCGCCGCATCCTCCTCGCCGAAGATCTGATTGGTGCCACCGCGAAGAAGGACATCAAGGCCGACCTCTCCGCCATCCTCAAGGGCGTCGCCGACGCCGTGAAGGATTCCAACCAACTCGACGCCTCCGAGCGCCTCTACGGCGCCGCCGTCCGCGACGATCTCGCGAAATACGTCAGCTCCGAGGCCGCCTTCGATCCCAGCCAGGCCTCGCTCATCGCCAATGTCCGCGACCTGCCCGCGATCGCCGAAAAGATCCCGGTGCATTTCCAGTCGCGTTTCCTCGAGCTCATCAAGGAGACCCACCCGATCGAGTGCCGCGACATCCTCTTCACGCTCCTGAAGACCTCGCAGGGCAAGTTCACGACCGAGTGCATCAACTTCCTGATCGAAAACGATCACGCCGACGAACTCGCCGCCACGCTCAAGCGCTGGCAGACTGAGCAGAATCTCCGCGCGCCCGTCCTCCTTTGGGTCGTCAAGAACCGCCACTCGAAGAAATTCGCCAAGCTCCTCAACGATCTCATCACCCCGCGCCTCCTCAGCTCCGTCTTCTTCGCCATCGACTACGAGGCGCTGCAAGCCGCGAGTGCCCGCCGCATTCCGCTCGCCGACATCCTCAGCGAAGACACTGATCTCATCTCCGATCTGCTCTCGACCGCCGACCCGGAAACCGCGCGCGACCTCGCGAACACCCTGATGCTGAACCAAGGCTTCGAGGAACTCACCAAGAAGTCGCTGCTCGCCCGTTTCATCAAAATCTTCCCCAAGATCCAGTCGCTCGTCGCCGCCGACGCAGATAGCAAGGAGGAGCAACTCCTCGTTTCCCGCGGCAGCTTCGAGCGCAAGCGCGAGGAATACGAGACCATCGTCTCCAAGAAGATTCCAGAAAACTCCAAGGCCATCGCCACCGCGCGCGAACACGGCGATCTCAAGGAAAACTCCGAATATAAGATGGCGAAGCAGGACCAATCCGTCCTCATGTCGCAAAAAACCAGCCTCGAGAAAGACCTCGGCCGCGCCCGCATCACCGACTTCAAGGAAGCGTCGATCGACCAAGTCAGCGTCGGCAGCGTGGTCACCGTCAAGGGCGAGTCCAGCGGCGCCACGACGCGCTACACCATCCTCGGCGCCTGGGACGGCGATCCGGATAACCACGTCGTCTCCTACAAGACCCCGCTCGGCGCCGCGCTGCTCGGCAAGAAATCCGGCGATACCGTCAAGGTGAAGACTGGCGCCACCGACGAGAATTACACCATCGTCACGATCGGTCGTTACGCCGACAAGGCCTAACCACCATTCTTGCCCTTTCAGCGCCGCCTTCACCGGGCGGTGCTTTTTTTTGCCCCGATTTTTCCGTCGCCAACTTTGGCGTGCGATCACGCCGCATCCGGCGTTGCGTTGCGCCGTGGTTTTTCCCAGCCTCCCGCCCGCGTGAACGCTTCCTGGGACATCCTGAAAACCCTCTCCGATCCGACGCGGGTGCGGCTGCTCGCGCTGTTGATGCGCGAGGAATTGTCCGTCGCCGAGCTGCAGGAAATTCTCGGCATGGGCCAGTCGCGCATCTCGTCTCAGCTCGCGATCCTCCGGCAGGCCAATCTCGTCAGTGACCGGCGCGAAGGTAAAAAGGCGTTCTACTCGCTCCGCTCCGCCACGACGGCCCCCACTCTCGCCCTTCTGCGCGCCGCCACCGACTCCGTCGCTGGCCTGCCACTCCTCGCCGAAGATCGCGAGAGCCTCGATCGCATCCTGCAAAAGCGCCGCCGCCTGTCGGAGCAATATTTCAATCTCATCGCTGGCCGCCTCGGCAAAAACCACTGCCCCGGCCGCTCGTGGGAAGCCATCGGTCATCTTGCGCTCCGGCTCACACCCGCGATCGATATTGCCGATCTCGGTGCCGGTGAAGGCCTCGTCTCGCAACTCCTCGCTCATCGCGCCCGGCAGGTCTGGTGCATCGACAACTCGCCGCGCATGGTCGAGGTCGGCACCGCCCTCGCAAAGAAGAACGGTCTCGCCAACCTCGTCTACAAACTCGGCGATATCGAGCGCGTGCCGCTGCCCGACGCCTCCGTCGATCTCGCGATTCTAAGCCAGGCGCTGCACCACGCGCAGCACCCGCAGACCGCCGTAAATGAAGCCGCCCGCATCCTCCGGCCCGGCGGCCAGCTCCTCATTCTCGATCTTAACGAACACACGTTTACCAAGGCGCGCGAGCTCTACGCCGATGTCTGGCTCGGTTTCAAGGAGAGCGCGCTGCACGGTTTTCTGAAAAAAGCCGGACTGGCAAAAGTCGAGGTTACCGCTGTCTCCCGCGAAACTGCCGAGCCCCATTTCGAAACGCTCCTCGCGAGCGGCGTGAAAGCTTGACGTGCCGCCGGCGCATACTTGCCGGTTGCGAACTGCGACTCCGTTGCTACGTTTCGTCTCTGGTATTTGACCCCAGTCCACTGCCGTCCCATGCGCTGCCTCCCCAAACTTTTGCTCGCGCTCTGCGCTTTGACCGCAGGCACGGCGCTGTTCGCCAAGGAAAAATCTCAGGAGCAAACCCTGCTCCTCGACAACCACCGCGTCACGATCGCCGTGCCCGACGGCTATGTTTACTCCAGCGGCCGCGACGACCAAGGCGTCATGATGGCCAAAATCACCGACACCAAGGAAACGATCGATCTGCAGGTGCGGTTTCAAACCGATCCCGGCAGCCAGCTCGGCGCCGAGTCCCAGCAGATGGCGTTTCTCGCAAGTATTTGCCAGCAATACGCCGAAGGCTCCGTGGAAAAGAGCTACGAATTCAAGGCTCTCGATCCGCGCCGCGGCTCCGGCACCTACTGCTCCTTCACCGACGCGAGCCTCGTCGGCCGGCAGCCTTACCCGAAGGGCGAATTCCTCCATGTCACGACCGGGGTGAAAGCTTGGTCCGGCTGCGCGCTCATCTTTACCGTGCTGAGCAACGACACCACCTCGAAGGAATATCTGACGGCGCTGAAACTCCTGAAGGAAAGCTTCGAAGAACCGCCACCTCCCTCTGCCAAGATTTAGGCGGAAGCCGCTGAGTTCTGGAAGCGAAGGTGGCGGCGCGGCGCGCGCTATTTCGACTCGCCGACGGGCTGCGCCGTGGGCGCGCCCCGGGCGTTCTTCTCATCGAGAATCTTGATCGCACCCGCACGCACGGCGGCGACCGCTGGTGAGTTTTGCAACACCTCGACGGTCATCTCCACCCGCGTGTCCGTGGCCGCGTAAAGGGACGCCACCTGCGACAGCAACGGCATCGCGCTCTCTAACCTACCCGCCACGCCAGCGATAGCCACGCGCACATCCCACAGTTCCTCCTCCTGCGTGGAGTCGATCGTGCGGTGGTGATTCGCCCGCGCCGACAACTTGAGAAAACTCTCCCGCGTCGACGGATCCATGCGCCCCGCCGTGTCCATCCCGTAGGCGACTTCGATAAAGATGTCCGACGGCACATTCGGCGGCGCCTCAAACATTCCCGCTTGGATGAAGGCGGAGTTGATGCACGCAGCGATCACCGGGAGTTGCGCCGCCTGGCTGTTTACGACGGACTTGCGCGCTACCAGCCGATACGACTGCCCCGACAACTTCGCGATCCCCGGCGCCGCGATCGAATCGACGAGGACTTTTTGCTTCGGGACGAACAGATCCTTGCAGCCGCCCAGTAGCAGGACGGCGCCGGCCCCGATCCACCACGCCAGCAAACGGAAGATGCGTCGGACTTGATTCATCGTTTGTGCCTGCCCTGCATACTCAGCCGCGACCATTTCGCAACCCGAGACGTGTCGCAAAAACGCGTCGCATCATTTCGCCACGCCGCCTCAATCCACCTTCACCCGCGCCCGGTAAAACGCATCGCACCGCGCATAGATTTCCTTCGGCGAACTCATCGTGAGCGCCTCAGCCGCCAGCGCCCGCGCATCGGCCATCTTCATCGCGCGCACCACGTATTTCACCGACGGCACCCACGCCGGCGCCATGCTCAGGGAGTCGATGCCCAGCCCGAGCAGCAGCGGCGCAAACACCGGATCGCCGGCCATCTCGCCACACACGCCCACCGGCACCTGCTCCCGGTGCGCCTCGTCGACAATGTGCTTCAGCGTCCGAATCACCGCCGGATGCGTCGGCTCGTAGAGGTGCGCGATCCGATCGTTCACGCGATCGATCGCAAGCAGGTATTGGATGAGATCATTAGTGCCGACGCTGAAGAAGGCGCAGTCCTTCGCCAACAGGTCGGCCGTCATTGCCGCGCTGGGAATCTCGATCATCGCGCCGACCGGGATCGCTTCGTCGAATGCCACGCCGCGCTGTTTCAGCTCGGCCTTGCACTCGGCAAGCACCGCGTTGGCGCGCACCAGTTCCTCGCTGCCGCTGATCATGGGATACATGATGCGCACCTTGCCATGCGCGCTCGCCATCAGGATCGCGCGGAGCTGGTCCTTAAAAATATCCTGGTGTTCGAGGCAGAACCGGATCGCGCGGAAACCCATGAACGGGTTGTTCTCCTTCGGAAAAAGATCCGCGTTGCCCGCCATCGGCTTGTCGCCACCGAGGTCGAGCGTGCGGATGATCACAGGCTGGGGCGCGAGCTGCTCGACCACGGCCTTGTAGGCGAGGAATTGTTCCTGCTCGGTCGGAATGCGCGAGGCATTCAGGAAGAGATATTCCGTGCGGTAGAGGCCCACACCCTCGGCAAAATAATTTTTCACCTGGGCGACTTCCTCGACTTTCTCGATGTTCGCCATCAGCTGCACCGCCACGCCGTCGAGCGTGACCGCGGGCTGGCGGTTGGCCTCGAGTAGCCGCGTCTCGAACGATTTTTTCTGCTCCTGAATTTTCCCGTAGCGGAACAGCGTGCTCTCCGACGGATTCAGGATGACGATGCCGTCATATCCATCGACGAGCGCCCAGTCGCCGTTCTTCACGCGCTTGGTCAGGTTGCGCACGCCGACGACCGCTGGCACCTTCATCGAGCGTGCGACGATGACGGCGTGGCTCGTCTTGCTGCCGGAGTCGGTCACGAGTGCGAGCGCGGCGCTGCGGTCGACGCTGGCCGAGTCCGACGGCGACAAATCGTTGGCGACGACGATGCGTTTTTCGGCGAGGCGACTCAGTGCGTTTTCCGCCTGACCGAGGAGGTTTTGCAACACGCGCTGCGCGACATCGCGGATATCGCCGGCGCGTTCGCGCAGGTAGGCATCGTCGATTTCGGAAAACGCCTTGATGTAGCGCCCCGACGCCTGGTTGAAACACGTCTCGATATTGCGCCCCGACGACTCAAATTCACGGATCGTTTCGCCGATGAGCGCCTGATCCTCGAGCACCATCAGGTGCGCATCGAAGATCAGCGCCTCCTCGGGGCCGATGTTTTTTTCGACCTCGTTTTTGATCTTGGTGATCTGCTGGCGCGTCGCGACGAGCGCGCGGTCGAAGCGCGCCACCTCGTCGATGCGTTTCTCGCCGTCGACGAGGTAGCTCGGCACCTCGACGTCGCTCTGGATGTAGACAAAAATCTGGCCATACGCGATCCCCGGCGAGGCCGAGATGCCTTGCACGATGATTTCTGTTTTGGCGCGTGGATCCATGACCGAGGAGAATTCCGATCGCACGGAGTGGCGCGGTCGGCGCATGAGGATAACGCGCCGCGTCCGCGGCGGGTCAATGCGGATTTACGTGGAAATCAGGCGTTTCGCAGCGGCTCACGCGAGCCGGGTCTCGGCGACCCACGCCGACTCGCCCCACGCCGCGCGCACCGCCCGAACGATCGATGCGGTGGGTGAAACGTCAGGTAACAATGCGAAACAAGCGCTGCCGCTCCCACTCATCCGCGGCGCCAGCGCGAATTCCGAGCGCAGTTGCTCAAGCAGCGTCGGCAGCGCAACAAACTTCGCGAACGCCACCTGCTCCATATTGTTGAACAGGATATTTTCGGCCGGCGCCGCGCTTGCTCCCACCCACGCAGCCAGGCGATTCTCCGCCTCGCCAGCAGGCAGATAAGTCGACGGTTGCGCGGCCATCGCCTGATAAGCCCACGGCGTCGCGATCGCGAAGCCGGGCTTGAAAATCAACACTCGCCGGCCGCTCAACCGCGGCGCCGCGGTCGCCGGGAGCGGTTCGACGTGTTCGCCGCGACCGCGCATGACGACTGGGCCACCGTGCAGGAAAAGCGGGCAGTCCGAACCGAGACCCGCCGCGATTTCCGCGAGCGCCGGAGCCACAAGCGGATGTCCCGCCAACTCGTTCAATGCCCGCAGCGCCGCGACTGCATCACTGCTGCCGCCGCCGAGACCCGCGCCCATCGGGATGCGTTTTTCCAAAACGAATCGCGCGCCACCACGCCAGTTCGCCGCCATGGCGAACGCCCGCGCCGCCTTCAGTACCAGATTCGTCTCATCCAGCGGCACCGACGGATCGTCGCAGGTCAGACTGAAAGTGTCCGCAGGCTCCACCCGCAGCGTGTCGCCAAACTCCACGGGCGCCACGACCGAAACTAAATCATGAAAGCCGTCCGCCCGCCGGCCGGTGACGGCCAGAAACAGGTTCAGCTTGGCGGGAGCGGCGAAGACGACAGGTTTCACGAACGAAGAAAACATTGGCGGTGCCCCGCCCTGCCCGTCAGTCTTTTTCCATCAGCATGGCCTGCGACCTGATTCTTGTCCTCGACGCCCAGTCTCCGCGCGACGTCGCGCCTGCGTTGCAACAACTGCGTGGCACCGTGCGCACCGTGAAAATCGGCCTCGAGATGTTCACTTCCTGCGGCCCCGACTGCGTGCGCGAAATCGCCGGACTCGGCTTCGATGTCTTCCTCGATCTCAAGCTGCACGATATTCCCAACACCGTCGCCAAGGCAGTCGAGTCCGTCGCGAAACTCCCGATCAAGATGCTCACCCTGCACACCGGCGGTGGGCGAGAGATGATGCAGTGGGCCGTGAAAGCACAGCGCGACCATGCGCCGAATCTCCTACTGCTCGGCGTCACCGTGCTCACCTCGATGAGTGCCGCCGGCCTCGCCGAAACGGGCGTCGCCGATTCCCCCGAGCATCAAGTCGTCCGGCTCGGGCGGCTCGCCATCGATTCCGGCTTGCGCGGTCTGGTGTGTTCGCCGCTCGAAATCGTCACGCTGCGCGCCGCGCTCCCGCGCGACGTCGCACTCGTCACACCCGGCATCCGCCCCCGCGGCGCCGACGCCGGCGACCAAACGCGCATCATGACGCCCGCCGACGCCGCCCGCTCCGGCGCGACCTACCTCGTGATCGGGCGCCCAATCTTCAAGGCACCCGATCCGGTCGCCGCCGCGCGCGCGATTCTCGCGGAGCTTTCCACAGTCTGACCTCGGCCCGGATCGTTCACCCTTCGTTTTTCACCTTTCACTCTTCAAATGAGCCGCACCGCCGCCATCCTCCTCGCCGCCGGCAGTGGCGCCCGCATGCGCGGCGCAGTCGACGACAAAGTCCTCGCACCGCTCGCTGGCCGGCCCGTCTTCGCCTACTCCGCGGCGGCGTTCATGCAGAGCTGCGTCGCCGATCTCTATGTCGTCGTTTACCGCGATCAGCGCCAGATGATGGCGCTCTCTGCCTACGCGCCGACGCCGTCCGTCCTCGTGCGCGGCGGTCGCGAGCGGCAGGACTCCGTCGCCAACGCCCTCGCCGCGCTGCCGGCAGACATCGCGCTGGTGTTCATCCACGACTGCGCCCGTCCGCTCATTCATGCCGAGCAACTCGTGGCGCTGCACAAAATCGTCCGCCGCGAACACGCCGTCGTGCTCGCCCATCGCGCGACCGATACCATCAAGCAGCACCGCGACGACGCCCGCCTCCGCACGCTTGAGCGCGCCCGTCTTTGGGCGATGGAAACACCGCAGGTTTTTTCCCGCCGCCTCATCGATCGCGCCTATGCAATGGTCGCACGGAAAAAACTTCGCATCACCGACGATGCGCAGGCGGTCGAGGCCCTCGGCCATCCCGTCGCGCTCCTCGAGAACACCCATCCCAACCCGAAGCTCACGACGCCCACCGATCTCGCCTACGTTGAGTTTCTCCTCCGCACGACCGCCGCTGAATCAACCACCTAGCCACACCGTCCCATGTCTTCCTTCCGCATCGGCCATGGTTACGACATCCACCGCATCGTCGCGGGCCGCCGTCTCGTCCTCGGCGGAGTGACGTTCGACACCGACTTCGGTCTCGACGGTCACTCCGACGCCGACTGCCTCACCCACGCCATTTGCGACGCCCTACTTGGCGCCGCCGGTCTGCCGGACATTGGCATTTTTTTTCCCAACACCGATCCGACCTACAAGGACATCGACTCGCAGATCCTCCTCCGCCGCGTCGTCGCCGAACTACACTCGCGCGGTTATGCGCCCGCCAATATCGACGCCACGCTGATCGCCGAGAAACCGAAAATTTACCCGCGCCTCGGCGAAATCAAAGCGGTCCTCGCCAACTCCACCGAGCTCAGCGCCGATGCCATCGGGTTGAAGGCGACGACGAACGAAGGTCTTGATGAAATCGGCCGCGGCCTCGCGATCGCCGCGCACGCCGTCGTGCTGATCGAGCGAATTTGATCACCATGCGATTCGCCGTCAGTCGCCTGTCCTTGGCGCTCATACTGCTTCTCGGCGCCGGCTGCGCGAAACGCGAATCGATCGTCGCACGTGGTACTCGCGACGGCGTGCTCCATTTTAGCATCGGCTCCGAACCGAGCGACCTTGATCCGCACACTGTCGTCGCGCTCGCCGATGCGAAAGTCATGAGCGCGCTGTTCGAACCGCTGGTCACGTTCGAGCCGGGAACGCTGGCGCCGAAACCCGCGCTGGCCGAACGCTGGGAAATTTCCGCGGATGGTCTCACCTACACGTTTCACGTCCGCGCCGACGCGAAGTGGAGCAATGGCGAGACCGTCACCGCGCAAGACTGCGCCGACTCGTGGCACCGCATTCTCACGCCGTCGCTTGCCGCACCCTACGCCGATTGGTTCTATCTGCTGCGCGGCGCAGAGGCGTTTCACAAGGGCCAGACCAAGGATTTTTCCACCGTGGGCGTCGTCGCGACCGACGCCCGCACTCTCGTCGTCACCCTCACGCACCCGGCACCGTATTTTCTCCAAATCCTGCTCAACTCTCCGTGGCGCCCCGTCAACGTCCGCAGCATCGCCGCCCTCGGCGATCCCTACCAACGCGGCACACCGTGGACGCAGCCCGGCCATCTCGTATCGAGCGGCCCGTTCGTTCTGAAGGAATGGAGCGCACACCAGAGCATCCTCGTCGAGAAATCGCCCACCTATTGGGACCGCGCCCATGTGCGCCTCAACGCCATCCGCTTCTATCCGATCGACAACATCGACGCCGAGGAACGCGCCTATCGCGCCGGCCAGCTGCACGTGACGTGGGCGCTGCCCCTCTCGAAAGTGCTCCCGCTCCAACGCGAAAAGTCTCCGGCACTCCGCATCGACCCGATCATGCAGACATTTTTTTTCCGGCTCAATGTCCGCCGTCCGCCCTTCGACGATATCCGCATCCGCCGCGCCCTCGCGCTCTCCATCGATCGCCAGACGCTTGCCGATAAAATCCTTCCCGGTGGCCGTCAGCCGGCTTCGTCGTTTGTGCCGCCCATTCTGAAAGGCTACACGCCGCCCGCGCACGCCGCGTATGATCTGGCCACCGCGCAGCAACTGCTGGCCGACTCCGGTCACGCCGGTGGCAAGGGTCTTCCACCGGTCGAAATTCTCTACAACAATTCCGACATCCTCCGCCTCGTCGCCGAAGCCATCCAGCAAATGTGGCACCGCGACCTCGGCATCGATGCGCGGCTCGTCAATCAGGAATACAAAGTTGTCATGGCCAGCCGGCGTGCCGGCGATTTTCAAATTCTCCTCGGCGACTGGACGGCCGATTACCTCGACGCGACCACTTTCCTCGACCTGTGGCGCCACGACTCCGGCAACAATTACACCGGTTGGTCCGATCCCGCCTACGATGCGCTCGCCGATCGCGTCAACGCCACCGCTGATCCCGCCGCACGCGCCGCGCTCCTCGCACAGGAAGAGTCGCTCGTCCTCGACGCCGCCCCGATAATTCCGATCTTTTTCAACACGCACGTTTACCTGCTCCAACCCGCGGTGAAAGGCTGGCAGCCGACCCCTATGGACCACACCGATTTCCGGTATGTCTGGCTGGAGCCGTGACGACGGTCCGGCCGCGCTTCGACTACTCCCTTCAGTGGTGAACGTCCGCTCCATTCTGCTCCGCGTGCTGTGCTTGTTGCCGAGTGTTGGTTGGGCGGCGTCCGCGCCATCGCCGGCGCCGTTCGGCGCGTTGCCCTCGGAGCGCCAGTTGCTCGTGCCGGCTCGCGAGGCTTTCGCGTTCGTCCATTTCACCGTCAACACGTTCACGGATCGCGAATGGGGCCTCGGCGACGAACCGGAGGCCGTTTTCAACCCGACCGAGTTCGATGCCGATCAAATCGTGCGCACGGCCAAGGAAGCAGGACTGCGCGGTGTGATTCTCACGGCGAAGCATCATGACGGATTCTGCCTGTGGCCGTCGAAGTTCACCGAGCACTCAGTGAAGAATTCGCCGTGGAAAAACGGCCACGGTGATGTGGTTCGCGAAATGGCCGATGCCTGCCACCGCCAGGGACTCGAGTTTGGCGTTTATCTTTCGCCGTGGGATCGCAACCGCATCGACTACGGTCACCCGGAGTATCTCACCTATTACCGCAACCAACTCCGCGAACTGCTCACGAACTACGGCCCGATTTTCGAAGTGTGGTTCGACGGCGCGAATGGTGGCGATGGCTACTACGGCGGCGCGCGAGAAAAGCGAAAGATCGACAACAACACCTACTACGACTGGTCCACGACCTGGAAAATCGTGCGCGAACTGCAACCCCAGGCCGTGATGTTCAGCGATGCCGGCCCCGACGTCCGCTGGGTTGGCAACGAGAAGGGTTTCGCCGGCGATCCGTGTTGGGCGACGCTTGATGCCGAGGGATATTTCCCGGGCAAAGCCGACCCAAAACGGCTGAATTCGGGCACGCGCGGCGGCCCAGTGTGGATGCCTGCCGAGGTCGACGTCTCGATTCGGCCCGGCTGGTTTTATCACGAAAAGGAAGACACCAAGGTGAAGTCGGTGGAGGAACTCCTCAAAATCTACTTCGAGTCGGTCGGCCGCGGTGCCACGCTTAACCTCAACTTGCCGCCCGATCGCCGCGGGCAGATTCCCGCGGGCGATGTCGCGATCCTGCGCGAATGGGGCCGGGTGCGGCGCGAGATCTTTGCGCGGAATCTCGCGAGCGGCGCGAAAGCCACCGCGAGCAACACGCGCGGCGACGATCCATCGTTCGCCGCCGCCAATGTCCTCGGCGCAAAGCCCAGCGCTTACTGGGCCACCGACGATGAAGTGCTCACTCCCGACCTCGTGCTTGCATTCCGCGCACCGGCAACGTTCGACATCGTTCGCCTCCGCGAGCACCTGCCGCTCGGCCAGCGCGTCGACGCGTTTGCGGTCGATGCGTGGCAGGACGGCGGCTGGCGCGAATTCGCTACCGGCACATCGATCGGTAGCCAGCGCACGATCCGGCTGCCGGCTCCGGTGGTGACGGCGAAGTTGCGCCTGCGCATCACAGCGGCGTCCGCCTGTCCTGCGATTTCGGAAGTGGCGCTGTTCTCGCTCGCCGCGGTCCGCACCCAACCGTAACGATGGTAGCCGAGTGGCGCGTTGTATCCTGCGCTGCGAATCGCATGAACCGCCACCGCTGGCCCATTCTCTTTCCCTTCGCTTTGTGCGCGCTGGTCGGCTGCACGAAACCCGAAGCCGCTACGCCCGTTTCCGTGTCCGCGCAGGCGTTGCGCATCAGCCAGCGCAACGAGCCCGCTGATCTCGATCCGGTGCGGGCGTCGCTGCCGGACGAATTTTTTGTGATTCGGGCCCTCAGCGAGGGACTGCTCGGGCCGAATCCCGACGGCGGCGCGCCATTGCCAGCGGCGGCTGCGCGCTTCGACGTCTCGCCCGACGGTCTCAACTACACGTTTCATTTGCGCGACGCGCGCTGGTCCAACGGCGAATCCGTCACGGCGGCGGATTTCGTCGCGAGTTATCGCCGCGCACTCACGCCGGCCACCGCGGCGCCGAAAGCGCAGCTTTTTTTCCCGGTGAAAAATGCCCGCGCCTTCGTAGCCGGCACGCTCGCGGATTTCTCCGCCGTCGGCTTTCGCGCCACCGATGCCCGCACGCTCCTCATCACGCTGGCGAGGCCGCTGCCGCGATTCCCTTACTACGTCGCGAGCGGCCCGTGGATTCCGATCAATCCGCGCGTTGTCGAAAAATTCGGGCGCACCTGGACGCAGCCCGATCACTTCGTGGGCAACGGTCCGTTCACGCTCGCCGAGTGGCGACCGCAGCAGCGGATCGTCGTGAAAAAAAATTCCACCTACCGCGCTGCCACCGCGGTGCACCTCGACGAAATCCAGTTTATCCGCTTCGACGACGGCGACTCCGAGGAGCGCGCCTACCGCGCCGGTCAGATCGACATCACGATGGACGTGCCGCGCACGAAACTCGCCACCTACGCGCAAGAGCGGCCGGCCGAACTCCAGCGTGCCGCCCTTGCAGAGACGCGGTTTCTCACTTTCAACACGCGGCGCCCGCCGCTGACCGATGCCCGCGTCCGCCGCGCCCTGTCGCTCGCGATCGACCGAAAAAAAATCACCGAACACGTCTTGCTCGGTCACCAGGAACCCACCACGCGGCTGGTGCCGCCGACGCTGGTCGGTCGGGCTTTTCGCCCGACTCCGACGTCGGAGATGAGCCCCGACCTATCACCAACCGATCTCGCAGAAGCGCGGCGACTCCTCGCCGAGGCCGGGTTTCCCGGCGGAAAAAAATTTCCGAGACTCGAACTTAGCGCGTGGTCGCATTCGCAAACGACCGTCCTCGAAGCCATCCAGCAAATGTGGAAGCTGGAACTCGGCCTCGACGTCGCTCTCGCCGTGCGCGATGCCAAAGTCCATGTGAGCGCGCTCCGAAGCGGCGACTACGACATCGGCTTTATCACTGCGATTCCCGACGTCGCCGATGCCGCAGATCTGCTCAATCGCTTCACTGCGGGCGCGTCCGAAAATTTCCCGCAGTGGACTGATATAGACTTTGATCGCGCCCTCGCCGACGGCGATTTCGCCGCCGCCGAGCAGCGCCTTCTCGACTCCGCCGCGATCGCGCCACTCTATTTCAACACCCACCACTGGCTCACGTCCCCGCACGTCCATGGCTGGCGGGAAGACGCACTGTGGACGCGGTTCTACTCGAATGTTTTCCTCGACGAAAAATAAACTGGTCTCGCTGGTGATCACCGCTTCCGCTGCGTTTGCGGTGGAATCCGGACCTGACGCCGCGCTCGCGGCCAAGATCGCTGCCGTGGAGTCGGGCTTGCTGCCGCCGGCCCGCGTCGTCGGCGCGAAGGCCGAACCTTGGACGATCGAGGCGCGGATGAAGTTCTACAAGATCCCAGGCGCGAGCATCGCGGTCATCAACCACGGCGCTGTCGAGTGGGCGCGCGCCTACGGCATCGCTCGCGCCGGAGAAACCGCGCCCGTCACGCCCGACACGCTCTTTCAAGCCGCCTCGATCAGCAAACCCGTCACGGCCGTCGCCGCACTCACGCTCGTTGACGCCAGCAAGCTCGCACTCGATGCCGACGTGAACGAAAAACTCACGTCGTGGAAACTGCCCACCGTGAATGTCGCTGGCGACGAGCGCGCCACCTTGCGCCGCTTGCTGAGCCACACCGCGGGCGTGACGGTTCACGGATTCGCCGGCTACGCCGCGGGCGAGCCGCGGCCCACTCTGCGCCAAGTCCTCGACGGCGCCCGACCCGCCAACTCCGAACCCATCCGCATTGATCTCACCCCTGGCACGAAGTGGCGCTATGCCGGCGGCGGCTACTGCGTCGTGCAGCAACTCGTACTCGACGTAACCGGAGTGACGTTTCCCGAATTCGTGCGCCAGCGGGTCCTTGCTCCGGCCGGCATGAACGCGAGCACCTGCGAGCAACCGCTGCCCGCCGAATTCGCGCCCCGCGCCGCTGCCGGCCACCGTCCCAACGGCACGCCCATCCCGGGTAACGCTCACGTTTATCCCGAAATCGCTGCTGCCGGCCTGTGGACCACGCCGGGCGATCTCGCGCGATTTGCGATCGCCGTGCAACGCATGTTGGAGGCAAAGGACGGTCTGCTCACCGCTGCCACCGCCAGCCAAATCGTGTTGCCGCCCATCGCGGGCAGCGACTACGGCCTCGGATTCGGCGTTAAAAATCACGGCGAGAAACTCCAGCTCTCCCACGGTGGCGCCAACGAAGGTTTTCGCTGCATGCTGGTCACTTATCCGTTCGCCGGCCGCGGCGCGATCATCATGACCAACTCCGACAACGGCTCCGCGCTCGCCGACGAAATCCTGCGCGCGATCGCCCGCGAATACGACTGGCCCGACTATGGCGTTGTCGAGAAAACCGCCGCCCCGCTCACGCCAGAGGCGTTCGCCGATTTCATCGGCCGCTATCAGCGAGAAGAGACCACGCTGATCGCCTTCCAAAGTCAGGGCCGCTTTTACCTGAAGGTGGGCAGCCGGCCACGGGTTGAAATTTTCCCGCAGTCGGACCACGAGTTTTTCACGCTCGAGGAGCCGGATATTTTTTCGTTCGAGCGAGATTCGCGCGGCGAGATCAGCCACCTGATCCGCCGCGGATCGGCGCCACAGCTCTACCGCCGGATGCAGTGACGCGGGGAGTTGCCAAACCGTGTCGCGTCCCCACGCTGGATTGATGCGTATTCTGCCACTGCTCGCTTCCTCTGTGCTGGTCGCGGCGTCGGCGCTCGCCGCGCCCGATTCGCCGTTCCAGATTTCCGCCCCGAGTATTCTCGCGCGGACGAAGATTCTGGCTTCCGACGAGTTCGAGGGCCGCGGCCCCGGCACCCCGGGCGAGGAGAAAACCGTCGACTATCTCGTCGGTGAATTCAAACGGCTCAGCCTTGCGCCCGGCAATCCGGACGGCACCTACATCCAAAAAGTCGCGCTCGTCGGCATCACTTCGAAGCCCACACTCCAGTTCACGGTCGGCCAGCAAACGCTGCCGATGGAACCCATCAACGACTTCGTCGGCCCGACGAGCCGTGTGCAGCCGCACATCGCGATGAAGGACAGCGACGTGGTCTTCGTCGGCTACGGCATCGTCGCGCCGGAATTTGGGTGGGACGACTACAAGGGCGTTGATGTCCGCGGCAAGACCGTCGTCATGCTCATCAACGATCCGCCCGTCATCGATCCGAAGACCGGCAAGCTCGACCCGAAGATTTTCGGCGGCGATGCGATGACCTACTACGGACGCTGGACTTATAAATACGAAATCGCCGCCGAGAAAGGCGCCATCGCGTGCCTCATCGTCCACGAGACCGGACCCGCGGCTTATCCCTTCGGCGTCGTCGTCACGAGCCGCACCCGGGAAAATTTCGAGATCCGCACGCCGGACGGCAACGCCGGCCACGTCGCGATGGAAGGCTGGCTCACGCTCGAAGCCGCGAAACGGCTCTTTACCGCGGCCGGCCGCGATTTCGACGCGTTGAAAAAATTCGCCGCCACCCGCGATTTCCGCCCCGCCGACCTCGGCGCGAAAGCGTCGTTCACGATCGACAGCACCCTGCGCAACGTCGATTCGCGCAACGTCGCCGCCGTTCTCCCCGGCACCGATCCGAAGCTGCGCAGTGAATATCTCATCTACACGGCACACTGGGATCACCTCGGCCGCGACAACCGCCTCAAGGGCGATCAGATCTACAACGGCGCGGCCGACAACGCGGCGGGCGTCGCTGTGCTCCTCGAACTCGCGCAGGCCTGCCGCGCTCTACCACTCGCGCAGCAACCGCGCCGCAGCATCCTGTTCCTCTCCGTCACCGCCGAGGAAAAGGGCCTCCTCGGTTCGCGTTACTACGCGCAAAATCCGCTCTATCCGCTCACCCAGACTGTCGCGAATATCAACATGGACGGCGCCAACCAATTCGGCCCCACGAGCGACATGGAAACGATCGGCTTCGGGGCCTCGTCGCTCGACGATCTCGGTGCCGCCGCCGCGAAGTCACAGGGCCGCGACATGAAACCCGACAGCCATCCCGAGCGCGGCTCGTATTATCGCAGCGACCATTTCGAATTCGCGAAGGTCGGCGTGCCGGCCTACTATGCGAAGTCCGGCAGACTTTTCATCGGCCAGACCACCGACTACGGCGAGAAACTCATCAACGACTACATCGCGCACGACTACCATCAAGTCAGCGACGAGGTGAAACCCAACTGGACCTTCGAGGGCGCGGCACAAGACACCGAGTTCCTGCTCCAAGTCGGCCTCCGCGTTGCCAACGACCCGCAGTGGCCCGAGTGGAAACCCGGCAACGAGTTCAAAGCTCGGCGCGACGCGATGCTAAAAAAATAGGGCGAGGCTTTAGCCCACCCTGTCCGTGCGCTGAATATACGAACCGAGGGCGGACTGAAGTCCGCCCCACCCTTGCGGTCGGCCCGCCGCTTGCTCTGATTGCACGATGCCGTCGCGTTTGATCGCCTCCCTTTTCCTGTCCCTCCTCGTCGCCGCCGGCTGCGCCAGAAAGGAAAACCCGCCCGTAGGCACCGCCACCGCGCTGGCCAAAAAAATCCTTCGTGTCGGTAACGGCACCGAACCCCAGGACATCGATCCGCAGACCATCACCGGCACACCCGAATACCGGCTGATGATCTCGCTCTACGAGGGACTCGTGGCACTCGCACCCGACGGCAAGACGCTCGAGCCCGGCGTCGCGGAGCGCTGGGAGGTTTCGCCGGATGGTCTTACCTACACCTTTCATCTCCGCGCCAATGCGAAGTGGTCCAACGGCCAACTCGTCACCGCCCGCGACTTCGTCCGCTCCGCCCAACGGATGCTCACACCCGCGCTCGGCGCCGATTATTCCTACATGTTTTTTTACGTCGGGGGCGGCGAAGATTATTTCCACGGCAAGTTGAAAGATTTTTCGGAGACCGGTTTTCAGGCGCCGGACGATCGCACACTCCGCCTCACGCTGCGGCAGCCCACGCCTTTTCTGCTGCAAGCCATGCTCCACCACGCGTGGTTTCCCGTGCCCATCGATGTCATTGCGAAATTCGGCGGCCTCGATCGCAAGGGCTCCGATTGGACGCGCCCTGCCAATTTTGTCGGCAACGGCCCCTTTGTCCTCACCGAGTGGCGCCCCAACCAAGTCATTGTCGTCAAGCCCTCGCCCACCTACTGGGACCGGGCGCGGGTGAAGCTCGATGAGATTCAGTTTTTCCCGGTCGAACTCGCCGAGACCGAGGAACGGATGTTTCGCACCAACCAACTCGACCTCACCTACGAGGTGCCGCTCTCGAAAATCCCGGTCTATCGCCGCGAGCAACCCGAGGTGCTGCGCACCGATCCTTACTGCGGCGTTTATTTCTATCGCTTCAACGTCCAGCGCAAACCGTTTGATGACGTCCGCGTTCGTCGCGCCTTCGCCCTCGCGATCGATCGCGAAAGCTTGGTGAAAAATGTCACGCTGGCCGAGGAGCAGCCCGCTTTCGCCCTCGTGCCGCCCGGCGTCGGCGGCTACCAAAGCCGTCACCATCTAACCGGCGACATCGCCGAAGCGCAGCGCCTCCTCGCCGAGGCCGGCTATCCCGGCGGCGCCGGCCTGCCGAAAATCGAACTCCTCTACAACACCCTCGAAAAACACCGCACGATCGCCGAGGCCCTTCAGCAGATGTGGCGCAAGAATCTCGGCATCGATCTGACGATCTATAATCAGGAGTGGAAAGTTTATCTCGATTCGCAGAAGACCACGAATTTTCAAATCCAACGCGCTGGCTGGATCGCCGACTACGTGGATCCGCACGTGTTTTTCGATCTCTGGCGCACGGGCGGCGGGAACAATAACACCAATTGGGGCAACGCCGAATTCGACCGCCTGCTCACCCAGTCGCTCGATGCCAAGACCACCGCTGATCGCTACGAAGTTTACCAGCGGATGGAGAAAATCCTCCTCGATGAACTCCCGGTGATGCCGATTTATTTCTACACTTACACCCGGCTCGTGCGCCCGGACGTGAAGAATTTTCGTACCACCTACCTCGACAATTATCCGTGGAAATACGTCGAACTCGCACCCTGAACGCGCGGCCGACTTTCCGGCTGGCCTCGCTCCGCCACACGCCATTCTCTGTCCGCTGAACCATGCTCCGCTTTATCACGTCGCGCTTCCTGCAGTCGTTGCTCGCGCTCTTTCTCGTGATCACGGCGACGTTTTTCATGGTGCGCTTCGTCCCCGGCGGTCCGTTCACCGCGGAGAAAGCCGTCACGCCGGAGATTTTGCGCAACCTCGAGGCGCACTACGGACTCAACAAGCCGCTCTGGCGCCAATACCTCGATTACCTCGGCAGCCTCGCCCACGGCGATCTCGGACCGTCGTTCAAATACCCGAACCGCACCGTCAACGAAATCCTCAGCGACAAGCTGCCCGTCTCCGCCGAGCTCGGCGCGGAGTCACTCGCCGTCGCGCTCGTGCTCGGCATCGGTCTCGGCACGCTCGCCGCCATCCGCCGGAACACCTGGGTCGACTATCTCGCCTCCGGATTCGGCATGACGGGTATTTCGATTCCGACTTTTGTCGTCGGACCGCTGCTGGTGCTCGCGCTCGCGATCCACGCCGGCTGGTTCAACGCCTCGGGCTGGTATGAACCCGCCGATCGCGTGTTGCCGTGTCTCGTGCTCGGCCTCGCCTACGCCGCCCCGATCTCGCGACTCACGCGCGGCGGGCTGCTGGAGATCCTGCACCAAGATTTCATCCGCACGGCACGTGCAAAGGGCGCCTCCGAATTTCGCGTGGTCACGCGCCATGCACTGCGCGGCGGATTGCTGCCGGTGGTGTCGTTTCTCGGACCGGCAACGGCCGGTATTCTCACAGGATCGTTCGTCATCGAAACGATTTTTCAAGTGCCTGGTGTCGGCCGCGAGTTCGTCAACAGCGCCTTCAACCGCGACTACACCCTCGTGCTCGGCACGGTTATCCTTTACGCGGCGCTCATCATGGCGCTCAACCTCGCCGTCGACATCGCCCAGGCGTGGATGAACCCGAAGGTCCGCCTCGAAAGCTGACGCGCCATGAGCACCGCTGCCACCACCATCGCCACCGAGCCCATCGAAAAGGGCAACTCGCTCTGGCACGACGCGTGGCTGCGGTTGCAGAAAAACAAACTAGCCGTCTTCGGCCTGTGGGCGCTCATCGTCACCACGCTCACCTGCGTCACCGGCCCGTGGCTCATGCACTACGGCTACGAGGAACAGAACCTCGATCTCGGCGCCGTGCGCCCGAGCGCCGCGCACTGGCTCGGCACCGACACGCTGGGCCGCGATCTGCTCGTGCGCCTGCTTTTTGGCGGCCGCATCTCGCTCGCCGTCGGCCTCGCCGCCACGCTCGTCGCGCTCAGCATCGGCGTTACCTACGGAGCGGTCGCCGGCTTCTTCGGCGGCAAACTCGACGCCGTCATGATGCGCGCGGTTGACATCATGTATTCCCTGCCGTTCGCGATCTTCGTGATCCTGCTGATGGTGTTTTTCGGGCGAAACATCGTCCTGCTGTTCGTCGCCATTGGTGCCGTCGAGTGGCTCACGATGGCACGCATCGTCCGCAGTCAGGTGATGGCGATTAAGAAAATGGAGTTCATCGAGGCCGCGCGCTCGCTCGGCTTCGGCCGCCGCCGGATCATCTTTCGCCACATCCTGCCGAACGTCCTCGGCCCGATCATCGTTTACACCACGCTCACGATACCAGGCGTCATGCTGCTGGAGGCGTTTCTTAGTTTCCTCGGCCTCGGCGTGCAGCCGCCGATGAGTTCGTGGGGCGTGCTGATCAAGGACGGCGCGGAAAAAATGGAGGAATTTCCGTGGCTGCTGATTTTCCCCGGCGCGATCTTCTCGCTCACGCTGTTCTCGCTCAACTTCCTCGGCGACGGCCTGCGCGATGCCCTCGATGTGCGCTCGTCGAAAGATTGAGGTGGAACGATTCGCCCGCGGTGCGTTCAATCGCCGTCACATCCAGCCCTGATGCGCCGTCTCCGTCCCTACTTCAGATATTTCCGCACCGTCCGCGGCCCGATCATTGCGGCGATTTTTTACGCGCTGCTGTTCGGGGCGACGAGCGGCGTGGCGCTGCCGTCGCTCATCAAATATGTTTTCCCGCCGATCTTTGACCGCACCGGCGGGGCGTTGCCGCTCGGCACCATCGCCCTAATCGCCGGCGCGATCCCGCTTGCCTTCCTGCTGCGCGCCATCAGCGGCTACCTCAACAGCTACTACACCCAACTCGCCGGCGTGCGCATCCTCGAGGCGATCCGCCTCGATTATTTCCGCAAGTTGCAGGTGTTGCCACTCTCGTTTCTCCAGAGCAAGTCCAGCGGCGACCTGCTTTCGCGCGGTCTCGCCGATACCGGTCAACTCCAGTTCACGCTCACCCTGCTCGCCAACGACGGTGTGAAGCAGCCGATGCAGCTTCTCGGTGCGCTCGGTTTTCTCGTTTGGCAGGCGTTCGCGCAGCAGGGCGTGCTGATGGTGCTCATCACGCTCGGCGCGGTGCCGCTCACGGTGTTTCCCGTGCGCTACGTCGGGCGTAAAGTCATGAAACGCGCCGCGCGAATGCAGGCGCAGCTCGGCGATGTCACGAGCCATTTCTCCGAAAATCTCGCTGCGGCCCGCGAAGTCCGCGCCTTCGGCCTTGAGGAGCGCGAGACCACGCGCTTCGCCGTCGCCTGCCGCGAACTCATCACCTCGCAAATGAAGATCGCGAAGTATGCCCAGGCGCTCACGCCGGCAATCGAGGTGCTCTCCGCGATCGGCATCGCCGGCACGCTCGTCTTCGCCTACGGCCGCGGCGTGCAACTCGAGACGTTCATCTCCGTCATCCTCGCGCTCTACATGTGCTACGAGCCGATCAAGAAAGTCGGCACGCTCAACAACGAGCTCAAGCGCGGCACCGCGGCACTCGATCGAATCGAGGTCGTCCTCAACGAACCCGTCACGATCGCCGACCCCGCGCAACCCGTCACTGTCGGCCGACTGCGCGGCGACGTCGTGTTCGACGATGTCTCGTTCGCCTACAAAACCAACGAGCCCGTCCTGCGCGGTGTGAGTGTCACGGTGCCCGCCGGCACGGTCTGCGCGCTCGTCGGACCAAGCGGCGCGGGCAAGACCACGTTTGCGAACCTCGTCCCGCGTTTTTACGAGGTCGCTGCCGGCCGCGTGACGATCGATGGCCACGACGTTCGCTCGCTGCGCCTCGCCGATCTGCGACGCAACATCGCCGTCGTCTCGCAAGACCCCGTGCTCTTCAACGACACGATCCTCGCGAATCTCCAGCTCGGCCGCGCCGGCGCCACGCGCGCCGAAGTCGAGCAGGCCGCGCGCGACGCCTTCGCCCACGACTTCATCGTCAAACTCGAAGGCGGGCTCGGTTACGACACTGTCGTCGGCGAGCGCGGCGGCCGTCTCTCCGGCGGACAGAAGCAGCGCATCGCGCTGGCGCGCGCATTTCTCCGCAACGCTCCCATCCTCATCCTCGACGAGGCCACCAGCGCGCTCGACGGCGACAGCGAAGCTGCGATTCAGGCAGCGCTCAAAAAACTCGTCGTCGGCAAAACCGTTTTCATCATCGCGCACCGCTTTTCCACCATTCGCGACGCCACGAAAATCCTCGTGTTCGATCAAGGGCGCATTGTCGCAACCGGCAACCACGTCGAGCTCTACACTGCAAATGCGCTTTATCGTTCGCTTTACGATCGCCAGCAGGGCAACAGCGCATAGCGGCGCAGTCTTGTTGCGCTCTTTTTTCGATGCTCGCCGACGCCCCGCACGTCCTCGTCATCCGCCGCCGCTATCTCGGCGACATCGTGTTGCTCGGCCCGGCCTTTCGCAATCTCCGGCTCCACTGGCCCGCCGCCCGGATCACCGCGCTCACCGAGGAGCCCTACGCCGGAGTGCTCGCGCTCAATCCTGACGTCAATGACACGCTCACGTTTCCGCGCCGGCTCGCCAAGTGGCCCGCGTTTCTGCGCTCGCTGCGCGCCTCGGGCTTCACGCACGTCCTCGACTTCGACAACACGGAAAAAACCGCCGTGCTCACACGCCTCACCGGTGCGCTCATCCGCGTGGCCTTCGATCGTGAACTGATCAACTTTCGCTATCCGAGTATCTACACGCACTCCGCCAAGGTCACGAACGCGTTCTACGATTCCCATTCGATCACCGAAACCTACCTGCAACTGCTCACACCCATCGGCGTTCCGCTCGCGTCGCGCGAAGTGCGGCTCGTCCCGCGTCCCGCCGATCTCGTAGTCGCAAAGAAACTGGTTCCGCGCGGCGGGAAAAAAATCCTCGTTCATCCCGGTAGCCGCAGCGCCCACCGGGTCTGGCCGCCCGAACGCTTCGCCGCGGTTTGCGACCGTCTGCAGGACGAACTGGGCGCGCAAATCTTCCTCGTCGCCGGCCCGGCCGAACAATCGCTCGTGCTGGAAATTCGTTCGCACGCGAAGTCGCACCTCATCGCCCTCGAACGCACGCTGCCCGTCGGTGAATTCGCCGCCCTCGCCGCGCAATTCGACGTGTTCCTTTGCCACGACAGCGGCCCGATGCACGTCGCCGCTGCCGTCGGCACGCCAGTCGTCGCGCTCTTCGGTTCGCAGAACGCCATCATCTGGCGCCCGAACGGCCCCCACCACACCGTGCTCCAAACCTCACTGCCCTGCTCCTGCCTCGGCGCCACCGCTCCCACGCCCTGCGTTAAAGGCGATGCCTACCGCAGCTACTGCGTCCGCAAGTTGACGGTCGATCAAGTCTACGCCGCCGTCGCCGCCCGACTCACAATCGAAACGCAATAATCGTCCCCGCCACACCGACGATCTGGCCGAAGCGCCCCGCCTTCGTTTCCTCGAAAATCGCGCGCGTCACGCCATCCGCCCGGCTGCCAAAGTCGTGAAACGCGATCACGCCGCCGCGTTTCACAAACGGCACCCAGGCGAGGATATCCGCCTTGCACGCCTCGTAAGAATGATCGCCGTCGATAAAAACGAAATCGATCGTCCCGCGTTTGGCCGCGAGCTGCGTCGCCGCCGCGAGCGAATCATTCACCACTGGTTCGGCGCGTGATGCGAAACCCAGCTCCGCAAAATTCTGCCGGAAAATTTCCAGCGTGCTCTTAGCCCCGAGTTTCTGGAAATGCCGCTCATACCACACCGCGTCCTCACCGCACGTGGATAGCCCCTGAAAATTATCCACCGCGAAAATCTTCGCCGCCGTGCCTTTGAGTCCACCGGCGATAAAGCACGTCGACGCCCCCATCCAAGAGCCCACCTCAATCACCTGCGCCTCCGCCGGCAGATCGCTCGCGAGCTGAAACAGGTAGCCGCGCTCAGGAAAGCTACCCATGTCATCGAGCTTAAAATGCCGCGCGATGCGGAGATACTCGTCCCAGTTCAAGTCGCCCCGCCGTTTGCGCGCACCGCGGAGGAAACGGCCGCATTTCTGCGCGAAGCGGACATCGCGGACGAAGGGCCAGTGCTTGAACGCCATGCGCTCAGCGAACCGTCCGCCGCCGCGCGCGGAAAGCTTTTTCTTTGCGCGCCCGCCTGACCCCGCGCTCACTCGTCGGCGCTCCATGCCACCGCCTGCCGCCACGCTCAAGGTCACCGTCGCGATTCCCACCTACAATCGCGCCGACTACCTGCGCCAGACGCTCGCCGGCCTCGTTGCGCAACAATTCCCGCGCCACCACTACGAGATCCTCGTCATCGACAACAACTCGCGCGACCACACCGCCGCCGTCGTGGCCGAGTTCGCCGCAGCGCAACCCGCACCCCGTCTCATCCGGGAGGAAAAACAGGGCCTCGACCACGCCCGCAACCGCGCCCTCACCGAGGCGCGCGGCGAAATTATCGTCTTCGGTGACGACGACATTTTGGTGCAACCCGACTGGCTCGCGCACATGACCGTCGCCCTTATCGCCGATGCCGCCGCCCGCAAGATCGGTGCCGTCGGCGGCGAAGTGATTCCGATTTTCCCCGACGGTCTGCCCGTCTGGGTGCGCGAATGGCACGCGCCCCTCGCCTTCCGCGCCGACCTCGGCCCGATCGCGGCGCGCCACTCGCCGATGGGTGCCAACCTCGCTTTTCCGAAATGGATTTTTGAAAACCTTGGCCCGTTTCATACTGCCCTCGATCGCGCCGCGGGAAATTATTTCTCCGGCGGCGACAGCGAAATGATCCGCCGCGTGCGTGCCGCCGGTCTCGAAGTGTGGTTCGCGCCCGCCGCCGCCGTGCAGCACCAGATGCCGGCGAGTCGCACGACCTTTCGCTACGCCGCGCGCCACGCGTTCGACTCCGCCCGCTCCCGCGTCATCGATCGCGCCGGCCAGACGGGCGCGGGCGGTTATTTCGCGTCGCGATTTCTCGGTAACCTCGTGAAAGCCCTCGGCTTTGCCCTGCTCGCACTCGTTTACTGGCTCGGTTTCCAGACGGATGCCGCGAAAAAAGCCCTCGTCCGCGGTTGGCGCTCGTGCGGCTATCTTTACCAAATCCCGCGCTCGCTCGTCGGGAAAATTTGATCCTTCATCGTCGCGTGGCAGCACCATTGAGCATCTCAGTCGTCGTCGTCGCGAAGAACGAAGCGCACAACTTGCCGCGCTGCCTCGCGAGCGTCCAAGGTTGGGTCGCAGACATCGTGGTTGTCCTTAACGCTACGATCGACGACAGCGCCGCCGTCGCGGAAAAATTCGGCGCGCGCGTCGCGCACCTCGAGTGGCACGGCTACCGCGACACCAAGAACGCCGCTCTCGCCCTCGCCGCCCATCCGTGGGTGCTCTCGATCGACGCCGACGAGGAAGTCTCCGCCGCACTCCGCGAAGATCTGATCGCGTTTTTCGCCCGCCCCGATCGCGACCAGTTTGCCGGCGCGCGTTTCCCCCGTAAAGTCTGGTTCATCGACCGCTGGATTACTCACGGCGACTGGTATCCCGACCACAGCCTGCGTTTTCTCCATCGCGACCGCGCGCGCTGGGGCGGCGACGAATTCGTCCACGAAAAGATCGAATGCGCCGGCCCGGTCGCCACGCTGCGCGGCGATCTGCACCACTATTCGTTCCCGACGCTCGCTAGCCATGTCGCCAAAATAAATCCCTTCGCCGATCTTTTCGTGCGACAGCAGCAAGCGGGCGGAAAAAAGTTCTCTCTGGCCGCCGCCATCATCCGACCGGGTTGGCGTTTCTTCCGCGCCTACGTGTTCAAGTGCGGCTGCCTTGACGGCTTTCCCGGTTTCTACATCGCGTGGGCCACGGCCTTCGGCGCTTTCGTCCGGTACTCCCGACTCTATGAAGCGGAAAATCATCGCGAACCCCGTCGCTGAGGAGCCGCACCGGTTCAGCAAACTCGCTGAAGAACTCGTCGGCGATCTCCGCGGCGTCGCGCCCGACGATCCGCCACGCTCGAAGCGCCGCGCCACGCAATCACTCGCGACCATCGTCGAGCAGTTGATGGTCCAGCACCAGATCGGCCGCGCTTCGCCCGAACAGGTCATCCGCGATCACTGGACCGAACTCGTCGGCGCCGCCAACGCTGCCTACTCGCACGCCGCACGCCTTGAACGCAGCAAACTCACCGTCTTCGCCGCGCACTCCGTCGTCCGCAACGAGCTTTTTCTCAACCGCGAGGAAATCGTCACCCGCATCCGGAAACTCCCCGGCTGCGAGACCGTCAAAGCCCTTAACTTGCGCGCGGGTTAAAGTCTTCGGTGGCACCAAAATTTTCGCTTGCGCGCCCCGGGCCGATTCTGGAATCTGTTCCCTTGCGTCAGTGGACATCCGCCGGTTGCGGGTGCCCACCATGACTGGTCCGGCACTCCGCCGGATTGGAACGGTGACGCCGGCGAGTCGCGATTTCGGTCGCGGTAAGCGGGCGCCACGGAGCCCGCAAGGGTTCCCTACAGTCGTGAAACCAAACCCATAAACCATGTCCACCACAGTCGTTAAACCCGAAATCATCGCAGAATACAAAACTCACGAGAAGGATACCGGCTCGTCCGAAGTCCAAGTCGCGCTGCTCACCGCCCGGATCAATCACTTGACCGAGCACTTGCGCACGCACCGCAAAGACTTCCACAGCCGCCGCGGCCTCCTGCAGATGGCATCCCGCCGTCGCAAACTCCTCGATTATCTCAAGAAGCATAACCTTCCGAAATATACCGAGCTGTTGCAGAAGCTGAACCTTCGCAAATAACGCTTTCGTCACACAGGCGACCCGAACCGCGGGTCGCCTGTTGTCTTTACTGACACTCGGTTCCGAGCCGGGACATTTCCGTTTGCCGCCGCGGCAAACTCGCCAACGGGCGGCAAACGGGAATCTCTCGCGCGAAGACCGAGCAGACAAAAAGCGGGTTTCGTGAAACCCCAACCGCGGTGGCCCCGTGCCACCGCTGCTTCCGATCCCGGAAGCCCCGAGCCGTCCCCAGTCGTGTGTCGCTGACCGCGCTCGCCTTATCCGCAGACACAATCCGTCCGCATCCGAAATCGAAATGAATCAGAAATATAATGTCACCGTGCCCGGCCTCGGGCTCACGTTCTCCACCGGCTCTATCGCCCAGCTCGCTGGCGGCGCCGTCAATGTCTGCGTCGGCGAGACCAACGTCTTCGTCACCGCCTGCGTCGCCCAGACCATGCGTCCCGGCCAGGATTTCTTCCCGCTCACCTGCGACTACCGCGACAAATACGCCGCGGCCGGCCGTTTCCCCGGTGGCTACTTCAAGCGCGAGGGCCGTCCCTCCGAGCGCGAGATCCTGATCTCCCGCCTCTGCGATCGTCCCTGCCGCCCGCTCTTCCCCGAGGGTTTCCTCAATGAAGTGCAGATCATCGGCACACTGATGTCAGCCGATTTGATCAACGATTCCGACATCGCGATGGTCAACGGCGCCAGCGCCGCGCTCGCTATCTCCGACATTCCGTGGAACGGGCCGATCGGCTGCGTCCGCGTCGCGCTCATCGAGGACAAGTTCGTCGCCAACCCGACGATCGAGCAGATGTATTCCTCGTCACTCGACCTCATCTACGTCGGCAACTCGAAAGACATGCTGATGATCGAAGGCTCCGCCGACCAAATCTCCGAGGAGAAATTCGTCGAGGCCCTCGCCTTCGGCCACGAGTCCATCCAGCCGATCATCACGGCGATCAAGGAACTCGTCACCCTCGCCGGAAAATCCAAGCAGACCTTCAAGCTCGTCGGCGCCACGCCCGAGGCCCGCGCGATCATCGAGCGCGTCGTCCCCGCCGAGCGCGTTTCCGCCGCCATCTTCGGCTTCGAGAAGAACATCCGCTCCGCGAACGTGAAGCTCCTCAAGGAAGAGGCGAAGGCCGCCCTCCTCGCCGAACTCGGCGAAGGCAAGTTCACCGATGTCGACCTCAACGTCGTCTTCGAAGACCTCCAATACAAAGCCTACCGCGCCACCGTCCTCGCCAAGGGCGTCCGTTCAGATCATCGCGATGCGAAGACGCTCCGCCCGATTCAGGCGCAGGTCGGTGTCCTCCCCCGCGTGCACGGCTCGGCCATGTTCCAGCGCGGCGACACCCAGAACATCGCCATCGTCACCCTCGGGCCGACCAAGGAAGCCCAGGACATGGACGGCCTCACCGGCGGTGCGAAGTCGAAGAGTTTTATTCTTCACTATAATTTCCCGCCGTTCTCCGTCGGCGAAGCCGGCCGCTTCATCGGCCCCGGTCGTCGCGAAATCGGCCACGGTGCGCTCGCCGAGCGTTCGCTCGTCCCGGTA
>CAIMFY010000007.1 GCA_903840415.1 uncultured Opitutia bacterium | reverse complement strand
CTCGGTCTACGCCGGTGGGCAGCATGTTGGCGAAACGGTTGCCAACATGATCGCCGCGAGTAAGGAAACGGGTGAAATTTCCCGTCGCGAGGTGGAGGTCTTGGAGTTGGTCCGGCAGGGTTTCACCAACGTCGAAATTGGCCGCCTGCTGGGCATTTCGGAGCGCACCGCGAAATTCCATGTCGCGAACTTGCTGGTGAAACTTCAGGCCTCCGATCGCGCTGAGGCGGTTGCCCGCGGCTTTGAGCGCGGCTTGCTTAAGGTTTGATTAGGTGAACTGGCCGGTCGGCCAGTAGCGCGTTGGCGTGGTATCGCTATGCTCGGGGGCGTCGAAAGTTCTGATTCGCCTCCAAACCTACCGCCAATGAAGCCCCTTCGCCCCGCCGCACAGACGTACCTAAGCACCGTGAAGACCAACCCGACCGTGCGGCTCATCGCCGTGTTCGCCGTACTCGCCACCACTATGGCATCGGCCCAAACCGCGCCGGCACTCCGGCCGAGTTCACTCGCAAGTGATGAGGCCGTCGTGCTCTCGCCGTTTACCGTGAGCACGGATAAAGACGTTGGTTTCGTCGCCGCTTCGTCGGTTTCGGGTGGTCGCACGGCCAGCGACCTCTCGGACACCCCGATTGCGTATACGGTGCAAACGCAGGAGTTCCTCAATGCGCTTAATATTACGAGCCTCGATGATGCCTTCGAGTGGTCGCCGAATTCGTCTAAGTACATGGATAATCAACAAGCCGGCGTCGCGCTGGGCGTCGACCCCATGTCAAATTCCACGGTGCGCGGGGTGGCATCCGGCGCGCCCATGCGCAATTTCTTCAATGTCAGCTACACGTTCGACGCCTATAATACCGAGCGCTTCGATTACATGCGCGGACCGAATTCGGTCCTTTTCGGTGCCGGCACGATCAGCGGTTCGGCCAACACCCAGACAAAGCAGGCCAATCTCAACCGCCGGCTTGATGACATCCGGCTCCGCTTGGACTCGCATGGCGGCGTTCGATTCGCTGGCGACGTCAATGCTCCGATCGGCCGGAAAGCGGCGCTGCGGCTAAACGTGGTCAAGGACGACGGTAAAACCTGGCGCGACGGGGAAATCAAAAACAAGACCGGCGCCTACCTCGCCTTCACCATGGACCTTGCGCCGACAACCCAGTTGAGGGTCGGTGCGGAATATGCTCGCGACGAAATTCGCCAGATGATCACCCCCTTGCGGGACAACCTCTCCGGATGGGATGGAACCACCTACGGCCTTCAGTCGTTCACCGTCGCAAGCGCCACTTATACTCCGCATGGCGTGTCCCGTATCGGCACATCCACCACCTCCGCGACCTACATTCTTTCGCCGGACCATAGCGCGATTTATAACTATGCCGGCACCGTTCAAACCGTCGGCTACAATACTGGCATGCGACCGCTCAACGGAATTTCGCCCATTACAGCCAACCTTGGCCTTAGCGGGCAACCGATCATTGATTCGCCATTCAATCTGCCGGTCCCCGCAGGGGATCTGTATTCGATTGCCACGCAAAACTCCAGTTTCCGCATTCCCAAACGCACCTTCACGAACCTGGGCGCAGCTCCGATCGGCACCAATCGCGACAAAGACATCAACCTCGCGTTGACCCAGCGCATCGGAGACTCGCTCTTTCTGGAACTCGCGGCCGACGCCAACCAGCGCAACAACTACGGTAACGCTTCGTATTGGTATAGCGACGCGGTGACTGGATTCAGCGCGACTTACATCGACATCAACAAGACGACCCCGACGGGCGCCACCAATCCAGAGTTCCTGCAGGCCTACCAACAAGCTGGTCCAGACCGACGTTTTCAGAATTCAGTTTATGCGGGAGCACATCTGGCCATTGCCTACGGCAAGCAATGGAAGTGGGTGGACCTTAATTTCAATACGATTCTCGGGCTGGACCGTGACAATAGTTGGACGGTTCGGGAAATCGGGGTGCTACCCATCAATGCGGATTCACGCCAATGGGGTCTCAATAATGCGAACTCATTTCCGCTCTATTTTCGCCAGTATTTTGACCTGACACCGCAAGCCGCTCCGCCGATCGGCGGAGCGCCCATGACCGTTATCAACCCGTTGACCGGCCTAAACACGACCATGACGCCCCAGTGGGTTCTTTCCACCAGTCGCACGGAAGGCGGGGTTACGAAATCGTGGAAGAACCTCAATTATGGTCAGGCGTCGCTCCAGATTTCGTTGTGGAAGAAGCGGCTCATCCTCCTGGGGGCAGTCCGTCAGGACCAGCAGACCTCGATCCAAAAATCGGGTCTGAGAGCGATGAGCTATCCGGTCGGCTGGAACCCGACCAACAATAACTACACCTGGCGGCCGAACGCGCCGGATAACTGGGCGGCGCTTCCTGGATCCCGGCCGCTCGACGCCACCGGCACGCCATTGGCGGCAAACTTGAACCAATCGTACCAGAACGACTTCAATCCGCCGAATATGAAAACCAAGTCCACGACCAAATCGCTTGGGGGCATTGTGCGCCTTTGGGGTGGTTTCTCGGCCTTTGGCAATTACGGGCAAACCTTCAATCCAGGCGGAGTAGGCAATGTCACGATCAACTATGTGGCCATCGCTCCTTCGACGTCCGACAGTTCGGAAGTCGGGCTACGCTATAAGCTACCCGACGGTCGGCTAAGCGCCCAGATTACGCATTTTTCCTCTCAGACCTTGAACGACACGGGGGGACAGCCGACCGGCTATTCGAATATCAATCCGATAATCAACACGGCATCGCTGTCCAACCCCAATAGCGGCACAAATTCACGCGGGTTGGGCAATGTGCCTTACACTTGGTTTGATACGCGTAATCTTGCCGCCCATGGCTGGGAGGGGGAGGTCGTTGCCAACTTCACGCGGGAGTGGCGCCTCACGCTCAACGTCGGAACTACGAACGCCACCCAGGGCAATCTCTACGCCATGACCCGCAGTTGGCTCTCGGCCAACACGCCAACTCTCATCCAGATTCTGCAGGACGCAGGGGTCGTAATCACGAACAACGTGGCCAGCGTTCCGACCAATGCAAACGTTTCGCCCTCCGCGGCGACTGGCGCTGCCGCCTGGAATTCGCTCCAATCGAATGCTGTTAACTGGGTTTCCGGCAAGCAACTGCTCAATCGGATGACAAAGTATACAGCGAATATTTTCACCGACTATACTTTCCGCAGCACAGCGCTCAAAGGCCTGCGCCTTGGCGCTGGCGTCCAGTACCGGGGCCCATCGGTCATCGGCTTCCAAGGCTCCAACACGATTCCCGATCCGGCTAACCCCACGACGGCCGCCATTCCGGATCCAAGCCACAACGCTTACACCGCGCTCTGGACGCGCAGCTACGGAATTGGCACCGTGACCGTGGCCTACCCGCTGTCCGTGGGAAGGAAGAAGGTAGACTTGAACCTGACGGTAAACAACGCGTTCAACTATCGGCACCCGATCTATAACAACTTCGCGTTGCGGCCTTATGGGGCCAACTTGGCTTCACCGGCCCGTAGCGTGGTGCCAATCGATTACACCTACTTGGAGCCGATTACCTTAAGGCTTTCAGCGGACTACAAGTTCTGAGTGGGTCGCGCAATTGGTCATACATACTGCCGAGAAGCGTGCATTCGCCGCACCGTTCTACACAGACGCCGGAGATTGCCGTTCTCGCCCGGAGAAACTCCGCCTAAACACGCGTGAAAGCCTGCACCCTTCTCGCGTCGGTTGTGCTCCAACCGACCATCAATCTGAACGGCGTTGATTGGGCGATTGTGGCCTTATATGCAGCCGCCATCCTTTCGGTCGGATTTCTAGTGGGCCGCAAACCGGCCAACAGCGAGGCCTATTTCCTTGCCGGTCGTTCGCTGCGCTGGCCGGTCATTGGCGCCTCCTTGTTTGCCGCGAATATTTCCGCCGAACATTTTGTGGCCTTGGCCGGCAGCGGCTTTGCCGTCGGTATCGCCATCGGCGCATGGGAATGGTCGGCCGTTTTTTGCCTGGCCCCGCTCATTCTGGTGTTTCTGCCGTTTTATATCCGCAACAGGATCTACACCGTCCCCGAGTTTTTGGAACGGCGCTTCGGGCCGTCGGTGCGCATGACGTTTTCGTTGTTCATGATCGTACTCTCGGTCTTGGCGAAGGTTTCCATCTCCCTGTGGGCGGCCTCCCTGGTGATGGCCCCGGTTTTCGGCTTAAGCAACGGCGTGAATATCCTCGGCTACCAATTCGGCGGCCAGACCGTCCTGATTTGGGCCATCGGCTTGATTACGGCCCTTTACACGATGAAAGGCGGCCTCAAAGCGGTCGTGTTCACGGATTCGCTGCAGTCTACGGTGCTGTTAATCGCCGGATTCATCCTGCTGTGGAAAGGGCTGGGGGCCGTGGGTGGTTGGGAGGGCATGAGGCACGGCCTCGATGTCGCTAAGGTGCGTACCGGGCGCGACTATCTAAACATGATCCAGCCGGCAACGGATGAATCCGTGCCTTGGTTCGGCATGATGACCGCGACGGTGATCGTGGGCTCATTCTATTGGTCCATGGATCAAGTGCTCGTCCAGCGAGTCTTTGCCGCCAAGAGCCTTAACGAAGGCCGGCTTGGCGCCACATTTTGCGGATTTCTCAAACTCACCACGCCGTTCATTCTTGTGATGCCTGGTCTGATTGCACTCGCACTCTATTCGCAAGGGAAACTCGCCATGCCGCTGGATGAACAAGGAAATGCCATCAACGATGCGGCCTATCCGACCCTGCTGGGCGCGCTAATGCCGCACGGTCTGTTGGGTCTGACGGTGGCCGGTATTGCCGCCGCTCTGATGGGTCACCTTTCCGCGACCTACAATTCGATTTCCACTCTATTTACTCGCGACATCTTCCTGAAACTGAAACCCGACGCCAGCCACGAAACGCAAATTGCGGTAGGCCGCTGGGCGGTACTGGTGGTGTTCATGCTTGGGGCCGTTTGGGCGCCCCTGATTGGGCAGGCCAAGTCCATGTTTGATTATTTGCAGGCCGTGCAATCGTACATGATGATCCCGTTTGCCGCCATCTTCATTCTCGGTGTGGCCTGGAAGCGAATCACCACGGCCGGCGTCCTAGCCTGCGTTGCGACATCGACGGTGGTTTCCTGCCTGTTTCTGTGGAATAGCGTTCGAATCAAGGCCGGCGGAGCCACCTTCATTCCATTCATGGATAACCCCTATCTAAGGCCATTCACCCACAGCGCCATGGTCGCTAGCACAATCAGTGTGCTGGTTTTGATAGGCGTCAGCCTATACACGAGGCCAGCCACCGAAGAGCAATTGGCCAGGACCACGATCCATGGCGCGACCTTTGCCGAGAATGAGGCGAGAGTCGCCTGGTTTGTAGATTATCGGCTCTGGCTTGGGCTGGCCATCACCTGCTCGGCCGGGCTCTGGACCTGGTTTAGCCTCTAGGCCGCGGTGGCAGCCATAGCAGTACCTGCGATGGGAGACGACGTCGACGCGTAATCATCATATGAGAGCAAAAACATTCATCGTGCTGACGCTTTTGAGTATGGCTTTGGGCCGCGATGCGGCCGGGGCTGCGCCATCAGCGTCGCAACCTGCCTATCTGGACGCGGCCCTGCCGATCGAGGCGCGCGTTCGTGACCTGGTTTCGCGCCTGACGCTCGAAGAAAAGGCGGGCCTGATGCGCAACGGCGCCGCGGGAGTTCCGCGGCTCGGCATTCCGAAATACGACTGGTGGAACGAGGCGCTCCACGGGGTCGCGCGCGCCGGCGAGGCGACGGTCTTCCCCCAGGCCATCGGGCTCGCGGCGATGTGGGACGATGAGTTTATGGAAAAGTGCGCCGCGGCGGTCGGCACCGAGGCGCGCGCGAAGTTTAACGACGCCAAGCGCACGGACAAAAGCGGGGATCGCTACTACGGGCTGACTTTCTGGACGCCCAACGTTAACATCTTTCGCGATCCGCGCTGGGGCCGCGGTCAGGAAACCTACGGCGAAGATCCCTACCTTACGTCGCGCCTCGGCGTGGCGTTTGTTCGCGGCCTCCAAGGCGACGATCCGCGCTACCTTCTGTCGGCCGCTTGTGCGAAGCATTTTGCGGTGCACAGCGGACCAGAGACACTCCGCCACAATTTCGATGTCGATGTCGATCCGGCCGATTTACACGAGACCTACCTTCCCGCCTTCGAAGCTCTCGTCCGTAAGGCACACGTCGAAGCGGTAATGACCGCCTACAATTCCGTTAATGGCCAACCCGCCGGCATCAACGATCAGCTCTACGACCTGCTCTATCGCCGCTGGGGATTCGACGGACATGTAGTTTCCGATTGTGGTGCGATCGCCGACCTCTACACCACTTACAAGACGGCGCGCGATGCCGCTGAAGCCGAGGCGCAGGCGATTCGCGCCGGACTTTGTCTGCGCTGTGGCGAGGAACGCTCGGCCGTGGCCGACGCGGTTCGTCGCGGCCTCGTCACCGAGGCCGAGGTTGATCAGCGGCTCGGTCAGCTCATGCGCACCATGTTCCGCCTCGGTTTTTTTGATCCCCCAGAGGCGGTGCCTTTTTCAAGAATCCCGCTGTCCGAAAACAACTCAGCCGCCCACGGAGCACTCGCGCTTGAGGCCGCGCGCAAGTCCATCGTATTGCTCAAAAACGATGGCACGCTGCCGCTGCGCCGCGAGGCGTTGCGCCGCGTCGCCGTGATCGGTCCGAACGCGAATTCAATCCCAGCCCTTCTCGGTAACTATAATGGCGATCCCACCGCGCCTGTAACCATCGCTGCCGGTTTGAAGACGGCGCTCGGCGCCGACACCATGGTCGATTACGTACGCGGCTGCGATTACGTGGCCGCGGTGTCCGACCGATCGACTATTCCCCCTATGGGCCTGCAGGCTGCTGGCTCGAGTCGCAATGGGCTCTGGGGCGACTATTTTACCAACCTAGATCTCGCGGGCAAGGCGGCTAGTTCCCGCCGCGACAGCCCGGTTGATTTCAAATGGAGCAAAGCCGGCCCCGCCACCGGCATTCCAAGCGAAAAGTTTTCGGTTCGCTGGACAGGCAGGCTCCTCACCGGTATCGCGGGTGACTATGAGATCGCATTAACGGGGACCGGCGGATTCCGGCTCTACCTCAAAGAGGAATTGGTCGTCGATGCCTGGACGCCGGGGGAGAAAACGCGCGTTTTCTCCCATTACTTTGGCGAAGACGCGGAAACACCCATCCGCATCGAGTACTTTCAAGGCGGGGGGCCAGCGGCCATTTCGTTGCAATGGAAGCGGCCGCCCGCTGACGCTGGTTTCTCCGCCGCTTTAGCCAAGGCGCGCGCAGCGGATGTGATCGTCTTTGCGGGCGGCATCAGCGCCCAACTCGAGGGCGAGGAAATAAAAATCGATCTCGACGGATTTCACGGCGGTGATCGCACGCGGATCGAACTTCCCTCAATTCAGCAACAACTCCTCGAGGCGCTCGCTGCGACGGGCAAGCCGCTGGTCTTTGTGCTCCTGTCCGGCAGCGCCGTCGCCATTCCTTGGGCCGATGCGCACGTGAATGCGATCCTCGAAGCTTGGTATCCCGGTCAAGCAGGCGGGAGCGCCGTTGCGGATGTGCTGCTCGGCAACACCAATCCCGCCGGCCGCCTCCCGGTGACCTTTTATCGCACCACGGACGATCTGCCGCAGTTTACCGACTATCGTATGGTCAACCGCACTTACCGTTATTTCGCTGGGCACCCGCTCTATGCGTTCGGTCACGGCCTAAGCTACACCCATTTCACCTATGCCAACATGCACGCCACGCTGGCGGACGGTGAGAAAGGCGTGCGGCTCAACGTCAACATAGACATCACCAATTCCGGCGACCGCGATGGCGAGGAGGTCGTCCAACTCTACGCGGAAGAACCAACTGGCTCACATCCCCGCGCGCGCGAATCGCTCTGCGGCTTTCGCCGAGTGATGCTGGCGCGCGGTGAGACGAAGACCGTCTCGTTCGCAGTAACCGACACGAGTCTGCGCCGCTGGGACGCCACCAAGAACGACTACACAATTCCGCGTGGCGAGTGGCACGTGCTGGCGGGTGCTTCGGCCGCTGATATCCGGCAGACGGTCGCCGCGAAAATCGACTGATCGCCATCAGCCGCAAGTACCCTCCAGGAAGATTCGTTTCTCAGCAACTCATCGCCAGCACGTAAAATTCCGACGGAATGGCCGCCGAATAATTAGTAGCAAACACTTTTCCCTGTAAGATTCCATGGTACGCGCGCCCCATCTCCTCCTCGCCATAATTTGTGTTGGAAGCGTTCTGCCCGGCGCTGCCGAAACCAGCGGCATCCGAATCCTCACCGATGTTCCTTATTTGGAGCAGGGCCGGACGGAGCGGCTCGATCTCTATCTGCCTGCTTCGACCACCGGGACTGGTCAGGCGGTACTTTGGATCCATGGGGGCGGTTGGGTCTCGGGGGACAAGGCGCAAGCTCGGGAGAAAAACATCGGCCAAGCCTTGGCCGAATGGGGCTGCGTCGTTGCCAGCGTCAATTACCGGATGGGTGACGGCGCTTGGCCGCAAAACCTGCTGGACTGCAAAAACGCCGTGCGCTTCCTTCGCGTCCACGCGGCGGAATACCACTTGGCCCCGGATCGCATCGCCGTGGCGGGCGGCTCGGCCGGCGGGCACCTCGCGTTGATGCTGGCCTTCACGGCTGGCCGTCAATGGGAGCCCGCCAAGCCTTACCCCGGCGTTTCCAACTCGGTGCGCGCGGTTCTGGATTTCTACGGGATTACCAACGTCCTCGCCTGGCAAAAAAAGGATTCCGCTGGCCGGGTCACTGGCCAGATCAACCAAGATGCGGTGAGAGTCATCGCCGGCGGCGAGGCCAACAATCTTGCCGCCCTGCGCGATGCTTCGCCAGTCAATCAGTTAAGCGCCAGTTCTCCACCAGTGCTGATCTTGCATGGACTGGCGGACACGACGGTGGACCACCAGCAGGCAACCGAACTGGCGGCCGCCTTGCAGCGTGTTCGAGTGCCGCACCAGATCCTGCTGCTTCCCGGAGTCGGTCATACCTTCAATCTCGATACTTGGAACCAGAAGCCGCTGCCCCAGGACGTGCGCTCTCCGGTCCGGGAGTTTCTGGCAAAGTGGCTGGCGGCACCATGAACGTGGCAACGTCACCCGAGCCACCAACCGTCGCGGCCACCCTCAACCCTAGCCTTCGCTTCCGCGGCCGGCAGACATTCGCTGGCGCAATGTCCGACTCCATCCCTCTATGACTACCTCCCGGCTATGGTTTCTCCTACTGATCGCTGGCGCCCACACCGCTCACGCTGTCACGATGAATCACGCGATCGATCGTCCCAGCCTGTCGCTTGACGGGAAATGGCGCATCATCGTCGATCCCTATGACAACGGTTACCTCGACTACCGTTACCAGCCCTTCGACGCGGTTCCTAGTCCAAAGGGAGGTTTCTTTCTGGACCGGCGCAACGTGGCCAAGGACCAACTTGTGGAATACAATTTCGATACCAGCTCCCAGCTATCAGTGCCACGCGATTGGAACAGCCAGGAAAGCACGCTGCTCTATTATGAGGGCGCTGTCTGGTATCGCCGCCTCTTTCAGGCCGAGAAAGTTTCCGGAAAGCGCACCTTCCTCCACTTTTCCGCCGCGAATTACGCAGCCGACGTCTACCTGAATGGTCAGAAGCTCGGCCGGCACGTGGGTGGATTCACGCCCTTCGATTTTGAAGTCACCAACCTCCTGCGTTCCCCAGAAAATTCGTTGGTCGTGCGGGTCGACAACCGCCGGCAACGCGAGGGCGTACCCACTCTGAACACCGACTGGTGGAATTATGGGGGCATTACCCGCGACGTCACGCTGGTTTCGGTGCCCGAGACCTTCATCGCCGATGCCGTGGTGCAACTCGACCGCGCCGATCCGCGCCAACTAACGGGCTTTGTCCAACTCAACGGCGCGCAGGCCCAACAGCAGGTGTCCGTAACCGTCCCGGAACTCAACGTCGCCATCACAGTCGACACCGATGAAAAAGGCCGGGGGGTGTTTGTGCTGCCGGTCGACCCCGGCTTGCAGCGATGGTCGCCCGATTCACCGCGTCTGTACCAAGTTGTCTTTACGGCCAAGGCTGATCGTCTCGATGACCGGGTCGGCTTCCGCACCATCGAGGTCAAAGGTGGTGAGATCCTGCTCAACGGCGCACCGATTTTCCTTCGGGGAACTTGTGTACACGAGGAAAACCCGCTCAAGGGCGGACGGGCCAGCACGATAGAGGATGCCCGCCTATTGCTCACTTGGGCGAAGGAACTGAACTGCAATTTCCTCCGCCTCGCGCACTATCCGCACAGCGAAAACATGGCTCGGCTCGCTGACCAAATGGGTCTCCTGCTCTGGGAGGAAATCCCGGTCTATTGGACCATTCAGTGGGAGAATCCCGCCACGCTGGCCAACGCTCGGCAACAGCTCAGTGAAGTCATCCAGCGCGACCGCAATCGCGCCAGTGTGATCATTTGGTCTGTTGCCAACGAGACGCCCGTTAGCACGGAGCGGACCCAATTTTTGCGCACCCTGGTGAGCGATGCCCGGACCTTGGATGGTACCAGGTTGGTTTCGGCGGCCATGGAGGTACGCGCTTCGCCGGATGACCAGGATATCCGCGTGGTCGATGATCCCTTTGGCGAGTTCACCGATATCATCAGTTTCAACGAATATATCGGGTGGTATTCTGGCACGCACGAGCGGATCGGTCGCATCGTATGGCAGATCAAATTCGATAAGCCCGTTGTAATCTCCGAATTCGGGGCCGAGGCCCTGCAGGGTTTCCACGCCGATGAACTGACTCGATTCAGCGAAGAATATCAGGCACGACTGTATCAGGAAACCCTCGCCATGTTGCGTAACAAGATCCCGCAGTTCCGCGGAGTCACGCCCTGGATCCTGTGTGATTTCCGCTCGCCTCGCCGCAATCTCCCGCAGTTTCAGGATAACTGGAATCGCAAGGGCCTCATCGGAGAAAACGGCATCAAGAAAAGCGCCTTCTGGGTGCTGAAGTCCTTTTACGATGAAATGGCAAAGACCGGTCGCTGACCCTTCCAGAGCCATTCCTTACGGCAGGAAGATCGCACAGGGCATGGCGACCTTTCCAGTCGCGAGGGACATTGGCGCTGCGCAGGTCGGGTGAGCCGATCCCGCGTTCCGACAAGCCGGAGTACTTGGAGAAGTTCCTGATGACCTACTTGCACGGCTGATAGCGGAATAACCGTCTTGGTCACAGCCAGCTTCAACATCTCTCTCCCAAAATATGCCGCGCGTCAAAGTGGCGCGTCCCAAATAGCACCGTTTTTGGTGCGAATCCGAAATTCAATGCCTTGCGTAAGTCTACCCATTCCACAACTCGTTGATGAGAGTTTTCGCCGAATAGGTGTTTCCCAGAGGAGCCTTTGCGGGCCGTTGGTAGTTTTCTGCAATGAGTCTGCCTTCCCGACTTGACGCGATAACAGCCGATGATAGATTAATCTATCATGACCAACAAAACTGCAACAGTAGCTGACCTTCGCAATAATTTCCGACGAGTGTCGGCGTGGCTCGAAAACGGAGAGGCGGTCGAGATTATCAAGCGAGGGCGGCGCTTTGCCCGTTTAACGCCAGCTGCATCCGCGCCCAGCAAGCCCGTGAAGATCGACTTCGCTGGTCAGTTGCATGCAGTCTGGGGCCAAAAGGTGTTTACTGTGGCTGAAGTCCGGGCGATGCGTGACGCAGAGCTGGGAGGCCTGTCGTGATCGCATATCCGGATACTTCCTTTCTTTGCGCTCTCTATGTGGCTCAAAGCACTTCCGCCTTAGCCATTGCCCACTATCAGCGGATGAAGGAACCGCTGCATGTCTCGGCGCTTTTGCTCGGCGAATTTCGCCAGTCGGTGCGATTTCAAGTGTTCCGCCACAGCCGGGACGCTAAGCAGGGCTATGGTCGCAAGACCGGTATGGGAGCCTTGGCTAAGCTGCAGTCGAATATCGATGACGGCGCTCTTGTCGTCGTACCAGCGGACTGGGCTGAAGTGATCAATATTGCTGAGCGAATCTCCGCTCAGCATACGATCGGCGGCGGTCACCGGTTTCTAGATGTGCTGCACGTCGCCACGGCGAAACATCTCGGCGCCTCCGATTTTCTCTCGTTCGACGCCAACCAGCGAATACTCGCCGTTGCCGAGGGCATCGCTGTGAAGCCGTGAGGCCTCAATTATTCCCGAACAGGCCCCCGTTTTGTAAACAGCCACTTTCGACCAATTGAGGTCTGTTTGACGCGCGTGAAAAGAGCTGTGGGCTCGTCACCGAATAGGGCCGGCGCGGATCTGGTTCGATCAGTGCAAACCGGCCTCGCGAAACAAATAGAACCCCGCGTAGCATCTTCAATGCGGTGCCTAGGAAGCCGTCTCGGCTCGCCGAAATGAGAGCAGCAGCATCGGCGGCGGGGCCGTTTGGCGACTCAGCCATCTCGTTGGCTGGCTGCGCGCGATTTCCTCTCCCTAGCAGCCCGTCGGACTTAAAGATTTCGGAATCAAAGGCCGGGAGGAAACTGGGCGGGAGGCAAGGAGGTCGGAGCAGGTTTTCTTGAGTGTGTGGCCGGGAGGCAGACTTTGGGCGCTGGTGCCGGGCGGGTTCAGGCCGGGCGGAGGGCGGCATCGAGGCGATGGAGGCGCTTGAGGTTGTAGGCGAGGCAGACCAACTCCCATTCGAGGGTGACTTTGGCCAGACCGCGCAGGGAGAAGCGCCGGAAGCCGAGTACTTCTTTGATGATCCCGAAGACCGGTTCGACGGTTTGCTGGCGGAGTTGATAGAGCGCACGGCCGGCGATGGTCGCAGTGCGGTGGCGCATGCGTTCGGCAAAGGGCGCCTCCGGCGGCGGGGCCGGCGGGTCGGTCCGTTTTTCCAACTGCGCCACGGTGCGGCCGTGGGGTTCGCGCTGCAGCGCGGCAAGGATCGTCAGGCCGGGCGTGGCCAGCTCCACGGCCGTCACCGCGGCTGCGCTCACAAAGCCGCTGTCGACCAACAGCGTATCGGGTAACACGTGACAGCGAACGGCGGCCATGTCGGGGAGCAGTTCGCGTTTGTCGTTGGCGGCCTGGCTAACCCGCGGGCCAACGATCAGGCGCGAGGCGGTCTCCACGCCGGCCTGGGCGTTGTAGGCCTGCTGGAAGCCGTCCTTGGTTTTCATGATCCGGCTGTCGGCGTCGGTGAAGTTGACTTGGTCGCTGGGCTGCGGCGCGGCCTCGGGGGCTTGCGGCGGGCGACCGCGGGGCGGTTTGCCACTGGCCGCGGCGCGGCGGGCGAGTTTGGCCTCGTGCTCGGCCTGCTCGGCCTGAAAGCGGGCGTAGGCGCGCGCCTCCATCTCGGCCTTCGCGCGCTGGAGCTGCGCTTTGCGCTCCTGGCGGCGTTGCACTTCGGCGGGAATCGTCAGGCCGTCTTGCAGCGGCGTGGCGTCGGCTTGCTCGGCCTTGGCCAACAGTTCGGCGATCTCCAGGTCGAGTGTGCGCAACATTTGCTCGGCGTGGCCGTGGCTCACGGCGGAGTGTTTGCTCGCGTTGGCCAGAATCTTGGTGCCGTCGATCGCCACCGTAATTTGCCCGACCTTGAGCACGCCACAACGCGCAGACAGTTCCAGTATCTGCGCGAAGGCCTGCGTCAGCAGCGGCCCGTTTTTGCGGCGAAACGTACAGAGCGTGTCGTGATCGGGGTGCGTGTCCGCGCAGAGCAGACGCACCGCGACGTTTTCGTAACTCGCACGCTCGATCTGGCGGCTCGAAAACATTCCCGTCGCGTAACTGTAGGCGAGCAGCGCCAGTAGCATCCCGGGCGGATATTGCTCGCTGCCGGTGCCGCGTTCGTTGACCGGCGCCGTGCGCGTGTCGATCAGCTCGACTGCATCGATCACAAAATGCACCAAGTGATCTGGCGGTACCCATTCGCGCAGGTCAGGTGGCAGCAGCAGCGGGGTGTCTCGGTCAATATTCACGTAGCGGGTCATATCCCTATGCTTAGCAATTACTAGGCCAAGTATCTGGCCAAGTCCGACAGGCTGCTAGTCGCGAAATGCCCCACCGTCCTCGTTCCAACGCTGCCAAATTTCGTCGCGATTTGCGGCGCGCAAAGTGGACACCAAAATGGACACCAAAAGGGTTAAAATCAGTAGGTCGGGGTAGTTCGAGATTATGCTTGGTTACCTCTGAAGATCAGTCATTTTGGAAATGCAACAGCGACGATAGGCGGCCAATTCCGGCCCGCGCCTCCAAGAGATTTTCCTCTCAAAATAAGGTTGCTGCCTGGGAGTGTAGCAGAAATGCAGCAGATTTCTGTCACCAGCCCCAAAATGAGCGCGGTAGAAAAAGTCTGGTCGGAGAAGAAAAACTGCCCGCCGAAATGACTTCTCGAATACTGGGACCAAATTGATGGCGCACCCCACGGGAAGCTAACCGGTCGGTGCGGCAGAAGAATCGCCGGTGCGGAGCGGGTGGCGGCGGCGGCTTTTGACCCGGGGGAGCCTTGTGGCCGTCAACAATCCGGACCCGCGCTTTGGGATCGCAATGCGGAGTCCCGAAAGTTCCGATGTCGCCCTTCATGATCGTCTGTGCACTCAGGTCCCACCTCCCTTGCCGATCGGGCCATGTTGCGGCCGCTGGTCCGGCAGGGGGTCGTGGCTCCTGCGGAAAGGGGGACTGACCGGCGCGATGTTCACTGTCATCAACAAGATGTTCATTGCGCGGCAGCTAAACCGAGGGCTCCGGCTTGGGCGCAGCTTGGCGGGGCGGGGGATGCAGGTGACCTGTCGGCGGCAGGGACTGAGGTGGGCTCTGGATCTCGATGAGGGGATTGACCTCTCCATTTACCTGCTCGGTTCCTACGAGCCGAAGACGCTTCGGGCCTATCGCCGTATCCTCCGTTCGGGTGCAGTGGTCGCCGATATTGGCGCCAACATTGGTGCGCACACGCTGCATTTCGCGCACTTGGTCGGGGCGACCGGCCGCGTGCATGCGTTTGAGCCGACGGGCTATGCCTGTCGAAAGCTGCGGGCCAACCTGGCGCTGAATCCCGCGCTCGTGCCCCGGGTCAGCGTCGCCCAGAAATTTCTGGTGGCGGATGCCGCGGCGCGAATGCCCGCCAGCATTCCTTCCAGTTGGCCGGTGGCGGGCCCGGAACCGGACGATTTGCACGCCGGGCACCTCGGGAGATTCGAATCGCTGGCGGAGGCCACGGCCACCACGGCCGACGACTATTTTCTGAAGGAGAATTTGTCCCGACTTGATTTGGTGAAGCTCGATGTCGATGGCTACGAGTATGCGGTGCTCCGCGGTTTCCAAGCCACCCTCCGCCGGTTCCGCCCTCCGATCCTGATCGAACTGGCCCCTTACGTTTACGATGGGGCCAACGCCGCGGAGTTTGACGAACTGGTGCGCCTCCTGGCCGACATGGGCTACCGGTTTTCCAACGCAAATTCGGGCATATCCATTTCCAGTAATCCCGCGGACCTTCGCCGGAAGATTACACCCGGCGGGGGCATCAACGCGCTGTTGTTGCCGACCGCATGACGGCGTTCCTGGCCCGCGTTGCAGATCGGTTCAATCGCCTGCCGCTCTGGCGAGGCGAGGTGGCGGTTTGGGGCCAGCGGATGCAGGTGGCGACTTTCGATCGGTGGCTCTATCTGTGGCTGCATCGGCTTGGGCTGATGGGTCGGGCCGAGCGGGTGGCGCTCGAAAGCATGGTCCGCTCGGGCCACACTTTGGTCGATGTCGGGGCCAATCTCGGGCTCTACACAGTGCTGCTCTCGCGGCGGGTGGGGCCGAGCGGCCGGGTGATCGCGTTTGAGCCGGATCCCGATCTCTTCCAACTCTTGGAGCAAAGCTGCCAGCTCAACGGCTGCGTTAATGTGGAGGCGCACAACTTGGGCCTGGGCTCTCGGCCGGCCCGCCTGCCCATGCGAAAGATGATCCTCAACTCCGGCGACAACACCTTGGGTCAGGAGGGGAGCAAATGGTTTCGCCACGAGGTTCTGATCGAGGTCGTGAGCCTCGATGAATTCATTCCCGGTCTGCGCGCTGACCTCATCAAGATCGACGTGCAGGGCTGGGAGTTTGAAGTCGTGCGCGGAATGCAGCGGACCCTGGCCGACAATCCTCGGGCGGAAATTCATTTCGAATATTGGCCCGCTGGCTTGCGACGGGCGGGGGACACCCCGGAAGCCTTGACGACTTTGCTGCGGTCTCAGGGATACCGACTGCGGCTAGCCGGCGACCGAGGAGAGTTGGACTCGGCCGCGCTCGCATCCCTGACGCGGCGGCTCACCGGGCTCAAGCATGCGGATCTGGTCGCCTTTGACGGCAGCGAAAACTAGGCGGGCGAACGAAGAATCTGCTGGCGGGGAGTGGGCCGGTCGGCTGCCAAAGGAATTGCCTATTTTTGTGCCTCGGACCGGATCAGTGGCACCTCATGGAGCCTTCGCCCGATCCCTCCCCGGTTCCGATCCCGCAATCGCGCCCTTGGCGTCGGGTGGCGAACGTGATTCTCGGCCTCAATGCCTTCGTCGCGTTCCTCTTCCTTTTTCACAACTATGGGATCACGATTCTCCCGCCCCAGCGGATCGTGATTCACCCGGAGGAGATTACGCCGCTGCCGGGAGAAAAATCCTTCGCCAATGTTTACCCCTTCGACCGGAGCGAGCCAGACGTGTGGTGGAAGCCCCGTAGCCAAGTCGAACTCTTCGAGGACGGCTCTCGACTACGGAGCCGCCTCTTCCTGAACGATGAGGTGCGGCTCGTCGGGGGTGATCGTTGGACCCACGAACCGGGCCGGATTCTTTTTGCCTCAACCGACAATTCGGATCCGCGGAAAAACGGCCGGACGTATTCGCTCCTCTCGCCCCGTTTTTACACGCGCAAGATCGGCTACGCGGCTGCGGTCACCTTTGCGGCGGCCGTGCTTGGGCTCATTCTCGTCAATGGGAAACTACCGCGAGCGGTGTCGGTTCCGCCGCCAGCGCCGGGACGCGATGGGCGGACCTCCTCGCGCTTGCGCTGGCACCTGCTGGGGGCATCGGGCCTGCTGCTCGTTGGTCTGTATTGCAACACGGGCACGCTCTCCCCCTACGGGAACACGAGCTTCGGGCACCTCACCAAGGAGACTGGCTATCTCTACAACAGTGACCATTCGCACTTCCGCGTGCTTTTCGATTTTGTGGACCACGCGCCAAAAAAAGTCTGGGACCACGCGCTCCTCCTCCGCCGGGTGCTATATGTTGTGATCGCCTGGCCGTTCATGAAGATCGGTGGCTTCGAGATTGGCGGCACGATCGCGAGTCTGGTTTTCAACGTCGCCGGTTTCGCTTGGGCGATGGGCCTTTTGCGGCGCCGCATCGGCGAGCGCGGGGCGATCTTCGCCGCATGGCTCTCGGCGCTTTATCCCGGGGCGATGTATTGGGGCGGGTTGCCCTATCCTTACGCGCTCATTTTTCCCCTCAGCCTGCTGCTCACGATTGCGCTCATGGACTTGCCGGGCCTGCGCTGGGGGCCGCTGTGCGCGGTGTCGCTGGCCATGGGGATTGCCTACCTGAGTTACGACTTGGTGGTGTTTTTCCTGCCCGCGAGCCTGGTCCTCCTCCTGTGGATGCGCAGGCCGGGGGCGGCCGCGGTGACCATGGTGCTGCAGGTGGTGCCCTCCCTCTGCTGGCTGCTCTACCTAAGTCGCGTCCTTGGGCAGAATCTGGATAATACTAACACGCAGGTCTTCGGGGTGATCTTCAATTCTTACTTCAACGTGCGGGATAAGGCCGCGTGGTGGGCATACGCGTCGGATTTCCCCAATGTCGGGCTTGATGTTTGGTTCGGCGCCAACTTCATCTTTCTTCCGGCTTTGTTTCTCGCGGTGCTGGCGCTTAACCCGGTGACCTCGCGCATCCGCTTTGCGCCGGCGGAGATCGCGCTCCTTTTCGTCACCGTCGGGCTGTTTCTCTTCAACAACCTCGCGCCGGACTATTATGGTGCGACCTCTTGGGTCATGCGGGGAACATGGATTTCGCGGCTCTATCAGCCGGTGTTTCCCGTGCTCATCCTTTTCGCGGCGCGCTGGTGGCAAGCCATGCCACCCCTGGACTGGCCTCGACGGTCGATCGTCTGGCTCACTCTGGGCGGAGTTTGCATGGGGAATGCCTTGGTGGTCTTCGGCCCCATCCTCAACAACCCGCTTAAGGTTTCCGAGCACGCGTTCTACCGATTCTACAATCACACGGATCTCCACTGGCTCTATGAGGCCCACTTGCGCGACTACGGCCGGCGGCCGATCGGCTTTCCGCAACCGCAGCCCTGAAGCGCCGGGAGAGTTCTTCGAAACCCGGAGCACCGCGAGAGTCCGGGGAATAGCCGGGCTTTTGGTATTCCGCCTAGCGTGCGGAATGGCGGACCTGGAGGGACTTGAACCCCCGACCCCTTGGTTCGAAGCCAAGTGCTCTATCCAATTGAGCTACAGGTCCGCGATTCGGACGTTGAACCCATGGCAGGAGCACGAGGAGCTGGCAATTGCGGTTTTTTGCCTTTGGGCCGCAAAATTTGGAGGCAATCGTTGGCCGATCGGTAGCACAATCTGTCGGCGGTGGTTTCCCGTGGCTTACGAGCTCAGAAACCGAGTGCGCCGCGCAAACGGATCAAGCCAAAGCTCACGCCGCCGACGATCAGCGCGGCAGAAAGACCGACAAATAATGGCCGCAGGCCGAGGCGCTTGAGTTGCGCGAAGCCGGTGCTCAGGCCTACCGCAGCCATCACGACGGTGAGAAACCACGCCGAAGCCCAGTCCATCGCGTGCAGAAAGGATTGCCAGGTCGCGTGCTCCAGCACGCCGAAGGCCCGCGGCGACGCGTCGCCGATCGTGCGCACGATCGACATCGCCAGAAATCCGATGATGAATAGCGGCACGAGCTGCTTGATCTGCTGGCCGAGGGATTTGTTCTTCGTTGTCCAGGTGCGCTCGCGGTTGAACAGCGCCGCCATCAGCGGAATAACTATCACCATGCTGAGATTGCGGATGATCTTCACGACGGTCGCCGTGTTGAGCACCTCGGGCGCCTGGTGGAGTTGTTGAAACGAGAGCGCCGATCCTGTGACCTGCGCGGTGTCATGGATGGCGGTCCCGAAGAAAATTCCCGCCGACGCGTAGTCACTGCCGAACAGCAACGGCACCACGTAGGGGTAAATCAGCATCGCCAGCATGCCGAAGATGACAACGCACGCCACGGCGTAACTGACTTCCCTCTCTTCGGCCTCGATTGCCGGTGCTACTGCCATAATTGCCGACACGCCGCAGATGCTCGTGCCGACGGCGATGAGTGTCGCGAGTCGCCGCGAGAGCCCGGCGCGCACGCCGATCCAAGGAATCACCACCAGCGCGACCACGATGCAGCCGACGACGACCGGTAGCCCATCGAGACCGATGGCGCCGACCATGCCGAGGCTGAGACGAAATCCGAGCAGCATGATCGCGAGGCGTTGCAGCTGGCGCATGCACAGAGCGAGCCCCGACTGAAACACCGTCGGCAGACCGACGACGTTGCAAAGAATCATGCCGAACAAAATCGCCAGCGGCACGCCGCTGAGCGGGCTGTGGGAGTAGCCGAGCACACTGGTGCCGATCCAGTCGGCGAGCCAGTTCGCGACCGTGGCGAGGAGCGCCGCCAGTGCAAAGCCCGACATGCGCTGGCCGACCCACTCGAGGGCGCGATGCCCCGGCGCCCAGGCGATGACCGGCGGGCGGGCGGGAGATTTTTTCAATGCCGCATCGGGCGTGTCCGCACTGATCGGCAGACCCTCCATGCTGTCCCAGCTGCTCGACCAGCTGCTGGAGATTTCCGGAAAAACGCTGCTCATCGCGATGCGCGGGTAGGAGGGAGAAAACGTTGAGCGTGACCGGGCGCCAGAGTGGCTTTCAGAAGATGACGCGTCGCAGCTGAAAATGTGTCAAGTGCAGCGAGGCATGAGTCGAACAGGTCAACCTTCCTCGAAATTTTATGATCCTCACCACCCGAAGCTCCGCTTGATTTTTAGTGGCTGGTAGAGATCGGGCGAAAGTTCCTGGAGGAAGCGACTCGGGGTTTGGAGCATCACGGGGCCGCCTTTCGTGTTCACCTTTGGAAAGCAGAGGTAGAGTTCGTCTCTCGCGCGCGTGACGGCGACGTAGAAGAGCCGGCGCTCTTCCTCGACGTCGCCCGCCTCGATCGCTCGGCGGAGCGGGAAACTTCCGTCGGCGAGACCGATCAGGAAGACCGCGGCGTATTCGAGGCCTTTCGCCTGGTGCACGGTCGTGAGGCGGAGCGCGTCGGCGTCGGGATCGGCGGAGCGGTCGCTCGTCTCGCTGTTGAGCAGCATGATTTGCGCGAGCAGTTCCTGCATCTCCTCGTAGCGGCTGGCGAAACCGATCATCGATTTTAGATCGTCGAGACGGGAGACGTAATTCGAAAACGCGCCCTTGAGGTAGTCACCATACCAGCCGTCGATGGCAATTTCGACGGCGTTGTGCGGCTTCATCGTGCGCATTACGTCGGCGACCTGCGCGAGCGAGGCGGTGAACTTTGGCCACTCCTCTTTGGCGTCCTTCGGCACTTTCGACTTCACGTCGTCGGTGTCGAGGGCATCGATGAAATTCAGCTTCATCAATTTCGCGTGATCGAGCGCGGCGGCGTGGAGCTTGGCTGCGTTTTTGTCGCCGACCTTCGGGAGGAGCACGGCGATGCGGTTCCATGCGGCGGTGTCGGACGGGTTATAGACAAAGCGCAGCAGCGCGACGAGATCGCGGATGTGCGCCTGCTCAAAGAAGCGGACGCCGCTCGTGATTTGGTAGGGAATTTGGAGGCGCGAGAGTTCGAGTTGGATGTCGAGTGCCTGAAAATGCGCGCGATACAGGATGCCGATGTCGGCGAGCGAGCAGCCTTCGTCGATGAGCCCCCGGATGCGCTGGACGATGAACTGGGCTTGCTCGCGGCCGTCCATCGACTGGACGAAGTAGGGCTTCTCGGAGTTGGCGCGGTGCGGCCGGAGGACTTTGTCGAAGGCGCGGCCCTTCGGCTGGGCTTCGAGCACGCCGTTGGCGAGCGCGAGGATTTGCGGTGTCGAGCGGTAGTTCGTCTCGATGCGGTGAATGACGGTGCCGGGGTGGCGGTCGGGAAACGTGAGGATGTTTTCGACGTTGGCGCCGCGCCAGGTGTAGATGCACTGCGCGTCGTCGCCGACGGCCATCACCTGATGATGCGAGCCGATGAGATCGACGATCTGCGACTGGAGCGTGTTGGTGTCCTGATATTCGTCGACGAGGACGTGGCGGAAGCGGTGCGAGAAATACGCCGCGGTTTCCGGCGATTTCTTCAGGAGTTCGAGCCAGTATTCCAGGAGGTCGTCGTAATCGACGATGTTGGCGGCGCGCTTGGCCTCGGCGTATTTTTTCGCGAACTGCGGGGCGCGCTCGATGATGGCTTCGTGTTGCGGGAAGAATCGGGTGATGACTTCGGCAAGCGGGAGCTGGGTGTTGCGTGCCATCGAGAGCAGCGAGTGCAGCGGGCCAGGGCGCGGGTGCGTCTTGTCCTTGAAAAAAGTGCGATCGCTTGCCTCGACGGCGTCGCGCAGCACGCCCTCGGACTCCTCGGCGTCGAGAATGGTGAACGTGCGGGGCAACCCGATGGTGTCACCGTGCGTGCGGAGGGCCCGATGACCGATCGAGTGAAACGTCCCGCCCCAAAAGCGTCCCGGTTCGACGCCGGTGAGGTCCTGCACCCGGTGGAGCATTTCCTTCGCGGCCTTGTTGGTGAATGTGAGCAGCAGGATTTCCGAGGGGCGCACGCCCTTCGACAGCAGGTAGGCGACGCGGTAGGTGAGGGTGCGCGTCTTGCCCGAGCCGGCGCCGGCGAGCACGAGCAGCGGGCCAGGCTCGGCGGTGACAGCGTAAAACTGCTCATCGTTGAGCGAGGCGCGAAAATCGATCGGTGGGACACCGTGCGGCGCGGACGTTGGGTCGAGGGCGAATTCCATGAAGCGCCCGAGGCTCACTCAACGGCGCGCAGGCGCAAAGAGAAAGTTTCTCCGCAGCCCGATTCGCCGGCGAAAGCGACGAGACCCGTGAGACGCGTGGCCGTTACAGCGTCCCCGGGGCGCGAGAGCTGAGGCTCGCCGGCTTCACCTTCGGCTCGATCGTGACGTCGTCGAGTTCGATGTGGCCGGCGTGGGTGACGAGTTCGGCGGACTCGACGCCGGTGAATTTGCAGTGGGCGAGCTTGATGCCGTCAACAATCGCGCCCTCAAAGCTCGCGATGTAGAAAATGCGGGGCGTGGATTTGGCGGTGACATTTTCGAGCTGCACGTTGCGCAGGATCGGCTTGTGCGGGCCGTTGGCGCCCTCCTCGTAAAGGAAATCCACGGTGATGATCGCCTCGGCGACCCGGCCGATGGTCACATTGCGCATGAAAAAGTTTTCGAGCAAACCGCCGCGGCGAGCGTTGGACTTGAAGCGGAGAGCGCGTTCGAGATTCGGGCTGTCCATCTGGCAGTCCTCGACGAAGACGTTGCGGCAGCCGCCGGCGATTTCGCTGCCGATCACCACACCGCCATGGCCGTCCTTCATCATGCATTTGCGAATGATGAGATTCTCCGACGCGACGCCGACGCGGCGGCCGTCGTCGTTGCGACCGGACTTGATCGCGATGCAGTCGTCGCCGGTGTCGAAGCTGCAGCCCTCGATGAGCACGTCCCGCGAGGCCTCGGGATCGCAGCCGTCGTTGTTCCGCCCGTGGCTCAGAATGTCGATGTTGCGCACCGTGACGTTGGTGCAGAGGACGGGATTGATCTCCCACATCGGCGAACGGCGGATGTGCACGCCTTCGATCAGTACGTTTTTGCAGCGGTAAGGTTGGAGAAAATTCGGGCGCAGAAAATGGCCCGCGCCGTAAACGCGTTCCGCGACGGGAATGTTTTTGTCGCCGGAAGCGACGAGTGCGGCAGCGTCCGGGCCCGCGGGAGATTTGTTGCTGGCATCGCGCTTGGCCCAGGCCCACCAATTTTCCTCGGACGCCTGGCCGTCGAGCGTGCCGGTGCCGGTGACGGCGATGTTTTCCTGCTCAAACGCATAGATGAACGGCGAGTAGTTCATGCACTCGGTGCCTTCCCAGCGCGTGAAGACCACCGGCAAATAAGCCGCGGGATCGGTGCTGAAACGCAGGGTCGCGCCCTCGGCGAGGTGGAGGTTGACGTTGCTTTTCAGGTGAATCGCTCCGGTGAGCCAATCGCCCGCGGGCACGAGCACACGTCCGCCGCCCGCGGTGTGGCACGCGGCGATGGCCTTCGCGATCGCGGCGGTGCAGTCGGACTGGCCGCCCGCCACCGCGCCAAAATCAGTGATGGTGAAATCGCGATTCGGAAAAGTCGGTGCCTTGATGCGGGCGAGGATCTGGTCAGCGGTTTTCCAGGTGACGGCTTCGGCTGCGTGGGCCAGACCGGCAAATGTAAAGCAAACTGCGAGGATAGTGACTGGGAATTTCATTAGGGTAAATCAATAAGGACTCGTGTCCGAATTAGTGGCAAAGACCGGGGTCGATGCACAGAACGAAATTTGCCTACAAGAGCACGAGGTCGTTGCGGTGGACGACTTCGAGCCGCTTGCGCGCCGGATGAAGTGCGGCGACGGCGTCGCCCTGCCGGCCGGCGAGCGCGGGGATTTCCTCGCTGGCAAAGCCGGCCTTGCCGCGGGCGAAAACGGATTTTTCCGGGTCGGCGATGTTGACGATGTCGCCGGCAACGAACTCGCCGCTCGTGCCCGTCACGCCGACCGCCAGCAGGCTGCGGCCTTGCTCACGCAGCGCGGGCACGGCGTGGGCGTTGACGAAGATGGTGCCAGCGGGGCGCTGGAAATAGGCGAGCCAGCGTTTCTTCGCGTCGAGCGGCAAACCGCTCGGCACGAAAAACGTGCCCGGCCCGTGTCCGCCAAAAAGTCTCGCGAGGATCTCGGGCTCGGCGCCACTGGCGATGAACACGCCGCAGCCGGCCCGCGTGGCGAGTTTGGCGGCGGAGATTTTCGACACCATGCCGCCGACGGCCGTCTCGCTCGTCGTGCCGCCGGCCAGCGCCTCGATCTCGGCGGTGATGCGCTCGACGACGGGCACGATCTGTTTCGAGCCCTTGAGATCGATGAGGCCGGGCGCGGTCGAGAGGATGACGAGGTAGTTCGCTCCGACGAGCGAAGCGACCATCGCCGAAAGTGTGTCGTTGTCGCCAAACTTGATTTCAGCGGCGCTTACGGTGTCGTTTTCGTTGATGACCGGAATCGTGCCGTAGCCGATGAGTTGGCGGAGGGTTTCCTTTACGCCTAGATAACGGGCGCGGAGCCGGAGGTCGTCGTGAGTGAGCAACACTTGTGCGACGGTGAGTCCATGCGGCGCGAAACCAGCCTGCCACGTCTGCATCAGCCGCGACTGGCCGATGGCGGCACACGCCTGTTTTTTTGCGAGTTCGCGCGGACGCTTCGCCAAGCCGAGCGCGCCCATGCCGAGGCCGACGGCGCCGGAGGAAACGACGATCACCTCGGTGCCGCGGGCCCGAAGCGCGGCGATCTCATTGCAGACGGCGGCGATCCGCGCGGTGTTCAATTCGCCGCCCGTCGAAGTGAGGACGCCGGTGCCGAGTTTGACGACGATCCGGCGGGGCGCGTGACTGGAAATGTTTTTGGTCACCGAGGACACCGAGTCCACGGCGAGCCGATCAGAAACTCAGTGAATCACCGGTCTCGTCCGTGCCTGCCGGAACTCAAAATATTACACCGTCAGCAAATCCTTTTCCTTGTGAGCGAGGTGCGAATTGATGTCGGCGATCGCTTTGTCGGTCGCCGCTTGAATCTCCTTTTCCAGCCGCTTCGATTCATCCTCGGGCAACTTGGCTTTCTTGGACGTTTCGATCGAATCACGGCGGACGTTGCGCACATGGACGCGACCTTCTTCGGCGATCCGGTGGGCGGTCTTGACGAATTCCTGGCGGCGTTCGCGGCTCATTTCCGGGAGTGGAATGCGGATGACCTTGCCGTCGGGAATCGGGTTAAACCCGAGGTTGGCCTCCTGCACGCCCTTGATGATCGCCTTGATCAGGCTGACGTCCCACGGCTGGATTTGGATCAGGCGCGGGTCAGGCGTGCTGATCGCGGCGCACTGCTTGAGGGGGGTGTGTGCGCCATACGCCTCGACCATCACGCCCTCGACCATCGCGGGCGTGGCCTTCCCCGTGTGGATGGCGCTGAATTCGTGGAGCGTGTGGTCCACGGCTTTTTTCATCTTGGCTTGGGCGTCGGCGAGGATCGGGTGACTCATGTTTAGTTGGAGTTGAAAGAGAAACGTAGAGAGAAAATACTCCAATGGCGAGTGTTGACCCGTTGTCGGTGCGACGGCGCTCAACCCATCGGCGGCTTCAGTTCTTCACCAGCGTGCCGATTTTTTCGCCCGTGATCGCCTTGCGGATCGCGTGCTCGTCGCCGAGATCGAAGACAAGGATCGGGACATTGTTGTCCATGCAGAGCGAAAACGCGGTCGAATCCATGACGTTGAGCCGCTGCTTGAGCGCCTCGATAAACGTGAGCGTTTCGAACCTGACGGCGTCGGGATATTTTTTCGGGTCCTTGTCGTAAACGCCATCGACCTTGGTGGCCTTGAGAATGATGTCAGCGTGCAGCTCGCTGGCGCGAAGGGCGGCGGTCGTATCGGTCGAGAAATAGGGGTTACCCGTGCCGGCGACGAAGATGACCACGCGGCCTTTCTCGAGGTGCCGCATCGCCCGGCGGAGAATGAACGGCTCAGCGATCTGGTTCATCGGGATCGCGGACTGGACGCGCGTGTTGACGCCCAGTTTTTCAAGGCAATCCATCAGCGCGAGGCCATTGATGACCGTGGCGAGCATGCCCATGTAGTCGCCAGTGGTGCGGTCGACGCCCCGCTGCACACCGTTGAGTCCTCGAAATATGTTTCCGCCGCCAATGATCACGCAGACTTGCACGCCGAGGTCGTGGATTTCCTGCACCTGCTTGCAGACTTTCTCGAGAGTGACGGCGTCGATCGGATCGCCGGTCTTACCGCCGCGGAGCACTTCGCCCGAGAGTTTCAGGACGACGCGTTGATACTTGGCCCGAGGATCGACCGGTTTGTGTTCGCGCATGACGAGGAGGAAACGGTTTTGAAAATTCGGCGTCAATGCCCGAGATTTTCTGGCGTGGTGTGTGCGTGCAGCTTGGGTGAGGTGGTGATGTTTCCGGCCTTGACGGTGCGCGCGAGCGGCGCAGCGTAGCCAATCCTCACCTCACTGCCTGATGGTGTAATGGTAGCACAGGCGACTTTGACTCGCCTAGTCGTGGTTCGAATCCACGTCGGGCAGCCAGTGTGGTAGAAAAGCGAACCTGAGACGATTCCGGTCAAAGGATCGCGTAACTACTTGGAAAATACGCGAGAAACGAATTCGGTCATTTTGACCTGAATCGTCTCAGTTTCGCGTTTGCCTCATGGAATCAGGTCGATTTCCGCAATTTGGATCGGGATGAGACGATTCAGGTCAAAATTTTGCCGGACGGAATTCGCTGACTTTATCCGCAAAATCCGTGGCGCCTGCCCGGCAAAGGGGGCATTCCGAAACCCACTCTGTGCAATCCAAAGCGACGGTTTCCGCGATGACTGGGTGCAGTCCGAATCGCCGGAAGCACCCCCGCCAATGGGCGCTGATTCGTCCTTCCGCAGGCTGAATCCAAGGCGTTTTTTATCGGCAGGCGCTCCGCGCCAATTCATGGATCATTTCACGCCGATCCGGCTTACCCCATGAAAGTCGTCCATGCCTTCGACGCCTACGCTGTTCCCAAAGGTGGAATTGCGGCTCGATGCCACGTCCTTCGAGAAAAGGAGCGTTCCGCGCTCATGAATTTTTGCGTCGGCACGCTGCCAGAGTGCTACATCACGCAAGCAGTGCTAAGCGAACGAGTGAAAGCGACGGGCAAATCCGCGTCTGAAATCCTTGCGAACAAACTGCCCGATCCCGGCCACGTCATGTCGGGCGATTTCGGCGAGATCGTGACGCTGTTGTTTCTCGGCAGCGAATGCGCGCAGAAGGTGGAGCTGCTGAAAAAATGGCGTTACAAACAGGATCGAAAAAAGCCCGCTCCGCATTCCGACGTCGTGGTGCTTTACCGCGAGTTTACCGACAAGGCTTCGAAAAACGACTTCGTCATCAGCGCCGAAACTAAACAGAAGTCCACCAAAGGCGCGTTCACCCCGATTGCTGACGCGATCACGGGCCTCACCCTCGACCAGACAGGCCGCCTCGCGCGCACCTTGGCTTGGCTGCGCGAGAAGGCCATCGACCAAGGTTCCAAGCCCGACATCGCCATGATCGAGCGGTTCACCCACCAGCTCGCAGTAACTTACGCCAAGCACTACAAGGCCGTCGCGATCATTGACCGCGATCTGCTTGACGACGAACTGAAGCGGCAACCCGTCCCCGCCACAAACAACTCGTTCGAAGTCGTGGTGATCGGAATCAAGGACTTGAAGACCTTTTACGAGACCGTGTTCGGACGCGCCGTTAAGGAGGTCACGGCGTGAACGAACTCCAACGGAATCTGATGGCCCAAATGGAGTCGTGGGAGGCGGCGAATGAATTCGGCATTCCCGCGATCTCCTGGGCCGACTACGACGCGCGAAAACGCAGCGACGATCTCTACATTTGTTGCATCGCAAATATCTTCGACGCCTTGCGGATCGCGGAGGACAAGACGCGGCTGCTCGAACTCGACGCGCTTGCCAAGACGCTCGTCATTTACTCGCGCAGTGCCGCCGCCAAATATCTCAGCGGCGTCGAGCGCACGCTGAACCAGCTCTACAGCGCCGCGCTCTACTATCTCGCTGATCGTCCGGCCACGGCTCATTTCCTCGCGCGGACTCTGAAACTTGAGGGCGAACCGTTGGAGGAGGAACTTTTCTTGCGCGACTTTCTCGCTCACGATCTTGGCCGCGAAAGCCCACTCACCGTCGAGCTCAATGCTTTCATGCAGACCGGTGACGCCGAACGGCTCACGCAGCTGACGGCCAACTTGGCCGCGCGCGTCAAAGCCGGCCTCATTGATGACCCGCGCAAATTTATCGCCGCGTCATTGGCGACCTATGCCGCGCGGCGTTTCGCTCAGACCAACGTTTGGAAAAATCTGCAACAATACGGCAGCTCGGCCGACCCCGAGTTGTGGCGCCCGTTCTTTTTCAACACGCGCTCGTTTCCGATGTGGGAATTGCTGCCATCGCAAATCACCGCGCTCGCGAGCGGACTGTTGAATCCCGACACAGCCGCCGTCAGCCTGCAAATGCCGACTTCGGCGGGAAAGACCTCACTCTGTGAATTGCTGATTTTTGACGAAGTGAAAGGTCGGGGGCGGCGCGTGCTTTTTCTCGTTCCGTTTCGCGCCCTCGCGGCCGAAATTGCTGCCGGCATGTCGGGCCGGTTGGCGGCGGCTGGCATCGAAATCATCGCCAGCTATGGCGGGAACCTGCCTACCCGATCGGAAACCGCCACACTCGAAACCGCCAGCGTGCTGATCGTTACCCCGGAAAAATTTACGGCCCTAACGCAGGTCGTTCCGGACCTCGATCAACAATTCCAGACGGTCATCTGTGACGAGGGGCATCTCATCGACGACGATTCGCGGGGTCTGCCCTACGAACTCTTGCTCACCAAACTCCGTTCGCCTGCAGGCGAGCTGAAACGCAAGATGGTTTTCATGTCCGCCATCCTGCCAAATGTCGCCGACATCCACGCTTGGCTGGGTGGCAGCGCCAAAACATTGGCGCGCTCGGACTACAAGCCCGTCGAAACCGACTACGCTTTTCTCAAGGCCGACCCCGGCGACCGGTGGATGCTCGATGTTAATCCCATTTACGCGCAGCCCCGGAGATATTTCCTCAAGGATTTTCTCACGGCCGATGATTTTCGTTTCATCAACCCGGTCACGGGCCGGAGCAAGCTGGTTGGCAGCTGGAATTCCATCGGTTCGTTGACGTGCGCATCCGCCCTGCGTGCGCGCCGCAACGGTGCCGTTGCAGTGTTCACCACGACGCGGGGCAATCAAGGCGTGGGTGGGCTCGCCAGAAAGTTTCTCGAATTCTGCGATTCCGGTGTGGCCGTTGCAGAGAATGCTCCGCCGCTGTCAGCCCAAGCGCCCCTCGTGCAGGAATACGCCGCTTTCGTCCTCGGCCCTGAATTCATTCTGAGCCGCTTGCTGGCACATGGAATCGGCTTTCATCACGGCGGCCTTCCGCAGGAAATTCGCCGAACGATGGAAGAGAGCATCGCGACCGGTGCGATTACCGTTCTTCTTTGCACCAATACCCTGGCCGAAGGCGTGAACCTTCCGATCCGCACGTTGGTCGTGCATACTTTCAAACGGTTTGACGACGCCACGAAGACGATGCGCCCGATTCAAGCCCGTAGCATCAAGAATATCATCGGCCGCGTCGGCCGGGCGGGCAAAGAAACCCGCGGGCGGATCGTCTTCGCCAACGAAGGGGATCGCGCACTTGTCATCTCGGTGCTGAAGGAGGTCGGATTGGAGCCGGCGCTCGGCCGACTTTACCGGCTCATCGCGCGCATCGAAGAACATTTCCGGCAGCGCCAAATCAAGCTGACCAACGAGATTCTAGAACATCAACATCCTTGGTTTCTTGGGCTTGCCTCGAAAGAATGGACACCAATTCAGGCGGCTTTGATGTCTTTCGGTTGTTGTTGTATTTCGTAGGCCACAGGTGAGATCTGACCGAGCGAGCTGTGGCGTCTCGTCGGGTTGTAAAACGTCTCGATATAAT
>CAIMFY010000006.1 GCA_903840415.1 uncultured Opitutia bacterium | reverse complement strand
GGTCCAAGATTCATTTTTCGGGCCAGAATGACCCGAATCCCCATTTTCCAAACCATATCCGTAACATCTCGCTGGTTGTGTTATTCACGAAGGAGATGCGACTTAGGAAATCAGTTTTAGCCCTTAGCTGGACAGCCGTGGTGCCCAATAATCCAAGTCGATGATAGTAGAGAAGCATTTCTGGATGCACGCCGGTAAGTTTGGCGGCAGTCGCGAGCGAAAAAAGGACGGGCGCATCGGCTGGCCTGCACACGAGCGCCAGTGTGGGATTCACATAGAACGCAAAGGTCGTCGCGGCCAGCGCCGGTACAGCATCTGGTGTCCGGCCGACGTTTCGCGGCACGGGTGTGGCAGCTTTTCGACGTGAAGCGGGCTTCGGTGTGGCGCGACCGTGAGACGATCGCTGAGGCTCCTGCTTTCGCGCGGCAGATTTCTTTCGGGACTGCACCGTGGTTCTGGAGTTTTTTTCCATGAGAAGCACTCTGCCGGTTTCGCAGCACTAGATCACCCGCAGCACGATTTTGCCGCGCTGGTGGCCGCGTTCGCTGAGTTCCTGACCGCGTGTCGCGTCGGACAGTGCGAGGGTGGTTTCGACGATCGTTTTGAGTTTTTCGGCATCGACCAATTTCGCGATCTCGGCCAACTGCGCGGCATTGGTTTGGGTGAACACAAACGCCTGCCGCGCTCCGTGGGCTGCTGCGAGTTCGGCCGACGGCGGATTGACGACTGAAACCAGGATGCCACCGCGTTTCACCACCTTCCACGACCGCGTCTGGATTTCTGCGCCCATCGTGTCGAGGACGACATCCACCGGCTGCACGACCTCTTCAAACCGCTCGGTGTCGTAGTCGACTACCTGACCGATAAAGCGGAAAAGCGTGTGCACGTCGCGCCACTCTAAGTTGTGCGAGACGGGATGTTGAAAAATCCGCTTGTAGGTGCGCAGATGAGAGCCGGTGAGCGTGGCAGTGGAATTCATATTTTTAAATCTAAGCATCGAGCCGTCAGTACTGCATAAATCCCAAGTCCGCCTAGCTTTACCCTGCGCAACGGACGGCTGAGCATACGTCCGGCGCGCCCCGTGGGCTATCGCGTGTAGTAGTAGAAAAGAGAGCAGCGGCTTTCCCGAGGTGAACGTGCACCGACCAACGACCAAGGTGAATTTGTGGATGATCGCGGGCATCTTGCTGTTTCTCGTCGTGGCGGCTGCCGCGGCATTTTGGATTTCGCGGGACGCGGCATCGCCGACCGGCGTGCCGCTGAGCGCGATGGAGAAGAAGTAAACGCGCCGTTCGCCCGCCTCAGGGCTACGACGAGGTCTCGGTTGACGGCGTTTCGCTGTCGCCATCCACCGAATCCGGTGGCACCCCGTTTTCGATATTATCGACCATTATCGCATAGTATCGCGGGTAGAGTAGCATACTTTACCTCTGAAAACGGCATTCCACGAGGAGGATATTAGAAGGCTGGTGGACGCTGAGGGGCTCGAACCCCCGACCCCCTCGGTGTAAACGAGGTGCTCTAACCAACTGAGCTAAGCGTCCGAGCCAACGGCAAAGCAAAGCGGGCGGGCGGCGGCGATGACAAGGAATTATTCGGGTGAGACGGATTTCCTGCAGGCTGGGGTTTGTCCCAGTCGTATCGGGCGTAAAATCCGACCTACACGCCCGCAAGCGCGGCCTTTCGTTTGAGCCAGCCTTCGCGCACCATGAGTTCGGCGTTCTGAATCGCATTCAGGGCCGCACCCTTCCAGAGGTTGTCGCCGCTGACCCAGAGGGCGAGGCCGTTCTCGAATGCCGTATCTATCCGGATGCGGCCAACGCCGCATTTCACCTTCCGGGAAAAATCGAGTGGCGTCGGATAAAGCTTGTTCGTCGGATCGTCGACGAGTTCGGCGCCGGCAAAGGCCGCGATCGCCGCGCGCGCGGCCTCGACCGAGACCGGGCGCTCAAATTCGGCGTTGATCGCGACGGAATGCGCCCGGACGACGGGCACGCGCACCGTGGTCGACGAGACCCTGAGATTCGGGAGGCTCATGATCTTGCGGCTCTCGAGCATCATCTTCGTCTCTTCGCCAGTGTAGCCGTTGGGGCCAAACGAGTCGACCTGCGGGATCACGTTGAACGCGATTTGATACGGATAAATCTTCTTCACGATCGTGCCTCCCTTGGCGTAAGCATGGACTTGATCGTCAAGTTCGCGCACCGCCTCCGCGCCGGTGCCGGAGACCGATTGATAGGTCGCACAGAAATAGCGTTTCAGGCCAAACGCCTGATGCAGCGGCCAGAGTGCCATGAGCGTAACAGCAGTCGAGCAGTTGGGATTTGCGATGATACCCTGGTGCCTCCGCAGCCCCTCCGGATTGATCTCCGGAATCACCAGCGGCACATTAGGATCCATCCGGTAGTGGGAGCTCTTGTCGATGACGAGGCAGCCGGCTTTCACGGCGTCGGGTGCGAGCGCGCGCGTGACGGAACCGCCAGCGGCAAAAAACGCCACATCCACACCGGCAAACACACCCGGCTTCGCTTCCTCGACGGTGTATTTTCGGCCTCCGCACTCGACCGATTTTCCGATGGAACGCGCCGAGGCGAAGAGTCGCAAGGACGCCGCGGGAAAATTCCGTTCATGCAAGAGCTTCAACAGCTCTTGACCGACGGCGCCCGTTGCGCCGACGATGCCGACATTGATGGATGCTTTGTTCACAGGTGTTTCTCCGTTCAAACAGACCAATGAAACCTGCGCACGGCTCGGCATCAAGCCCGGAGAGCGGCTTGTCACGGTGCGCATCGGCACAGCGACCCTGCAATACTACCGTGCCGGTGTGCTGGTGAAAAGCTACACCATCTCAACCTCGAAGTGTCCGCCTTCGAATGTGAAAAACTCCCTCGGCACGCCGCGCGGCCTGCATGAAATCGCCGAGCGGATCGGCGCCGGGCAACCGCCCGGCATGGTGTTCAAATCGCGCGTGCCCACCGGAAAACATTTCTCGGAAATTCAAGCAGTCGATTCCGACAACTCGAATCTCATCACCACGCGCGTCCTCTGGTTGCGCGGACTGGAGCCTGGCGTAAATCGTGGCGGCGACGTCGATACCTACGAACGCTACGTTTACATCCACGGGACCAACCATGAGGAGCGTCTCGGTGAGCCGCTGAGCGCTGGCTGCGTGCTGATGCGCAACCTCGACATCATCGAACTCTACGACGAAGTCCGCACCGGCGATCTGGTTTGGATCACGGACTGAGTCTCGGGATCAGTTTGTCGCCAGTGTCACGCGGGCGCCCGCACCGCCGCCATTGACGATCCGCACGTGGTCGCCGTCCTGGTAAATACCGCCGGTAACTTCCTGGGTGACGACGACGGTCCGGCCGTCCTCGAGGCGCACCGTGATCTCCTGCGCGCGTTTGCGCGTGGCCACTTCTTCCACCGATTGTCCCACAATGGCACCCGTGACGGATGCGGCCGCCTGACCGAGTGCTCCCGCCCGGCCACTTCCCGGCGCCGACTGTCCGGCGGCGGCTCCTATCACACCGCCACCAAGCATACCGAGATTACTCTTCGTTCCTTCAATGTTCACTTCGCGCACACTCGTAACCGTGCCGGTATCGACGTTCTGCATCGTGCCAGCCTGCGCGGATGGCACGATCCGACGAGACGACGGAAACGTGCAGCCCGCCGACAGCAGGCCGACACACGCAACCCAAGCAAACACCCGAGGATTCATTTTCATGGCGATAGAAAACTAAAGGCTACGACACTCTTCGCGACCGGAAAGTTTCCTGAAAACTAGGCATTTCGACCGAACAAAAGCCGGAGCGAATTCAAACACACCACGAGCGTGCTGCCTTCGTGCGCCGCGACACCAACTGCCAGCGGCACCGCCCCAAACGCCGTCGTCACCACCATCACAATCACGACGCCTAGCGAAATCGTCAGGTTTTGTCGGATAATTGCCCGGGCGCGCCGGCTCAACCGCTGCGCCGCAAGAAAATTTTCGATCCGATCGTGCATCAGGATCACCTCGGCCTGCTCCAACGCGGCGTCGCTGCCGCGCGCGCCCATCGCGACGCTCACGTCCGCAGCGGCGAGGCTCGGAGCGTCGTTCACGCCGTCGCCGACCATGGCGATTTTCCCGCCGGTCGCGCGGATTTCCTGAATCGCGGCGACCTTTCCCTCCGGCGAAAGGCCCGCCCGCACCTCGTCGAGGCCAAGTTCCTTTGCCACCGCCTCCGCGGCATGGCGCCGATCGCCGGTCAGCATGATGGTGCGGATGCCGAGCTTCTTCAATTCGGCCAACACACCGCGCGACTCCGCGCGGATCTGATCCTTGAGCAGCACCCGGCCGACAAGGTCTTTGCCGATGACCCAGACTTCGCTCAACTCGGCAGAGGCGGGCGGTAGGTGCTTCGCCCACTCGGCGAGCGGGCCACTTTCGAGCAGCTCGCGACGACCGAGCAGCAGATTGGCGCCGCCCACCTTCCCGCGCAGGCCTTGACCCGTTAGCGATTGAAAATCATCCAGCGCAAGTTCGACGACTCCCTCCACTTTCGCATGCCGCACGATAGCGCGCGCGATCGGATGATGCGACTTGGCCTCGAGCGTGTAGGCGAGTTGTAGCACCTCGCGCTCGCGTCCGGTCGGATAACTTTCGCAACCCACCACCGCGAGTTCGCCCGTCGTGAGCGTGCCAGTTTTGTCGAGGGCGACGGCAGTGATGTCGGCGAGTTTCTCGATGGCGGCACCACCGCGGAAAAGCACGCCGTGCCGCGCGCCCCACGCAATCGCGGCTAGGATCGCCGAGGGAATCGAGAGCACGAGCGCGCACGGGCTCGCCACAACCATGAGCGTCATCGCCCGATAAAACGCGGAGCGCGTTTCGGGAGTATTGGTAAACGCCGGCAGATGAAAGCCAAGCCACCACAGCAGAAACATCGCGAACGATCCCCCGATGACAACGTAGGTGTAACCGGTGCCAAACTTGTCCGTGAAGCGCTCGCTCGGCGCCTTGAGTTTCTGCGCGGTCTGGATGAGCCGGATAATTTTTTGCAGCGTGCTCTCGGACGGCAACCGGGCGACACTGAATTCGACCACGCCCCAAAGGTTGAGCGTGCCGCTGAACACCTGATCGCCGATGAGTTTTTCCACCGGCGTGGCCTCGCCCGTCAGCGCGGATTCGTCGCTCGCGCTCTTGCCGTGGAGCACGACGCCGTCGGCTGCAAACGCCTCACCGGGCTTCACCCGCAGGCGCTGGCCCACCTGCAACGTTTCGACCGCGACCTCGCGTTCGGACCCATCGTCGAGCACCAACGTCGCGCGCTTCGGCGAAGTCTTCAGCAGCGCGCTCACCTCGCGCTGCGTGCGATCGAGCGCGTATTCCTCCATCGCACCCGAAGCGGAAAACAGAAACAGCAACATCACCGCCTCGCCCCACGCGCCGATCGAGATCGCGCCGATGGCGACCGCGAGCATAAGGAAATGGATATCGATTTCGCGCTTCTTCAGGTTGGCCCAGGTGTCGACCGCGGCATCCCAACCGCCGGTGATAGCGCCGAGCAAAAACAGCAGGCGACCGATCCACGGCAGTCCGGGAACGAAATGCGTGGCGACGACCCCGGCGATTCCGGCGGCCCCGCAGACTGCCGCCAAGATCGAGAGCGTGCGCCATTCCTGATCCTCCGGCGTGGGCTCGGCCTTGATCTCGGGCCATTTCATCTCCCGCCAAAGCCACATTTTCTCGGCCGTCACGCAGCTCTCACGACCAACCACAGTGGCCGCACCTTCCCGCCGCACCAAAAATCCGGCAGGCGGAAGCGCCCCCGCGGTCGCGAGCTTGGCCTCGATCGCACTGATCGTTTCGGCGAGTTTCGCCTCGAAACCCGCCACGTCCACGTTGCCGAGCGTGGCGACCGAAATTTTTTGTGCCGCCGGGTCGATGCGCACGGCGCTCACGGTGGGCTGCTCGCGGAGAAACCGCGCAAGTTCTTCCACCCAGCCAGTGCCAGTTTCGGTCTTAGCAAACATGGCGCGAGCGTGTTGCGGTGTCACAGCGCTGCAATTTCAATTGCACGAAATTAGCCTCACGCTCTTGGTTGCACGTTTCCGCTGATGATTGGCCTTCGCGATGACACCGCCTCCGCTCCGCGGCCGCCCAGCCGCGCGCCGGAACTGGCTGCGAAGATCTTTGCCGACGGCGGCTGGCTCCAGGCCGGCCTCAACCTCGAACACCGCCCGCAACAAGAGCAAATGGCGCGGGCTGTCGCCGTCGCGATGCAAGGCGACGCGCCGCTCCTCTTCGAAGCCGGCACGGGTGTGGGCAAATCGCTCGCCTACCTCGTCCCCGGCATCATCCACGCGATCGATCAATCGCGCCAGCTCATCGTCTCGACGCATACGATCTCGCTGCAGGAACAGCTCGAGACGAGCGACCTGCCGAAATGCCGCCGGCTCTTCAAAAGCGATCCGGCGCTGGCGCACTGTGCGGACTTCAAGTCCATCGTGCTCGTCGGCAAATCGAATTATCTTTGCACCACCCGCCTCGGCCACGCCCTCGCCGATCGCGCCAGCCTGTTCGCCGACGCCGACTACGGCGAACTGCAACGCATCGCCGCTTGGGCCGACGAAACGACCACCGGCCTGCGTCACGATCTCCGTCCGCCGCCGCGCGCGGAGGTGTGGGACGCCGTCAATGCCGATTCCTCCTCGTGTTCCCGCAAGCACTGCGACGGCGAAAAATGTTTCTACCAGCGCGCCAAAGCTCGGTTGCGATCGGCCAACATCGTTATCGTCAATCATGCGCTACTGTTCGCACTCATCAATACCGGCGGCGCGCAGGCGCAGGGCGCCAACAAAGACGCGCGCGGTGTGCTTTTCCCCGACGATTTCCTCGTGCTCGACGAAGCCCACACTGTGCCCGAAGTCGCCACCGATCACTTTGGGCTTTCGCTCTCGAGCTACGGCGTCGATCGGGCGCTGAAGTTTCTTTTCAATCCGCGGACGAAACGCGGCGTGTTTCGCAAGCTCGGCGGACCCGAGGCACAGCAACTGGTCACCGATGCCCTCGATGCCTCGCGACAGTTCTTCGATTTTTTCTCGACCACGCTCCTTGCCCAGCGACCGATCGTGCGCGTGCAGGAAGAAGGTGTCGCGGAGCCCACGCTCGACGGCCCGCTCGGCGCGCTCCACCGCTTGCTCGGCAAACTCGCCGACAAACTTGAGGACGGCCGCGAACGGGACGAGTTGCTCGAACAAAAGCAGCGCGTGAAGGGATTGCAGGCCGGCTTGACTGAGTGGCTCATGCTGGGGAACCAAGGCCACGTTTACTGGGCGGAGCGCAGCGGCCGAAAGCAAACGATCGTCACACTGCGCAGCGCGCCCATCGACGTCGCCCCGGCTCTGCGGCAGCACCTGTTTGGCTGCGGCACTTCCATCGTCTGCACGAGTGCGACGCTGGCGATGGGCGGCGAGATCGCGCCGTTCGCGGCTCGCATCGGCGCGGACGAAGCGAGAGCCGTCGTCGTGCAATCGCCCTTCGATTTCGAACGCCATATGCGCGTGTTCGTCGCGAGCGATGTGCCGTTGCCATCGCCGAAGGAGGCCAAACTCGCGCTCGGCGTGCTTGCGGACTACGTCGGCTTCTGCACCGAGCGCGTGACCGGCGGCTCCCTCGTGCTTTTCACCAGCTACACCGACATGCGCGCCGTCGCTGCCACGCTGGAACCGCGCTTTCGGGAGGCCGGCCGCCCGTTTCTCATCCAAGGCGCCGATCTTTCGCGCACGGAGCTCGCGCGGCAGATGCGGGCGCACGGCAACGCTGTGCTGTTCGGCACCGATAGTTTTTGGACGGGTGTCGACGTGCCCGGCGACGCGCTCGCCCAGGTCATCATCACGCGCCTGCCCTTCGATCCGCCAACGCACCCGATCACCGAGGCCAAATGCGAACACATCCGCGACACCGGCGGCAACCCGTTCAACGATCTCACGCTGCCCGATGCGTTGATCAAATTTCGCCAGGGTGTGGGCCGACTCATTCGCACGGCGACTGATCGCGGGCTGGTCACGATTCTGGATTCGCGCGTGCTGGCGAAGAGCTACGGACGACTTTTTCTCGCGTGCCTGCCTCAGCGCGAGTTCACAGTCCTGACACGGGAAACGCGTAGCGAAAAATTTGATCCTTTCGCTTAACCCATCGAGCGCCTAACTTTCACCAAACCCTATGCCTTCGCTTCGCGCCGCCGCGCTCACCGACATCGGCCGTGTCCGCCGTAATAATGAGGATCGCTTCCTGCTCGATGAAGCTGTGCAGCTGTTCGGCGTGGCCGACGGAGTCGGCGGACTGCCCGGTGGGGCCGAGGCCGCCCAACAAACCATCGACGAAATCTCGGGAGGTTTGCACGCATTGACTAACGGCCAGGAACCCGACCTCGTCGCGATCGTCCACCATGCGAACGAGAGCGTCCTCGATCTCGGGCGCCGCATCAGCCCGGCGATGGGCATCGGATCGACGCTCACGTTTGGCTGCGTCCGGGGCAATTCCCTGCAAATCGCCCACGTTGGCGACTCGCGGGTTTACGGCTGGCGCAACGGCGAACTGATGCAGATTTCCGAGGATCACTCGGTAGAGAACGAGGCCCGGCTGCGACGGGCGCGAGGCGAGGTCATTTACTATCACGAGGCGAACCGCAATGCCCTCACTCGCTGCATTGGTCAGCCGACTCCGCCCGAAGTCGACCTGATCACGCGCCCGCTGCAGGCCGGCGATCGTTATCTTTTTTGCACGGACGGCGTCACGCGGATGGTCGGCAACACCGAACTGGCGACGATTGTCGGCAAGTCGGGCGAGCCGGCGGAGTTGTTGCGCGAACTGATAATGCTGGCCGTTCGGCGCGGCGGTCCGGACAACGCCACGGGCGTGCTTTTCATCGTCGACTCGGTGTGACGCGATGCCCTCGCGCGTGGAGCAGTTCGCCGCCGCTGTCGCGCGGCAGCCCGAAAATGAGTTATTCCGATTCAGTTTGGCACAGGCCTACGTCGCAGAAGGCCGCTTCGCCGAGGCGGTGCCCCACTTCGAGTTTTGTGTATCCGCCAAGGCGGATTGGATGATGCCGCGCGTTTTGCTGGGAAAGGCGTTCGTCCAACTCGGCCGACGCACGGATGCCCAGACGATGCTGGAAAACGCTCTGCGACTCGCTGTCGCGCAGCGCCACGAGGAACCGGAACGCGAACTGCGGGCAGCCCTCGCCGATTTGCGGTAAGCGCTCGGACACCGGCAGCGCGCAAGTGAGGCCGGGAGCCATCGGCGCAAATTTGATTGGATTTTCGGGCGCGAATCTGCACCGTCTCGCCTCCCCGTTGCCAGAGTAGCTCAGTGGTAGAGCAGAGGACTCATAAGCCTTTGGTCGCCGGTTCAATCCCGGCCTCTGGCACCACTTTATCCAGAACGAGTTGCGAAATTTCATTACCCCAGCTTAGCGCCGCGGGTGACCATCCACTTCGCAGCGGTTACAACTGACAAACGGGTTACTTAGGCATGCACCGCGCTTTCATCGGGGGCCAGATGATGGTCCAGATGGCAATGACCCGGGCCGTCCGACGCAGCCTGCAGCTTCTGGTGCTGTTCGGATGTCAGGAGCGCAAGAATTTGCTCGTGCGTGGCCCTGTGCTGTTTCTTCTCTTCAGTGCAACGGGCCATTTGTGCCGTGGTTAATTGTGAGATTTTTTGCTTCTGATCGTTCGTCAGCTGCATCGATTCAACGAGCTGAAGGGCCTCTTCGAGACGATGCATGAATCAGGTGTGATCCGGGACGCCGGATGAAGGAGTCGGGTGAGCGGCCGTCACGGGAGGCGTAGTGCGCGCGGCGGGCTGTTTGGGCTTGGCATTGGGTGAGGCGACTGGCGCCGTGGGTTTTTGTGATGTGACCACGCGCTGAGAATGCACTCGATAACGCATCCGCGATATGGGGTATTGTTTCCTCCCACCCAAATCGGACAGACTGAATTGTTTCATGCTCATCCGCGCAGGTCAGGTGCGTGTGCTGACGCAAGCCTCAGTCATTTACCCCACTGGCGAATTTGGACAGCGGGACGATAGTATTGATCGTATGAAGCCAAGTCCGAATCAACTTTCCGCAAGTCCAGACGACCGCGTTCTTGTCTATGAATTCCCGATGATCCGGCAGATCATTCGGGATGAGACTTGGCTGGAAAGCGAACGGCGAGGCTATGAGGTGCCAGTCAATGACTTCGCGGTGAAGGAAAACGTCTGCCGAGTGATCCTGCGAATCGGACAGCAAATGCGGGATTCGATCGAGAAACAGCTGCGAGCCAATTAATAGATTAACGCTCCCAAAGCGGTAGAGGGGGGCAACCCCAACCACGGAATCGCTGACCTTCGGGGAAGATAGCAGAACACCCAAACAGATACCCGCTTCGGCGAGGATAGCTACTTTGAACACCCCATAGCAGCCGAATGAATTATCGGGCGATCATGCTGACATGGCGGCGGAAATCAAACGCGCCGCCACCCAAAACAAAAGACGGGGTAATTATGGTGAATCCACAAAGACAGATTGGCTCAGGCCTGCTCATGTTAGTGATCGGAATACTTGTCGCCGCGCCCGGCTGCAATGAGAGCAAGAAGGAAGCTAGTCTCAAATTTGCTGACTGCCCCGCCGCCGTCCAGAAGACGATCATCGACCACGCCGGCGGTATCCAATTTCCCGAGGTTGACAAAGAGTCCAAGAAGGATGGACGCGTCGTTTACGAGGCCAAAGCAAAGAAGGCCGACGGCAAGGAGATTAAGATCAAGGTCGCAGGCGACGGGCGTCTGATTGAATTCAAAGACGAAGATGGCAGTTGATTGTGCTAGTCGCCCGTAAGCTTGCTGCCGATGTCGCTGTGGACGACGGCTGCGCCCGTCAGGGGGCATAGCGCGTGAAGGCGGTCGCGTCGCCACCGGCAGGTATCGTCGAACCTTTCACTGAGTAAAATTGCCCGGGGGCACCGAGCCCCAAGTCTTGCGCGAGATAGGTGAATCCCGACATGCCGCTTCCAATGCTCCAGTGCGGGGTCAAGGTGACCGCCGCGCTCCCCGGTGCGATGGCGATGGTCGCCATGTTGTCGTCGCGGGCCGACTGCTGGCTAAGATCCGCGGAAATCGCGACGGCTGTGAGGACTGACAGGGAGGAAACATTCATAGATGATATGCCACTCGGCCGGAAGGACCGCCCGCCACGGAATCCAGACTCATAATAGCCACAGCAGCCTGCCGATAGTATGGGGTGTTCACGGCTGAGGGATATCAGCCTGCTTACGCTTTCACCGCGACATGAGAGTCTAATCAAGTTGGCGGACCTCGGGGCCGGACCACTGCGCCATACGGGTTAGACCCCATAGGCCAGTCTGCGGTTTAGGAGCATTTTACTCAGTCGTAACCCGTCGTCCGCCGAGCGGCATAGGTGATAAATCGGTCAACCGTTCAAGCCCTCCAATCATATGACCACACCAGTCGCCATCTCCGCTGTGCATCCGCTCAGCCAGGACATAAACGAGTGCCCCTCCATGTGATTCCACCGCGGTCGCAGTTCAGGGTGCGACATTCTGCGGTAGGCGAAATGCGAGTCGCATTATTGGAAGCACGCGACCGAAGGGCGCGATTGCAGCCCACATCGCGGCAAGGAGGAGTCATCCCATGAAGATCGCACGTAAATCGATAGCCCTGATTATTGGTGCCACCTTGCTGGTGGGAGTCGGGGTGGTAGTGGTTTTCTCAGCGTTTAGGCAAATCGAGGATGCCGCTCTATTGCGCACCCGTGCTAACGCGGAGATATTCCAAGCCGACAGATTGCTCTCTGAATTAAGAGACGCCGAAACTGGGCAACGGGGCTACGTGCTCACCCAGGATGAAAATTTCTTGGAGCCGTATCTCGCCGTTCTCCCCAACGTTCGAGCCCATTTGGATGAACTGCGCCAGCTGACCCAGAACGACACGGCCCGAAACCATTTGGACGCGGTGGTGCCGTTGCTGGACTTGAAGATGGGGGAATTAGCCAAAGTGATCGCGCTGTGCCGCAATCAGGACATGAGCGCCGCGTTGGCGATCGTCCGCGATGGGTACGGGAAGCAGTTGATGGACTCGATTCGGGCCGAGATGCGAGCTTATGCCGAGGTGGAAACGGTGGCACAGGTGCAGCACGAAGCGCAGTTCCAATCCAACATGCGACGGCTGTTTGGGATTATTACAGCCGCCAGTGTTTTCGTTCTCCTGCTGGCGGCTTCGTTCGCCTTCTTGATTCATCGGGAGGCGCAGCACCGACTCGAGAATCAACTCTTGGGCGAAACTCAGCACCTGCTTGAGATTCAGAATTCCATGAATCAGCGGTTGCGGGAGGCCAATATGAATCTGGTGGTGAGCGAGGAGAAACTGGCGGTGACACTCGGCTCCATCGGCGATGCGGTCATCGCCACCGACGGCTCGGGGTTGGTGACTTTCTTGAATCCCGTGGCGGAACAACTGACCGGTTGGACGCGGGCCGACGCCTCCGGGCGGCCGGTCGTTGAGCTGTTTAAGATTATCAACCCGGACACGCGTGAACCATTTGTATGCCCAGTGACGAAAACTCTGGAGCACGGCACGTTGCAGGGTTTGGCCAACCACACGGTATTAGTCGCCCGTGACGGCAGCGAGCGCCCGATCGCCGACAGCTGCGCTCCGATTCGTGATCACGAGCGCCGGGTAGTCGGCGCGGTTTTGGTATTCCGCGATGTCACCGCTGAATATGCGGCCCAACTGAAGTTGCTCCGGGCACTCACCGAGCTGAACCAGGCCAATGCTGCGCTCTCCCAAACTTCGCGACTGAAAGATGAATTTCTGGCGAACATGAGTCATGAACTGCGCACTCCGCTCAACGCCATCCTCGGTCTCAGCGAGGCGCTGCTCGAACAGGTAACTGGTCCCCTGTCACCGCGCCAAGTGAAGTCGATCACCACCATCTCATCGAGCGGGCAGCACCTGCTCGCGCTCATCAACGACATCCTTGACCTGTCGAAGATCGACGCGGGCAAACTGGAGCTCAACCTTGAAGCTCTGAGCATGGACGAGTTTTGCCAGAGTTGCCTCGTTTTTGTGCGGACGCAGGCCATGCACAAACGGATCGACGTCTCCTTCGAACACGATGGGCGCAGCCAGCTGTTCACCGCTGATCCCAAGCGTTTCAAGCAAGTGCTCGTCAATTTGCTCACCAATGCGGTGAAATTCACCCCGGAGGGCGGCCACATCGGTCTGAGCGTGGAAACCCCCAAGGGGAAAGACGTCGTGCTGTTTACCGTGTGGGACCATGGTATCGGCATTGCGCCCACGGACGCGGCGAAGTTGTTCTCTGCTTTCACGCAGATAGATTCGGGCCTGAGTCGGGCCCAAGAAGGAACCGGGCTAGGCCTTGCACTGGTGGCAAAACTCGTCGAGTTGCACGGCGGCAGCGTTGCGCTTGAAAGCGCACCAGGGAAAGGCAGTCGCTTCGTCGTTACACTTCCGCGGGGGAGCCCTTCCGCCGCGCCGTTCCAGATGAAGCGGGAGATTATTGCCGGAACCGAACGCTGGAAATATCGCCGGGCATTGGTGATCGAGGATGATCCCACGGCAGGCGCTATCTTGATCGATTACCTGACAGAATTGGGCATGGAGTGCACCCTACACACTCGGGGCGACAAGTCCACGGAGGCAGTCTTGCGGGAGCGGCCCGACGTGATCATGCTGGATATCCAATTGCCAGGAGAAAGCGGTTGGGTGGTGCTCGCCAAACTGAAGGAACATCTGGGTGCCCGCGATATTCCTGTCGTCGTGGTCTCCGTAGTGGACGAACCCAGAAAGTCATACGCCCTTGGAGCCGTCGCGCATTTTACCAAACCGATCTCTCGCGCACAGCTCGCCGAGTTCTTCCAACGCGACGCGGCAAAGGTCTTGCGGCCGGCCGGAGCTCTCGGCCTCGGCCCGGTCATTTTGTTGGCTGAAGACAACGAGGCGAATGTTCAAACCGTCGGCGGTTACCTGAGTGACAAAGGTTTTGCGATGTCCTATGCCAAGAACGGAATCGAGGCAGTGCAGCTGGCGCGCGAGCTGTTTCCTGAGCTGATTCTAATGGACATCCAAATGCCGGTCATGGATGGCCTGACGGCGATTCGAGAAATCCGGGCAGATGCGCGATTAGCCACTGTCCCCATCATCGCGCTAACGGCGCTGGCCATGCCGGGCGACCGCGAGCGCTGCATCGCAGCGGGCGCGACCGACTACATGAGCAAGCCGGTGAGTCTCAAAGCGCTCACAGAACTCGTGGAGCGGCTCGTAGGAAAGGTGCCACGAACCGAAGCCCTGCAACCATCAGCTTGCACTACATCCTCATGAGTGCAGCGCCTATTATCCTCATCGTTGATGATGTCGTTGCGAACCGCGAGACGTTGACCGAACTCCTTTCATCGGGAAATTACACCCTCGTGGAAGCGACGAATGGCCCGCAGGCGCTCGCATGCGCGGCGGCGACTCCACCTGACCTTATCCTGCTCGACGTGATGATGCCCGGCATGGATGGCTATGAGGTTTGTCGGCGGTTACGTGCCGACCCAGGCTTGGCCGAAGTGCCGATCGTGTTGATTACGGCGCTCGACGACCAGACTTCGCGGATCACTGGGATCGAAGCCGGCGCCGACGATTTCATTTCGAAACCGTTCAACAGCGCCGAACTGCGCGCGCGGGTGCATACCATCACGCGCCTGAACCGTTACCGTCGGCTGCTGAAGGCGCAGACTGAACTGCACGAGAGCGAGCGAAAGTTTTTGTCGGTCTTCCAAAACGCTGCCGTCGGTCTTGCGATCTCCGAAAGCGCTTCGCACCGGATTTTAGACGCCAACCCTCGGTTATGCGAGATGCTCGGCTATACCGTCGCCGAATTGGTGCAGATGACCACCCGCGACATCACCCACCCCGATAAAATCGAGCAGGAACTGGCGCGCGGGGCGCAACTCAGCGGTCGGCCTATCCGGGAATCCTCGCAGGAGAAGCGTTACCGGAAAAAGGACGGTTCATGTGTGTGGACGAAGGTGTTCACGGCGGCGCTCGATCCGCTCGGAGTCAACGACACCCGGATGATCGAGGTGATCGAAGACATCACCGCGCAAAAACAAGCTGAGACCGATCTGCGCGAGGGCGAGGAACGTTCAGAACACATCACTACCCGGACCGTTCCATTGCTGCTATGGGGCGTTGCCCTAACAGTGGCAGTGGACCTGGCCTCCGGGTTTGGTTGCGTTGCCGGCCCCGCGCTGAATGTGCCGCTTGATGGCAATGGCAGTCCCGCGTGCGTGTTTCCGGGCCAATTGCCACAGTCAATCAGCCACGACAGAACAGACTTCCGTCGCCCGAAATCAGACGATGTTCAGCTGGACACTGCTCTCGATGACACCCGCACCGATCGCATAGCGGGTGAGACCGGCGATGTTATGAATGTTGAGCTTGTCCATCAATTGCTGCCGATGCTTCTCCACTGTCTTGATGCTGATGCCGAGTTTCGCCGCAACTTGTTTGTTGCATAAACCTTCAGCGGTGAGTTGCAGCACCTCCGCTTGGCGGGATGTCAGGTTGAGTAATCCATCCTGGCCTTGCGACTTGTCAGAATCCTTGGGCAGGCGCTTCGCAATGGCGGGGCTGAAAAAGGTCTTGCCCTCGGCGACCAAGCGAATCGCCGCAATCAACATTTCGATGGGCGCCTGTTTTTCAATGAAACCGGCCACGCCGGCGCGGCTAGTGCGCTCGACGTATTCCTCTTCGCTGTGCGCGGAAACGATGATTACCTTGGCGGCGGGATTGGCGGCGAGGATTTGACGCGTCGCTTCCACGCCATTGAGCACCGGCATGGCGATATCCATCAGGATGACATCGGGCCGAAGGGTTCGCGCCATCTCCACCGCTTCACGCCCCGTTCGCGCCTCACCAACCAACCAGAAACGCCCGTCCGCGTTCAGCAGCGCGCACAAGCCCTGACGAATAATAGCGTGATCGTCGGCCAACATGACGGAGATTTTATTCAAGAGGAGATTTTTGTTTTCCCGGGAATGAATGGGATTTCAATGCACCTGTCCTTGGCTTTACCAAGTGTGGATTCGGAGGTCGGGATTTCGGCGAACACTACTGCAAGTATCAGTATGGCAATTGGTCTGCTGGTTTGTATGGGGGATTGGAATCCTGTGCGCGGCCAGTCGACGTGGGCCACGCCGGGACCCAGCTTAGCAATGATTCCGCTGCCCGGGCTGGCGCAACAGTCGCACGATCCAACTGCCTGATCGCCGATGCCGGCGGCGGCGCAAGGGCACACATGAGGAATGGATCCGGCACCCGCAGCGACGAGTCCGAGCGCCAGTTGGTCAGAGTGGCGGTCGGCCCGCCGGCGCCGGCGCGGGACATCTCCTTTTTCATGATCCAAGCCTTGAGGCCTTTGCCGTCGTCCGGCTTCGGGGGAGCGTTGGTCTCGGCGACGAGCACATCGCCGTTCGGCAGCACGTAGAGCCAGCGCGGGTGATCGAGCCCGATCGCCAGCGCATTCACCTTCAGGCCCGCGGCAGCGATCGGCGTCACGCCGGTCTTCCAGCCGACCGCCGGTGCGATCTTGACCGTGGGAATGAGCTTGTGCTGCGGTTCCGGCAAAATCGGATCGGCGCCATAGCCCACCGATGATGACAATGGCTCCGTCGCGGCGCGGGTCTCCAGACCCACGAGCAAACCAGCGATGGAGATCAGACGGAGAACTTGGGTGTATTTCATGGCTTCAAAGTCGGGATCCAGGTTAGGAATTTCAGTTCGCACCGGAATCCAGTCCGTTCGCGGTACTCAATGATTATGGCGCGTCACCTCCCTCACGACCATTGGGTGTCCAACCCATAGCACTGCCCCCATGCCGTCTGTAGTCTCGGTGATCGTGACTGCCGAAAGCGCACCGTCCCAACGCGCGACCATCAAAACGAGGAAAGACCGCGGCCTTTGGCGCGCTCTCCTTGTCGTGGGGTTTGCTTCCAGCGTTCTCGTTTCGTGCATCAGCATCTCCGGCCACGGTGAAAAGGAAATCCGCTACGAGATGACGCACCGCTTTTCCGTCGAGGATCCGCAGTTCCTGCGCAGCATGGGCCAGCTCCTCGGCCCGGCAATTTTGCCCGGCAACCGCGTCACGGCGTTTCAAAACGGCAATCAAATTTTTCCAGCCATGCTCGAGGCGATCAAGGGCGCGCGCGAATCGGTCACGTTCGAGACTTACATTTATTGGTCGGGCGACATCGGCCAGCAATTCTCGGACGCCTTGTGCGAACGCGCGCAGGCCGGGGTAAAGGTCCACGTTTTACTCGACTGGCTGGGCACCGACAAGATCGACGCAAAATTTCTCGCCGCCATGAAAGCCGCGGGCGTCGAGCTCGAGCGGTATCACCCGCTGCACTGGTTTGACTGGTCCCGCATAAACAATCGCACGCACCGCAAGCTGCTCGTGGTGGATGGCCGGGTCGGATTCACCGGCGGCGTGGGCATCGCCGACGCGTGGGAGGGCAACGGCACCGTGAAGGATCACTGGCGCGACTCGCATTACAAAATCGAGGGCCCGGCCGTCGCGCAGATGCAGGCGGCCTTTGGTGATAATTGGATCAAGACGCACGCGAAGGTGCTGTTCGGCCACGCGTATTTTCCGGAGTTGACCCAGATCGGCCGCTCGCGCGCGCAGGTGTTCAAGAGCTCGCCGGGCGAGGGGAGCGAAAGCGTCCGGCTGATGTACCTGCTGTCGATCGCGTCGGCCACGAAGAGCATCCGGCTGCAGGCGTCCTACTTCGTGCCGGACGACCTCGCCATTGACACCTTGATCACGGCGTGCAAACGCGGCGTAAAAATCGAGATCATCGTGCCCGGCCCGCAGACAGATTCGGAAATCGTGCAGGGCGCCAGCCGCTCGCGCTGGCCAGCGCTGCTCGATGCGGGCGTGCTCATCTACGAATTTCAGCCCGCGCTCTATCACCTCAAGGTCCTGATCGTGGATGATGTCTGGGTGTCGGTGGGCTCGACCAATTTCGACAACCGCTCCTTCCGGCTGAATGACGAAGTCAACTTGAACATTTACGACGCCCCGTTTGCGGCGGAGCAGACGGCGGTTTTTGACAGCGACAAAAATCTATCCCGGCTTATTTCACGCGAGGACTTCAAGCATCGGTCGGTGTTAGGAAAAGCTTTTGATTCGGTCGTAGGCCTCTTCCGCCAGCAACTTTGAACCCTGGTCGAGCTGCAAGGTCGGCCCGGTGGGCTGTGACCTGAACCTCAGGGAAATCAAGTCAGGTCTGCATTCGGTTCTAAGTATACCGACGCTGGTTCACTGACTGAGATCATTCGGAAGGGTTAGGCCCCATAGAGTTTGTCGCGGCGGCATGTTACCTTTCGATCATGAACCTTATTCTATTGATCGTTGTTCTTCTCCTTCTGTTCGGGGGCGGCGGTTTCTATATTGGCGGTCCCGCAATCGGCGGCGGAGGACTTGGCCTTGTGCTGTTGATCTGCCTCGTCATCTTTTTCATGGGTGGATTCCGCACGAAGAACTGACCGAACAACATCGCAGTCGGTGCGGTGAGATACGCGAGAACGAGTGCGCAGTTCCCGCGCCTGCAGGCGCCAAATCTGGTAGATTGAAACCACCGGCTTCGCACTCAGGCAGGGCTTCAGTTGCGCGAGGGAATGTTCCAAACCCAGTGTTCGGTTTCCGACGTGATGCAGCAGCGCACTGCTGCAAGTAGTTCGGAGATCGTGAACGGCTTGGGCACGAATGCATGGATGTGCGAACGCGAATCGCGGGTCAGCATTACGGTGTCGAGAGTCTTTAAGGAGCCTGAGACCATTACGACTGGCAGCGCGATGCCTGCCACGCGCAGCTTCCGGACCAAGGTGAGGCCGGAGATACCGGGCATGTTGTGGTCGGTCACCAGTAAATTATATTTGCCGCAGCGCAGCGCCCGCCACGCGGCTTCGCCGTCTGCCGCGGTGTCGGCGTGATAACCGGCGTTTTTTCAGAATCCCAGCTTCCAGCTTCCGGATGTCCGTGTCGTCGTCGACGATAAGAATGCGGAGCGGTTCGCCGCGCGTGGCGGTCTGAGTGAGAAGGGCGCAGACGGGCATATCAAGGATAGCGTTCATCGTTATTTGATCCTGTAGTCTTCGGTGACAACGCGGGCCTCGGTCATGGGAGCACTGTTGTCCGCGCTTGGCCGGGAGATAGCGTTTCCGACAGACCAAAGAGAGGGTTGAAGGGTCGTGCCCATGGCGAAGACGAGAGCATCGGTTTCACGCGATACTCCCGTCTGGCCCAACTGGTTCATCTGGGGAACCAGGAATGACGGCGCGATTTTTTGTCGCGTGGTCTGACGGTCAAGGCGTCGGCGCCAACTTAATCGTGGAAACGGCGTTTGTGACTCCATCGGTGTCAATGGCGATCCCGACAGCCTTGCCGATTTGATCGAGCGAATGGGCGGAGCCCGTAAGCGTGACGATTCCCTGATAGGCGGAAACATCGAGCTTTAGCGCCGCGAGGTCGGCATCTGCCTGAAGCTTCTGGGTGACGAGGGTGACGAGTACGGGATCCATTGGGCCAGTTGGAGCGCCAGCTACGGACGGCTTGGAACGCACGATACGTCCAGATGCCTCGAACTCACTCTTGATGTCGCTGGCCGAGAGTTTCCAGTTACCCGGACCAACCGAGGTGGCGGATTTGGTTTCGCTTGCGGCGATATTCGCCGGGGGCGTCGCATCGGTCGAGGGATCGACCGCCACCCGGGACGACTCTGCAATCATCGGGTCTGCAACAGGCGCGGCGGGAGTGGTCGGTGTCATCGACGTTTTCGGGTCGGTGGACGCTGATGGCGTTGGATTTGCCGCCAGCTGCGATGGATCAGGAGCGGTTTTTGATATGTCCAGCGGCCTGTCAGCTGCTGTGCCAGTGCTCGAGCCAGGCGCTGGAGCTGACACTGCGGCCAATTTGGTTTGGTCGGAGACGTCCTTTTGCGTAGCGGTCGTCTTCTCGTCGACAACAACCGGCTTGCTAGCATCCGGCTGATCGTTGGAGGAGATTTTCTTGGAATCGGTTTCGGTGCGGCTGCAGCCAGCCAGCACCAACCCGAGGAACAATGGGAGGATTATTGAATTTTTCATGTGTTTGATTGCATGATGACCGACCGCGCAATCATTGGCCGGTTCATGAAGGACCGTTCATTCCTTATGGGTCGAACACCCCTTAACTTGCTGCTTGTTTCAACGCGGATGGGAGGCGGATTTACCGATCCCACTGTCGCCGCGTCCACTCGGCCGATGTCTCAGGGCTTGCCGCCGCGGTCTTCTCTTTGGATTGCGACTTAGCGATACGATGCTCGACTGGCATCTGTAAATTGCGCTGACCACCGGTTGAGGAAATCAAAGCGCTGCTTGAGTCGATTCGGACAAGGTCGTCTCCCGGCGTCTGAAAGATGCCCTGACTCGCGTTGTAGTAGCTGCCGCTTGGGGTGATTTCCAATTTCACGGCGCGCACCATATATGTTGCGTCAGGCACCGGGTCGGAATCGACGAACGATGTGTTCGGCACGGGTGCATCCGTCAGCCGGGTAAACTCGGCGTTGGCCGGCGTTGCGCGATAGACATGATAGCCGACCACGTGATCGGGCGAAGGCGCCCATGCCAGCGAAGTGCCGACGGTGGTCGCTGTGCTCCTCAGCGCGCCGCCGGGCGCGACAGGATGCAGGCGCAGCGTCGGGTCGCCCATGAGCGCGATATGGACCTCGTTGGCGGAACGATTCACCTCGTTCTGGTATAGGCCGGTGTTGTTTTGCGTGAGCCGCGCCGTATAGCCAATCGTTTCGCCAAGTCCCATCGGATGCACGAACCAGTGCGGGCGGCCGGACCATGCGGTCGCGAGACTGCATGCGGGTGCGGCAAGAATTGAGCGCAGGAGGTCGTCTTCGTGGTCCCAATCGCCAAACCAGCTGCCGAAAAGCAGCGTGAATACGGCCTGGACGTTGTTGCTGACCATATCGACCGTGTTACCATCGTGGGATGGACCGGTGTTGCCGAGCCCATCAACCGTGCGGTAGCTGCCTGGACCACAACCGTAGGCGAGAAGATAGTCGTGCGCGGCTAGAGCAGGAATCCACCGGGTAGCCGCGTCGTCGCCGGCAAGATTGACGTTGGCGATGTTTATTGCGCCGACCAGCGGGGCGAAACTACGATATCCGCTGGCGGAAAATGCTTCCCCTCCGCGCACGCCGAAATAGTCGCCGACGATCGCGCGTCGCTGCACAGTGAGCATACGATGACGGAAGCGATGATCCTTGGTCAGGTATTGACGAAGCAGTTCCTCCTCGGCCGGAAACGTTGGTGCGTTATTTCGACCTGATCGGCCGGGCATGTTGGCGAAATCCACGCGACCTACCTCCAACTCCACCGCACCAGGAATCGTGGACTGATCGAACTTCCCGTCTCCAGGGAGATTGGTCAGGCGCGCGGCGTCGATGGCGTCGGCGTTCAGGGTCTGACGATAGTTGACCGAAGTGTCGGTCCAGTCACCGAGCAGGTCGCCATAGTAAACGTCAGCGGGCCACGCGCCGACATGATCAGGGTGAGTGTCGGGATTCAACTTACCGGAGTAGGGCACCGGCACATGGCCGAAGAGAAAGACGGACTTCACGCGCGCGGGGTCTGCCTCAAAGTCGGCCTTGATGAGGTCCTTAACGCTCGAGACCGAGTCCGTGCGTTCGACGTCATGGCGCAATACGTTCCATCCGTCGCCAACAAAATCTTGTTGGAGTCGGATGAGTTCGACCGCCAGATTCTCAGCGTGGCTGTGGTCGACGATGAGCACGACCGTGCCGCGATCTTCGACAAGGGGGATCTTGATCCCGGTTTGAATGTAACCGTAGCCCGAGTAGGAAGCAGCGACCTTGACGATGCGGTATTCGTAGGCCTGGCCGATTGTGACGCCGGCATCGATGTAAGTAGTGGCGGTGCCCGGCAGTGTCGTGCCCGCGCCCCAGGATGTCGAAGTCGGGGATTTCCGAAACACGGCATAACTGGCCGGGACGGCGTTAGTGTCCTGCTGCCAATGCAAAGTAATTCTTGCCGGCGAAACCTGCACGACAGAATCCACCTGAACGCTATAATCCCACGTGTCCTCGACGGCGCGACTGAACGGGATGATCAGGACGGTAACGAACAGAATGAATGCGACACCGGCGACTCTTGTCATTGCGGCGCCAATTGTGCCCGCACGCGGACCGGCTTGGTAGCGGCGACCGTCTGATTCGTATGCCAGACCTTGGCTTCACACTTGTCAGAGTTTGTCCGACACGCCACGAAGATTCAAATCCCCTCGCGACCCCAGCCTCGGAGCCGTGAGTGCGGGGTTCAACCAGTCATGGAGGCGTCTCCACGTCGTCGCAAGTTCAACCACTTTCCCCTCGAGAGCCATGTCTTGGCGATCAGCGGTTGACCGGACAGAATCTATTAACCTCTCGGCAACTCAAACCAAGAGCGACTGCCCCTGCCGGGTGTGGATTTCACGCCGACCTTTTGGCCCATGTGTTCGACTCCTTTTTGGACTATGCTGGGCCGATTCCCGTGCCCGCATATTTCTCGCTGCCCAGGCGAATAAATGGAGGGAAGATTTGGTCTTCGTAGTCAGGCGCAATGCCAATGCCGTTGTCTTCCACTCAAACACGGATATATTCGGTGTGTTCTTCCGCCCGCAACCGCACCAGTGGCGGCACACCCGCTCGAATGAATTTCAGGGCGTTGCTGACCAGATTACACAGCACCCGGGCCAGAGTTGGCTCATGCGCCAGCACGATCGGCCAAAGACCGGAGTTCTCCACGCGCGCGTTCTTTTTCTGAATGTCTTCTTGTTGCAGGCGCGAAAGCACCGACGTCACCACGGCGCTCAGGTCGACCGCCTTCAGTTCGGCGTGCTCATGGCTGATGCGACTGAAGTCGAGCAGGTCGCCCAGCAGGGCGTCGTCGCCGCGATGGCTTCAGTTCTTCGCGCGAAATCCGCCCATAAAGAAAATGATCAAGCAGATTAACAGGACAAGACCGAGTCCCCCGCCGCCGATGGCGGGACCGCCAATATAAAAACCGCCGCCGCCGAACAAGAGGAGAAGAACAATTACCAAGAGAATAAGGTTCATGGCTCCAAAGTAACACTCCGCCCCCGCGGCTCCAATGGGGCCTTACCCGCCCCAGCGCCCCAGCTTTGTCATTTTTGCTTATGCCAACTTGTCGGAGCCTACGCGTCGACCGATGTCACCATCAGGGGAGAATCCAGCGCAGGAAGCTCAGTCACTGAAGTGACACGCAACCGATGCACGCCGATGATCATTCGCCGGCGGGTCAACACCCCATCGCTCGGCGCCAATGCGCAGAGTATCGTCGGGGTATGGGCGACCGATTTTTTCACTCCACTGAAATGGCTGCCATCACGAGAGCGGGGTGCGAGCCGCTTCACCGTCGAGGAAATCGTCGACGAACTTGAACCCGCCCGACACCGCATGTCTTTTCGTTCTTGCTGGAACATCCTGATCATGGGCGGCGCGATTTCCGCCGGGCTGCACGCGGACACGCCGCCGTTGCTCGCGAGAGCGCTCGAACAGTGGGCTGCCGGCCGCGAGGATCTGGCGTTCACCCAGCAGACCCGGTTCTTCTTCGACGATGGCCAGGTGAAGGAAGAGCGGATCGAACGTTACGATCCTTCCCTGCCTGACAGCAGGCGCTGGCGGCTGATGGCGGTCGACGGCCGGCCAGCGACCATTGAACAACGGGTAAAATGGGAGACCAAAAAAAACGGAAAACCGCGAAAGCAAGTGGTCAAGGCGCCCTCCGAATATCTCGATCTCGAACACGCCACGCTGATGGACGCCACGCCCCAGAGCGCACGATTCGAGATCGGCCTGCGTCCGGAGGCGGCGCGCCTGCTCGCCGTCGAAAAAATCTCCGTCGTTATCACGGTCGACAAGGAGAGTGGCAGCGTGGCACACATCGTGGCCACCTTGCGCCAGCCGATCAGCGTGCTGTTGGGGCTGGCCCGGATCACGGACTTGGATATCGACGTCCGCATTGAACCGGCCGATGAAGCTACTCCCCAGCAGTTCGGCGAAGTTCAGGTCGGCAGCACCGCCCGCGTAGCCATGTCCAAGCTAGGATACCCGATGGAATACAATTGGAGCAATTTCAAGCGGGTGACTTCATTTGGTGGACTCAAAGCGCGCGGTTGAATGGCCAAGTGGCTGTATGAACGTCGGGGTATTTGACCCAAAACGAATGAATCGGTGGAGATGGCGCCGGCCAGCGGATTACACAAAAGGCGGCGGTGTGGCTTTGACATCCGAATTCGCCTCCGCTTTCTCAGCCGCAACGTCTGCCTTTTTTCGGTCACCCGAGATTTCTGCGGCGACGGCCGCGGCTTTTGCAGCGGGCATGTTGTCGGCACGACGATGGTATTCCCGCTCGGTGTGATCGTCTTTCTGGCGCTGCTTGATGTCTTCGGGCTGAACCGTTTCTCCCGGCAGTTCGACCCGCAGCTCCTGGATCAACATCAGCGCCGCCGCCGCAAGCGGCAGCGCGAGAAGGGCGCCGGCGATACCCGCCAGCGTCGTGCCCACGATGAGCGAGAAAAACACCACCGATGAAGGCAGGCGCAACGCCCTGCCATAGACCAATGGCACGAGCACACGGCTTTCGAGTTCTTCGTAAGCGAGCAAGAGTGCGAATACGACGGTGGCGATCATCGGTCCCTTTACCGACGCGGCCAGCACGGCCGGAGCCATGGTGAGAAATACACCAATGTAGGGCAGCAGATCCATCAAACCGCCGAACACGGCGAGCGAGAGGGCATTGGGCACGCGGCACGCCAGCAGGAGCGCGAATAGGAATGCACCCATCAGCAGGCATGTGAGCACCTGACCGCGAATGTAGCCGCCCACAATGGTCCCAAGGTTGATGAGAATCGCCGAAAGCCTGATGTGATACCGGCGGGGAACCACGGCAAACAACGCACCACGCAGCCGGTCGTGATCGATCATCATGTAGAAGGCCAGAAAGATGGTCGCGATTCCATAGGCCAGGATTTCCGCGATGCGTGTGCTCGCCGTGAACAACGTCGTTCGGAACGATTTTGCGACGTCCGTGTAGTGCAGATTCCGCAGTTCGCTGCCGAGGGTGGCGGTGAGTTTCGACCGCTCCAGGAAGCTGGCGGCCGATTCGCGAATCCGGGGCTCGCTCTCGGCGAGGGTCTTCACCTGATCGACCACGGTGGGAATGGTGACCATGGCGAGCGTGAGGGCCGCGATCACGCCGCCAGCAAAAACGATGCAGATGGCAACGACGCGTTTCACTTTCCGCCGTCGCAGCCCGGCGACGAATGGATTCAACGCGCCGACGAGCATTGACGCCGTCACCAGCACAAGCAGCACGGGGACGAGATTGAGCAGCATCCACAACGCCGCGATCAGCGCGAGGACGATGACCAATGACTTCAGCGAGACTTCAACGCGCACCACGGTGGGCTTGCGCTTGACGGTGGCGATGACCTTGCCGTTCGGGAGAATACTAGCGTCTCTCTTCATGCGCGTGGACCGACGAAGTGCGAACCGCGTGTCGCACCGGAAGATGGTGAGTGGGGACCTGGACGGGGCAATGCCATGTCCGGCTTTTGACCGGGATATCGGCTTTTGGTCGCAGCCAATCGTTCGGATGGCGCGCTCACGCGCTTTCGGACGGCGGACGTCACCACCTGAAGGTTGCCACGAGGTGGCGGATACGAGTAGGCCAACGCCCCATGGCGGCAGAGGCACCGGCCGCGTATCTTCCACGCTGCATGCCGGTCCTAAACTCGCATCTTCTTCAGCGTGTCCGTGCTTGGCCGCGGCGCGTGGTGGTGACGGTCGCGGTGGTCGCTGTGGTCCTGCTGGCAGGGCGGATCGCGCTGCCCCTGGTGGTGAAAGATCTGGTGAACGACCGCCTGCAGCGCATCCCCGGCTACACCGGTTATGTAAACGATATTGGCATCCATCTCTGGCGCGGCGCCTACAGTCTGCACGGATTCGGCATCCTCCGGAAAAACGGCAAGGTGCGGGAACCGTTTTTTCTCGCTAAGGACATCGAATTTTCCCTCGCGTGGCGCGAGCTGTGGCACGGCAAGGTCGTCAGCGACGTTTACGTCGAGCAAGGTCAGCTCAATTTTGTGAAAGGTCCGAGCGAGGAGGAGAGCCAGACCGATCTGGATCACCGGTGGCGGGGCGTGATCAAAGCAATCTTCCCGATCGACGTCGCTCATCTGGAAATTGCCAACGGTCTCCTGCGTTACGTCGATACCACGCGGCAACCGAATGTGAATGTGTTCGTCACGCACGTGCGGGCGACCGCCACCGGCCTGCGCAATCGCCCGGGCGAGAGAGAAGGCGGGGAATTTCCGGCGGAGATGACCCTGGAGGGCGACAGCCTCGGCGCGGGAAAATTGAAACTCTTTCTGGCCGCGGAGCCGTTGGCCGACGAACCGCATTTTCATCTCAGTCTGAAACTGGATGACGTGAACCTGCCGGCGCTGAACGAATCGCTCCGCGCCTATGCGCACATCGACGTGGGCCGGGGCACCTTTCGCCTCGTCGCCGAGATGGCGGGACGCGACGGCGGGTTTCAGGGTTACGTGAAACCGTTCTTCGAAAACGTTGAGTTTCACAGCGCAGACGACAAAGAGAAGGGGATCGGCGCGCGAATTTGGAAGGATGTCGTCGCCAGTGCGGCGTGGCTGGTGAAGGACAAGTCGCGTGATCAGGTGGGCACGCGCATTCCGTTTGAAGGTAAGTTCGGCGACACGAAGGTCGGCCTGCTCGCTACCATTACCAATCTGTTTCGGCACGGTTTCATTCGCGCATTCAATCCGATCGTCGAGGGTTCAGTGCATGCCGACAACGTCCTGCCCAGCGGAAAAAGCGCGGACGGCAACGAAGTGGCAAAAAACAAACCGGACGAAAATCCCGGAGAAAAAAATCCGACAGGCCTCAAACCCATCCCCTGAGAATTCCCTTCCCCATACGTCACCACCGCCGCGTCGGCGTTTCCGCCGGCCTGTGACGCCACACTCATCCATGTCCACCCTCGCAGCGCACCGAACCAAGACCCGACTCTTACCCAAGGGTGAAAGTGTGATCGCCGCGGCGGTGGAACAAGTCGGCATCGTCAAACGCTCCGGCCGGATATTGCTGAAGACGGCGCAGGCGTTTGTGGCCGACAATGTCACCCGTCTCGGTGCCGCGCTAGCGTTCTACACGACCGTGGCAGTCGCGCCACTCCTGGTGCTGGCGATCGCGCTGGCGGGGACGGTGTTCGGCGAAGGCGATGCGCGGCTGACGGTGATTGCAGAGATCGAAAGCCTCGCGGGTTCGCAAGCCAGCGCCGCGGTGGCCACGGTGCAAAGCCCCACCGCTACACCGACCGGAATGCTCGCGACGCTGCTAGGTGTCGCGACGCTCATTTTCGGCTCGGTCGGAGTCTTCACCAACCTGCAGGGTGCGCTCAACACCATCTGGCGCGTGCCGCCCCAGCCTGACAATGGATGGTGGCACTACTTGCGACGTCGCCTGTTCTCACTGGCAACCGTCATGGTCACCGGGTTCCTGCTCGTAGTGTCGCTCGTTGCCAGCGCAGTGCTGAGCTGGCTGGGGACGCAGACGGCGCAGCGACTCGGCCTGTCGGTGCTCGGACTGCAAGTCGTGAACAACGTGATTTCATTCGGCGTCGTGACATCGCTTTTTGCCCTGGTCTTCCGGCTGCTCCCCGATACGCGCGTGCTGATGCGACACGTCTGGGTCGGCGCCGCGGTCACTGCCCTGCTCTTTACGGTGGGAAAATCCGTGCTCGGGCTCTATCTCGGGCGCGCCAGCCTGACTTCCGCATATGGCGCGGCCGGCTCGTTGCTCGTGTTGCTGTTGTGGTGCTACTACGCGGCGCAGATCGTGTTTCTCGGTGCCGAGTTTACCCGCGTGACGGCGTTGAGCAATGGCGGGCGCGATTTCACGCCGCTCGCCGAACCGGAGGTGCGCAGCCGTCCGCTTTAAGTGAGGCGGAAGCCAAGGAGCTTTACCCTTCTAACTGTCTGATACCAGTGTCCCCTTGGGTTTGGACTGTCATTGCGAGTAGCACAGCGACGAAGCATTCCAGCTGTTCTACTTTTCAATCGAACCGCAACCCGGCAACGAGGCCAAGCTGGTGGACACAAAGCCGGCACCCGAGTGGAGATAAAATGATTGTGGCGGAATTTGGGGACTTTACCTAAGATTTGTTTTTCACCGCAGCACGCTTTTGAGCCAGTCTCGTAATTTCGCCGCGCAGTTTTTTGTTAAGACTCTCGGCGCGTGCTTTGCCGCCCTTCAATCCGTCAAGCCTTCCAAGCGCAACCGTGGCAGGATTCATTACCTGCACGCCGGATTCTGCGCCGGTGACGGCCTGAACGTTCGAGAACGGGTGACGTTTGGGTCTCTGCCCTTGCATGAGCGATTTGGCATGAGCGATTTGGCATGAGCGCATCGTGGGAGACGCGCTGCTCTTCGCACGCGGGACGGCGATATTGTCGGAATCATTGCCCGAACACTTTTTGCTCCTAGACTTCGGAAAGCTGGTAACGTTTGGCGCATGGGCTATTGGTGGCGCTCGGGCGCCGTCGAAAAAGTTGATAATGGAAAATGTCGGGGTTTGTGTGAAATTGGCGCGTTTCCAAGACCACCGATATCGGCACGAATCGAGGTTAAACGAGGTGTGTGGTGTTTCGGATACCTATTTTGTTGAAAATCGGATCGTGCAATTTGCCTGTGTCCGAGACGTTTGTTATCGAGACAGCTTGAAGTTGCTTTCACGGCCGGTCGCCAAGCGGTTCATCGCCAGTCCGCCAGCGGCCTCAACGCGGGAGGAGTCAGTTGCGGCCGGTTCCCTCCCATCGGGGTCAGTAACACCGCCAGGCGCGTGAGGCTGCCGTTGGCTTCCGGAGTTACGTCGATGGCAAGCAGGGAGCATCCGGCATTCTGATTCTCGGCGGCTGTGGGTGGTCTGGCTGAACCGAGGTGCAGCCGCGCAGCGGCGGGCTCGAGCAGATCCACCCGCAACGAGCGGCCATTTTGGATAAGTGTCGCCGACCGGCCGTCACTCCCCAATTCAATCTCGGCCGTTGTCACCATTGTCCACCGAAGCAGAATGCCTAGTGGCCCTGGCAGCAGTTCGTCCTGCACTAGCACACGGGTGCGGTCAATCAGGGCCACCCCGCGGCGAAGGCTGACCGCTTTCTCCGAGTAGGCAGCGGTCAGGTCCGCGATAGCAAAGCCGAGCGCCGGACTACTTCCGAATGCGACAATTGGCGCGACGACATGCCGATTCTGCAATGCACCTCCAGGAGTCACTGTATTATGGCTGTAGTTGTTCGCCCTGAAATAGGTCCATCGTCGCACTTTGTTGTCACCCCAACCGGGAAGGTTGTAGCTGCCCCGGTCAGCCTCCGAACCGAGATCCATGGCCCATCGCTGTCCATCGGCATCGAGAACGAACGAGCCCAGGTCGAGATGACCATGGTGGTCGGCGTTTTCACCCGCCTTGAAACCAAGAAAGACCGCGCGCGGATCGTTCCAAGCACTTCGAAAAACGGCGATGTCAGCGATGCCACCGAAATGGAGATCGAGGGGAAGTTCGGATGCTGATTTGTCGTTCGCAGATTCTCGTGGAAACCAAATCGCATGCAACGCGAAGAAGCGGTTCACCACCAGGCCCTGGATGGTGCGGTCGAATCGCGTCACCCGCTCGCGAGCCAGGGCGTCAGTCAGCAGAGCGCGCGTGTGGCACAAAGCGGCAGGCTGGTGATACCGTTCTGCCAGCCAGGCTCGCGCCGGCGAATTTTGCAGGTCGTCAGTGGAATCGGCGTAGTTGAAGACCGGCCCGGATGGTCCTTCGATCCCTTCGTAATAATTTGCCGTGCGATCGAAGCCTGGCGCCGAGGCCAGGCCGAAATCGGTTCCCAACGCGCTTTCGAGTTCAGCCAATGCAATGACCGCGTAAGTCGTCCCATACGTCCAGTAACCCGGCCCTTCGGGATATCCTCCATCCGGCGAGTAGGCCGACATACCGCGCGGCAAAGACATGCGAACTCCGGCGATGATGGCGCGCGCGAGGGCCGGCTCCTCGTCGGCGACGGCAAGAGCAGCACTGAGCAGACCGCAATTGCAGACCTGATTCTGGTTATTGGTGTCGGCGGCCCACGAAAATTCGCGGGCCGTCGGGCCGCCGGACCGGTAGGCCGAATCAGCGAAGGAGAGGGATTTCTCGAGAAGAGCCTGTCTGATGACAGCCCGTTCCGCAGGTTGGAGCTGCGGATATAGCCAGTCATAGCCGATGGCTACGGCGAAGCTCATTTCGCCAACCGACAAAAAATGGCGCGGATTCCAATCTGGAAAAGCTGCGACCGTCAGGAGGTCGCTCTTCGCACGGGCCAGAAACCGGGCATCACCGGTAAGACGATACGCCATTGCGCAGGTGAGAACGAAATAAACCGCATATCGGTCCTGCTCCTGGCCGAGCGCGTTGTCGGGTTGCCGAATAGCTGGCGCGCCGAGGATTGTTTCGGCCGTGGCGATGATACGTTTGTGTAGTGCGGCACGCAGGGGGTCGGACTTTGCCGCCGCCACCGCTGTCGCGAGGCCGTCGTTGGTCAGCAGCAGACGCGGATGCCCAGGACGGAGGTTAACGAGCGGATCCTGCGGCGCGTCAACCCCAAGCCCCATTGACGAAAACATTAGCGACAATAAGAAGACGCTGCAACAACGCATACCAAAACGACTAGCAGCGACGCCTCATGCGAGGCGAACGAATTGTCGGCCCACCGGAAAGAAGTTCCCCTGCCACATCTCCGCTAGCTGCGAAGCGTTTCGCTGACCTTCGGGATTGGAACGCCCGATTTTCGCGGCGCCATCCACGTCCAACCCAGACAGTGACGCCCGCCAGCGCCCGAGGCTCGCGGTTGGTGGGCATACACCCACTAGCCGTGATCCGGAATTTCAGCGGTCGTCGGGGATAAATTGCCGCGATGCCTGCGAAACCAAATAAAACCGAAGTCGTAAAATGATACTATGCCTTGCGCGCCGACACAGACCTGTTGACTCGACTCGGCACGTTTTTTCGGGCGTGTCGGCATCAGCTGAAGATCTCACAGGAGGAATTGGGAGGCCGGGCCGACGTTCAACGCACCTATATTGCAGACATCGAACGCGGGGCATGGAACGTACGCTGCGAACGGTCGCGAAACTGGCAAAGGCACTCCAGATCATGGACGTTTCCAGGACGTTCATTTGAGAAACGCAAAATTCGCGCCCGGCGCTGATTGAGCTCATCTAGAAATACGACCATTCGCACGAAGCATATTGTCCTCCGGTGGGGGTGGAGCGCGGCGTAGGGCAAGACCCCATTTTGCCGGCCGGACTTCCGGAGTAGTGTGAATGGCACGTCGCCAAGCGGGTTATCCACGAGATTTTTTCGGCCTGATCCGGTCGGTGACCTTTCCATCATGAATGAACTAAAGATTAGCGGGATGTCCCAGGCGTCGTTAAAAGTGCTGGGTGGATGGCAGCATAGGGATTGGTTTCAGGGATTGGTGGATTGGCAAGGGTGATATACCTCGGAGAGACAAAGGCGGGTGAGATGTCTTGGCCGGCGCCGTGGAATGTAGCCGATGAGCTTGCGGCTGGCGCGGGCCCGTCCGCGAG
>CAIMFY010000005.1 GCA_903840415.1 uncultured Opitutia bacterium | reverse complement strand
GGCGACTCCGCCCCAGACCCCTGCTAAAAAGAACGATATTCCACCATGCCTTCCGGCATCGTGCCCGTATTCGCCTCTGGCGGCTTTGGCCGTTGCGGCTTCTGGGCGCCAACCCGTTGGACTGAAATTGAAATCGCTCGGTGAAAACGTGCGCGAGTCACAGCGTGTTGAGCGCGGCGAGTTCCTGAAACTCCTCCAGGATTTCCGGGTAGCGGTTGCCAAGGAAGCGTTTCACCTTGGCGTTTTCGGTGAGCCGCTTCACGTAGCGCTGGGCCGAATTGAGGTGGAGGGAGTTCTCCCCGAAATGATCCTGATGGAGCCGATAGTCGCGCTCCAGCATCTCCATCTCTTTCTCCATGCGAGCGATTTCCTCCTCGGAAATTCCGTGCGCCGATTTCGGCTTGCTGCCGTTGACGAGCTGGCTGCTGGGCGTTCCGACGATCAGCGCCTCGGCATAGGCCCGCGTGTAGTTGTTGCCGGAGACCATGAGCTGCGCCATGTCGATCTGGCGGACGGGATTCGCTTTGCGGAATAATCGCAGCGCTGCCGCCGTGATCGGTTTCTCCTTCAGCAGATCGACCGCGTCGGCGTGGATGCCATCGAGCAGATTGAGACTCCCCCTGATTTTGCCGATATCGAGGTCGAGTGCCTTCGCGATTTGCTCAGGTTTATCCCCGTTGTCGACCGCGCGCAAAATCATTGCGTGCTCCTGGATGAGCGAGAGCCGATTGACCTTGTCGTTGTAGGTAAACGCATCGTCGTCGTTGGCCACGAGGCAGAACGCCTCGGTCCGGCCGAGTTCGAGCAGGGCCTTCAATCGCATGTGACCGTCGAGCAGCAGGTAGACATCGCGCGATTTTTTTTGCGGATGCACGATGAGCGGCTCGATCACGCCGACTTCGCGGATCGAAGCCAGCATCGACCGATATTTGCCCCATGCGTAATCGCTCGGCTTGATCTGCCGGATCGGAAGAATCGCGCCCAGTGGCAGGGTGATGCCATCGAGATCGAAAGCGGCGTGGACCTTTTGCTTCATGCGGCCTGCTTCGCCCGTTCCGCCAGAAATTTTGGCATCGTTTCCAGTTTCTCGGCCCGGAGCAGATTGATGTAGTCCTCGTCTCCGACGAGCACCTTGATCGCCGCCGACACGGACAGCAGCTTCGCCTCGCAGAGCTTCGCTTTTCGGACCATGAGTTTCTGGCGCTGGGATTCGAGGCGATAGGCGCGCACGAGACTCTCGGCGCTCGTCCGGCGGGCGGAGTCCCGATGCCTGGTGCCATAATTCCGGCCAAAGTGGCGCCGCTGATCGAGCACCCGCTTGAACGCCGCCAGCGTTTTCTGGTTCATGTCCTTTCGTTCGTAAGCTTCCATCAGCAGCCGCTGCGAATCTTCATCGGACGCACCCGAAATCCCGACCGCGACCGTCACGGGGATCTTGCCGTGAAGCACCGCTTCGAGCAGGCGCTCCTCGCCATTCCGGAGCATGTTGAGGATGTCCTTCACGTATTCCTCGCCAAGCCCGGTCTTGCGGGCGATGTCGGCATGGCCGTGCCCTTGCTCCTTCATCCACTGGATCAACTTGATTTGGTCCAGCGAGCGCACCCGGCGCCGGGCGATGTTTTCGATCAGACTCGCGAGCAGCCCATCGGTTTTCGACAAGCCGCGCACGAGCGCGGGAATTTCCGTTTGCCCGAGTGCTTTGAACGCTTCCAGCCGGCCCTGCCCGCACACGAGATCGAACGATTCCACGCCGTCATCGCCGGGTTTCCCCACCGTCACCGTGATCGGCTTCTTGAGGCCGAGCTTCGCAATGCTTTCCACGATGCGTTCGAACTTCGTCTTGTCGCGGACACGAGGGTTGACCACGCGAATCCGGTCGACGGGAATCAGACGCACCCGCGATTCGTCGGCGGGCTTCATGCGGCATCCTCCACCGAGATGCGTTCAGCCATTTCGAAGAAGAATTCGAGATTGTCGAAACGGTAGGCATCCAGAAGCGAGTGATTGTTTTCGGCCAGCCGGAGCTTGGCATCCGTCAGGTCGATGGCCGGGAAGAGATAGTAATCTTTGATGGCTTGGTTCGTTTCATTCATGCGGACGGCGATGGTGAGATCGGGCCGGAAACTCTCTTCAAACCGCAGCATCCAGCGGGACGAGCCAGCCCCGGTGCGCAGGCATCGCGATAGGACCAGCGACACCGTCAGTTCCCGATCGAGGATGAGCAGCTCGGTCGCAGGGTCGCGTTCGACCGCGACACCCATCGTGGACAGGCGCGTGATGACTTCCTGCACCGCCTCCGGATGCCGGCCGCGCAGGTAGCGGTTGATTTCAAGAAACGAATAGTCGGTTTGCGGAGTGTAGCCGACCAATTCGTAGGCGCGGACCAGACTGCCGAAGCGATGGCGGAACGCCGCGCTTGATGGCATGCTCTCCTGCTCGTCGATCAACAGTCCCGAAATCCGGCCGTGCCGTGACCACAATTCTTTCAGCGCCTGGAGCATCTCGTCGTCTGAAAAACGCTTCGCCCGGGCGAGGATGGCTTCCTGCACCTTGGCGAACGTCAACGGGTCGACGATGGCCGGAAACGCCCGATCAGCCCGAATCCACATCTCCGGCGGATTGAGGACGTGCTTGCGCTTCAGTTTGAAGGAGGTGCGGTGATAGACGTTGTTGCCGATGTATTTTTCGTTCGTGAGGACCTGATGCACCGTGCCGCGCGTCCACGCCCGCCCCAGATCGGTGGGAATCTTCCGCGCATTGAGGGCCTCGGCGATTTCACGTTCGGTTTTCCCTTCGTCGAGAAATGCGCGATAAATCCACCGGACGGTTTCCTGCTCCTCGTCCGGCCCTGGCATTAACACAACCCGATCAGTCTGGAGGCTTTTGTGTTCGCCGACCTTGAGTGTGCCCTTGGCCTTGCCGGCTTGATCGATGAGCACGCGGCGGAGACCGAACCCGGCGGCGCCGCCCTGCTTGAACCCGAGTTGGATCAGCCGGCAGGCGCCCTGAAAAACCTTGGTCGAAAGTTCGCGGCTGTATTCGCCGGCCATCGAGCGCTTGACGCTCTTGATGATATTCGAGGTCGGGCTGCCGTCGTTCTCGAATTGCTCGGCGCAGTAGTGGACGGCGATGCCGGCGCGCTTGCAGATGTATTCATAGTAGCCGCTTTCGTCGGCATCCTGAAAACGGCCCCACCGGCTGACATCGTAGGCGAGGATCGCCTTGAAATCAGTTTTGCCGGCTTCGACCTCGGCGATCATGCGTCGGAGACTCTCGCGGCCTTTCACGCTGAGCCCGCTTTTGCCTTCATCGGCGAAAACCCGGACGATCTCCATGCCGCGCTTGGCGGCGTATTCCTTGATCCGGTCGAGCTGGTTCTCCGTGGAATACTGCTGGTGCTCCGTCGACATGCGCACGTAAGCCGCAACCGGGATGAGACCGCCGGTCGCGGCTGCGAGCGGTAATTGGACTTGCCCGCTCATCGTGCGTTATGTCGTCGGCAGCAGAATCCGCCGCGAGAACGCGGGGCCTTCACTTGACCGACCGGACGGGCTTGCGGCGCAGAATCGCATATCCGCGCAGCATGAGCCGGCGGATTTCCTTGGCTATCGTATCTTGTAACGCAGCTCCCGAGAGCTCCGAAATAATGCCGATTTCCAGAGCGAGACGCGTGTCAATCGTATCTTGTAACGCAACGTATCTCATCATCGCGGCGAGTTCCTTCGTCAGCGTAAACTCACTGGATCGCGACCGGGCCGACCCACCCTTTTTCTTCCAATACTGCGGATGGTTTTGGCGCCAGCCGCGCACGCGGTCGTTGTTCTCCGTCCCGAGAGAGTAAGCCTTGCCGCCGTTTTTTCTCAGCCATTTCTTGCGCGCGGTGCGACGGCTGGCCTGGGCGCATTCCCGCTTGGTGCAGAAGCGATGGCGTTTTCCGAGACGGGGATTAACGGCGAACTGCAGGCCGCAATGGGCGCAGCGCCGGGTATGATTTCGGTGACGGTGGATTTTCATCACCGCAATCCTGCGCGCGATAAGGCAACATCGTCGGTCTCGCGTCGCGTTGTGACCACGCACAGATGCGAAGAGTTCGAATATCTGCGGGCTCTGCCAGTAGCCCGGGAGTGACCAGCGGTGACCGCGGTTGGAGTTTCCCGCGCAAAAATCCGCTGCCGCCATCCTGCCCTCGCGCGCCGAGATCGGGCAACGTGGCGCAAGAAATGCGGCGCTTTTCGGTCGGAAAGTAATCGTCAAGACTAGCCGAAGGCAGGGGAAGGCCGTGGATGGTAGGGTTTTACCCTATCGCTATTGTCTATTATAAGTGTCCAATCGTTCTTAGATGGATGTTCGCCAAGTGCCGACACTCGGCCTCGCTAACCTGATGAAAAAAATCACTGTCCTGATGGTGGATGACAACGCGGTCGTGCGAAAAGGGCTGTGCACGTTATTGGAAACGGAGGGCAATTCCGAGGTGGTCGGGCAGGCGCGAAACGGTCGGGAAGCGGTGAAGATGGCGCACACCCTGCGGCCCGATGTCATCCTGATGGACATCGCCATGCCGGTGCTCAACGGCTTCGAGGCGACGCTCCAGATTCTCGCCGCCAACCCCGCGGCCAAAGTGCTCATTCTCTCCGCGCACAGTGACGATGCGTATGTCGAGCGTGGGGTCGCCGTCGGTGCGTTGGGGTTTTTGGAGAAGCAGACGGCGTCGGAGAACCTCGCGGAAGCGATCCGCGAAGTGGCCAAGGGCAGTTTCTTCTTCAGTCCGGCCATCGCCAAGCGAAGGGCAAATGGCAAAAAGTGCCCGCACCCGTGACCCTCGCGCGCCGCGATCGGGCAACGTGGGGCAAATGAAGCGGCGCAGTAGAGAAAGAAAAGGGCCGCCCACCCCTTAAGCCGGCTCTATCTGTTGACCAAATTGAATCCGATGCGCCGTAGAACAGCTGGGCGAATCGCCCAGTGCTGCCGCGTGAGCTGCGGTATTCAGCCTCACCTCGCAATGCTCATGTGACAGCATACCAAAGTAACCGAAAGCATAATACCAAAGTAAGTTTCGACACGCAACCAATGTTATTTTCGATGCCGCCATGCCGGTGAACCCTCAGCGCAACCTCGCGGATGAGATGAAGGCATCGGCGAAGCTATCCCCAGGGGCAATTCCGGAGCTTTAATTGCAGTGTCTTTTGGGGCGCTACAGCGAGCGAATGAAGCTTTGCATTTGAAACAAAAACATACTCCCTTTTGTTTCAAATATGGGCAGACACGCACAGTCAACGGATTCCAAGGTAACGGACCGCATAAACCAGCAGTCCCCGGACTGGGTTTTTTCGGCCGCCGATTTCCGGGACTTGGGTAGCCCTACCGCTGTTCGTCTTGCCCTCATGCGCCACGCCAGGAGAGGCGGCATCCGCAAAGTTGGCCGCGGCCTTTATGACCGGCCGCGCCAACTGGCCCGGTTGGGTCGCACGCTCCCTCCACTTTCGGAGAATGTCGTTCAGGCCATGCAGGCCCGCGATCATTCGCGGGTTCTTCTGTCCGGCGCTCACGCCGCCAATTTGCTGGGGCTTTCCACACAGGTCCCGGTTCGCGCTGTCTATCTCACCGACGGTCGCGCGCGCAAGGTGCCCTTGGGGCAGCAACAGATTATTTTCAAACACGCCGCGACCCGACAGATGGCCACAGCGGGACGGATCAGCGGGACGGTGATTCAGGCCCTCCGGTGGCTCGGCCGGAACCAAGTTGATCTGGGGACAATCACCGCGCTCCGTCGCCGGTTGTCAGATCAGGACAAGAAGCAGCTTTTGCAGGATCTCCGCTATGCACCAGCGTGGATCGCCGATATCATGCGACGGGTGGCGGAGCCGGCGGCAACCTGATAATGGACGATTACTTTGCATTGTCACCGGAAGAACAGCGCGGCTAGGTGCCCAAATTCCCGGGACCACCTCACCGGCGTTTGTCCCCATTTCTCGATTTTTTCGAAAGGTTGCCAGAAGGTTGCCCGGCAGGTCACTCTTCGCTTCACATCGGCGCATTTCTGTGCTCCTATCTTCTCGGTCCAAAATATTAACCATCAACTAAGTCCTCGTTTTCTAGCGACTTAGCTCCGCGGCGGCCGGGCGGTTCAAATCCAACCCCTGCACCCAATTTATAGCACAGTTAAGCACTGTAAGACCCGCTCTGGAAGATACTTCTAGAGCGGGCTTCTTTTTTGGCCCATTTGTTAGGCACAGAAAGGTTCTGTAGCGCACTGGCCAAAAACTGGACACCAACTGGACACCAGAGTTTTTGTTTTCAGAGAATACGCCGCCGGCACTCAATCGGTCGCGAGCGCGGACGGTGCTCAATTCTTGCCCGATGACGGCCATGCGTTCACTCGGCTTCAAAGCCAACAATTCGCCGGAGTTGAATGTCGGTGCAGGTAGGTGCAATTCGATCCCACCGCACCATCCTGCGTTACGGCACTACGGGAGAAAATCGGCCAATCAGGGTTTCCATGCAAAATAAGTCCATGACAAAAGGCGAGGAATTGGTCCAACGATACGGCCACGCCCGAGTAATACCCACATCGCAAGTGGGGCGAAACCAAAAACAGTCCTGAAAACGGCCGGCGAGACGCTAACCGGTTTGCCTCCGAATATCCTGATGAATGCGGAGCAGTTCAGCGCGAACGCGAGCTTCGCCGGTCGATTTTGAGATTAACTGATCTTCCATCCAGTCGTAGGCCGTCAACCCGCCCTTCAGGACACGGTGCCACAATTGCTTTCGCCGATCCACGATGTAATCGAGCACCCGGCCTTTTGGCGTTTTGCGCACGCGCGGATCCGTGAGCGGCGCAGCGAAGACAACGGTGGTCGGATTGCGGAGCATTTTTCCGTTGTGCTCCAGCTCCTCGTTGTAGCGACCGACGAAGAGCGCGAATCCCATCTGCGCGCAGAATTGCAGGATATTGTCCGCTTCCTTGCGGGCCTTTGTCACGGGCATCTCGCCAAGTTCGAGGACTAGCGGACCGACATGCTCGTTGAACGCGTGCTCACCTTCGGGCGCAACTTGCAGGACTCCGCGCTTGCCTTGCATGTGGCGCACCAGTTCGGCGGCTGTGGTGATGGCTTCGAGGTTGGAGCGAAGGTCCGGCGAGCCCGCTTTCGTCGCCGCGGCCAGTTGAAGTAGTGTCGCGGCATCAGTGCCCAACTTCATCGCCACCAAATCTAGGTTTTCTTGGCTGATACCATCACCGCGTTCGGCGCGTTGGAGGGTGCGGACTGGCACGCCGGACATCGCCGCCAATTTTTCCTGCGTCAGGTTCTGCTCGTTTCGATTGGTGACCAGAATGTTTCCGAGCGCCTGTCGTTCTTCAACGGTGAGTTTCATGACGGGATTACTCTACACAGTAAACTTAACTACAGCCACGCCACTTTCCCGCCATCATTTTCAACCTGCTGGGAGAGGAGCGAGTCTGGGTCGGCGGCGCACCTCCTGAAACGAGAGCCTCTGCTCGGGCCTGCCCTCGCGCTCCCGGCCCGCCCCCCCCCGCTGCGCCCGGGTTCGCTGCGGCGATCTTCGCCGTGAATTCCAGCACCTCGGCGTCGTTCGCGATGACGCGGTCGCGCACGTGCGTGTAGGCGTCGAACAGCGTGTCGTCCGCCGTCATCCGGGCGGCGTGCCATTTATGAATCGCACAGGCCTCACGCTGCGCACGGCGATTAAGGTCTGCATTCCGCCGCGCCCAATCCTGCTGGGCTTCACGGTAAAGCACGCCGAGATAAAACGACAGATAGGCGCGGCGGCGGTTGTTCAGCCGTTCGTCTTCCGTCTTTCCGGCAAAATGCGCCGTCAAGCTGATGGCGTAAGCAAGGTGATCCGGATCGAGCGGGGAGCCCAGGGTGTCGAGGTAGTTGACCGTGATGTTGCCGCTCTTCTGGATCACGATCGGCTTCGCGCCGTGGTCTTCGGCGTAGTTCGAGTGCGAGCCGCCTTCCTCCAACAGGACGTCGTAGTCGAAATACGGCCCGGTCTGGTAGAGGAGATTGTTGTAGGCGGCGCTTTTGCCGGAGCGGGAACCGCCGGCCACGCCGGTGTGCTGGACGAGGCCGTTCACGTGGAACCGGAAGCCGACCATCGCCCGATCCGAGGAGAGATAAAGGGCCTGTGCCTGTTCGAGGTCACCTGTGAAACTCGCCGAAAACGGAATCAAGTTCGCCACGTGCTCATCCTCGAGCCGGACGGCGCGCGCAGTGTAGGGATGAAAGCTGTTGCCGGGCAGCGTGGAGAAAAACAATTCCAACGCCGTTGCTTCGAGATGGGCGTCGTAGCACCGCGCATTGCGCATCGACAGGATGCCCGCCTTTAACGCGCTCACGTCGGCAGCGAGCTTCGTTTCGTCCGTATTCCACGCCCTGACGATGAACGTCGTATTCATGAGCCGGGTCTGACCCTCGCCCAGTTGCGTGATTGACGCCTGCTTTCGGCGAATCGTATCGACCCGCGTCTGGCTCACGACGACATCCGTGTTCGCCTGCTTTTGCAGGTTCTGCTGCGCGGTCTCCTCCTCTTGGATAATCCGGTAGGTGTCCAGCGGCTCCAGGTTGACGGTGATCTGGTAG
>CAIMFY010000004.1 GCA_903840415.1 uncultured Opitutia bacterium | reverse complement strand
TGGCGCACCGTCCAAGCAACGCTGCGACAAATGCAACGGCTCAGCCGCAAAGTGCTCTTCACGACAATCCCCGGCACCCAGCGACGCAAACGCCTCAACAAGCAAACTTTAGGGCTTACTTAAGCGCCATTCAGGTCTGAACTTACGATATCTACGGTAACTACGTCGAACGGCCCGCGCGGAACTGACGTCGGTCTTTCGCACTGGCGCCGAAAAGAAGCGGCGTCGGGAAATTCTATCGATTCATCTCGCCACTGGTTGATGGCGCTGCGCGAAGTTGCCCTCTGTCTTTCGCGTGCTCCATTCGACTGTTAATTAGGCGCTTACGAGTGACGCACTTACTGGCCATGCGAAATTGCCGTAATACCTGGCCAAATCGACCACGAACCGTGGCAAACATCAAACTCAGCCGGTCTTGGCTAAACTTTGGTGGGCCCACTGGGATTCGAACCCAGAACCAAAGGATTCAAGTTTGCGCGCCTTTCGACGCTCCTTGGACTATGTCTTCACCCGCGCTTTCGCGGTAGGGTGACGGGGGTTGATGCGGTGATTAAGGAGACTGAACTCCTCCGCTAGTCTCTACACTTTCCAGCAGTGCACCGCTGGCTCAGCCCGGCGTTGCCATGCGTTGTCGCGAAGGTTTCGCCGAATTTCCCCGTATCCCAACGGCGGTTTCCCATCCGTTGGCACTGATTGTCAATGAGTCCTCTGCTCTAACCGTTGAGCTATAGGCCCGTCTCTTTCCAAAGAACGAGTTGCAGACCACCGAGTTTCAAGCACCACAGCAAGTCTACGTTAGATTAAGGTCGTCTTGGAGAATCAGGGTGGCAAAAAAAACGAAGCATGATGGATTTCGAGGTGGGGTCTTGAGCGTGATGCCGCAAGAGCTTGAGGAGCGTGATATTTTTGTCCTGCGAGGTCGCAGTGTCGATTTTCTCAAGCGTGCTCAAAGAGGGAACATGGCGCTCTCCATTTTCCCCTACATCTTGAAAGGCATTCGCGACCGGGCCGAGATGGATCGGATCGCGGTGGATGTGTGTTACCAAGATCCCATGTCCTTCGAGCCGGATGCGCCGCGGCAGGCAGTCTTCCGCCAAATTCGCACGGCGGACTGGCGGGGCGCGCTGCTGATTTATCCGTTTCCGCACAAGGCCGTCGAAATGATCGCGCGCAAGATTTCCACCGTCGAGTTACTGGAGGATTATCCCGAGATCGGGCTCGACTCCATCGATGTTGACGACACCGCCGGGATCGTTGGCTTGGTGCGATTGCTGGCGGAGCGCGGCCACCGGCGCATCGGTTTTGCCACGTGGCGCTATCCTGTCGGCGTCCACTGGACCCTTCGCCGTTTCGGCGCCTTTGCCGAGGGCATCTTTGGCGAATGCCTGGCGTTTCATCCCGAATGGGCGATCAACGTCCACAAGAACGCGGTGCCGCTCGAGGCGCCCGCGATCGCTCATGAAGTCGCCCGGCTCACTCGCACCTCCGGGGTCACAGCGTGGGTCTGTGCTGCGGACCACCAAGCTTATCATCTCGTGCAGGACTTGCGCGAACTCGGCATCAGCGTGCCGCGCGACTGCTCGGTGACGGGGTTTGACGGTGTGGAGCCGCCGCCGGGTGCGCTGCCGCTGACCTCCATGAGAGTCGCGCACGAAGACATCGGTTCGTCCGCACTCGTCCGTCTCACCAGCCGGATGCTTGATCCGCAGGCACCCCGCCGAAAAATTTTAGTCGAAGCCAGTCTCGTCGCCGGCAATACCGTTGGCACGCCGCCCGCCTGATCGCTTTCATCGCTGCCCGCCTTTTTTCTCATGCCCCGCCAGATTGTTTCCTGCCGTTTTCCGAAAATTTTTTTTTGGGGCGTCGCGACTGCGGCGCCGCAAATCGAAGGCGCCGCCACGACCGACGGCAAAGGTGAATCCATCTGGGATCAGTTCGCCCGGCAGCCCGGCGCCGTCGTCGCGGGCGACACCCCTGCCGTCGCCTGCGATCACTACCATCGCTACCCGACAGATTTCGCGCTCATGCGCCAGCTCGGGATTAAGCACCACCGTTTTTCCCTCGCTTGGCCAAGAATTTTTCCGGACGGGCGCGGCGTGGTCAACCCGCGCGGACTCGATTTTTATCAACGGCTCGTGGACTCGATGCTCGCGCACGACATTACCCCGTGGGCCACGCTCTTCCATTGGGATCTGCCTCAGGCGCTGGAAACCGAAGGCGGCTGGCGCGTCCGTTCCACCGTCGACGCTTTCGCCACCTATGCCGACACCGTCGTCCGCTCGCTCGGCGACCGCGTTAAAAACTGGATCACCGTCAACGAAATCCCCTGCTTCATCGGCATGGGCTACGGCACTGGCGAACACGCGCCCGGCGCAAAAGAATCCGCCGCCGTCCTCGCCCAAGCCTATCACCACGCCTTGCTCGCACATGGCCACGCGGTGCGCGCGGTGCGGGAATTCGGCGGCCCCGGTGCCCGGGTCGGTCTCACGCACAACCCCGTCATCGGCATCCCCGTCACCGAAACGCCGCGCGACATCGCCGCCGCGGAGCGGTGGACGAAGCAGGCAAACGGACACTTGCTCGCGCCGGTATTCACGGGGCGCTATCCGGCTACTTACCTACGCACGATCGGCGCCGATCGCCCCGTAGTGTCACGCGGCGATCTCGCGCTGATTGCGCAGCCGACGGATTTTCTCGGCCTGAATATTTACACCGGCGCTTTTATTCGGGCGGGCCGCGCCGGCCAGCCGGAGGCACTGCCGATGCCGCCCAGTTATCCGCGCAGCGATCTGCCGTGGCTGCACCTCGCCCCGCAGTCGATCTACTGGGCCACCCGCCACCTGCAGAATCTCTATGGCGTGAAATCCTTCGTCATCACCGAAAACGGCGCCGGCTACGAAGAGCAGCCCGACGCGCACGGCGAAATTCTCGATCTGCATCGCCGGGAATATTTGCGCAACTACCTCCTCGCCGTGCAGCGCGCGACCGCTGAACGCATTCCCGTGCACGGCTACTTTGCGTGGTCGTTCATCGACAACTTCGAGTGGGCCTACGGCTACGCCAAGCGCTTCGGTCTCGTCTACAACGACTATGCCACGCAGCGCCGCACGCCCAAGCTCAGCGCGCACTGGTATGCCGCGGTCGCGCGCGAAAACCGCGTGCTCTGACGCAATCAACCAGCGGGCCGCGCGCTCAGCCCTGGCCGCCCCGGAGGACGACGAGATGGTCGACGCCGCGCGCCTCAAACTCGCGCCAGTAGGCATCCTCCAGCGCCTCGAGTTTTTCTTTGTCCTCCTCTGAATATTCGTCGCCGATCTTGGTGGCGTCCGTGCCGCGCTCGGCGCGCAGATCGCGTTCGCCGAGGCGACCGACGAGCTCGCCCCAAAACGCATCCTCGACAAATTCATCGAGCTTCTCGCGCACGGGCCCCTCGGTGAGTTTCTCGTTGGGAAACAGTTCACCGTTCACATCCGACTCAACGAGATCGGCGCAGCCGAATGTCTCGGCCAGTCCGAAGATTTTTTGCGCAAGGTCAGTGTAGCGCTCCGGCATCGTCGCCGGATCGTCGGGCCGCGCGCCAGTGACCCAGAGGCCGAGGTGCGTGAGTTCGAGGAGGCGGGTAAATTCTTTCTGCGTGAACGAAACCTTCATGCCGCAACAGAGGATGCATCCCGCCGCACCGCGCAAGGGCGGAGTAACGCCGGCGCTACATGGCGACAGCGTTGACCGCGCCCGGCGAGTGCGCTCTGCTCCCGACGCTTCGCCATGAGCTCCCCCGCCCCCACCCTGACCGCGGCCAGCCCGCGACTCGTCTCCCTCGATGCGCTCCGCGGCTTCGACATGTTTTGGATCCTCGGCGGCGACGCCGCCATCGTGGCGCTCGGCGACATGCTGCCGATGGCGCCGACAAAATTTCTCGCCGGCCAATTCGAGCACCAAGCGTGGGCCGGACTCGCATTCTACGATCTGATTTTTCCGCTGTTCGTGTTTATTGCGGGCATCTCGACGGTGTTTTCGCTGGAGCGGATGAAGGCGCGGCTCGGCACCGCGGGCGCGGTGAAACGCGTGTTGCAGCGGGGCACGCTCCTGCTCGCGCTCGGGATTTTCTACAACGGCGGCCTCACCCGCGCGTGGCCCGATGTGCGGCTGCTCGGCGTGCTCCCCCGCATCGCGCTCGTCTACACCGCGACCGGATTGCTGTTTTGCTTTTTCAAACCGCGCGCCCTTGCCGTCGTGACCACGGTGATTCTCGGTGGCTACTGGGCGTTGATGACGTTCGTGCCAATCCGCGATCTCCAGCTGGAAAAAACCGTGCTCGCCGCGCGCCTCGGCACCGACAAGCCGACGCTGGAACAGGCGCACCAACTGTTCGACGCGACGACAGCGCGCGTGACCGGAAAGTTTGAACCGGGCTACAACCTCTCCAACCACCTCGACTTCGCCTATCTCGGCGGCCGCAAATACGACACCTATTGGGATCCGGAAGGCTTGCTGAGCACGCTGCCCGCGATCGCGACGTGCCTGCTCGGCGTTTTCGCCGGTCTGCTCCTGCGCCGCACCGATCTCGACGACACCAAGAAACTCCGCGCTCTCATCGTGAGCGGCCTCGCGTTGCTCGCGCTGGGCTGGATGTGGCACCTGGAGTTTCCCGTCGTCAAAAAAATCTGGACGTCGTCCTACGTGCTGGTTGCGGGTGGCTGGAGCCTGCTGCTGCTGTCGACTTTTTATTGGATCGTGGACATCAAACGCTGGCGCGCGTGGTGCCAGCCGTTCGTTTGGGTCGGCATGAACCCGATCACGCTCTACGTGATCTCAGGACTGGTCGGCTACCGGGCGATGGCCAACCGGCTCGCCGGGGGCGATGTCCGCGCGTGGTTCAACACCACCTTCAATCCCGGCACTGGCGCCTTCATGATTTCTTGCGTGAGCCTCGCCCTGATGCTCGCACTGGCCCGTTTCCTCCACCGCCGCGAACTCTTCCTTCGGCTCTGAGCCGCATCGCACCATGCCCGCCAAAAAATCCGCCGAGCAGTGGTTCGCCGAATATGGCGAGAGCCACCAGGATCACCGCAACGAACTCATCCACTGGATTTGTGTGCCGCTGATTTTTTTCAGCGTGCTCGGCTTCGTCTGGGAAATTCCGATTCCCGACGCGTGGCGCGAAGCCGTGCCGTGGTTCAACTGGACGCTCGTCGCGATGGTGGCCGCCTATGCGTTTTACCTACGGCTGTCAGCGCGACTGAGCGCAGGCCTGCTGTTTTTCATGGCCGCGTGCTACGCCGGAGTCGTGGCGCTGGATGTCGCAGCCCCATGGTCCGTCGGTAAGATCTGCAGCGTGGTTTTTGTGCTCGCGTGGATCGGCCAGTTCATCGGCCACCAGATCGAGCGCCGGAAGCCGTCGTTTTTCAAGGACATCGTCTTTCTCCTCATCGGCCCCGCGTGGCTGATGAGCATGGTCTACAAGAAACTCGGCCAAAAATACTGACGCGCGTGAAAAACCGGGCGTTGGTTTTTTTCGTCGGGATGGTCGCGGCGCGAGCCCTCGCCGCGGCGCCGTCCACCGCAGTCGCGATTCGTGGCGAAAAGTTTTTCGTCAACGGCCAGCCCACCTACGCCGGCCGCTCGTGGGAGGGGCAGTCGATCGAGGGGCGGCTGTTCAACTCGAGGATGGTGCAGGGCGTGTTCGACGATCTCAATCCGGCGACGCGCGCGCGGTGGAATTATCCCGACGGCGGCGCGTGGGACCCGGAGCGCAACACGCGTGAATTCATCTCGGCGATGCCGGAGTGGCGGCGGCACGGGCTGGTCGCGTTCACGTTGAATCTCCAAGGCGGCAGTCCTGAGGGTTACTCGAAGGCGCAGCCGTGGCACAACTCGGCCTTCGCGGCCGACGGCACGCTCCGCAGCGACTACGCGACCCGCGCCGCGCGCATTCTCGACCGGGCGGATGAACTCGGGATGGTGGTCATCCTCGGAATTTTTTATTTCGGCCAGGACGCGCGGCTGACGGATGAATCCGCCGTGATTCGCGCCGTCGATCAGACGCTCGACTGGCTGTTCGCACACGGCTGGCGGCATGTGCTGGTCGAGGTGAACAACGAAACGAACGGCCACTATCATCACGCGAGCCTGCAGCCCGACCGCGTGCCGGAACTCATCGCGCGGGTGAAGGCGCGCACCGCGGGGGGCCGCCGTCTGCTCGCCGGCACGAGCTATGGCGGCGGGCGCGTCCCGGATGACGGCGTTGCCAAAGTATCCGACTTCATCCTGCTCCACGGCAACGGCGCGACGACGACCGCCGCGCGCATCACCGAGATGGTGCAGCAAACGCGCGCGCTGCCGTCGTGGCACACGATGCCCATCATCTTCAACGAGGATGATCATTTCGACTTCGAGAAACCGGAAAATCACTTCGTCGCCGCCGTGCGCGCCGGTGCGTCGTGGGGATTTTTTGATTATCGGATGAGGGACGAAGGCTTCGCCGACGGCTACCAGAGCGTGCCCGTCGATTGGGGCATCAACTCGCCGCGCAAGCGCGCGTTCTTCGCCAAACTCCGCGAAATCACCGGCGGGCTGCCATAAGCCTCCGCGCCGCGGACTTCACGCCACCTCGATCACCGGCCGGCAAAACGCCCCCGAGCAGCCGGGCCAGTTGAGCGGCAGCGCCCAAAATTTCACCGGCGACGGCAGCGAAAAAACTTCCGGCGGAAATTTCAGCTCCTCGACCACCCATATTCCCGCGCCGAGGAGAATCGTGTGCGTCTCGGCGTTGAGCGGTCCCATCCCGCCAATCGAAAAATGATCGATGCCGACGCCACGCACGCCGTGCTCGACGAGCCAGCGCGCCCCCGCCGGATCGACGAAGGGCGAGTGGCGCAGCCATTCGTCAGACTTCGCGCGCTTGTCGCCCCAACCGGTGGCGAGGAGCACGATGTCGCCGGAAATTTTTGACGGCAGCGCCCGCGAAAGTTTTTCCGCATCGATCGACGCATCGGCCGCAAGTCCGCGGAGATCGGCGAGGTGCGCCGGACCGGTGAAGGTATTGAGCGGTAAATCGGAAATGCTCTTGCCGCCGGCGATTTTGTGCAGCGGCGCATCGAGATGGCTGCCGGTGTGCGTCGCCATCGCAATTTCCTCCATCCGCCAGCCGCCCGCCGGATGATCGGCAGTGCGGCGAAACGACACCGGCGGGTGGACGGGGCAATTCGGCGCACCGTCAAACAGCGGCTGCGAAAGATCGATGAGGCGCATCGCCTTATGCTTCGCGCGCCGCCGTCTGCGGGCAACCGTGGAATCGCTGCTTATTTTTCCGACTCGTCGACCACCACCATGCGGGGGCGGCCCCGGCGCCAGAGTTGGACGAGCACTTTCGGGCCCTTGATTTCCTCGCTGAGTTTCACGGCGGCCTCGACGTTGGGTGTGGGCTTGCGATCGAGGGCGGTGATGATGTCGCCTTCGCGGATACCGGCACTCGCTGACGGGCCGTCGGGTTGGACCCCGGTCACGACCACTCCCTCGACGCGTTTCGGGATGTTGAACTGCTGGCGGAGTTCGTCGGTCAGTTCACCGATCGAAACATCGGAGAGCACGCCGTCGTCGCTGCCGCCGATGGCGCGTTCGTCGCCGGCGAGCGCGTTGTTGGAAAGCGCGCCGAGTTTCGCCGTGGTCGTGACGGTCTTGTTATCGCGCACGTAGGAAATTTTAACTTCGGTGCCGGGCGTGAGGCGCGTGATCGCGAGCTGGAGGTGGCGGTTGTCCTTGATGTCGGTGCTGTCAATTTTCGTGATGATGTCGCCGCTCTTGAGGCCGGCTTTTTCGGCCGGCGTGCCGGCGCTCACTTGAACAATGAGGGCGCCTTGGTTGACCTTGAACATCGACGACATTTCGGAATCGAGTGGCTGGGTTTCGACCCCGAGGAAGGCGCGCTCGACTTTGCCCTTGGTGACGAGTTGCTCGGCGAGGCCGCGCACCTGGTTGATCGGAATCGCGAAACCGATGCCGTTGAAGCCGCCGGTGCGGCTGAGGATCGCGGTATTGAGGCCGACGACGCGGCCGTCGGTGTCGAAGAGCGCGCCGCCGGAATTGCCGGGATTGATCGCGGCGTCGGTCTGAATGAAATCTTCGTAGGTCTCGATACCGAGGCCGCCGCGGCTGAGCGCGCTGACGATGCCGCGACTGACCGACTGGCCGACGCCAAACGGATTGCCGATGGCGAGGACGACGTCGCCGACTTCGAGTTGATCGCTGTCGCCGAGCGTGGCAGCGGGCAGGCCGGTGGCGTCGATTTTGATGATCGCGACATCGGCTTTCGGATCGCGGCCGATGACGGTGGCTTTGAATTCCTTGCGCGGTTCGCCAAACGCGACCTTCACCTCGTCAGCGCCGTCGACGACATGGTTGTTGGTGAGAATGTAGCCATCAGCGGTGACGATGATGCCGGAGCCGAGACCGCTTTGGACTTGATCCGGCATGCGGCCGCGGCCGTTGGAGTCGGGCAGACCGAAATAGCGGCGGACGGTCGGGTCGTCGAAGAACGGGTTGTTGCTGTTTTGCGCGCGAACTTTCTTCGAGGTGAAAACATAGACGACACTCGGCGCGGTCTTTTTTACGACCGAGGAATAACTCACGCGCTCAGACGCGTCACGGTTGATGGTTTTGGCGTCGAGTTGAAATTTGGGCGCGGGGCGCGTCGTAGTTTTATCGGCACCCCAGAGGACGAAGCCGGTAGCGAGAGCCGCCGCCAGCAAGGCGGCGCGGAAAACGAAAGGACGATTCATGGCAAATCAGGAACAGGTTGAGGATGGAGGAATGAAACCGAGGATGGTCGATCTGACTTTCTTCCCGGCGGCGTGTTCCCTGATACCGTCCAACGCCCCGCGGCCGGGCCGGTCTTGGCCCCGCCGCCCTCGCATCGGTCGCCGGCGCGGGTTTCAGCCGCGGGCGAACCAACGGGTCCGCAGGGCTCGGAGTTGCGCCTGCTGATCCGGGGTGAGGACCGCGAGCATGGATTGGCGCGCGGTTTGGATCGCAGCGCGGAATTGGGTTTTCTTCTGCTCGTGGGTGAGACTGGTGTCGGCGCGAATCGCCTTCAATGCCGCCACCGTCTGGGCGCGGGTGGCCTTGAGCTGGGCGACTTGGTCCGCGGACAGGCCGAGCTTTTGCGCGAGATGGTGGCGAATGGCCGCGCGGTGAGCGAGCCAAGCGTGCAACCGAGGGTGTTTGACCGCGATTTCCGCGGTGGTGTCGGCCGCGCCCAGGAAGGGCAAAGCGACGGCCGCGAGACCGACGGCGAGAAGGGCAATACGGGTGGAGGTTTTCACGGGAGAGAGGAAGTGGGATTTTGAGTTAAAAGAGTTCCGAGGGCGATGACGTTTGGCCGGCGGGTTGGTTACGCGCCCGTCCCAATCAAACGTCGATGGCCACCACCTCGTGGGCGGTGATCGAAGGCACCGTTACCTCGATCCAGCTGCCGTCGCGACGAAACGCCGGCGTCGTGTTTGCCACCAGCAGGCGCACAGCGTTTACTCCGACGTCGGCCCCAAGCTGCACCCGCACCAGCTGCTCGCCGACCGCGATCAACTCGCGGATCGGGCCCTTCATCATCATCGGATTCGTGAGGTTCACGAGGTGAACCGTGAGCGAATTTTTCTGCCGCCACACCGCCACATCGATCACGCCCGGGCCGGTGACCGTCACTGGCGCCGGCTCGTTCGTCGCCCACGCGACCGCGTTGTGCAGCAATTTGCCGTGATCGAGATCGAGGATTTCCCAGAACGTCCGGTCGATGTCCCACGGAAAATACGCGACGCGACCCGCGCCCACTTCGCGCAGGAAAACCTGCGGAATGGACGTCCGGGGCGTGCGCTCAAAAACCTTCTCCATCGGCAGATCGGGATACGACGGGATGAGCGTGAGCGGCGGCGCGGGAAATTTTTCCTTTGCCGTCACCTCGACGCGCCAGACGCCATGCACGATCCGCGGGGCATCCTCCAGCCCGGCGAGCAACGGGTGGCCTTTGGCTGACTCGTGCTCGAGTCGCAGGTAGGCGTTGTGCATCGGGCCTTCAGTTTTTCCCGAGAAACTCACGCCGAACAGATCGGCGAGACCGAAGTCTTTTCGTTTCACGCCCCACTCGTCGTGCAGGGAAGTTTCGGAGGTGGCGATGATGCCGCCGCCGCGTGCGACGAACTGCCGGAGTTGTTCACACTGCGCTTCGGAGAGCGCCGCGATGTTCGGCAGGATCAGCGTCTTGAACGCCGCCAGATGGTCCGCGTCGAGCAGCCGGTCATGCACGAGCTCGAACGGCACGCGCGCCTCGACGAGCGCGTGATACCAGCCGAGGCTGGCGTCCTCGACGCTCTCTCGCGCCCGATCGCCGGCGAGAAACCACGCCGTCTGCTGCGAATAGACGATGGCGACGCGCGCAATCGGATGCTCGTTGCGGAGATATTTTTCGTTGGCCGCGCACCACGCGAAGAGTTCCTCGACGGGTTTGAGCCAGCGCGGATCGTTCACGCTGCCGGCGAATTTCGTGAACCACGGCCGGAGCCCGTTCGCGATCCCGTCGATCGCCCAGAGGCGGATCTCGTCGCCGTTTTGCACCGAGTCTTTCCAGCGATAGGGCTCCTCGAGACCGACGCTGAACAGGCCGATGATGGGTTTGCGGCCCATGGTGGCGCGAAATTCCTTGCCGTTCCGGCCGTTGGCCCACGGCGGCATCACGCCGCGCCGCGCCTGCCGATCCGCCACCAGCATCGGCGCGAGCGCAGCGATGCGCGTCATGTCGAGCGAACTCGTCGCGCCGCCGCCGCCGTTCGGGATGACGCACGAACCGGGATTGATCGCGCGCACCGCGTCGTCCCACTTGCGCCAGAGTGCGAAGAGCCGGTCCTGCCGCCACAAAATGTAGGCGCGCCGGGCGGGGTCCTGTGGGTTGTTCGTGCGCGGCAACTCGAAGCCCGAGGCCTCGCGGAAATTTTTCCGGCAGTGCTCACAGTAACACTGGCCAGAGCCATCCCAGCGGTTGATGAAAATCCCTTCGGGCCGGTAGCGCGTGGCGAGCTCGCGCTTCACGTCGGTCATGAAGTCGAAGTTGTAGGGCCCGAGTCCGCAGGTGACCCACATCTCGGGCGAGGCCCAGTGGCGGCGGCGCTGGCCCTCGGCGGTCACGTGAATCCAGTCGGGGTGAGCCGCCTCGACATCGTCGTAGGTCGCGTGCGGATCGGTGCGCACGATGACGACCATGCCGAGCTTGCGACACCCGCTGATGAGATCGCCGAGCACATCGCGGTCGCCGAGCCACGCGCTGCGGTGGTGAAACGGAATCTGTGTCGGATAATACGCGACGCACCCGCCGCCGCTGAGGCAGACGGCGTCGGATTTAGTGCGGGCGAAGTAATCGATCCAGAACGGCAGATCGAATTTTCCCGGATCGTCCTCGACGAGCGTGAGTTGTGCCCAACGCATCGGCTTGTCGATCCACGACGGCGCGGGCGGGACCACGGTTGATGAGGCGGCGGCGGTGGCGGCCGGAGCGTCGGCCGCGAACACGGAGCGGAGCGTGAGTTCGCCGAGCGTGACAGCTGCGCCGGCGACAGCGGTGGTTTTGAGAAAGTCGCGACGCGTGGACGGGGTCATGGGCAAACGGGGTTGCTCCGGTAACTATCCGCCCGTCGCGAGCTCGCAACCGCGGAATTGACCGCGCGCCCCGCGCCCGGCTAACTCTCGCACCTTATGTCCGCCGAATCCACCACGCCCGCCGTCTCCATGGAGAACATCGTCGCGCTCGCGAAGCGCCGCGGCTTCATTTTCCAATCGTCCGAAATCTACGGCGGGCTCAACGGCTTCTTTGACTACGGCCCGCTCGGCTCCGAGCTGAAAAAGAACATCCGCGACTGCTGGTGGAACGACATGGTCCGCCGCCGCGACGACATCGTCGGGATCGAGACCTCGATCATTATGCACCCGAAGGTCTGGGAAGCGTCGGGCCACGTCGCCGGCTTCAGCGATCCGCTGGTGGACTGCAAGGTCTCGAAACAGCGTTACCGCGCCGATCAGCTTTTCTTTTCACCCATCGTCATCGACGGAGCCACGGTTGGCTACGTCAGTGCGCTCGAGAGCGAGAAGACCGCCGCCGACTTGCAGGCCGCCGCCGAGTCCTTCAAGCGCAAGAAAGCCCTCCAAGGCACCCTCGCCCCCGTCGTTGCGAAAGACATGACCGAGGCGAAGCCGGAGGAAATCGATCTCATCCCGTCGCCGGCCACCGGCGAGCCCGGCAGCCTCACGGCGCCGCGCTCGTTCAACATGATGTTCCAGACGAACGTCGGCGCGATGACCGATGCCTCGTCCGTCGCCTATCTCCGGCCCGAGACGGCGCAGGGCATGTTCGTCGATTTCAAGAACGTCGTCGATACCGGCCGCGTGAAGCTGCCTTTCGGCATCGCGCAAATTGGGAAATCGTTCCGCAACGAGATCACGCCGCGCAATTTCATCTTCCGTTCCCGCGAGTTCGAGCAGATGGAGATGGAATATTTCATCCACGAGGACGCCGACTGGGACAAATGCCACAAGGAGTGGATCGAGTGGTGCCGCCAGTGGCTAATCTCAGTTGGCCTGCCGGAGTCGCATCTTTCGCTCTACGCGCACCCGAAGGAGAAACTCGCGTTCTATTCGAAGGGCACCGTGGACATCATGTTCGCCTATCCCTTCGGCGTGCAGGAGCTGTGGGGCATCGCGGCGCGCGGCAATTACGATCTCGGCCAGCACGCGCAGGCGTCAGGCAAACCGCAGGAGATTTTCGACGAGGTCACGAAGAAGAAATTTGTCCCGCACGTCATCGAGCCCGCCGTGGGAGTCGATCGCATTTTGCTCGCCGTGCTCTGCGCCGGTTACGCGGAAGAGGATGTCACCGACGAGAAGGGCAACGTCGAGAAACGCACCGTGCTCCGGCTCTCGCCGCGCATCGCGCCGGTGAAGGTCGCCGTCCTTCCGCTCCTGAAAAACAAGGAGGCGCTGACGCAGCGCGCCCACGCTCTCTACAAAAAACTCCAGCGCCGCTACGCCGTATTCTACGACGACGGCGGCAACATCGGCAAACGCTACCGCCGTCAGGACGAAATCGGCACGCCGTGGTGCGTGACGATCGACTTCGCGACGATCGAACAGCCGGGCGATACGTTCACCCTGCGCGAACGCGATTCCATGCAACAGAGACGGATCACCGAGGCGGAGCTTTTCGCTTTGTTGGAAGAGAAGGTATACTGAGTCGTGTTCGGGAATATTGCGGGTGAGTCGCCCGTGTTCCGATGCCACCCAAGCCACGTCCACCCATCGGCTTTGCCGTCCGCACTCCCGAGGCGCTGCAGGCGCTGGAGCGTTGGCTCGCCACGCTCGATTCCGCCACGCGCCATCGCGGCCAGACTTACTTCGAGGATGGCCAGGTCCTCGCCGCCTGGACCACCGCGGACCATTATATCGAGGCCGAGGTCGAGGGGCAGGAAGTTTATTCGATCACGCTGTTTCTCACCCGTGGCAAGTGGACCTCGCGCTGTTCGTGTCCGATGGCGGTCAACTGCAAACACGTCGTCGCCGCCGGGCTCGCGTGGATTGCCCATCAAGGCGCCGACTTTGAGGTGGTGGAGGCCGCACCGCCGCCGGTGCCGCTTCCGCCGGTTTCACCGCCACCGCTGAAACTCGTCGCCCGTCCACCAGCGCAGAAAAAAATTTCCTTCCGCGAGCAGTGGGCGCCGATTCTCGCCGAAAAACTCGGCCGGAAACTGACCGACCTGGAGGGCCGCCAACTCAGTCAACTCGCGGCGGTGTTCACCCAGTTCCAGTTTTCGGGCAACTTGCTCTTCGAGGTGCCGCTCCGCCAATACGGCTTCGCTGACGCGATTCCGCCCGACGCCCAACCGTGGACGCCGCTCTTCCGCGGTTGGTGGTCACACGACACCGCGCCCGCCGATCCGTGGGCGCTGTGGCAATATCTCGCCTACAGCCTCGAGTTGCGCGGCCGGCCGATCCCGGAGGCGTTTCGCCCAGTCACCGACACGGCCACCGTCCACGCCTCGCTCACCGCGCTCCTCACGCAACAGCATCTCCACGCGTGGCGCAGTGCCCTCACCTCGCCCGTCGGATCCGGCCCGACCGCGCCCGTGAATTCGTTGCGCGACGGCGTCGCCAACCTGCGCGGGCGGCTCGATCCCGACGGCGGTTTGTTTCTCGAAGTGCGCGCCGCGCCCGACAAGCCGTGGAAATCGCCCACGCAAAAATGGATCGCGGCCCTGACGCACGCGCGGCCCGCCGATTTCGAAATGTTTCCTCCGGCCGAGGCCGCGCTGGCACTCACGCTGGCGATGACGAACCGCTACGGTTTCCGCGGCCTGCCCAAACGCGCCCTGCTGCCGGAGATCGCCGAGGCCGTGCTCGCCTCCCACGCCGCCCACGGTGCCCTCGTGCTGCCGGACGGACGGCCGTTCGCGATCGAGCCCGAGCCGCTTGTGCCCGAGGCCGTCGTGTCGCCCACCGTTCGGGATCAGTTCGACGTCCGCCTCGTCACCCCTGGCGGCGCCTCCACCGACGGCGCGCGGTTGCTCGTCGCGCAGCCCACGCCGCTTTATCTGCACGATGGCCGCGTCTGGCGCGGCCCGCCCCCGCTCCCCACCGCACCGCTCCCGGTCGTGGCGCTCGGCGACGCCCAACTCATGTCGCTGTTGCGCGAACGCGGCGTGCGGCTGCCTTCGTCGGTCGAGGCGAAGGTCCGTCACGTCACCCTGCGCCCGCTGCTCAAGTGCTGGCTCGCCGAGGGCGAACGCATCTACGATTTCTCCGCGACGCGGTTTCACGCACAGCTCTTCGCTCGCGCCAACGATCCCGTGTGCCAGCAACAATGGACCGGCGCCGGTGGCTGGCAGTGGACGAAGGGAGGCGCGCCGCCACCCCGCCACCCCGATGATCCGATTCTCGAATTCGATTTGACGGAGGCGAACGCCGTCGGGGCGCGCTTCGCGGATTTCCGCCTCGGGTGGTTCGACTGGTCCGGCTCGTGGACGCGCATCGCGCCCAAAAATTTTCCCGAGGAATTCCTCGCCTGGCACGCCACGCTTCCGCCGGGCATCGACATCGAAACCTCGCCGGACCTCGCCGGATTTTTCGCCGCGCCGCTGCACGCGACGATGGATTTTTCCGCCGTGCCCGCCGACGCCGGCCACGATTGGTTCGATCTCACGGTGGCGCTGCGCGTCGAAGACACCACGCTCAGCACCGAGGAAATCGCGTTGCTGCTGAAAGCCCGCGGCAAATGGGTGCACCTGCCGAAGGGCGGCTGGCGCCGCCTCGAACTCGCCGGCACCGCGCCCGGCGAGGCCGCCGCCGCCACGCTCGATCGGCTCGGCCTCACCGCCGCCGATGTGTTGGCCTCAGGCAAATCCGCCACGCACCGCCTCCACGCGCTGCAACTCGCCAGCGAGGCCGCAGCGCTCGAATCGCGCGATGCGAAACTCGCCGCCGCGCTGCGCGAACGCGTCGCCGCGCTCGCCGTGGTGCCACCACCGCCGCTGCCCGCCGGCCTCACCGCCACACTTCGGCCATACCAACTCGAGGGTTTTCATTTTCTCACTCACCTCGCCGCCCAAGGTTTCGGCGGCGTGCTCGCCGACGACATGGGCCTCGGCAAGACCGTGCAGACTCTCGCGTGGCTGCTGCACGAGGCCGACACCGCGCGCACCAGCGGGAAAAAATTCCGCGCGCTCGTCATCTGCCCGAAGAGTGTCACGCACGGTTGGCTGACTGAGTCGGCGCGTTTCACGCCCGCGCTCACCGCCGTCGCCTTCACGCCCGAACTCGCGACCTCTCAGCTCTCGGATCTCAGCGCACAACTCCTCGTCGCCAACTACACCCAGCTCCGGATCAACGCCGCGTGGTTTCAGTCTGCCGCCTGGGATGTCGCCGTGCTCGACGAGGGCCAGTTTATCAAAAACCCCACCAGCCAGGCCGCCGCCGCCGCGCGCGGCCTGCCCGCGCGCCACCGGCTCGTCCTCACCGGCACGCCCATCGAAAACCGGCTCACCGATCTGTGGAGCCTGTTCGCGTTCGCACAGCCCGGCCTGCTCGGCGCGCAAGCCGCGTTTCGCCGCCAGTATGACGAGCAGGAACCCGCCGCGCTCTCTCGCCTCCACCGCCGCGTGCATCACTTCCTCCTCCGTCGCACCAAGGCCGAAGCTGCACCCGATCTGCCGCCGCGCACCGAGGACGAAATCATCGTCGAACTCGAGCCCGGCCAGCGCAAACTCTACGATGCGGAGCTCAAACGCGCCCGCGCCCAGCTCCTCGGCATCGAGACGGCGCGCGCCCTCGACCAAGTGCGCTTCAACATTCTCGCGAGTCTGCTGCGTCTCCGCCAAATCTGCTGCCACCCCGCGCTCGTCGACCCCGCCCACGCCCACCTGCCCAGCGCCAAACTCGACGCGCTCCTTGAGCGGCTCGAAGAATTGCATGAGGAAGGCCACCAGGTATTGGTCTTCAGCCAGTTCGTCGAAATGCTCGAACTCATCCGCGCCCGCCTCGTCGCCGCCGAGATCGGCCACCTCATGCTAACCGGCAAAACGGAAAACCGCGCCGAACTCGTCGACACGTTTCAAACCGACAAGACCAAGACCGTATTTCTGCTCTCGCTGAAAGCCGCGGGCTTCGGCCTCAACCTCACCGCCGCGAGCTATGCGATCCTCTACGATCCGTGGTGGAACCCCGCCGTCGAGGCGCAGGCGATTGATCGCACGCACCGCATCGGCCAGACGCGCCCCGTGATCGCCTACCGGCTCCTCGCCGACAACACCGTCGAACAAAAAATCCGCGCGCTCCAGCAGGAGAAATCCGCTCTCGCCGCCGCCGTCGTGCAGGAAGAATCGCTGGCCAAGGTGCTCGACCTCGAAAGCCTGCGCCGGATTTTGGCGTGAGGCGCGCCGAGGAGAAGCCTCCGATCGCCGGCGCTGGAGCGGTGGCGCCGCGTGATGGGGTGATCACCTACCGGAGAGATCCTGGGACCGGGGAACCGCGACCCGTTAGGCAATACGATCAGGGTGTCGATCATGCACTTCCGCCCGCTTGTCTTTGTCCTCCTCGCTTTGTCCGGCGCATCGCTGCAGGCCCAGACGCTGGTGTTCACGCCCAACGGCACGGGCTTGCGCCAAGATTACCGTTACTCGCTCGGATTGTTTTTCAACCTCAGCCAGCCGCTAACGATCGCGAGCGTGGGCTATTGGGATGACAATCTCGATGGGCTCAGTTCCCCACTGAGCGTCGCCATCTTCGACCGCAGCGGCACTCCGGCCATTGTGGCCGGCACCCAGGAGGATTTTTCCGGCACACTCGGCACGCTCTTCGGTCCCGTGGTCGCCAATCAGGACGGCACCGGGCGGCCCGGTCAATTTCGCCTGCTCAATCTTCCCACACCCATCACGCTGCCCGCCGGCCAATACGCACTCGTCGCCTGGGGATTCAGTTACACCAACGAAATCCTCAACGGGACCAACACGGGGCCGACGGTGGATGTGAACACGTTCGGCGGCATCCTGAATTTCGTCGAGGCGCGCTACGACACCACTCCCGGCGTGCTGCCCGCCACCCTCGATCAGTCCTTCGCCCAATATGCGTCGGCGACTTTTTCCACGACCGCGATTTCCGCCGTGCCGGAGCCGGCGAACGGCGCGCTCGCGGCGGGCCTGGTCGTCTTGCTGGGTTGCCGGGTCGCACAGCGGCGGCAGCGGTTGGCTCGCAGCTCGCCGGTTAAATGCGGGTTGAGGTGACGGGCCACGGGGGTTAGCCGTCGTGGTATGCCGACTGCTTCCGCGTGCCTGATGCGTCCTCTCGTTTTCCTCGCGTGTCTCTGCGGTGGCGTGGCGTTGCTCGCCGCCGCGCCGAAGCGCAAAGTCATCATCGATCAAGATGCCTTCGGCCCCGGCGGCCCGAATCTCCAACCGATCCTAATGGTGTTACAGGCACCTGACGTCGAGGTGCTCGGCATCACGATCGAAAGCGGCGACGGCTGGCAGAAAGAAAACACCGTGCACACCCTGCGCGTGCTGGAGCTCATCGGCCGCACGGATGTGCCGGTCGTCGCCGGTGCCACTTATCCGCTCCTCAACTCCGAGGAAGAAACGCGGCGCTGGGAAAAACTTTACGGCAAACTCGCCTACAAGGGCGCTTGGACCGACACCTGGCCCGACTCCAACACGATGAACCGCGCACGTTACCACGCCGCCGAAGTCGTGCCGCCGCTCGTGGAGGGCGAGCCCACGACAAAGCCGCTCGCCGAGACCGCTGCGGCATTTCTCGCCCGCAAAGTCCGCGAGTTTCCCGGCGAAATCACGGTCCTCGCGATGGGACCGTTCACGAATCTCGCGCTCGCGGCGCGGCTTGACGACGGCTTCGCGGCGCACGCGAAGGAACTGGTTTTCATGGGTGGCGCGTTCAACCCCGACTCGTCGCACGTCGATGAGTTTTCGCTGCAGTTCATTCATAACCCGCGGGTCGAATTCAACAGCCGCTGGGATCCTGAGGCGGCGAAGATGATGCTTCACGCGGGCTGGAAAAAAATCACCGCCGTACCGACCGACGCCAGCGTCAACACCCAGCTCACGCCAGCGCTCGCCCAGCGCGCCGGGTCGGGCGATTCGCCAGTCGCCCGCTACTTCACGCGCTACGCCGGCGTCGGTTTTCCGCTCTGGGATGAAGTCGCCGCCGCGATCTTCCTCGATCCGTCGATCGCGAAGGACACCGCTCGGCTCGCGATGGACATCGTGATCGATCACGGCGCGACGTATGGCGCGACGCTGAGCTGGCCGACCGGCGGCGGTCCCGGTCTCGGTGAACCGGAAGTAACGGTCGTGCGCACCGTTGACGTGCCGCGGCTCGAGGCGATGTTCGTGGAGTTACTGCAGCGCCGCTGAGTCACGGCGAGTCGTTTCAATCGCGCTGGATTTCCAGATGCACGGCTTCGAGCGAGAGGTTCATTTCTCTGATAAAAAGCACGTTTGATCCGATGAGCGTGAGCAAGGCGCAGCAGAACAGCGCGACGATGATCAGCCCCGCCTCGAGTTGCAGCAGAGCCGAGACAAACAAAATCAGGATGAGCACGCTCACCAGCAGCACCGTCAGCGCGCCCAGCGTGATCGAGCCGCGGAGGATTCGCGCGCGCCGATCGATGATGGCTAGCTGGGCGTCGTGCCTCGCGGTGTCGCCAGTCGTCGCGATGCGTTCGCGACTGAGCAGCCGGGCGCGATCGATGAGCCGGCCGAGTCGGTTGGTGAGCGAAAGTTGCAGCAAGCCCACGCCCGAGATCAGAATCACGGGGCCGATGGCGAGTTGGAGGATGGGCACGAGTTGCGGAAGCGACGGGATGTTCATGGCGCGAAGCCACAGTGTAGCAGGCCGGCCCCGAAAGCATGCCGTATCTTTTGCGAAAGAATCGCCGCGGCGCACCGCGGCTTGCCCGTTGCGCCGTGATGCACTTCACTTCCGCCCATGGACGCCCTCGCCCAAGCACGCATGCTAATCGATGCCGTGCATGCCGCCGATCCGGCGCGCACGGCGGAGGGCCGGCCGGCGGAGCTGGTTTACGCCGAGCGCATGGAAGCGTGGATCGCGAAACTCGATCCACGCGCGTCGGCGCTGCTTCGTCTCGCTGCGCGCTGCCAGCATCTCGAGCGCTGGGGCGTGCCGCGGGCGAGTTTCCCGGCGGGCAAGGCTGGTTATCTCGCTTGGCGCCGTTCACTCTACACCAAGCAGGCGGAGCACGCCCGCACACTGTTGCGCACAGCGGGAGTGACCGACGCTGACGCCGCGGAGGTCGCGACGTGGGTGTCGAAGACGGGGTTGAAAACAAATCCCGGCACGCAGGCGCTCGAGGACGCGGCGTGCCTCGTGTTCTTGGAAAACGAAATCGGCGCCTTCGCCGCGCAGCACGCCAGCTATCCGCGCGAGAAGTTCATCGAGATTATCCAGAAAACCTGGCGCAAGATGAGCCCCGCCGCGCAGCATGCCACCGAGGGGCTTGCGTTGCCGTCGGCTATCGCGGCGCTCGTGCAGGAGGCGCTCGGCGGAGCGCGCGCCTGAATCTTATTCGACGCATGAAACTCAATCGGAAAATCTTCCTCGGCCTTGGCGTCGCACTGATCGCGATCCAATTCATCCGGCCCGCGAAAAACGACTCGCCCGTCGGCGCGGCCGATCTGGCGGCGGTTTACGCTCCGCCGGCCGAGGTGCGCCAACTACTCGCGACGGCGTGCTACGACTGCCATTCCAACCGCACGCGCTACCTGTGGTATGCGCAGGTGCAGCCCGTGGGTTGGTGGCTCGCGAAACATATCAACGACGGCAAGGACGAGTTGAATTTCTCCGAGTTTGGCGATTACACCGCTCACTTCCGCGCAAGAAAACTCCGGGCGCTCTCCGATGAAGTCACCGGTCGTTCGATGCCGCTGAAATCCTATACCTGGATCCATCGCGACGCGAAACTGACAGCGGCGCAGATCAAGCTGCTCGCCGACTGGGCCGAAGCGCTGGCGGAAACCATCGAGCCGGAAACGGAAGAATGAACCCGCCCGGACCGTCGCGTCCGCCCGCCATCTTCGTCACCGCGCGGCTCGCCGCCCGGCCACCGTGCGCCGACGATGCCGAGGCGGTGTTTGCCTCTTACGCGAGCGATCCGGAGGTGACGCGCTACTTGAGTTGGCGGGCTTACGTCCGGGTGCAGCCGCTGGCGGTGTTTCTGCAGGAGTGCGCCGCCCGCTGGGAAAAAGGCTTTGGCCCGTTCACCTGGTTGCTCTGCCTGAAGGGCACCACCGCACCGATCGGTTCCGTCGGGCTGACGATCGAAGGCGGCAGGGCGATGCTCGGCTACGTGCTCGCGAAAAAATTCTGGCGCCATGGGTTTGCCACCGAGGCGCTCACCCCGCTCGTAGCGTGGTCGATCGCGCAACCGCAGATTTGGCGCGTATGGGCGTTTTGCGATGTCGAAAACCCCGCCTCGATTCGCGTGATGGAAAAGGCGGGCCTCGTGCGCGAGGCGGTGCTGCGCCGCTGGCAGGTGTGCCCGACGCTCGGGCCGGAGCCGCGCGATTGCATTATCTGCGCCAAGGTGAAATAAGCTCGGGCCGGCGCCATGACTACTCTCGTCACCTGCTCAAATCTCGCCGAGGCGCAGTTGCTCAAGTCGCTGCTCGACGACTCCGGTATCAAGGCTTTTCTCCCGGAGGAGTTGACCGCCAACACGGCGCCGCAGTTTTTGTTTTCCTCCGGCATCCGCCTGCAAGTCGAGGACGAGGATGCCGAAGAAGCGCGCCGAGTGATCGCGGCCGCAGAGGCAAATTAGTTTTTCGCGTCCACCCCGCTCTCGCTCACCGACGCTTTGCCGATATGAACCATTGTGCCCCACGAACCGGCGGCCTGTTTGCCGCCGTTGTCCTTGCCTTTGTCACGCCGCTGTTCGCGCAAGACGCGAAGCGACCGCTCAAGCACGCTGACTTCGACGGCTGGCGAACGGTCGGCGCGCCGGTCGTGTCGCGCGACGGCCACTGGCTCGCCTACTCGTTCATGCCGCTCGACGCCGACGGCGAAATCGTCGTGCGCGAACTCGCCACCGGCCGCGACCTCCGCGTGCCGGTCGGCACGTTGCCGCCGCCGCCGCTCACGCCGCCCGAGGAAAGTGCTAATCCCGAGGCGCCGCCCACGCCGCGCGTCATCCGCCTCGCGATCACGAGCGACAGCCGCTTCGTCATCGCCAACACGCATCCGCCGAAAGCCGCCGTCGCGGCGGCGCGCAAAGCGAAGAAGAAACCCGAGGAGATGCCGAAGGACGGTCTCGTCATCGTCAACCTCACCACCGGTGAAACCACGCGGGTGGCCGACGTGAAGAATTTTTCCGTGCCAGCGAAAGGCGGCTCCTGGCTCGCCTATTTGAAAGAGGCCAAACCCGAGGAAAAAAAGCCGGCAGACGCCAAGCCCGCCGAAAAACCAGCTGAATCGGAAGACCTCACGACCGACGAAGATCAAGCGCGCGGCAGCACCGGTCGGGGTGGCGCAGCGGCGTCCACCACGGTGACCGGCGCGAAAGTTTACGGTACCGATCTCGTGCTTCGCGATCTCGCCGCGGACACCGAGCGCGTGCTGACCAACGCCGTGGACTATTCGTTGGCGCGCGACGGCAAGACTCTGCTCTTCACCGTCTCCGCCAAAACCGAAACGGAAAACGGCGCCTACGCCGTCACCCCCGGCGACGCTGCCGCGCCGCTCGCCCTGCTCGCCGGCAAGGGCAAATATTCGCGGATCGCGTGGGATCGCGAGCAGACGCAGGCGGCGTTCGTCAGCGATCGCGACGACGCGGCGGCGAAAGCCCCGCGTTTCAAACTCTACCTCTGGTCGCGCGGCGCGCCCGCCGCCGCAATCGCCGTGGCCGCAGACACGCCGGGCTTCCCGACGAGCTTCGTCGTGAGCGACAAGGCCGCCCCGGCGTTTTCGCGCGATGGGAAAATACTCTACGTGCCTGCCGCGCCGCCACCGAAGCCGCCGCGTCCGCCCAGCGCCGTGCCCGCCGACGAGGACAAAGTCACCGCCGATCTGTGGCGGTGGGACGACGATTACGTGCAGCCGATGCAGAAAGTCCGCGCGAATCTGGACCGCAACCGCACGTTCCGCGGCGAACTCGATCTCGCCACGAAAAAATACACCCAGCTCGCCGACGCAACGCTACCGACCGTCTCACTCAGTGACGATGGCACGCGCGCGATCGGGCAGGATGATCGCGCCTACCGGCACCTCGTTGATTTCGACGGACGCTACGCGGACGTTTACCTCGTGGAGACCACGACCGGCGCGCGGAAGAAAATCTTCCAACAATTTCACGGCACCGTCCCGCTCTGGTCGCCCGACGGGAAATGGGCGGCGTTCTACTCGGACAAACACTGGCACCTGCTCGACACCGCCACCGGCGAGGAACGCAATCTCACCGCGAAATTGCAGCCCGCGTTTTCGAACGAGCTGCACGACTCGCCCGAGCCGCCGCCCGGCTACGGCAGCGCGGGCTGGACGAAGGACAGCGCCTCTTTCCTCGCGAACGATCGCTTCGATGTCTGGCAACTTTTCGCCGACGGCCGCGCACCGAAAAATCTCACCGCCGGTTTCGGCCGCGCGAACAAGATTTCGTTCCGCGTCCAGCGCATCGAGCCCATCGAGGAAGACGACGACGAACGCGGCCTCGATCCCGCCAAGCCGCTCGTGTTGCGCGGCGAGAGCGAGGAGACGCGCGCCACGGGATTTTTCCGCACGAGCTTCGCCGCGACTGGCGCGCCCGAGAAATTGCTGTGGGGCGACAAAAATTACCACTACGCGAGCCGCGCCCTCAATGCCGACGTGCTGACCGTGACCGCGGCGCGCTTCGACGAGTTTCCTGATGTGCATGTGACCGACTCGTCGTTCGCCAAACTCGCGAAGGTGAGCGATGGCGGCGCGCAGCTCGCGAAGTTCAACTGGGGCCACGCCGAACTCGTGCCGTTCCGCAGCGCCGACGGCGTCTCGCTTCAGGCCGCGCTCTACAAGCCCGCCGACTTCGATCCGAAGAAAAAATACCCGCTCATTGTTTATATCTACGAGCGGCTCTCGCAGAACGTGAATAATTTCGTGAATCCCGCGCCCGGCACGAGCATCAACCCTTCGCTCTACGTCAGCAACGGCTACCTCGTGCTCACGCCCGACATCGCCTACAAAATCGGCTCACCCGGCCAAAGCGCGTTGCGTTGCGTGTTGCCCGCACTCGACGCCATCGTGAAGCGGGGCTTCGTCGACGAAAAGGCCATCGGCATCCAAGGTCACTCGTGGGGCGGCTACCAAATCGCCTACATGGTCACTCAGACGGATCGCTTTTGCGCGGCCGAAGCCGGCGCGCCAGTCGGCAACATGACCAGCGCCTACTCCGGCATCCGCTGGGGCAGCGGACTGCCACGGCAGTTTCAATACGAGCAAACGCAAAGCCGGCTCGGCAAGAAACTCGCCGACGATCCGCAGCCCTACCTCGACAACTCTGCGATTTTCCAAATCACGCGCGTCCACACGCCGCTGCTGATCATCGCAAACGACAACGACGATGCCGTGCCGTGGTATCAAGGCATCGAGCTGTTCCTCGCACTGCGCCGGCTCGGCAAACCCGCGTGGCTGTGGAGCTACAACGGCGAGTTTCACGGCCTGCGCCGCCGCGCCGATCAGCGCGACTGGTCGCTGCGGCTGCACCAGTATTTCGACCACTTCCTGAAAGGCGCGCCCGCGCCCGAGTGGATGACGAAAGGAATCCCCTACCTCGACCGCGACGAGGAAAAGATCAACTTCAACGCCACCCCGGCCCTCTAGCGTTTCGCCATCAATTCGCGGTTCATCCGTCACTGGCGAGTCGCTTCCTTGCCATCCGCCGTTCCACCGGGTCAATTTCACGGTATGCGTCGCTCCGTCTCGCTCGTGAAAAAAGGCCTGGTCGTGTGCGGCGGCTACCTCGTGCTCGCGCTGCTATTCGTGAGTTTCTCCGGGGAACTCGGGGCGCAGAACTGGCGGACGGCCTCGCGCGCCCCAGCCGGATTCGCGCCAGATCCCGCCACGACGCCGGAGGCGGTGGTGCAGGTCTACGCGGCTCGCACGATCGAGTGGCAAGGCTACTTTGGCGTGCATACGTGGATTGCGACCAAGCCCACCGGCGCCGCGGCCTTCACCGTCTACGAGGTGTTCGGCTATCAACTGCGGCGCTCCGGGACCGTCGTGCGCATCAGCAATCGGGCGCCGGACGGCCTGTGGTATGGCAACCGCCCTCAGGTGCTCAGCGACGTGCGCGGCCCGGGCGTCGACGCACTAATCGCGCGTATCCGCACTGCGGCGGCGGCTTATCCCTACGCCACGGTTTATCATGCGTGGCCGGGTCCGAACTCAAATACGTTCACGGCGTGGGTGCTCCGCGCGGTGCCCGAGCTGCGGGTCGATTTGCCGAGCCTCGCCATCGGCAAGGATTTTCTCGGCTGGTGTCCGGTGGCGATTTCCCCAAGCGGCACGGGCGTGCAGTTTAACCTCGGCGGCGTGGTGGGTGTGCTGGTCGGCTGGGAGGAAGGCCTCGAAGTCAACGTGGCCGGACTGATCTTCGGCGTGAATCCGAAGCGCCTGTCGCTCAAATTTCCGTTGATCGGCAACGTGGGCGACCGGGCCAACGCGAAGCCGCGGCGGATTGAAGCGAGCGTGTCAGCTGCGGGTTCATTGTAACCGGCCGCGGTTTGATTTCGGTCTTTGCGCCTTTGTGCCTCCGCGGCTCAAAGGTCTGCCTGCGCCACGCCGGCGCCGGTGATCAATGTGCGTCCGTCAGCGCGCCGATCACTTGGCCGAGGAATGCGTTCAGCGCCTCGTCGTTCTTGATCCAGCGGACGACGACGACGAGGTCGTGCTCCCAGTCGATGAACACGATGTTCTGGCCGTTGCCGACGAAGCGCACGGCGCTCGCCGGCACGGCGGGCATCGGCTTGCGGCCGGTGTTCAGATACCAGTTCGCGAAACCGTAGTTGGCATTTGCCGCTCCCGGCGTGCGGGCCAGCGCGATCCATTTTTCAGTCACGAGTTCGCGACCGTCCCATTTGCCGTTATGCAGAAAAAGATAACCGAAGCGCGCCATGTCCCAGGCGTTGATGAACATCCCGCCACCCATGTGGCCGCCGCCGCTGACGGACTGGATCGACTGGCCGTCGATCGTCACCCAAGAGTTTTCGTAGCCGTGCCAACGCCAGGTGTTCGAGGCGCCGATCGGGTCCATGATTTCATCGCGCAGCACTTGCGGCAGTGGGCGGCGCCAGACTTGGAGCGTGACGAGCGCGAGGAGATTTACGCGGACATCGTTGTATTTGAAAAACGCGCCGGGCTCGTGCATCGGCCGATTCGGATAATCGGCCGGCGTCGCGCCGACGGGCCGATCCGCCCAGTCGGGCACGCCCCAGAGGGTGCCGCTCCAGTCGCTCGTCTGGCGCAGCAGGTGTTCCCAGGTGATCTTGGCGTTGTGCTCGCCGCTGAAAAGCTGCTCGCGTTCTTTCGCCGGCAGATAATCGGCCGGATGATCGGCGAGATCGCGGATGAGGCCGCGCTGCCAGGCGAGGCCGACGACGGTCGTGAGAAACGTCTTGGTCACGCTGTGGGTCATGTCGGTCCGTGCGACGTCGCCCCATTCGGCGGCGACGTAACCGTGGTGAATCACGAGTCCGTTGAGCGCGGCGCGCGGCTGCGTGGGGCCGAGGAGTTTGAAGTTCGGTTCGCGCGCGCCGAATGTCTTGGTCAACTCTTCGGCCACGTCTTTCGACGACGGATTTTCGTTCGCAACCGAAAACGCGATCGCTTGTTGGAGCTTCGCGGCGTCGAAGCCGAGTTCGGCCGGCGCACGGTGTTCCCACGCGCCGCGCGGCGGAAAATAATCCGCGGCGCCGGCGGTCGCGGCCAAGAGGAGCGCGGCGAGGAAAAATCGGAAAGTGGGTTTCATCGCGCCACCACGAGGGGAAATCCGTTCTTCTTCAAGGCGCGATGCAAAGCCACCACATGCGGCGGGTCGCGCGTCTCGACGGTGCAAACGACATTGACGGCGCTCACATCCGCGCCGCTGAACGCGCGATCGTGCGCGATGTCCTTGATGCTGGCGCCCGCCGCCGCGATCACCCGGCTCAAGTCGGCGAGGCCGCCTGGCCGGTCGCTGATTTTCGCAGTGAAACGCGTAAGCCGGCCGTCGTTCACGAGTCCTTTCTCGATCACGCGGCTGAGAATTGCGGGGTCGATGTTGCCGCCGCAGACGACGAGGGCGACGCGCCGACCGGCGAGATGCGGCAGCTGCCCCGCCATCAGCGCGGCGAGCGACGTGGCGGCAGCGCCTTCGACAACGGTTTTCTCCAGTTCCACCATCCGCAAAATCGCGAGCGCGATCCCGGCTTCGGTTACACTGACCACGCGGTCGACGCGGTGGCGCGCCAGGGCGAAAGCGTTGGCCCCGACCGTGAGCGTGGCGAGGCCGTCGGCGAGCGTGGCGCGGCGCGGCATCGTCACCGGTTGGCCGGCGCGGAGCGCGGCGGCGAAGTTTCCCGTCTGCACGCTCTCGACGCCGATGATCTCGATCTTCGGTTTCAGCGCCTTCACGGCGACGGAAATTCCTGCAATGAGCCCACCGCCGCCAATCGGGCACACGATGGCATCGAGGTCGGGCACCTGCGCCAGAATTTCCAGCCCGAGCGTGCCCTGTCCGGCGATGATGTCGGGATCGTCGAACCCGTGGATGTAGGCGAGACCTTCGCTCGCGACGAGCACGTCGGCTTCAGCGCGGGCCTCGGCAAAATCCCTACCACGGAGAAGCACGCGCCCTCCGAGCCTCTGGCAGGTGGTGATTTTGATCAACGGAGCGTAATCGGGCATCACGACGGTAACGGGGATGCCAAGGAGTCGGCCATGATAGGCGAGCCCGAGGGCATGGTTGCCGGCGCTGGCAGCGATGACGCCGCGTTTTTTTAGCGCGGCCGGAAGTCTCAGTAACGCATTCCGGGCGCCGCGCTCCTTGAACGAGCCGGTGCGCTGGAAATTATCGAGTTTGCAGAAGACGTGGGCGCCGGTGATTTCGCTGAGCGGGATCGACTCGGCGCAGGGCGTGACGCGCACCCCGCGGGCGATGCGGCGATGCGCGGCGCGAATGTCGGCAAGGGAGACAGGCATGCGCGCCAACGTGCCGGGCCGCGCGAGTCAGGTGAACAAGAAAGTGGCGCCCGGCTCCGTCAGTCACCGCTTCCAGCGTCGTTTCACCCAGCAAATCCGCGGTGGGTTGCGCTGGAGCGGATTCAGCGCGGCCGCGGCAAGGAATAGCGTTGCCGAGAGGAACCGGGGGCCTAGACCTTGTTATTTCATGGGTAACTTGACGGTAATTTCGCGGCGCAGACGGACTGCGGGCCCGGCCCGCGCAGGCCGGGCTGACCGCGCCCACGGCTGAGGCGTCCCCATGTATCAGGTCACGTTTTCTGAGCAAGCCATGCGCGAGTTAAACCGGCTCGACCAGCTGGCGCAGCTCGCCGCCATCGATCCGATCAGCAGCCTGCTCCCGGAGCAACTGGCCAACCCGCGCGAGCCGCTGGGCCGATTTCACCGGGGCAAGAAGGTGTTTTACCGACTGCGGGCGGGTGATTTCCGCTTCTATTTCGCCGTGCAGGACGACACGATCCATGTCGACTACATCCTGCACAAGAATTCGCTCGAAGACTTCCTGTTGCGCAACAAGCTGCCGGTGTCCGAGCAGCAACTGGTCGAGCAGCATTCCAAATTCTGGAAATACCTCGAGAGCCTGACGAAATGAACTTCCGCCGCCGCCAGCACGACAACCTCGCCTCGCGCCAGGATCCTTACAACGTCACCAACGCCAGCCGGATTTATTTCCTGCCCAACCTGATGACAGCCGGAAATCTCTTCTGTGGCTTCATCGCGGTCATCCAGTGCGTGCAGGCGCGGCTCGCCGAAACTTCCGCGACCGGCGACTACCTCGGTGGCTCACCCGCCGATCATTACCGGCAGGCGGTGTGGTTCATTTTTGGTGCCGCGGCGTTTGACGCCCTCGATGGCCGTCTGGCGCGCATGGGTGGTCGCGAGTCGCTGTTCGGCGCGGAGTTTGACTCGCTGGCGGACGTGGTGTCGTTCGGCTTCGCTCCCGCGCTGATGGTGATCTACCTTATCATTTCGCCGACGCAGGGCTATCCCGTCTTTCGCAATATCGGGTGGTTTCTGGGTTTTGTTTACCTCCTGTGCGCAGCGATCCGGTTGGCGCGGTTTAACGTCATCACCAACCCGCTGCTCCACGGTGATCGCAAGGACACCAACAAGGATTTTGTCGGCCTGCCGGTGCCCGCCGCCGCGTTCACCGTCGCCTCGCTCGTGCTGTCGCTGCTCTACCTCGCCGACAACGACCGGGCGCTGCACCAATGGGCCTTGGCGCTGCCGCCGCTGCTTGGCCTAATCGCCGTGCTGATGGTCAGCACGGTGCGCTATCCCAGCGGCAAGAACATCGATCTCCAGACTCGCACCCGATTGCTGCCTTTCGTGGCTTTCCTGATCTTTGTCGGAGCCTTGGCCTTGTTTAAGGAGTTCGCGCTACTCGGCGCGGCGCTCTTCTATATTTTCTTCGGACTCATCCGACACTGGCGCCGCCCAAACCCGTTGAGTCGGCCACCCAAAGCCCACGATTCCACTGGCCCGAACAGTTTGTGAGCAACCTGCGCGCCGCTCACCAACAACTTTTCCGATCTGAATAACCCGACCCTTGTCCGCATTTCGCCCAAAGATTTTCACCGCCAAAAACAGCGGCGTCTGCGAGGGAAAAGCCCGGGTTACTACGCTTGTTCGCAGTGCATAGTGATAGTGATAGAATTCATTATTGAACCTCTATTCTTTTAGACTTTGTTAGTTTCTCAAAAAAGCGCATCCGCACCGACCCCTCATGAAATTTAAAATCAACCGTGATCATTTCGCCAACGGCCTTGCCCAGGTCCTGAACGTCGTTGGCTCGAAGGCCACGATGCCGATCCTCAGCAATGTCCTGATCGAAGCCGAAAAGGATCAGATCTCGCTGACGACCACCAATCTCGATCTTGGCATCCGTTGCAAAATCAAGGCCGAGGTGAAGGAAACCGGTTCGATCACGCTACCCGTCAAACGCCTCGCTGGCATCGTGCGCGAACTGCCGAATGTCGATGTCACTCTCGACGCGTCGCCGAATCATCAGGTGAAGCTCACGTCGGGAGGTTCGACCTTCCGCATCATGGGCATCGGCAAGGACGAGTTTCCGCCGCTCCCTGAGTTCGGCGATGAGAAAGCCCACGAACTCGAACAGTCGGAGCTTTCGACGATGCTCAAGAGCGTCGCCTACGCGCAATCGAGCGACGAAACGCGCTACATCCTCAACGGCGTCTATTTCAACTTTAAGGATGCAAAGCTCTCGCTGGTCGCCACCGACGGCCGCCGCCTCGCTCTGATTGCGAAGGAAATGGAAATTCCGGCGGATGGCACCGGCGCCATCATCCTGCCAGCCAAGACCGTCAGTGAACTGACCCGCCTGCTCGACAAAGGCGCCAAGGTGAAAATCAACTTCAACGATCGTCGCGCCGCATTCCAAATCGCGACCGACAAGGACACCAGCGGCCTGATTGATCACGTTTACCTCTATTCGAAAGTCGTTGAGGGCAATTATCCGAATTATCAGCAGGTCATTCCGAAGGAAACGCACCAGCGCATCAAACTCGAGCGCGAGCTGTTCCTCCAATGCGTGCACCGTGCGGCGCTCGTGTGTTCGGAGAAATCCAACTCGGTCAAAATCAAACTCACCAGCAACCTCCTCGAAATCACCGCGCAAAGCCCGGATTTCGGCGAGGCCCACGAGTCGATGGCCATCGGCTACAGCGGCCCGGAGATTCAGGTCGCCTTCAACCCCGCCTTCATCATGGACCCGCTCCGCGCGCTGTCGAAGGACGAGGTGTTTTTCGAGGTGAAAGACGAAGTGAGCCCCGGTGTGTTCAAGACGCTGGAGAGCTTCGTCTGTGTCATCATGCCAGTTCGGCTGAGCTGATTTCTCCTTTCGTCGAGGCGGACGATTAACGTCGTCCGCGCATCGTTGTTCCGTTCATGGAGCCGCCCTATTTCATCCTCGCTGCCGTCGTCGTTTCGCTCGTGTTGATGCAAGTCAACCAACGGTTGGCCTCACCGCTGCTCGCGATCGCCGACCGGTGGTTGAGGTGGTTCGTATTTGCCTTTGGGGCGGCGCAGATGTGTCGCGATTTCCAGTGGCTCGATCGGCCGTTCTGGGTGCTAGCGGTGGTGTTTTTCCTGCTCTGGTTTCTGGGGGAGACGCTCTACAACTGGCTCGCGATTTCGGCGCTCAGTGTGAGCCCGTTGCCGTTGTTTCCGCGCTACGCGGTCAATGCCAGTGGTGAAGAGTGGCCGATGCAGAAGCGGTTTATGAAAATCCGCGAGTGGCTTCGCACCCAGGGCTTTCGCCAGACGCAGGCGCTCAAGGCCGAAATCGGAGGCGGCATCTATTTGCGCGTGTCGGTTTATCAGGACGCACAGGCGACTGTCCGTGTGCAGGTGATTTTCATTCCGCAGGTGAGCGGCGCGATTTCAGTCTGCTTTGCCATCGCCTCAGTCAACGCCGAGGGCACGCGCTACGTCACCGATAATCTCTACATTCCCTTTGGCGGATTTTTCCCCGAAAACTGGTTCGTCGAGCGCGCACCGTGGCGCCGATCGCTGCCGCGCCTGATTGCTCGCCACCGCACTCGGTTGGTGGCGGCCAAAGTCAGCCCGGTCCCGTTTGCAGTCGAGCCGCTGGCCGATCTCAACAACGCGCAGCAGGAGCTCGATCAGCTCAACACCGAGCTGGGCTTCCTCCACCCGCACCATGAGCGCGACGACCTCGGTAAGATCACACACGAGGGCCGCTACCGCGTATGGAAGGAAATCTGGATGCTCAACTACCTCGGACGCGCGGCGAGGTATGAGTGAGTGAACGGCCGCGAGCGCGGGACTACCCGCCGATGTAGCTCATCTCGACCTTCGCGCGCGATTCACCTTTGGCGAGCAACTCGGCGCGTTCGTCGCTGTAGCGATCGAGTCGGCCACGCCAGATCCGAGCGAGGAAATTTTCCAGCTCTACGCCTTCGGCTCCGGCCCGCAGCGCTCCGAGCACATCCCAGCCGAGTGACGCGAAGAGGCATGTGAAAAGTTTGCCGTCGGCCGAGAGGCGCGCGCGGTGGCAGTCGCGGCAAAACGGCTCCGTGACGGAACCGATCAGCCCGATCTCGCCGCGACCGTCGCGGTAGCGGTAGCGCGCGGCGACTTCGCCGCGATACGCCGGGCCGATCGGATCGAGCGTCCAGACGGCACCGATGCGCTCGACGATTTCCTTCGCGGGCACCACGCGGTCGCGCGTCCAGTGGTTGGTGTTGCCGACGTCCATGAACTCGATGAACCGCAGCGGGTGTCCGCGGGCGCGGAAATAATCGCAGAGCGCCGGCAACTCGTGGTCGTTCACGCCGCGCTGGACGACGCAGTTGATCTTGATCGGCAGGCCGATCGCGGCGGCCGCATCGATGCCGCGCAGCACTCGCGCGACGCTGAAACCGAGGCCGTTGAGTTTTCCCGCGGTCGTATCGTCGAGCGAATCGACGGAGACGTTGAGGCGATCGAGCCCGGCGGCGCGCAGGGCGGGCGCGAGTTTTTCGAGGAGCCAGCCGTTGGTCGTGAGCGCGACATCGGGCACGCCCAGCTCCTGCTTGAGCGTGCGCACCAACTCCGGCACGTCGGCGCGCAGGAGCGGCTCGCCGCCGGTGATGCGCACTTTCTCGACACCCAGCGCGCGAAACGCCGCGACAATCCGCGTGAGCTCGGCGAGCGTCATCAACTGCGGATCATGCAGAAACGGATAACCAGGCCCGAAAACTTCCTTGGGCATGCAATACGGGCAGCGGAAATTGCAGCGATCGGTGACGGAAATCCGGAGGTCGTGCAGCGTGCGCTGAAATTGATCGCGAACGGGCGTGGGCATGGGCGATGGACCACTGAGACACAGCGGCGCGAAGAAGCAAAGCCGGGGTTTCTTTTCGCCGTGCCTTTGGGTCTTGGTGGTTCAAATTGAGGGCCATGCTCACCCCCGCCGAGGCCGAGAAACTCATCCTCGAATACCTCGCGCCCTTTCATCGCGAGGATTGCCCGCTGGCAGGAGCGCACGGCCGGACGTTGCTCATCGACCTCTGCGCCGATCGGGATTTGCCGCCGTTCGATCGGGTGACGATGGATGGTTACGCCTTGCGCGCGGCGGAACTCGCGGCGGGCGACAAGAAATTTCGCGTCGAAGGCGTGCAAGCGGCGGGGATGCGACCGTTTCAACTTTCGGCGACCGCCGGGGCTTGCGTTGAAATTATGACGGGGGGCGTTCTGCCGGTCGGCGCTGATTGTGTGGTGCCCAGCGAAGAGACGACGCGCGAAGGCAATCTGATCACCGTGACGGCGCCGGTGGAGAAATTTTCCGCCGGTCACGCGATTCACCGCCGCGGCAGCGATCGGCGGGCAGGCGGAGTGCTGGTGCGCGCGGGCACCAGGCTGACGGGTCGGGAAATCGCCGTCGCCGCGGCGTGCGGTTACGCGACGCTGGCGGTCAGCCAGCAACCCAAAATCGCGATTGTGGCGACGGGCGACGAACTCGTGGAAGTCGATGCGCCGGTCGCGGCCCACCAGATTCGCCGGAGCAACGACTATGCGTTGCGCGCGGCACTGGCGCTCGCCGGCTGGCCGCTGGCCGAGCGGTTTCATCTGCGCGACGTGCGCCACGAAATCGAGCACATGCTCTGGCACATTCTGGCGGAGTTCGACGTGGTGCTGCTGGTAGGTGGAATTTCGAAGGGGAAATTCGACTACATCCCGGCGGAGCTGGAGCGTCAAAAGGTGAAGCGGATTTTTCAAGGGGTGGCGCAACGACCGGGCAAACCGTTTTGGTTTGGGCTCAGTTCGCGACAGGTGCCGGTGTTTGCGTTGCCCGGAAATCCTGCCTCCGCTTACACGTGCTTGCATCGCTACGTGCTGCCGGCGCTCGCGCACGCCGCCGGGCGCGCACCAGAGGCGCCAGCCATGGTGGCGCTGGCGACACCGGTGTCGTTCAAAACGCCGCTCGCCTATTTTCTCCCGGTGAAACTGACCTCCGGACCGCGGGGCGAACGTCTCGCCACCCCCGATCCCATTAACACCTCCGGCGATTTCGCCGGACTCGTGGACTCAGACGGGTTTGTCGAATTGCCGGCGGGTCCGGCGGAGTTTGCCGCGGGCACGCTGGCACCCTTCCGGGCCTGGGTGTGATCGGAGTTGAGAGTTGGGGATCAAAGGTCGAGAGTGACCGCATGTTTTCGCACCTCGACGCGCAGAATCGCCCCGCGATGGTCAACGTCGGCGACAAGGCGGTGACCAAACGCACGGCCCACGCCGTCGCCGTCGTCTCGCTGCCGCCAGAATTGGCGGCGCTCCTTCGCGACGGTGAAATCACGACCAAGAAAGGCCCGATCTTTCACGCGGCCGTCCTTGCCGGGGTGATGGGCGCCAAAAAAACCAGCGAACTTATTCCGCTCTGCCACCTGCTGCCGCTCGACGACTGCCAGATCGAAATCAAACCCGACCGCGATCGCGCGGAGATCGAGATTCACTGCCGGTTGCAGACGCACGCGAAGACCGGCGTCGAGATGGAAGCGCTCACGGGCGCAACGGTCGCAGCGCTGACGCTCTACGACATGGCGAAAGCGGTCTCACCCGCGATGGTCATCAAGCAGGTCCGGCTCCTCGAAAAAACCGGTGGCAAACGCGACTACCACGCGACGTAGACCGGATCGCATCTTTTTCCCACGCGATGAAAAACCTCACGATTCGATATTTCGCGATTCTTCGCGAACAGCGCGGACTCACCGAGGAAACACTCACCACCACCGCCGCGACGCCCACAGCGCTCTACGACGAATTGCAGGCGCGGCACCATTTCACGCTTCCAGCGGATCGGGTGCGTGCGGCGGTGAACGATGAATTCGTTGCCGCGACCGCCTCACTTCGTGACGGCGATCGCGTGGTTTTTATCCCGCCCGTTGCGGGTGGTTGAGGATTGACCGCCATGTTTCGTCTCTCTCCCACTCCACTCAATCCCGCCGACCTGGCGCAGGCGTTGACCGACGAGCGGGCCGGTGCGTGCGTGACCTTTGAAGGCTGGGTGCGCAGCCGCAACGACGGACAGTCTGTGTTCGCCCTCGACTATGAGGCTTACCCGCTCCTCGCCGAAAAAGAAGGCGCGCGCATCGTCGCCGAGGCGCGCGAAAAATTTTCTGTGCTCGCCGCTCACTGTGTTCACCGCACCGGGCACCTAGCGATTGGAGAACTTGCCGTTTGGCTCGGTGTGACGGCGGAGCATCGGGGAGACGCTTTCGAGGCTTGCCGCTACCTCATTGACGAAGCCAAGGCGCGTGTGCCGATTTGGAAAAAGGAGCACTACGCTGGTGGCGCCTCCGTCTGGATCAATTGCGCGACCCGCGGCGACCACGTCCATCTGCCCGGCCAGCCTGCATAAAAAAATTGCCAAAACTGGCGCCCGGCGGCTTTCCCCTCGTCTGGTGGACGGATGAGGGTATGCTGTCCGCACCATGTCTTTCGTTGCGGCCATCAGTTCGCTCCCTCCCACCGTCCCTGCCACCACCCTGGATCGGCTGAAGGCGATCCCGCTCGATTTCTGGCTGCGACTGGGCTTCGCGGTGATCGCTATCATCGGACTGGTCTTTTTCCTCCGCAAAGTGGCGAAGATGAACAAGGTAGTCCTTGCAGTCGTGACTTTTGTCATCGTGACCGTTGTCGGTTTTAACTGGGTTTACGAACGCAGCGAGCCAGCTTGGGCGACCCCTGTGGTCAACTTTCTGGCCGGTTTTTTCCCCACCAAAGGCCCGCCGCCAAAGCAACCGGTCCCCAGCTCGACACAGAAGCACTAATAGCGGGCAGTCGGCGCGCGGCTTTTTCCGCACCAAGACAAAAAACAGGTTGGTTTTCGCCGCCGAAGCCGGATAACACCGTCCTTCGCCATGGCAAAAACCCAATCTGATATCGGACTCATCGGCCTCGCCGTGATGGGTCAGAACCTCGCCCTCAACATCGCCGATCACGGCTTCCGCATTTCGGTTTACAACCGCACCACGGAAAAAACCGATAAATTCGTCGCCGAAAATCCCAACACGCCCGGCGGCCTCGTCGGTGCCAAGACACTCGAAGAATTCGTCGCCTCGCTCGCGAAGCCACGCAAAGTCGTCATCCTCGTGCAGGCCGGCAAGGCCACCGACGCCGTGATCGACAGCCTCGTGCCGCTCTTCGAGGCGAACGACATCATCATCGACGGCGGCAACGCCCTCTGGACCGACACCATCCGCCGTGAAAAGGCGTTGAAGGAAAAAGGCCTCCGCTTCATCGGCTCCGGCGTGTCCGGCGGTGAGGAAGGCGCCCGCTTCGGCCCCGCGCTCATGCCCGGCGGTGACGCCGCCGCCTACAAGGAACTCGAACCCATTTGGAATGCCGTCGCCGCGAAAGTGGACGCCAAGACGGGCGCACAGCTCTCGGGCGCCGCGCCGGGCAAACCGATCGTTGGTGGTGTGACGTGCGCGGCCTACATCGGCGAAAACGGCGCCGGCCACTACGTGAAGATGTGCCACAACGGGATCGAATATGGCGACATGCAGATGATCTGTGAGGCCTACGCTCTCATGAAAGGTCTCCTTGGCATGAAAGCCCCCGAGATGGGCGCGATTTTCACCGAATGGAACCAAGGCATGCTCGGCAGCTTCCTCATCGAAATCACCGCCGACATCCTCAAACAAAAAGATCCCGTCACGAAGAAACCCTTCGTCGACATCGTCCTCGACACCGCGGGCCAGAAAGGCACCGGCAAATGGACCTCGGTCAACGCGCTCGACATGGGCGTGCCTGCCCCGACGATCGCGGAGTCGGTTTTCGCGCGCTGCATCAGCGCCGTGAAGGAAGAGCGCGTCGCCGCCTCGAAAATTCTCAAGGGACCGAAGAAGAAATACAAAGGCTCGAAGAAGGCGCTCATCGCTGCGATCCACGACGCGCTCTATTGCTCGAAAATTTGCTCCTACGCGCAGGGCTTCCAGCTCATGCGCGAGGCGCAGAAGGAATATAAGTGGAAGCTCAACTTCGGCGAGATCGCCCAGATCTGGCGAGGCGGCTGCATCATCCGCGCCGTATTCCTCCAGAAGATCACCGAGGCCTACCAGCGCGATCCGAATCTCGCGAACCTGCTGCTCGATCCGTATTTCAACAAGACGGTGAAGAAGGCGCAGGAGAACTGGCGCAAGGTCGTCGCGCTCGCCGCTGAGTGCGGCGTGCCGGCACCCACGTTCAGCTCCGCGCTCTCCTACTACGACAGCTACCGCTCCGCGCGCCTGCCGGCGAACTTGCTCCAAGGCCAGCGCGACTTCTTCGGCGCCCACACCTATGAGCGCACTGATCAACCGCGTGGGAAGTTCTTCCACATCGATTGGCCGGAAAAAAATCGCCCGCAGATCGCGAGCTGATTCCAATCCGTCCGTCCGTGGTGACCGATAGTAGCTCCGGCATTTGTCGGAATATCCCGGCACAATATCCCTCCTGAAAAATAACAGGAGGGGCTTTGCTCGATTTCAAGGCCCCCCGCATCTCCGCTTTGGTTTGAAATAGCCAGCAGGGAAGTGACACAATTGCTGGCGGTGGGTTGACGCAATTCATGGCCTGCCGCTCCAGGGGGATGCGCGGCAGGGAGCGGGAGAGATGCAGTCTGGTATCAGCTCGTCCGACAATCGGCGAAAGCCTCCAAGTCAGCTTTGCCAGCTATTTACTAAAGCAAGGCATACCTTGCCTTTATTCTTTATAAAGCAATGTAAAGCTTGCTTATTATAGATAAATAGCAATGTATACCTTGCATGAAACCGGAGATGCGTAACATCGTTCGACGTGGGCTTGATGAACGTCTCGGGACTCTCTCCGAGGCCAAGAAGGCAGCTATACGCCCAGTGAAGGGTTGGTTGAGAACCGTTCGTTCTGCACTCAACCTCTCCCAAGAGGCAGTAGCCAAGCAACTCCACCTCGGGCGCCAAGCCTTGGCCTATCTGGAAGCATCTGAAGTCCGCGGCAGCATCTCTGTTCGTTCTCTCGAACGCGCAGCAAACGCCATGGACTGCGATCTGGTTTACTTCATCGTCCCGAGAAGCGGCACTGCAAAGTCGTTTACCGAACTCGCGCAGCAAAAAGATCCCGGCTTGCGCCATCTGCGTGCCAGCGAGCACTCGATGGCGCTCGAAGAGCAAGCCGTCGGCGACCTCAATCCGAAGCAACAGAAATAACAGTCCGTGACTGCAATTTTTGAGGAAGAGGACGGTAACACCCCGCTCAGCCCAGAGGAGGAACTCGACCTAATCCCGCCACTGACGACGCGTAGTGAACTTAATCAAGCAGAGCGGCTGAACATTAACGAGGCCCGCGTCTGGGGAATGCGCCGTTCCACTCTTGCGCGCGACGACATCGTGACCGACGTCTTCGGGCGCGATTTGCACAAGCGAATGTTCAATCAAGTTTGGAAGTGGGCCGGACGGTATCGAGTCTCAGAGAAGAATCTCGGGTGGGAGCCCCGTCGCTTGACCGAGGGAGTGCGGAACGTATTCGACGACGCGAAGTATTGGTTGGCGAACGGAACTTTCCCCGTTGAGGAAGCGGCCGTGCGCTTTCACTATCAGTTAGTGCAAGTTCATTCTTGGCCAAACGGCAATGGGCGCCATGCCCGGCTGATGGCCGATATCATCATGGCCGCGTCCGGGAACCCAGAACTCACTTGGGGGGCGCGCACAGATCTGGCTGCTAAAGGGGAGGCACGCATCAAATACTTGGAAGCGATTCGGATGGCTGACGTGTCAGGGGACACCCGAACCAGGCCAGTTAGGGTCACTTGGGTAGAGGTTCAAAACAGGCCACTTTGAGGCCGATTGATTTGCACCGAGAGCGACAGCCGTCGCACTCGGCCGCGAATGAATCAACTCAAAGTGAATCAAC
>CAIMFY010000003.1 GCA_903840415.1 uncultured Opitutia bacterium | reverse complement strand
ACCGACGCGGCGATCATTGTGTCCGGTGCAAACCCGGAGATTAACGGCCGCACTCGCTGTTCGCGCGGCCTCATTCGCTCTTTATCTCAAACCGCCTTCACAGGCTCGCTGTGATAAAAGCCTATGGTTTTTCGAACGGTTCCGAGCCGCCCTGTCCGGGTCGGGTGTAATTGAACAAGGAAGTGCCGATGCGCAGCTGGAGCGAAGACCACGAGCTTAGTTTAGGCCCGCCGCCGAAACCGCCGTGGAGAAAAACTACGGTCGGGCTGCCGGAGCCGTGGCGCGCGAACTCAATCGCGTGGCCGTCGATCACCACGCGTTCGACCTGAAAACGTGTTGACCGCCAGAACCAAAACACGCCGAGCGCAAGCAGCGACACTGGCAGAGTGAGCCAGCGCTTTTTAATTCCTCGCATGGTGGGTGCCGTGAGCGAAGTGCCGCGCGATGCACAAGGCAACGTCCTAGCGTGCGTTTTGCCGCACGTTCCTGGCGTGAGTTGCACACAAAATCGCGCTTTGACGAATGGCGTCGCGTGAGTAACGTGCCAGCGCCATGAAAATTTTTCGCGCGCTTGGGTTGGTTTCACTTGTTGCAGTGCTAGGTGTCGCTATGCGCGCCGCGGATGTCGTGCCGCCGGCCGGCACACCGACTGGCGTGGTAGCGGCGCCGGCGGCGAGCGCCCAATTCGACAATGGCTACCTGAAACTAGGTTTCGAGCAGCTCGCGTCCTACAATTTTGTCCCGCCGGCGTTCGATCCGACGGCGGCTCCGACCGCGAAGCCACCGACCGGCGAGGAGCAAATCCCCGCGGGCGTGAAAGAGTGGAACGGCAAGAAGGCGGTCATCACCGGCTTCATGGTGCCGGTGAAAATGGAGAAGGGTCTCGTCACGGAATTTCTGCTGATGCGCAACACGATGGCCTGCTGCTACGGTGCAGTGCCGAACATGAACGAGTGGGTGATCGTGAAGATGAAGAAAGGTGTGGCGCCGCTGATGGATGTGCCGGTGCAGTTTTTCGGTGAGCTGAAGGTCGGCGCGATGTTTGAGAACGGCTATATGACCGGGCTCTACGAACTCGAGGGCGAGCGGATGGGCGAAGTGCAGGGCTGAGGGCGGAAAAGCAGAACTGGCGGAAAAGAAGGAAGAAGAAACCGCCGAAACCTGAGATAGTCCGCGGTCGAACCGGCTCACCGGTATTCTTCTTTCCGACGTTTCTATTTTCTTATTTTCCCCAAGTTTCTGCTTTGTCTTTACCTCGAGATGTCGCGTTGCGTTAGCACGCGGAAGCCGCGTTGACCGAGCGCCTGCGCGGCGATCTCGGTGTCTTCGGCGTTGATCGCGAGCGCGGTCCGGCCCTCGGGCCGTTTGATGAAGCTGTAGACGTAGTGGATGTTGATCTCGGCCTCCAACAGGGCGCCGAGCACGCCATTGAGTTGGGACTCGTCGGAGATCTCGATCACGAGGACATCGCATTCGGTGTAGGGAAAATCGTTGTTGATCATCAGCTCGCGCGCCTTGTCCGGATCATCGAGGACCATGCGGACGATGGCGCTGTCGGTGGTGTCGAGGACGGTGAGCGCCATCACGTGCACGTCGTGCGTCTTCAGCAGTGCGATTAGATCGTGGAGGCGACCGACGCGGTTCTCGGCGAAGACCGAGAACTGTTTCACCGGATCGAGGGAGGAGGAGCTGATTTGCGCGGCCATGACGGCGGAGAGCGTGGCGCGGCGGAGGCATGGGGTCAATTGCGGGCTGGCGGCGGTGCACGATCGTGACACGTTGGGCAGCGTGCCCACCGAACTCGCCCGTCATCACGCGGCCACGCAGCAGCGTGCTGAGGACAGCGCGCGGCTGGTCGTGCGCGGGATCGGGCTGAACCTGATGCTGGCGATCGCGAAGCTGGCGGGCGGAATTTTCGGGCACACTTACGCGTTGATCGCGGACGGGGCGGAGTCGTTGCTTGATGTCGTGACTTCGATCGTGGTGTGGGCTGGATTCAAATGGGCCGGCCAACCGCCGGATGCAGACCATCCATTCGGGCACGGCAAGGCGGAGTCGGTGGCGGGTCTGGCGGTGGCGGTGTTCGTTTTCGCGATGGCGGGTTGGGTGGCGGTTCACGCGGTGCAGTCGATCCTCACGCCGCACGCGGGACCGGAGTGGTGGACGCTGCCGTTGCTGGCGGTGATCGTGGCGGCGAAGGTGTGGTTCTCGCGCAAAATCGGGGCGGCGGGCCGGACGGCGCGCAGCACGGCGCTTAGCATCGAGGCGTTGCACCATTGGTCCGATGCGGTGACGAGCGCGGCGGCGTTCGTCGGCATCTCGGTGGCGCTGGTGGGTGGCCGGGGTTGGGAAACGGCCGATGGTTGGGCGGCGCTCTTTGCGTGCATCGTGATCGCGTTCAACGGCGTCGGGATGTTCCTGCGGGCCCTCGGCGACGTGATGGACACGGCCGTCACGGCGGAGTTTGCAAACGAGGTGCGCGCCGTCGCGCTCGTGGTGCCCGGAGTGCGGGCGCTCGACAAGGTGCGCGTGCGCAAGAGCGGTCTCAGCCATCTCGTCGACATTCAGGTGCGCGTCGACGGCGAACTCTCCGTGCGCGCCGGCCACGCCATCGCCCATGCGGTGAAGGACGCGCTGCTGGCCTCCACGCCACACGCGATCACCGATGTGACGGTGCATATCGAGCCAATGAAGTGAACGCGAGGCGAAGCGCGCGCTGGCTCAGCTCAGTTTTTGCGCGACTTTCCAGCCGACGAAAACACCCACGATGCTGCCGACACCGCTGAGCACGAACGAGCCCAGCGAAAAATTGTCCATGCCGAATGCACTGGCGAGCAAACCGCCACCAATGCCAAAGACCGACGTGCCAACAAAGATGCAAAGCTTGGTCACGGGCGGAAGTTGCGTGAACGCCGCCACAAAGGCGACTCCCTAATGCTGAACAGAAATTTACTTCTTAACCTAATCTCCCGCGCGCGGCGGGGCTTTGCGGTTTACTCAGCGATCTTCGCCGCTACCGTGGGCGCTGCATGAAAAAGCCCACTCCCGATAAACCCCTTAGCGAAAACAAACATCTTCTTCGCTGGGTCGAAAAAATGGTCGAGCTCTGCAAACCCAAGGCGATTCACTGGGTTGACGGCTCACAGGACGAATATGACGAACTCTGCGCGCAGCTCGTCGCGAGCGGCACGTTCATCAAGCTCAACGAAAAGCTCTGGCCCGGCTGCTACTATGCCCGCAGCGATGCCAGCGATGTGGCGCGCGTCGAGGACCGCACGTTCATCTGCTCGCATTCCAAGGAGGGCGCGGGGCCGACGAACAACTGGGTCAACCCGTTCGACATGCGGAAAAAGCTCCGCGGTCTTTTCCACGGCTGCATGGCCGGTCGCACGATGTATGTGCTGCCCTACAGCATGGGCCCGGTGGGCGGACCAATGTCGCAAATCGGCGTGCAGCTGACCGATTCGCCCTACGTCGTGACCAACATGCGCATCATGGCGCGCATCGGCCTCCCCGTTTACGCCGAGATCGACAAGGGAGAGAAGCGAGTCGTGCCATGCATTCACTCGATCGGCGCCCCGCTTGCCAAGGGCCAGCAGGATGTGCCGTGGCCCTGCAACAAGGAAAAATACATCGTCCATTTCCCGGAGACGCGCGAAATCTGGAGCTTCGGCTCCGGCTACGGCGGCAACGCGCTCCTTGGCAAAAAATGCTTCGCGCTCCGCATCGCCTCCAACATGGCGCGCGACGAGGGTTGGATGGCCGAGCACATGCTCATCCTCGGCGTCGAAGATCCGCACGGCGAAAAGACCTACGTGGCGGCGGCGTTCCCCAGCGCCTGTGGAAAAACGAATTTTGCGATGCTCATCCCGCCGCCCCATTTCAAGAAGAAGGGCTGGAAAATCTGGACCGTCGGCGACGACATTGCTTGGATCAAGCCCGACGCCAATGGCCGTCTCCACGCGATCAACCCCGAAGCCGGCTTCTTCGGCGTCGCGCCCGGCACCTCGCATAAGACCAACCCCAACGCGATGGCCGCGCTCGCGAAGAACACGATCTTCACCAATGTCGCGCTCACCCCCGAGGGCGGCGTCTGGTGGGAAGGCATGGCGGGCGAACCCTCCGAGTGCCTCGACTGGCAGGGCAAGAAATGGACGCCCGAGATCGCGCTGCAGACTGGCGCCAAAGCCGCGCACCCGAACTCGCGCTTCACCGCGCCCGCCGTGCAATGCCCTACGATCGATCCCGCGTGGGAAAAGCCTGAGGGCGTGCCGATCAGTGCGTTCATCTTCGGCGGTCGCCGCGCGACCACGATGCCGCTCGTCTACCAGGCGTTTAATTGGAGCGCTGGCGTCTATACCGGCGCGACGATGGGCAGCGAAATGACCGCCGCCGCCGCCGGCACGATCGGCAAGGTGCGCCGCGACCCGATGGCGATGCTTCCGTTCTGCGGCTACCACATGGGCGATTATTTCCGCCACTGGATCTCGATGCAGAAAAAGCTGAGCGAAACGCCGCGCATTTTTCACGTGAACTGGTTCCGCAAGGACGCCGAGGGCAAATTTCTTTGGCCCGGCTTCTCGGAAAACATGCGGGTCCTCAAATGGATCGTCGACCGCTCCCGCGGCCGGGCCCTCGGCCGCGAAACGCCGATCGGCTGGATGCCGAACTACGACGACATCGACTGGACCGAGAGCGATTTTCCCCGGGAAAAGTTCGATGCCCTCCAAGCCTTCGATCGCATCGCCTGGCGCGCCGAGGTCATGGGCCACGAGGAACTCTTCCTCGATCTCCATGACCGCTTGCCGAAGGAAATGGTTTACGAACGCGAGCTGCTGATCTGCCGGATGTAGGGCGGGAAAATCTTGCGGAACGAAACCCGCGGCGCACGGTTCAGAGACTGATGCGCCGCTGGTTTTTCCTCTTAGTCCTGCTGTCTTTGCTGGTGCCTAGCGCGCCAGCATTAGAGTCAACGCCACCGCCGGTGCCGCCGTTGCTGCTCGATGCCCTGACGAAGCTTTCGCAGGATTTCGATCACTGGGCCTACACGGAGACGCGCCACCGCGCCGATCCGGACGGAAAGCCCCGCGGCGAAACCGTTATCCGGTTCGATCCGTCGAAACCGTATGCGGAGCAATACCTGCCATTGAAAATCGACGGTCAGACCCCGACGGAGCGGCAACTGAAGGACTACCAGAAACGCGGTGAGCGTCGTGGTGAACGCCTGACTCGCGAGGAAGCCGCGGGCAACGAACCCGGCAGCGGCGAGACGGCGCGATTTCGGCTCAACGGCGACAATGCCGCGATTGATCCCGCGCACGCGGTGGTCGCGAACGAGACTGACTCGAGCATCACCTTCAACGTCCCGCTGCGCAACGATGCCAAGAGCACGCTGCCGGTGGAAAAATTCGAGCTGCTGGCGCGCGTGAACAAGGAACGCCGCGCCTTCGAAAATGTAACGCTGCGCCTGCGCGACTCGTTTCGGGTGAAACTGGTCATCAAGATCCAAGGCGGAGCGGCCAACGTCGACTTCGGCGTCGTTGACCCGAAGTTTGTCCCGGTAATGACGTCGATCTCTGGCGCGGGGACGGCCTCGGTGTTGTTCCTGAAGTTTGGCGGCAGCATCGATCTGAAACGGACGGATTTCCTGCGGGTGAAGCCCTACAGCGAGCGCTTCGGCGTGAAGATAGGGCCCATGAAGGCATTGGATTTTTAGGCCCCGAAAGAAATCGCTCAGGCGGCGGGCCGATCGTGCCGAGTGAAGGGATGCGCTTCTTCCGCAAACCTATGTCCATCACTCGCGAATCCATTATCAACTTGGGCAACACCCTCGCCCCGGCGACGGTAACGTTTGCCCGACTCCGCGAAATGCTCGCCAACGACGAGACCGATCTGAAGGACATCGTGCAGATCATCCGGCTCGATCCGGCGCTCACGTTTCACGTCGTCCGGATGAGCAACAGCGTGCTCTTCGGCATCCGCGTGCGCAACGAATCGCTCGAATCCGCCGTGCAGCACGTCGGCTTCAACGAAATCCACAGGCTCGTCGCGCTCGCCGCGATCCAACAGGTGTGCCAAGAGGACCTTTTCACCTATCGGCTCAAGGCGAGTCGGCTTTGGGAAAACTCGGTCGCGACAGCCGCCGCCGCCGAGGTGCTCGCGCGCCGGGCGGGCCGCGAGCCCGGGCTCGCCTACACCGCTGGTCTGTTGCGCACGCTCGGTCGCGTCATCCTCGAAGGCTCGGGCCAAGGCAAAGTGTATCCCGGTGAAGCGGAGTGGCCATCGGTCGCCGAGTGGGAAAAGAAAACTTTCGGCGTCACATCTGCCGAAGTGACGACGACGTTGCTCGAACACTGGCGGTTTCCAGCCGAACTTTCCGATTCCGTGCGCGGCCATTTCGATCCGCTGGCGGATGTCGATTCGAACGTCGGCGCGTGCGTGCTGAATCTCGCGTGCGGCGTCGCCGCCCGCTTCGGCCTCGATTTGCCCGGCGAGACGGGCCACTGGGAGGCGACGCCCGCGAAGCTCACGCTCGCCGGCGTCACCGAAACCGATCTGGAGGAATGTGCAGATCGGGCGCGGGCGCACTACGTGCTGCTTTGCGCGCAGGCGGTGTGAGATCGTTTTTTCGAATTACTCTTCCGGCGGCGTGAAGCCGCGGCGCATCACGTTTTCGGCAATGAGGCGCGGGAAGAGGAAGTTCTCCAGGTACTCGCGGCCGCCGGCCTTCGTGCCGCCGCCGCTCATCTTGAATCCGCCGAACGGATGCCGCTGCACGACCGCGCCGGTGCAGCCGCGGTTGAGGTAGAGGTTGCCGACGAGAAATTCCTGCTGGGCGCGTTCGAGCGCCTTCGGGCTGCGTGAGAAAAATCCGCCGGTGAGTGCGTAGTCGCAGGCGTTGGCCATCGCAAATGCCTCGTCGAGATCGCGGGCCTTGAGGACGGCGAGCACGGGGCCGAAGATTTCCTCGCGGACGATTTTGTGTTCGACCTTGCAGCCGGTGAACACGGTTGGCGGCACGTAGTAACCTTGGCTGGCGACGGCCTCGGGCGAGAGCGTGGCCTGCCACGCGAGTTTCGATTCCTGTTTGCCGGCCTCGATGTAGCCGAGGATGGATTTCTGCGCGGCCTCGTCGATGACCGGATTGACGATCGTGCCAGGGAGCGACGGATCGCCGACGGGGAGCGACGGGCACGCGGAAAGAAAACGTGCGATGAATTCGTCGTAAACCTCCTCGAGCACGATGAGCCGCGAGAGCGCGGAGCATTTTTGCCCCGCAAATCCGAACGCGCTGTAAATTGCGGCCGGGATCGCCTCGTCGAGGTCGGCGTCGTTGTCGACGATCATGGCATTCTTGCCGCCCATTTCGCACACGACTTTTTTCAGGTTGAGTTGGCCGGGACGCGTCTTGCCGGCTTCCGCCCAGATGCCGCAGCCGGTTTCGCGCGAGCCGGTGAACGCGATGAAATCCACCTTCGGGTGCGCGACGAGGTGCGCGCCGGCGTCGGCGCCGGAGCAGGGGAGATAGTGCAGCGCACCCGCCGGCACGCCGGACTCAACGAGGATGTTCATCAGGAACGCGCCAATGATCGAGGTCTGGCGCGCTGGCTTGATGATGACGCAATTGCCCGCGACGAGCGGTGCGACCGTGAGGCCCGTCAGGATCGCGAGCGGAAAATTCCATGGTGCCACGGCGACGCCGACGCCGCGGGGCGTCCATGTTTGGACGCAGCGTTCGCCGGGGATGCGCTGGGTGACGACGGGCTTCGCCATGCGGCGCATCTCGACCGCGTAGAAGCGCAGAAAATCGATCGCCTCGGAGGTGTCGCCGTCGGCCTCGATCCACGGTTTCGCGGCTTCGAGGATGAGGAGCGAATTGATCTCCATGCGGCGCGACTCCATGAGGTCGGCGGCGCGTTCGAGCATTTTCGCGCGGTCGTCGACGGGTGTGGCGCGCCATTTCGGGAAAAACGCGACGGACGCGGCGACGGCGTCCTCAGCGTCCTGCACTGTGCCCTTCGCCCAGTAGCCGACGATCTGCGCGGGCCGGGCGGGATTCACGGAGGGCAAGAACGGCCGGTCGGTGATCTTTTTGCCGTTGATGATGCAGGGCCATTTTTTTCCGAGCTGCGTCGCCTCGAAGTTTTTCAGCGCGGCGAGTTGCTTTTCGCGACTGGCGGCGAGCGTGTAGTCGGTGTTGGGCGCGTTGACGAATTCGCCAGCGGCGCGCGGATGAGGCGCGAGGGGCGCGGGGGCTGACGCGATTTTTTCGACCGGGTTGCCGAGGAGTTGATCCTTCGAGGCTTCGCCGAGATTTTTTTGGCGGAGGAAACCTTCGTTGCTCGTGTTCTCGAGGAGACGGCGGACAAGGTAGGCCATGCCGGGGAGCAGTTCGCCGATGGCGCAATACTCGCGGACACGGTGACCGCTGCCGAGCAGCGCGCTCTTCAATTCGTCGGCCATGCCGTAGAGCGCCTGAAATTCGTAGGCGCGCGGATCAATCTTCAGGCGCTCGGCTTGAGCGATGACGTGGGCGCAGGAGCGGACGTTGTGCGAGGCGAAGGCGGGCGAGACGACGTCGATGTTTTCGAGGAGGAGGAGCGAAAGTTTTTCGTAGTTTGCGTCGCTTTCCGGTTTTTTCGACCACACGGGACTCGGCCATTCGCGCTGTTGGGCGAGGATGGTTTCGTAGTCCCAGTAGGCGCCTTTCACGAGGCGGATGCCGAGCAGGCGTTGGTTGTGACGGGCCCACGCGATGAGGTCGCGGAGATCGTGTTCGCAGTCGCGCAGGTAGGCTTGCAGCGCGATGCCGATCGCGGGCTGCGTGCGAAACTCGGGTTCCTCGAGGATCGATTTGAAGAGCGCAAGCGTGAGGTCTTTCAGCTTGTAGCTCTCCATGTCGAAGTTGACGAATGCGCCGACGGCGGCGGCGCGGCGGAGGATCGGGCGGAGGCGTTTCTTCAGCGCCGCGGTGGAGTTTTCCGGATCGGCGGGGTGAACGTCGGGCGTGAGCGCGGAGATTTTCACCGAGAGATTCAGGCGTGGCAGCGGGCCGCCGGGGCCGACGTCGCTAAAGCCGGGAGCTGGCTCTTTCGCGAACGCGGCGGCGACGGTATCGAGCACGTCGAGGTTGCGCTGGAGAAACACGTCGGCCTCCTGCTCGCTCACGACGGTCTCGCCGAGGAGATCGATCGTGGTGGCGAGGCCGAGTTGGGTGTTTTTGCGGAGCTGCTTGACGAGATCTTCGGGTGTCGCGCCGGCAACGAATTGCGCGGCCATCGAGACGACGTTGGCCTTGACCGGGCCGGCAACGAGACCCGGCGCGAACGATGACGCGGCGAGGCCGACCTTCATCGCGGGGTTGAGCTCGACGGCTTTGTCGCCGAGGTATTCCTGGAGGTGGCGGACGATTTCGGCGGACGATTTCAGCGTCGGCAGCACGTCGACGAAACGGAAGAGTTGCGCCTTGAACGCCGGGTCTTTCATCGCCCAGTCCATCACGCGGGCATAGGCGCCTTTTTTGGAAAAGATGCCGGGCGCGGGATGAGCATCCATCAGGGTGAAAAGTTTTTCGCCGATGGCGCGGACGCGGGCTTCGAGGACGGGATCGGCGGGCAGAAAGCCGGCGGCTGGGGTGGAGGGAGGAGTGCTCATGAGTCTTTGATTGCGGGGCCCGCGGGCGCCGGCGCAACGGACGAGGCCGTGGGCCGGAGGCGTTGAACCGTATCTTATGTCGAGCATAGCGGGGCGTTCTATGGTGCGCGAGCGCGAGATTGCCGATTGCGGTGAATCCTGCTTTCACCGCTGCGCATGAAATGCCTCGGTCTCATCGGCGGCATCGGCTGGGAATCGACCGCCCTCTATTACCGGCTCATTAACGAGGAGGTGCGCAACCGCTACGGCAGCCTGCATTCCGCGCGGCTGGTGATCAACAGCCTCGAGTTCCAGACGATCGATTCACTGGTGAAAGCCAATCGCTGGAACGATGCCGGCGCGGCGCTCGCCGAGGCCGCGCAGATGCTCGAGCGCGCCGGCGCCGATGCGGTGGTGCTGTGCTCGAACCTCATGCACTATGTGTTCGAGGCGATCACTGCGGCGGTGACGATTCCGGTGCTGCACATCGGCGACGCCGTGCTCGCGGAAGCGCGCACCGCGCGTGTCAACCGCCTCGGGCTCATCGGCACGCGCTTCACGTTGGAGCATGACTTTCTCCTCGAACGGCCCGCGGCCCGCGCCGGACACCGGCGGCTGCCGCTGGAATTCCTCGTGCCGGCCCCGGCGGACTTCGACGAGATCGACCGCATCATCTACAACGAACTGTGTCGCGGGATTGTGCGCGAGGAATCGCGCGAGGTGCTGCTGCGGCTCGCGAAGGATCTGCGCCTGCGCGGAGCGCAGGCGATCATGCTGGGCTCGTCGGAGCTGGCGTTGCTGCTGCATGCGGACGATTTCGCGCTGCCGCTGTTTGACAGCACGGAAATCCACGCACTGGCCGCGGTGCGCTGGGCGTTGGGCCCGGACGCGGGCCGGCGCAGCGCCCATGACGCGGTGGCGAAGACCCCGGCGGCGCCAGCTGTCAAGAAACAGGTGCGGCGTGCCGCGAAACGGTAGGGCTTGGTCCCGATCCTGCGGCCGATTCTGGCGCTGAGCGGCTGGGTATCTTTTCGGAGATCAGGTTGCGCCGCCCGGTTCGCGCTCGCCGCCGTCGCGGCCGGGTGCCAGAGATTTTCCTGCGACTTTTCGGCACGGGCCGTGTTCTGGACATGAACGATGAACCTCCAGTGCAAACCACACCCTCGGGGCTGATCCCCCCGGCCGACTTCACTACCTTCATGCGCGCCTATCAGGACATGGTTTTCTCGACCGCCGCCCGCCTCACCGGCAATGAGGCGCAGGCCGAGGACATCGCGCAGGATGTGTTTCTGAAAGCCCACGAGCATTTTGAACAGTTGCGCACCAGCCCGACTGCGGGCGGCTGGCTCAAGACCGTCGCCACCAACCTCTCCCTCAACCACCTCTCGCGCTACCGCAACCGCTGGAAATTTTTCTCGGAGTTTCGCCGCGACGACGCTGCGAGTGATGAAGTGGACGTGGAGTTTGCCGCGCCCGAAACTTTTTTCTCCGACGTCGATGCCGAGGAACGCCGCGCCCTCATCGAACGCGCGCTCGACGAACTTCCCGCTCACCAGCGCGTACCGCTCGTGCTCTACCATTTCGAAGATCTGCCCTACGAAGACATTGCCAAAAAACTCGGCGTCTCCCTCGCCAAGGTGAAGACCGACATCCTGCGTGCCCGCGCCGCGCTCGCCAAAATTCTCCAACGCGCCGGCACCGCGCACGAAAAAATCTCGCTATGAAACCCTCTCCCGAATCCGAAAAACACCTTGAGCGTTTCGTCAGCACCGCCCTCCGCGATTTGCCGGCCCGCCGCGCGCCGCGCTCGCTGGAATCGCGGGTGTTTGCCGAACTCGCCCGCCGGGCCGCGCTCCCGTGGTGGCGGCAATCGTTCGCACACTGGCCCGTGGCGGCCCGTGGCGCGTTTATCGTGGTCTCCGCCGGCCTCGCGAAAGTCGCACTCATGGCCGTCGTCTGGGTCATGGCGGGCTTCGACCGCGTGCAACTCGCCGAGGCGTTCGCGCCGCAAGTCGCCTGGATGGAAATCGCCCGAAACCTCGGGCACAGCGCAGCCGACTTCGGCGCGACTCTGCTCCACGGCATCCCGTCGATTTGGCTCTACGGCGGCGCCGCGCTCTTCATCGCACTTTACGCCACGCTCTTCGGACTCGGCACCGCCGCCTACCGCACGCTCTACGCCAATCGTTAAAATTCACCTTCTCTATGTCATGAAAATCTTCACCCCAAAACATTTCCTTGGCGCCACCGTCGCGCTATTTTTCACTCTGACCTTCGCCGCGCTCGCGCTAGAAAAGCCCGCGCCCGTCGCCGAACCGGTTGCTCAGCCTTCGCCCGCCGTCGCACCCGCACCCACAATCACCCCCGCGACTTCTGCGGCTGAAGCTTCGCCCGCCGCAGCACCGACTGCCACCACGCCCGCTGCCGATCAGAAGGCGCCCGATCTTCGCCGGCTCGACGCGACTCCCGCTCCCGACGCTCCACCCGCGGCGCCCAATAGTCCGCGTCGCCCCGGCCGCGCCCGCATGGAAGGCCTTAACCTCACCCGCGATGGCGACAACGCCGTCGTCTCTATCGCGCACGATTCCTTCCTCGCCAAAGACCAGAAGGCCGACGCGGTCGTTTCGATTGTCGGCTCGTCCACCAGTGAAGGCGAAGTCGCCGATGCAGTCGTCTCAATCCTCGGCAACACCCACGTGACCGGTCCTGTCGGCAACGCGGCGGTCGCGGTGCTCGGGAATAATTATGTGAACAGCAAAGTCGGCGATGCCGTCGTCGCCGTCATGGGCGACGTCGAGCTCGGGCCCGACGCTGAAGTCGGCGGAGATGTCGTCTCCGTCGGTGGCACGGTGAAACGCGACCCGAAAGCGATCATCCACGGTCACGTGCAGAATGTCTCGATTGGCCACGGAGTGCCGCACTTCGCCGGCCTCCAGACCTGGTTTCGCGAGTGCGCGATGCTGGGCCGACCACTCTCGTTTTCACCCGAGGTCCAGTTTGCGTGGGCCTTCGCGCTGGCGTTCTTCGCACTCTACGCACTCATCGCGCTCATTTTTCCCCGCGGCGTGGACAAATGCCTGACGACGCTCGAGACGCGCCCCGGCGCCTCGATTCTCGCCGCGGTCTTGAGCACGCTGCTCATCCCGGTGCTGATCGTCTTGCTCTGCATCACGATCATCGGCATCGCGGCCGTGCCCTTCCTCATGCTTGGGCTGATCGCTGCGGGATTCCTCGGCAAGACCGTCATGCTCGCCTGGGTCGGCCGGCGCATCACCAAGTTTTTTGGTGAGGGCCTGTTCCAGCACGCCGTCTTTGCCGTGTTGATCGGTGGCGTGATTGTGCTGCTCCTCTATTGCGTGCCGCTCGTCGGCACTCTTGTCCAACAATCGTTCAACCTGCTTGGGCTCGGCGTCGTGATCTTCACGCTCATGCTCGCCAACAAGCGTGAGAAATCCACGCCAACGCCGCCCGCGCCCGCCGCTCCGGCACCCGTTGCCCCCGCGGCGTTTGTTCCGGTCGTGCCGTCGGCTCCGGCTGCGATGCCGATGACGTCCCCCGGATTCGGTGCGGTGGGCGTGGTCGCGAGCGAGCCTGCCGTTTCCGCGATGGCTCCGACCACGCCGCCCGTCGTGCCAGCGCCAGTTGCGATCCCTCCGGTGATGGCGGCGCTGGTGGCGGCACCGGCCATCTCTGCGGCGACGCATCCGCGCGCCGGTTTCCTGATTCGCACGGCGGCGCTCCTGCTCGACTTCATCCTTATCGGCATCGTCAGCGCGATGGTGTTCCACGACGGGAAGCTCATCCTCCTCGCGTTGGCCGCCTACGGTGCCGTCATGTGGAAACTCAAAGGCACGACGATCGGCGGAATCGTGTGCGGCCTGAAAGTCGTGCGCCTCGACGACCGCGAGATCGATTGGGCGACCGCGATTGTGCGTGCCCTCGGCTGCTTCCTCTCGCTTGCGGTGGTCGGTCTCGGTTTCCTCTGGGTTGCCATCGACGACGACAAGCAGTCGTGGCACGACAAGATCGCCGGCACGACGGTCGTGCGCGTGCCGAAGGGCGTGTCGTTGCTCTAAGGTTTCGCCGGCACCATTGGGGTGGCCGGCTGGCGGATCGTGACTTTTCGGAGCACCGGCGGCGTGATGGGCACGCTCATCATGCCATCGAGCCCGCGCTTTGTCGGAGTCTCGGCGAGCGCGTCGACGACAGCGAGGCCCTGGCTGACGCGGCCGAAAATGGTGTAATTCGGCGGGAGCGGATAATCCCGTTGCAAGATGAAGAACTGACTGCCGTTGGTGTTGGGACCGGCATTGGCCATCGCAACAATGCCGCGCACGTAGCCCGCACCGAGTCGGTAGAGCGGCGAATTTTTCCGAATCTCATCGTCGAACGGCTTACCCCAAACACTGGCGCCACCCTTGCCGGTACCGAGCGGATCGCCGGTTTGGAGCATGAAGTCCTTCACGATGCGGTGGAATTTCAGGCCGTCGAAGTAGCCGCGTTCGGCGAGCAGCCGGAAATTCTCGACGGTCTTCGGCGCATCGCCGGGCAGCAGTTCGATTTCGATCGCGCCCTTCTCTGTGTCGAGCACCGCGAAAATGGGCGGTGGCTTTGGCGCGGCCGGCGCGGCGTTCTCCGAGCGGCCGCAACTGGCGAACAACGCGATGGCGACGATGAGGGCGGCGCGCGGCCACAGGTTCGGACTACGCGCGGGTTGCACCAGAATGGGCGTGAGCATGAATCACGTCTCGCGCCCAGCAGGGTGGAGTCAAGGCGCGTGTGACGCATTTCGAGGCTGACATGCGCGCCACCGTCCTCGAAAACGTCGGGCATGGCGCAACCACTCGTCGGAGTCATTATGGGCAGCACCTCGGATTGGGAAGTGATGCAGCATTGCGTGAAAACGCTCGAGCGACTCGGCATCGCGTGTGAACGCCGCGCTCTGAGCGCGCACCGCACGCCGCACCTCGCGATCGAGTGGTGCAGCGGTGCGGAGGCACGCGGGCTCAAGGTCATCATCGCGGCCGCGGGCGGCGCGGCGCATCTCGCCGGCGTCGCGGCGGCCGTCACACCGTTGCCGGTGCTCGGGGTGCCGATGGAAAGCGCGGCGCTCAAGGGCCTCGATTCGTTGCTCTCGATGGTGCAGATGCCGGGTGGGATTCCCGTCGGCACCTTCGCGATCGGCAAACCCGGCGCGATCAACGCGGCGCTGTTTGCCGCCGCGATCCTCGCGCTCAGCGACGCGACGATCAAAAAGGCGCTGGACGATTTTCGCGCGGCGCAGACGAAGACGGTGGCCGAGGCGAAGTTGCCGTAGTGGGCCGCTAGTTTTTCTTCACTCCTTCGGAAGTCGGCGGCGCGGGCGGACGATCAGGCGCGCCGTTATCCATCACATAGCGCCACGTGCCGTCGGGCTGGCGTTTCCAGATGGTGAGGAACCAGCCGCCGCGGACAATTTCTTTGCCGTCGGCGCCGAAGCGGCGAGATTCGTAGCGGCCGTAGTTGTAGCCGAGCGTGCCGTCGTTGGAGACGTCGGTGAACGTGGCGGACCAAGTGAGTTTCACGCCGGGCTGATCGGGGCCGAGGCGTTCGCGGACAGCGTCGAGGCCGCGGAATTTCCGCGGGTCGGTGTCGATGAACGCGACGTCGGGCGCGGCAAAATGCGAAAACGCGGCGAGCAGGCCTTGATCCTGCGCCATTGCGCAGAACGCCTCCTCCAGTGCAGCGACTTCCTTTTTGATTTTTTCTTTGTCCGGCGCGGCTGAGAGCGCGAGGGGAGCGAGGAGCGCGAGAAGGAAGATAATCGTTTTCATGGGGTGCCTTTTTCCGCGGCGGCGTAGTCGGCGGGCGTGTCGAGATCGAAGGTGAGGGCGGGGAGATCGACCGAGGCAACCCGCGAGACGTCGCCATTGAGGAGCACGCGGGCGCCTTCCTCGCCGGTCAAATGGGTGAGGGTTTCGAAGTGTTCGCGGAGAAACAACGCGGGCGCACCGTGCCGACCTGAATAGCGGGCGGCCACGATGCTGCGGCCGGTTGTCCGCTGGGCGGCGACGAGTTGCGCAATGATGTCGGCGGAAAATGCGGGTTGATCGCAGAGCGCCACGAGCGCGGCATCGAGCTGGCGGGAAAACTGGCGAAGGGTCGTGACGCCAGTGCGAATCGAGGCGGCCATGCCTTCGTTCCAGGCAGAGTTTTCCGCCATGAGCACGGGCAGACGGGCGAAGAGAGGGCGGATTTTTTCCGCGTGAGCACCGAGGACGACCACGACCGGCCAGGCGGACGAGTCGAGCGCGGCTTCGACGGCGCGGACGACCAGCGGCTGGCCATCGAGTGGAAGCAGTTGTTTTGGAGTGCCCATGCGCGTGGATTCGCCCGCCGCGAGGATGACGGCGCCGAAATGAAACGGGGGCTGCGATTCACTCATGAATGGATGGGCCTGGTGCGCTGACGCAGCGGACGGGCATCGCGACCGGAGAGGGAGGCTTGCATCTCGGCAATGATGGCGAGCGCCACCTGTGCCGGCGAGTCGGCGCCAAGATCGAGGCCGACCGGGGCGTGGAGTCGAGCGTGTTGCGCGGGTGTCAGGACCACGCCTTCGCCCGCGAGATCGGCGAGGATTTTGGCGGCGCGTTTCTTCGGACCGAGCAGACCGAGGTAGGCGAGGGGCTGCGGCAACAACGTGCGGAGGAGTGGCACATCGTGCACGTAATGGTGCGTCATTACCACGGCGAGCGTGCCGGGATCGAGCGAGCTGCGTCCGGCGAGCTCGGCGGCGGGTGCGACGACGAGCCGCTCGGCGGTTGGAAACCGCGGCGAGGTCGCGAAGGCCGGTCGCGGATCGGCGACGGTGACGTGCCAGCCGAGTTCGTGCGCCAGCCGAGCAAGGGGTTGCGCGTCGTCGCCGGCCCCGAAGATGACGAGCGCGGTGAGGGGCGGGACGATGTTGAGAAACACTCCGGTCACGGGGATGGCGTCGGCGGGAAGTTCAGCCGCGAGCCGCGTGCCGAGCGGAACCGTCGTGCTCGCCGTGTGCACGATGGCGAGGGCGGTGGAGCGGCGGACGGTGATATTTTCATCGAGTGCGACGGCCCACGCCGGCCGGGGCGGCAGTCTCTCGATCACGACGTTGACGACGCCGTGACACCCCAACCCGACGCCCCAAACGAGATCGTTTTCTCTGGTGGTATCATAGACGACCGTCTCGGCCTGGCCGGTCGCCATGACCCGCTTGGCCCGCGCCAGCACGTCCTCCTCCAAGCACCCTCCGCTGATCGAACCAAAGGTGAGTCCGCCGGCAGCAATCAACAATCGTGCACCTGGTCGGCGATAGGAGGAGCCTTCGACCGTAACGAGCGTGGCGAGGACCGTTTTGCCGGTCGTGGGGGCGAGGAGGGCGCGGACGATAGCTTGCAGCTCTTTCATGGGACGTCGGCGGAGACTATGGCTGACGAGTTGCGCGCGGTGCAACTGTTACCACGAGCTTGGCGGGGCGATGCGCTGCCAGCCGAATAACCCGTGCTATTTCGCGGGCAGATCCAACGTCTTGAGCGGGCCGACCTCGACGCGTTCTACTGTCTTGGGCGCGAGGTTGGCGGCGAGGAACTGCTCCATTTTACGGTAGAACGCGATGCGCGCACTCTCGTGCTGGAAGCCGTGGCCTTCGTTCTCTTCGCGGACGGATTCGTAGGGCTTGTTGAAGCGTTTGAGTTCGGCCTCCAGTTCGGTCCAGTTTTTCATGACGACGCGCGGATCGTTTTCGCCATAGGCATGGAGCGTCGGCACGCGGATGCGTTCGACGAAGTTGACGGGCGAATGGTTAAAGAGCGTGTCGTGATCGGCGCCGATCCACGTGCGGATGAAATTATCGTTGAGGTTGCCGCCGAAGCGACCGGGGCTGGTGACGATAGCGAGGTCCGAGACGCCGACGTAGTTCACCGCGCAGCAATAGAGGTCGGGCGTGAACGTGACGCCCGCGAGCGCCGCGTAGCCGCCGTAGCTCGCGCCCGAGATGCAAACCCGCGCGGGATCCGCGATGCCGCGATCGATCGCCCACTTCACCGCGTCGGTGAGATCATCCTGCATCTTGCCGCCATACTCGTGGTGGCCGGCCCAGAGGAACGGCACACCGTAACCGCCCGAGCCGCGATAGTTCGGCTGGAGAACCGCATAGCCGCGACTCGCGAGAAACTGGACTTCGGGATCGAAACGCCAGTCGTCACGAATACCGAAGGGGCCACCGTGAGGATGAAGGATCAGGGGCACGCGGTGGCCTTCGGCGTTCTTCGGCAGCGTGAGGTAACCGTGGATCGCCTGACCGTCGCGGGCGGTGTAACTGATCGGTTGCATGGGCTGCAGCGCCGCGGGATCGACATGGCCGTTGACGCGGCCGAGCTGCACGAACTGGGGTTTGCCACGCAGATCGAGCAGGAAATAGATGCCGGGGTTCACGTCGCTGCGCGCGCTCACCACGAAGATTTTTTCATCCTGCGAGGTGCTGACGATCCGGGTGAAGAGGCCCGGCGGCAAAGTGGCTTTGATTTGTCGCTCGAGTTTTTCGCGGCCGGCATCGAGCCATTGGACGCGCGGCTCCTTTTCGCCGTCGCAACTGATCCCAAGCAGTTTGGTCCGGTCCCACGAAAGAATGACGCTCGAGATTTCGCCTTCGTCGGTTTGGAACAGCGGTTCGCCCCAAGCCATCGTGTGGGTGTTGAATGCAAAGAGCGCAGAGCCAGGTTTGTCGGCGAAATGCCGGACAATATAGAGTGTTTCCAGATTGGCGTTGAAGGACAGCGGCTCAAACAGCGCCGATTTTCCGTAGACGACGAACTGCAGAGGCGTCTCAGCGATCCTGACGAAACCGCTCCGGCCGTCAGGGCGCGCTTCGAGAAATTCCTCGTCGCCGCTGACGCGCGCGCGGGCCCGCACGACGCCGGTAGCGTCGGTGACCCAATCCTTCGTGTCCTTATCCGCGCCGCCGACGCTGACACGTTCACCGTTGCGCACGTCGAGCAGCGCCAGCTCGAAATGCAGTCCGCGCCGGCTGCTGCGTCCCTCGATGAGCAGGTGATTGGGATCAAACCTGAGGCTGTCGACGATCCGGGCGGTGGCGGCGTCTTCGTTGACGCCCTCCTTGTAGGAATCGGCGAGGTGGGTGAACTTCTTGGTCTTGATGTCAACCGCGACGAGCGCCTGAGACTCGTTGCCGCCTAGGTCGCCGCCGTAAACGATTCGGTCGCTGCCCTTCCAGAAGAACTGAGCGATGTTTTCGTCGTTGGGCCGCGCCAGCAGATCGGGTTTGCCGGTGTCGAGGTCGAACAACATGAGCGACGTGATGCCTTGCACCGGCGAGAGCCAGGCGATGTGCCGGCCATCGGGTGCGACCTGCACCGATTTGATTTCTGCATCGGCGAAGAAATCCTCCAGCGGGATCAGCGGGCCACCTGGTTCGGAGGCACGAAGCGTAACTGCGAGGAGGGCGCAGGAAAACGAAAGCAGGGTGCGGATCGGGAGCATGGTGAGGCGGAAAGACGGGAGAGCCCCAGATCTATTACTGGAGGCGTTTGACGTAAGCGATGCGATCGGCGGCAACGATGAGCATCTTGTAGCCGGCAAAACCGCGGGTGATGACGACCTCGGGGTTGACGAGCTTAGTCGCGAACGACGCGGTTTCGGAGTTTCGGAGCTGCCAGATTTGGCCGTTGGCGAGTCGGAAGATGGCGCGGCCGGAGTATCCCTCGAGCGTGCCTTCAATATTAGTGCGGACTTCAGCCGCGGTGTCGACGGCTGCAGCGGTGGTCGCGACTTGTTCGGCGCCGAGATCTGGGGCGGCGGGTTGACGAACGGCCGCGGGCGCCGGCTTGGCTGGCGGCGGCACCGCCTTCACGGCCAAGGGCAACGAGTGAGTGGAGAGCGCAGCTTCAAGTGCCGACAGTTCAGCCGGACTCAGTTTGGCCAAGCCCGCACGGGCAAACTCCTCGGGAGTCAGGAGGCGGCTGAGGAGTCCGTCAGTTGGAGCGGCCAAGGTTGCCGAGGCAAAAAGTAGCATCGCTGGCAGGAGTAACGGGAGTCGCATGACGGCTGATATTACGCGGTTCATGGAGTAAAGCGCAAGTGCATGAACGCGTGTTGTTAGTCCTTTGGCGCGTTTCAAGTGCATTGCGGCGCGGGACATAGCATTCTGGCGCAAAAAAAGGTTGCGAGACCGGAATGTAGCAGAAATGTAACGCCAACCGCTAATGCGGCTGCAAGCCGCGGTAGCCACCTACCACAGACAAACTACACACTATGACCACACCCAAACTGCTAAAGTTTGCGGCCGTGCTTGCGTCGCTTTCTGCGGCGTCCGCCGGCCTTTTCCTGACCTCCGCCAGCGCTCAAACGGCACCGGCGGCATCGACCACCGATGTGACGACCCTCGAAAAATTCGAGGTTACCGGTTCCTACCTCCCACAAGCCGCCTTGGCTCCGACCGTCCCGGTGACGGTTCTTTCCGCCAAGGACATCGAGGCCACGGGCGTGAACAGCAATCTTCTCGAAGTGCTGAAGAAGACCATGCCCCAGTTGGCTGGTAACACCAACCTCGGCACTAACAACGCCAACGTCGGCTCCGGCTCGACCAACGGCGGCGCGCAGGTTGAGCTGCGCAATCTCCCGACCCTCGTCCTCATCAATGGTCGCCGCGCTCCGTTCGCAGGCGTCGCCGCCCGTGGTGGTTACGAGTTCGTCGATCTCAATCTGATCCCGCTTGCGGCGATCGAGCGCGTGGAAGTCGTCACCGACGGCGCATCCGCCCTCTACGGTTCCGATGCCGTTTCCGGCGTCGTCAACATCGTCATGAAGACCGACTATCAGGGCCTCGAAGTCGGCGGTGGTTACGGCTACTCCCCGAATCAAGGCAACTGGGCTGAGCGCCATGGCCACCTCGTGGCCGGTGTGTCCAACGGCAAGACCAGCATCAGCGTCTCCGGTGACTGGTATCGCTCGGATCCGCTTTTCCAATTCGAGCGGGCGTATAGCAATCCGATCTACGGCACCTCGACCTTTGCGGGTGTCATCGTGGTCGGCTCGAGCTACTATCTGCTGAACCCGTCGCTCAACGCTCCGCCCGCTGGGCACTTGCCGATCGCGACGCTCGTGGCAAACGGCGTTTACGCCGGTCCGTATACCAGCACGACGATTCAGCCGTTCTTCAATCTGGCCAACAAGCCTACGCTGCTGGGGCGCAACGAGCGCAAGTCCGCGACGCTCGCCTTCAGCCACAAAATTAATGACAAACTCACGGCGTTCGGTGATTTCATCGCCTCGTCCACGAGCAATTTCAGCCAGCTCAATGGCCAGCCGATCTCCGCTACCCTCGCGGCGACGGATCCGAACAATCCGACCGATGGGACCATCGTCGCTGCCAATCGCTTCATCAATGTGCCCCGCATGTATTTCTTCGACACCAACGCCCTGCGCGGCGTCATCGGGCTGAAGGGCACCATTGACTCCAACTGGTCTTGGGAAGCGGCGGCCAATTACGGCGAGAATCGCCAGAACTCAGTCAACCCTGGCCTCATCGCCACCAGCGCGCGCATCACGGCGGTCGCCTCCGGTCTGCTCGATTTGACGGCCCGAATCAACTCGGATGCAGCCCTGCAGGCCGTCGTGGGCAGTGCGTATGTCAACTATCTCAGCAAGCTGGCCACTTACGACGTGCTCGTCCGCGGCAAGCTGTTCGAATTGCCCGCCGGCAACGTCAATATGGCGGGTAGCCTCCAAGTTCAGCGCGAGTCCCTCTCGTTGAATTCGGACCGCAACTCCAACGTCAACACCTTCGGTTGGGATAGCGGTGTGTCCATCACGCCGTCGGCGATGGGCCGCAACGTTTACTCCGAAGTGCTCGAACTCCAGGTGCCACTCATCAGCAAGTCGATGTCCGTTCCGGTCGTCAACCAGCTCGATTTCGACGGTGCGGTGCGCCACGACGATTACTCACGCGTGCAGAAGAAATCCACCGTGCCGAAGTATAGCATCCGCTGGCAGCCCTTTGGCGATGAACTCGTCGTGCGCGGCACGTTCTCGAAGTCCTTCGCGGCGCCCAGCCTCTACAGCCTCTATGGCCCGAGCAGCCTCGGCTTCACGTCCGTGCTGACGGTCCCGGGTTACAATTCGTCCGGTGTCGCCACCGGCGTGACGGCTTCGGGTCAAGCCAACAGCCGGGGTGGGTCGAATCTCAACCTGACGCCCGAGACCTCGGAAAACACCACCGCCGGTTTCGTTTACTCGCCAAAGAAGCTCAAAGGCTTCTCCATCGCGATCGATTACTTCCGGGTTAACCGCTACGGCGTCATCTACAGCGGCATTGGTGCGACGACCATCCTGCGTGACGTCGAAAAACTGGGAGCGGCTTCCCTTTACGCTTCCCACGTGAAGATCGGCCCCGGCGGCAATTCTTCCGCCTACTTCGACACCGGCAACCCGATCACGGCGCCCGGCCAGGTCACGGGCGCCGGTCTCGATCACGTTTACGTCAACGATCAGACCATCAATCTCGGTGCCGTGAAGGTCAGTGGTGCGGACATGAACATCAAATACACGTTCAACGTTGAGAAGGTGGGCAAGTTCACCATCAACAACACGCTCACCGCCTACCGCCACTGGAGCATTCGCTCGCTGCCGACCAACGGCTTCACCGAATACTCGAACTACGTCAGCGGCAACTTCAACACGATCCCCGACTGGCGCACCTACACGACGTTCGGCTACACTCGTGGCAAGTTCTCCGCCCAGATCGCCCACACCTATGTGCCGTCGCTCTATGATTACAGCGGCGTCGAAGGCGTGAACACCCACGTCAACGACTACACGCAGTATGACCTGCAGGCGGCCTACATCTTCGGCAGTGAGGTCAAGTATCTCACCGGTCTGACGGTGACCCTCGGCATGGACGACGTATTCAACAAGTTCGGCCCGACGTCGCCGAGCAACACGGACGCCCACATCGACACTGGTCTCTATGGTGCGCTGGGCCGCCGTATTTACGGCAGCTTCAGCTACAAGTTCTAAGCACAGGGGTGCCGAGCGCTCACGCCGGCAAACCCAATTGAGAGCCGCCCGCAAGGGCGGCTCTTTTTGTTTGGCTGGTGCGTCGGCAACCGGCGGATCGATGGTTCGGGCACCCGCCGTGAACCGGTGGAGCGCGATTGCGCGCAAGACTCATGAGCGACGCCGAACTTCGCGTTGACTGGGCCAAATTATGAATCTTGCAGGAAGTCGCGCAGCCACGCGAGGCCGCCGGCTTCGTCGGAGAACGCGCCATCGAGCTGCGCCTCGAATGCGGCGTCGAGCACTGGCGTAAATTTCGGATCGGGCTTTAGTCCAAGCGCGAGCAGATGACGGCCGCGCATCAGCGGTTTCGGCGCGGAGGCGGAGAGCGCGAGCGCGTGGGCCTTCGCCACGAGTTCGTCGATCCGGGCGTGCGTGCCGGGCGAGGTGAGGGGTGGTCGGCCGTTGCTGTCGGCGCGCATGACCGCCGCCAGATCGTCGATTGTCGCAGGGGCGAGTTTACGCGCGAGCCGGCGCACGGCGGTATCCGAGAAATGCGCCTGCCCGTGGTGATGCGCGAGGTGATCGACGACCAGCGCACGGATCGGCGGATCGGTTTCGAGCGGAGCGCCAATCCGGCGGAGAAAGTTTTCCGCTAGCGGTCCGCCCGCCGCTTCGTGACCTGGGCTGATCCAGCGGAGCACGCCGTGACGATCGGCACGCTGCGTTGTGGCGGGTTTGCCGAAGTCGTGCGCGAGCACGGCGAAGGCGAGCAGGCGGCGGCGCGGTGCGGAGGAATTTTTCCAGTCGTCGAGGGCGACGAGGGCGTCGAGGCAGAGCTGCGTGTGCGTGAACACGTCACCCTCGGGGTGCCACTCCGGCTCCTGCGGCGTGCCGCGCAGGGCGGCGACTTCGGGGAAATGTCTCAGCCAGCCGCTCTCTTCGAGCACGGTGAGTCCACGCGACGGCTTCGCGGATTTTTCCGCCCACTTTTCCCACTCGTGCCACACGCGTTCGACGGGCAATTCGGCGAACGTGTCCGCGATGCTGCGACAGAGCGCCGCGGTTTCCGGCGCGAGCGAAAAATCGAACCGCGCCGCGAGTTGCATCGCGCGCAGCACTCGGAGCGGATCTTCGGTGAAGGCGGCGCTTGTGTGCCGTAAAACCCGCGCCGCCAAGTCGCGCTGCCCGCCGTGCGGATCGATGAGCGTGCCTGTGAACGGATCGCACGCGATGGCGTTGACGGTGAAATCGCGTCGCGCCGCCGCATCGGCGTCGCTCAACGCCGGATCGGGCGCCACGGCGAAGCCGCAGTGGCCGGCGCCGGTTTTCGATTCGCGGCGTGGGAGTGAGAAATCGTATTCCGCGCCGGTGGCGGCGCTGCGGACTTTGATCACGCCAAAGCTGCGGCCGACGACATCGGTCGCGCCGAACCGCGCTAGCGCGCGATGGAGTGTTTCGAAATCTACGCCCGCTACCTCCAGATCGAAATCCTTCGGTTCGAGGCCGAGCAGCCAGTCGCGCACGCCCCCGCCGACCAGCCGCGGCCGGCCGACGCGCCGCACCGCGTCGAGCATCGCACGCAGATCGGCGGGGAGTTTGAGTTCCCCGATCATGCTTCCTTCGCACCGAGAGCGGCGGTGATGACAAACACCCAACCGGCGATCAACGCCAACCCGCCGATGGGCGTGAGGTAAACGAGGAAGTGCGGCCCGCCGACGGCGAAAAGATAGAGCGAGCCGGAAAATAGCACGATCCCGGCGCTCCAGCAGCGCGCGGCCCAGAGCAGACGCACCGTGCCCACACCATCTCCGGCGCGCAACCACGCTGCGACGCCGAGTAGGGCGACGGTGTGCAGGAGTTGGTAGCGCGCCGCGGTCTCCCAGGTCTGCGCGGTGCCGTGTTCGGCTAGAAACGACTGGAGCCCATGCGCTCCAAAAGCCCCGAGCGCCACGCCCATCGCACCAAACAAGCCGGCGGCGAGGAGCGGAAAGCGGTGGTGATTTGACATGATGACCCACGTTTGCACAACGGCGCGGCGAAACAAGACCGAGCTTGGGGTCGCGCCAAACTCCGTCTGGCGAAGGGTTTTTGTCCTGCAGAAAACAGGGGTTGACAGCCCTGTGCGAAACCCTAGCTGTTGACCCCTTTTCCCATGAAGACTTTCCTCGCCAGCAAGGAGACAGTGCAACCGAAGTGGCATCTGATCGATGCCGAGGGTGTTGTGCTTGGCCGTCTCGCCGTCAAAGCCGCCAACCTCATCCGTGGTCGTCACAAGGCCTCCTACACCCCGCAGGTCGACGCCGGCGACTATGTGGTCGTGATCAATGCCGAGAAGGTCGCCCTCACCGGCAAGAAGGAAGTCCAGAACAAGTATATGTTCTTCTCCGGCTTCGTCGGTGGTGAGAGCTACCGCAAGCTTTCCGAGCAGCGCGAGCGCCACCCCGAGTTCATCATCGAGCACGCGGTAAAAGGCATGCTCCCGAAGAACCGCATCGCCGCGAAGATGCTGACCAAGCTGCGCGTGTTCGCCGGCCCGAAGCACACGCACGAAGCGAACAACCCGGTGAAGATCGCCGTCTGATTTTAGAGACCCGCACCATGAGCATCACCGCCCCCGCCAATATTTTCCTCGGCACCGGCCGCCGCAAGACTTCGACCGCGCGCATCCGCCTTTCCGAAGGCACCGGCAAGCTGACCGTCAACGGCCGCACGTTCGACAGCTACTTCTCCCACGAGAATTTTTCCAAGCAGGCTTACGCCCCGCTGCTCGTTGTTGATCTTCGCGAGAAGATCGACGTGACCGCGAATGTCGCCGGCGGCGGTGTCGCCGGCCAGGCTGGCGCAGTGGCGCACGGCATCGCCCGTGCGCTGCAGAAAATGAACGCCGAGCTCCGCTCGCCGCTCAAGAAAGCCGGCCACATCAAGCGCGACCCGCGCGAAAAAGAGCGCAAGAAAGCCGGCCAGCCCGGCGCCCGCAAGCGCTTCCAGTTCTCGAAACGCTGAGTGCACCCAGCCCGGACTTACCGGGATGTTTCTTCGACCGCCGACGGATTTCCGTCGGCGTTTTTTTGTGTCATAGACCCGGCGGCTCCTGATGTTTTCTTAACACATTCTCCATGCTTATTGATTAGGTGCTCGCGCGAGCCATCGCTATGATCGCGATGACAGATGCACTACGGAACTTGGCAAGGCACCTGCTATCCTTGCATCCGCCGGTAGTAATTTTCCGGTCGCATCTGCCGCAACCTAACGCAACCAAATGAACCAAAAAACCACTGCACTCCTCCTCAGCGCGCTCACGCTTGGCGCACTTTCCCTTCGCGCTCAAACCGCAGCGCCTGCCACACCCGCGGCGCCCCCAGCCGCCGCACCGGTCGCTGCTCCCGCGGCACCGACAGCGTCATGGACGTTTACGCCTGCGTTCGCGTCGCAATACATGTTCCGTGGCGTGAAGCTCGGCGGCGCCGGCTTCCAACCCACGCTCGAATACGATTACGATGTCCTCGCGATCGGCGTTTGGAGCAACTTTCCCTTCGATCCGAGTAAGGTGCCCGGCCAGTCCAATCCCGAGTTCGATTTCTACGGTTCCTACAAATTTGACGTGGTGAAGGACACCCTGAATCTCCAACCCGGCTTCACCTTCTACACCTATCCGCGCGCGAACAGGAGTAACGGTTTCTACAAAGACACTTTCGAGCCCAACATCGCGGCCAATTACACTGCCGGCGCGTTCACGCTCACGCCGAAGCTTTACTACGACATGGTGCTGAAAGGCCCGACGGTGGAACTCAATGCTGCCTACGCTGTGCCGTTGAAAGATGCCGGCACTGAACTTGATTTCGCTGCCACGGTCGGATCCTACAAGTGGACTTCGGCGGCTCCCGATCAGGGCGCGGACGTGAAGAACTATGGCAACTACTGGCTGCTCGGCGTCACGGTGCCCTACCAAATTGTGAAGGATACCCAGAAACTCAGCGTCGGCTTTGCCTACACGAAGGGCTCCGATAACTACCTTAAACTGGGCAACACGCCGAAAGCCAGCAACTCGGGTGCCATCGGCCGTGGCGTCGTCACCATCAGCTACGCGATTACCTTCTGATTTATTTTTCGGCCTCCGTTCCCGGCGACGGACCGAGCTACAGCAGCCCGCGCGATTTCGCGCGGGCTGTTTTGCGTTTGTCATTGCGAGGAGCGTAGCGACGAAGCAATCCATGTAACCAACTCACTATGAAAGTCGGCATCGTCGGCGCGTCCGGTTACTCGGGCGAAGTCCTGGTCAAACTCCTCCTCGGTCATCCGCGCGTCACGCTCGCGGTGGTCACCTCGCGCACGCACGCCGGCAAGTCCCTGGCGACGGTGATGCCCGCCGTCCGTGGCATCGATCGCGACCTGAAGTTTTCCGACTCCGATCCGGCCTCGCTCGCCGCCACCGACATCGATCTGTTTTTCCTCGCACTCCCGCACGGCGCGGCTGCGACCTACGCCAAGGCTCTCGTTGCCGCCGGCAAACGCGTGATCGATCTCAGCGCGGACTTCCGCATCGCTGATCTCGCCACTTACACAAAATATTACGGCGAGCACCGCGCTCCCGAACTGCTGCCGTCGGCGCGCTTCGTCTTGCCTGAGCTCACACCGCCGGGCTGGAAGACCGAGGCGAAACTTATTGCCGCGCCCGGCTGCTATCCGACGAGCATCCTCGTGCCGCTCGTGCCGCTTCTCCGGGCCGCCGTCGTCACGCGCGAGCACATCGTCGTCAATTCCTTTAGCGGCGTCAGCGGCGCCGGCAAGAAAGTCGAGGAAGCCTATCTCTTTTGCGAACGCGCCGAGAGCGCGAAAGCCTACGGCCTCGTGAAACACCGCCACCTCGCCGAGGTCGAGGAGCAACTCGCGCTGCACACCGGCGCACCCTCGATCATTCAGTTCAACCCGCACCTCGCGCCGATGCGCCGCGGCATCGCGACGACGATCACCGTGCCGGCGACGCCCGGCGGCACGATCGAGCAGGTTTACGCCGCGTGGCGCGCCGCTTACGCCGGCAAACCGTTCGTGCAATTGCTCCTGGCTGGTGAAACGCCCGACACCGCGCACGTCGTCGGCACGAACCGCATCGACATTTCCGCCGTCCACGATCCGCGCACCGGAAATTTCATTCTTACATCCGCTGAAGATAATCTTGTGAAGGGCGCCAGCGGTCAGGCCGTGCAGATTATGAATCTCTGGTGCGACTTCGACGAGACGGCTGGCCTCGTTTGAATTGGGGGCGCGGCGCCCTCTGCTGCGTTTTCTCCTCGGGAAATTTCTTGTCACTCCGCGCGCCGCTCGCGCACAGTGATCGCTCACTCCAGCAACCATGATCGAATTCAAAAACAAAATCCTCTTCGTCGGCTACGGTGCCGTCGCCGAATGCACGCTGCCGATTCTTTTCAAGCACATCAAGGTGCCGGCAAAAAACGTTACGGTGATGGATTTTGAAAACCGTGCCGCCAAGCTGAAGCAGTGGACGTCGAAGGGCGTGCGTTTCGTTCGCGACCGCGTGACCGAGGAAAACATGGGCACGCTCCTCGCGAAGCATGTCGGTGCCGGTGACCTTCTCATCGATCTGGCATGGAACATCGACGCGCTCGAAATTCTCCAGTGGTGCCGCGACCACGGCGTGCTCTACATCAATACGTCCACCGAACTCTGGGATCCCTACGCCAGCGGCCCGAACGCGCACCCGACCACCAAGACCCTTTACTGGCGCCACATGAACCTGCGCCGGATGATTGCGAAGTGGGAAGGCAAGGGCGCCACCGCCGTTATCGAGCACGGCGCGAACCCCGGCCTCATTTCGCATTTCGTGAAACAGGGCCTCCTCGACATCGGCGCGAGCCTGATCGCCGAGAAGAAGGTCAAGGGTGCCAAGGCCGAGAAGATCGCGCAGCTCTCAGCCGAGCTGAGTTTCAATCACCTCGCCCGCGAACTTGGCGTAAAGGTCATTCACTGCTCCGAGCGCGACACGCAGATCACCGATCAGCCGAAGCAGGTCGACGAATTCGTGAACACGTGGTCGATCGAAGGCTTCCGCGAAGAAGGCACCACGACCGCCGAGATGGGCTGGGGCACGCACGAGAAGCAGTTGCCGAAGCTCGCCTATCAGCACAAGGATGGCCCGCGGAACCAAATCTGCCTTGCGCGGATGGGCATCAACACTTGGGTTCGCTCCTGGGTGCCCGACTACACCATCCACGGAATGGTCGTCCGCCACGGCGAAGCGTTCACGATTTCCGACAAGCTCACGGTGTGGGACGGCAAGAAGGCGGTTTACCGCCCGACGATGCACTACGCCTACTGCCCTTGCGACGAGGCCATCGCGTCGCTGAACGAGATGCGCGGCTACAATTACAAGCTGAACGAAAACCAGCGCATCATGAACGACGAGATCACCGGCGGCGCCGATATCCTCGGCGCGCTGATCATGGGTCACGATTACAACTCTTGGTGGGTCGGCTCCGATCTCAGCATCGAGCAGTCGCGCAAGCTGGTCCCGCACCAGAACGCCACGACGATGCAGGTCGCGATTTCGGTCGTCGCCGCATCGATGTGGATGATGGAAAATCCCGCCGAGGGCATCCGCGTTCCGGACGAGTTGCCGCACGACTACATCCTCAAGACTGCGATGCCCTACATGGGAAGGTGGATCTCGAAGGCCAAAGATTGGACGCCGCTCCAGAACCGCGAGACCGTCTTCAAGGGCTACAACAAGCCCGACCTCGATCTCAAGGATCCGTGGCAGTTCAAGAACTTCCTACTCACGGACGACGCGGGTTAACCGCCACCCTCCGATGATCGCGCTCTCCCGCCTTCAGTCGCTCGCGAAGAAACACGGCACACCGCTCTTCGTGATCGATCACGATGCGTTGCGGAAGGCTTACCGGCTTTTCCGCAAGCACCTGCCGCGAGTGCAGGCCTACTACGCGGTCAAGGCGAACCCCGATGCGGAGATCGTCCGCACATTGTTCAAGGAGGGCGCGAGCTTCGACGTCGCGTCGATGCCCGAGTTCAAGATCGTTTACGAAAACATCAAATCGATGCCCGCAAAGGCGCGGCAGGACTGGATCTGGGACAAGATCATCTACGCGAATCCGACCAAGCCGACCGATACGCTCGAGGAGCTGAACCAATACAAGCCGCTCGTCACGTTCGACAACGTCGAGGAAATATATAAAATCAAAAAACACGCGCCCAACGCCGGGCTCGTGCTGCGGCTCAAGGTGCCGAACACGGGAGCGATGGTGGAACTCTCGTCGAAGTTTGGTGCGCTTCCCGGCGAAGCGGTCGATCTCATCCTCACAGCCGACAAGCTCGGGCTCACGGTCGAGGGCATCAGCTTCCATGTCGGCAGCCAGACGACGAACTTCGAGAATTATGTCCAAGCGCTGGCGCTGTCGGCGAACATCTTCCAGGAAGCGCGCGACCGCGGCTACACGAAGATGAACCTCCTCGACATTGGCGGCGGTTTTCCCGCGCCGTATGACGACTCGGTGAAACCGTTTCCCGTCCTCGCGAAAGTCATTAACAACGAACTCGAGCGCCTCTTCCCGAAGGACATCCAGATTCTCGCCGAGCCGGGCCGTTTTCTTGCGGCAGTGTGTGGCACGTCGGTGGCGAGCGTAATCGGCAAGGCCGTGCGCGACGGCAAGACGAGTTACTACATCAACGACGGCGTCTATCACACTTACTCCGGAGTGATCTTCGATCACTGCAAATATCCGGTGAAGGCGTTCAAGAAGGGCGCGACTTCAATCTGCTGTGTGTTTGGCCCGACGTGCGATGCGCTCGACGTCGTGTCGATGGCGGAAAATCTCCCCGACCTCGAGCGCGGCGATTTGGTCTATTCGGTGAACATCGGCGCCTACAGCCACGCGAGCGCGACCTACTTCAACGGCTTCCCGCCTGCGAAGGTCGTGCACGAGAACCAGTAGCGCCGGCACCTTGCCGGACTTCTCGATGCGGTCGGCTGGACGCTGGCGCCATCTCAACTCCGGTAGTCCGCGTTCTCGCTCACATATTCGTGCGTGAGGTCGCCGCCGAGCACTGTGGCTGACGCCGCGCCGTTGCCGACTTCGATCTCAAGTTCGACGCAGCGTTCGTGCGGCGGAAAGTCGATCGGGGCGGTGAACACGCCGTCCTTTGGCGCGGCGCTCGTGTAAAGCTCGGCGTCGCGCAGGTGTTTCACGAGCGCGATCTCCTTTTCCGGATTTAGTTGAAAGACTCCGTTCGCAAAAATTTCGACACCGCCCATCGTGGCGCGGAGCTTCGACAGGTCAGTTCCGTGCGCGTGCGCGCCGACATATTTGCCGATCGCCTGCACGAGCCGGCCGACATTCGGATCGTTCCCAGCAACAGCGCATTTGAAGAGTGGTGCATTGACAATGGCTTTGCCGAGGGCGCGCGCGAGCGCCGGGCTGGCGGCCTTCGTCACTGCGACGCGAATCACGTGGCGGACGCCCTCGCCATTGCGCACGACATCTTCCGCCAGATCGCGGCAGACGGTGTGCAGTCCGCGCTCAAACGCTCCAAAATCCGTGCAGGCCACGCGGCCCGACGACAGAATGGCCACTGTGTCCGAAGTGCTGGTGTCGCTGTCGACACTGATGGTGTTGAAGCTCGCATCGACGGCGCGTGCGAGCATCACCCGCAGTTCCGCGCGTGGCACCGCCAAGTCGGTGAAGATATAGACGAGCATCGTCGCCAGATTCGGTTCGATCATGCCGGCGCCCTTGGCGATGCCGACGATACTGCCGCCGGCAACTTCTGCGCGTCGGATTTTCGGATAAAGATCCGTTGTCACGATGCCTTCGGCTGCGGGCAAAATCGATCCGGCCGCGAGCGCGCTCACGGCCTGGGGCAGCGCACTGATCATGGCATCGACCGGCAAACCCCAACCGATCACGCCGGTGGAGCTCGGGAGAATTTGCGTCGAGGACAGATTCAACAGTTTGGCCACCTCGGCGCACACGCGCTCGCTCGCCTCGACGCCGTGCGGAGCGCAGACGTTCGAGATTTTATTGTTAACCAAGATCGCGCCAAGCGTCGTCTCTTTGAGCCGCTTCCGACCGACGATGATCGGCGCGCCAGGAAACGCATTTTTCGTGAACATCGCCGCGAAGTGCGGCGTCGCGCGATCGAGGGCGATGAGCGTGAGCGTCATCTTCGCCGGCTTCGGCGCCTCGCGCGGAGTGAAGTCGAACCGCGTCGTGCCGACGCGAAATCCCGCCGGCAATGCCGCCTGCGCCGCCAGCCACGCGCGGTGAGCTTGGCGATCTGAAAACGTGAGATTCGTGCTGGGCACGCGTGAGAAGTGGCAGGCCACAGCGTGGAGTGAAGAAGATTTTTCCGCGCGAAGACGGAAAAGTTCGGACGATGATGGCGTGCTGCTGAAAATTTTTGTGGAAATGCAGCGCGCACGTGCCTTATTCAATTTCTCCGAAACAAAAGTGAGCGCCGATTTTCTTCCCATCCACTTTCACGCGGCCGCGCGCCGCTGGCTTTGATCACCGATGAACGTCGCTGAAATCACCGCCAAGGCCAAGGTGCTACTGGAGGCACTACCCTACATCCAGGATTTTCGCGGCTCCATCTTTGTCGTGAAATACGGCGGCAGCTTCATGGACGATCCCGATCCGGCGGGGCGCACGCGGGTCGCGTTTGACCTCGCGTTTCTCGCCGCGGTCGGAATCAACGTCGTCGTTGTGCATGGGGGCGGCAAGGCGATCACGAAGGCGATGGAGTCGTCGGGCTTGAAGGCAAATTTTGTGAATGGCCTGCGGGTCACGGACGAGGCGACGATTGCGGTGGTGAAGAAGACGCTCGACGAAATCGTCAACAAGGACGTGTGCGGCGCGATCCTGACGGCGAAGGGCAAGCCGCAGGGCATGCCGGGGGACACGGTGCTGGTGTGCGAAAAACTCGTCGTCGATGACGACGGCAACCCGATCGATTTGGGTTACGTTGGCGACGTGACCGAGGTGAAAGTGAAGCTCATCAAGAAAGAAATCGCGGAAGGATTTATCCCGGTGATTTCGCCAGTGGCGGAAGGACTCGATAACAAACCCTACAACGTGAATGCGGATGTCGCCGCCGGCCGCGTGGCGAGCGCACTGCGGGCGCGGCGTCTGGTTTACATGAGCGACGTGCCGGGCCTGCTTTCCGATCCGAAGAATCCCGATTCGCTGATTTCCACTTTGAAGACTTCGCAGGTGGACGATCTCAAAAAGAAGGGTGTGATCGACAAGGGCATGCGTCCGAAAGTAGCCAGTGCGGTGCGCGCGCTGCAGGAGGGCGTTCAACGGGTGCATTTTATCGATGGGCGGTTGCCACATTCGCTGTTGCTCGAAATATTCACCGACCAGGGCATCGGCACCGAAATTGTGCAGGGTTGAAAGTTGGATTCCTGATTTTCGATTCCCGATTTTCGATTGGTGTTACCCGAAATCGAAAATCCAAAATCCCAAATCGAAAATTCCATGATTCCCTCCATCGTCCGCACCAGCACCGCCGAGCTCTACGACGCGCACGTAATGAAAAATTACGGTCGCCCCGCGCTGACGTTGGTGCGCGGTCGCGGAGCGCAAGTATGGGACGACGCAGGCAACGCCTACCTCGACTTCACTTCGGGCATCGCGGTCAGTGCGCTCGGCCACTGTCACCCGCACTGGGTCGCGACCGTGCAACGGCAGGCCGGTGAGCTGATTCATGTCAGCAATCTGTTTCGGACACCGAATCAGGGCGAACTGGCGCGGCGGCTCGTCGGCTATGCCGGCCCGGGCCGGGTGTTTTTCTGCAACAGCGGCGCCGAGGCTGACGAGGCGATGATCAAGCTCGCGCGACTGCACGGTGTGCGCAAAGCCGGCGGCGAAGACGGCAAGTGTTTCAAGGTTGTCGGCGCGAAGAATGCGTTTCACGGCCGGATGTTTGGCGGGATGAGCGCGACGCCGCAGGTGAAAATCCAGAAAGGCTTCCGGCCGCTCGTGCCGGGGTTTTCGTTTGGCGAACTCAACAACCTGGAGTCGTTCGCCGCGCTGGTTGACGACCAGACGGCGGCGATTCTCGTCGAGACGATTCAGGGCGAGAGCGGCATCAATCCCTGCACGCCGGAGTTTTTGCGCGGATTGCGAAAGCTGTGCGACGAAAAGAATCTGCTACTCATGCTCGACGAAGTGCAGTGCGGCATCGGCCGCACGGGAAAATTCTACGCCTTCGAGTATGCCGGCGTCCGGCCGGATGTGATTGCGATGGCGAAAGGCCTCGGCGGCGGAATGCCGATCGGCGCGGTGTGGGCGGGCGAGAAGGCGGCGGAGCTTTTTCAGCCGGGGAACCATGGCACGACGTTTGGCGGCACACCACTCGCCTGCGCGGCGGCGCTGGCGACGCTCGATGTCATCGAGCGCGAGCAATTGTTGGCGCACGTCACGCGGGTCAGCGTTGCGTGGCACGAAGCGCTGCACGGACTCGCGCAGACTTTTTCCCAGCACATCGCGGCGGTGCGCGGCAAGGGATTCCTCGTGGGCGTGCAGACGACGGGCGACACGACGCCCTGGCTCACCGCCATGCGCGAACGTGGTCTGTTGGCCGTCAGCTCGGGCAACAACGTTATCCGGTTTCTGCCGCCGTTGATCGCGTCGGCCGATGAATTGACCAAGTCGGTGGAAATCTTTCGCACCGTGCTGGCGGCCAAGGCCTGATCGGCGGCGCCATTTTTCACTCGTGGGCAGGCCCGCTGGGGCTCATATGTGACCGTTTCCATGAAGCATTTCCTCAAGGAGACCGACTTTAAGTCATCCGAATTGCCCGGGCTTTTTGCCTTGGCGCGCGAGTTCAAGGCGCAGCGTGGCCATCATGCGACGCCGCTCGCCGGTCAGACCTGGGCGATGATCTTCTCCAAATCCTCGACGCGCACACGCGTCTCGTTCGAGGTCGGCATCCATGAACTCGGCGGCAATCCGCTCTTCCTGAACAAGAACGACATCCAACTAGGCCGCGGCGAATCCATCGCGGACACGGCCCGGGTGCTGTCGCGTTATGTGCATGGCCTGATCGTGAGGACCTACGATCATGCGGAAGTGCAACAACTCGCGGACTTGGGCACCATCCCGGTGATCAACGCCCTGACGGACTTGCTGCATCCGTGCCAGATTTTCGCCGACTTGTTCACGCTTTCGGAGCGGTGGAGCAAGGGTGGTGACCTCGTGGGCTCGCTGCGGGGCCGCAAGATCGCGTTCGTCGGAGATCGCGGTTGCAACGTGGCGAACTCGTGGATCCTCGGTGCTAATCTCCTGGGCATGAAGATTTCCCTCGCCGGTCCGCCGGGCTTTGATGCGGCGCCGGAATTCGATGCCCTGCTCACACGCGAAGGCTTCGCGGGCGGCTACCAGTTCACGACCGATCCTTATGAGGCGGTGCGCGACGCCGACGTGGTTTACACCGACGTCTGGGTGAGCATGGGCAAGGAAGAGGAGACTGCGGAACGCATCCGCGTGATGTCGCCATTTGCGGTGACGCCGAAACTCTTTGCGGCGGCGAAACCCGATGCCGTTTTCATGCACTGCCTGCCGGCGCATGCCGGTCAGGAGGTCACGCAAGAGGTCTTGGACGACCCGCGCTCGATTATTTTCGATCAGGCGGAGAACCGGCTCCACATGCAAAAGGCGATCATGGCGTCGCTGGCAGCAACGAAGGCACAGAAGTAGCCCCCGGCATTTTTTCCCATGAAAATCGTCCTCGCATACTCAGGCGGCCTCGACACGTCCGTCATCGTCAAATGGCTCCGCGAAACCTACGACGCGGAGATCGTTACTTTCGCGGCCGACATCGGCCAAGAAGAGGAGCTGAAGGGGTTGCCCCAAAAGGCGAGGGCGACGGGTGCGGCGAAACACTATACGCTCGATCTCGTGGAGGAGTTTGCGCGCGATTTCATCTACCCGATGATTCGCGCCAACGCGATTTACGAGAGCCAGTATTACCTCGGCACCTCGATCGCCCGCCCGTTGATTGCGAAGGCGCAGGTGGACATCGCCAAGCAGGAAGGCGCCGACACCGTCGCGCACGGCGCCACCGGCAAGGGTAACGACCAGTGCCGCTTCGAGCTCACCTACATGGCGCTCAATCCGCGCCTCGCGATTCTCGCGCCGTGGAAGATTGAGAAATTCCGCGACGAGTTTCCCGGTCGCGCCGAGATGATCGAGTATTGCGTGAAGAACAAGATCCCCGTCGAGGCTTCGCTCAAGAAGCCCTACTCGATGGACCGCAACCTCCTTCATATCTCCTACGAAGCCGGCATCCTCGAAGATCCGTGGTTCGATCCGACGACGAAGGAGAACAAGGGGATGTTCAAACTTTCGGTTTCACCCGAAGACGCGCCGAACAAGGCGGAATACGTCGAACTTGATTTCGTGCAGGGCAACTGCGTCGCGGTGAACGGAAAGAAACTTTCGCCGGCTGGCGTGTTGAAGGCGCTGAACAAGCTCGGCGGCAAACATGGTATCGGTCGCGTCGATTTGGTTGAGAACCGGTTTGTTGGCATGAAGTCGCGTGGCGTCTACGAGACGCCGGGCGGCACGATTCTGATGCAGGGCCACCGGCAGGTGGAGTCGCTCACGATGGATCGCGAGGTCATGCATCTGCGCGATTCGCTCGTGCCGAAATACGCCGAGCTGGTTTACTATGGGTTCTGGTTCGCGCCGGAACGCGAAGCGCTCCAGGCGCTCGTGGACGAGAGCCAGAAATACGTGACGGGCACCGTGCGGTTGAAGCTCTACAAGGGCAACATCATCACCTGCGGCCGGAAGTCGAAATACTCGCTCTACGACATGAACATCGCGTCGATGGAGGGCGTGAAGAGCTGGTATAACCAGACTGATGCCACCGGCTTTATCCGGTTGAACGGGCTGCGGCTCCGCGCGCGCAACCTCGCACAAGGCGGCCCGAAAGTGTGAAGCCAGAGCGCGCCGCGATCAGCGGCGCGCGTTTACTCCGAACCGATGGCTTCGGCGAGCGAGGTGCCAAGGCACCAGCGACTTCGGAAATAAAACAAATAGACCGGTTCGTTCGCTGACCGCATCAGCCCGATAATCGGGCCGAAGGCGGTAATCGGAAAGTGAATGTGGAGCGGTCCCATCTGATCGGTTTGGGGAACGGAGTCGGTATGACGGCCGGAAGGATCGAACTTTTCGGAGTCGTGAAAATAGAGTTCGGCGAGAGCGGGCTCGCCCTGCGAGTAGCTCCAGATCGTGACCTTGGCGCGGTAGTCGTTGCCGTCGGCTTCGTAGCCGGCACCGGCCCAGATTTGCTGGACGTGAAACACCCGCATCCGTAACGCGAGGTCGTGCGGATCGAGTTTGTTGTCTTTCGCGAAACCGGGCGGTTGGTGCACTTCGATATTTCCGCGACGATCGCAGGCGCCGAGGGCGAGGAGCGCGACCAAGCCCGTGAGCACGGCCAGAAGCTGGCGGGGAAGCGGGGTGGACGACATGGCGTGGTGGTTGGCCGAGACCGGCGCGGGCGCGAGGAGTTTTTTCGCCGCGACCCGACGACCCATGGTTAGACGCGCTGGCGCGGAGAACGTTACGCGTCAGAAGAGCGACTTGGCCACAAGGCCCACGGCGGTAATGGGGCCAGAGTCGTCGAGGCCGTCGAGGGCGGAATTGGCTTTCTTCAGCACGGCCTGAGCGTCTTTGGCGATGGCGTCGTCGTAGATCAGCTTGCCGAGCGTGCCTTCGCCGCGCGCGATTTTGTCGGTGGCGGCGCGGAGGTTCGCGATCGACAGCTTGATGTCGTCGCCCGCCTTCTGGTCGAACACCAGAGCGCCGATCGTGCCTTTGCCGGCCTTCACTTGGTCGATGATGGACTGGGCGTTGGCCATGAAGTTTTTCGCGTCGGTGGCGGCGGTCTTGATTTCGCCGACGCTGGCGAGCAGTTCGTCGTGCATCGTCGAGTCGTTGATGAGCTTGCCGAGCGTGCCTTCGCCTTTGTTCAGTTTATCGGTGACTTGGCGGAGGTTTGAGACTGTAGCGTTCACATTCTCGCCGTTGTCGCTGACGAGCTTGTCGATTTTTTGGAAGAGGCCGGGCGTTTTGCCGTCGCCGTTGATCGTGGTGCTGATGCTGCCGAGGGCGCTCTCAAGTTTTTTTCCGAGTGCGCCGACTTCGGTCATGATGGTATTGAGGTCGGGGGTGACCTCAGTGTGGATTTCGGCGCCATCGCGCAGCGGCGGCGCGCCCGCTGTGCCGAGATCGATGCCGATGTAGTTGGTGCCGATCAGGCCGGCCATGACGATGGAGGCGGTGGCGTCGTTGCGGATTTCGATCTTGGGGTCGATGCGCAGGACGGCTTCGGCGCGGCGGCCGGCGAGGCGAGTCAGCTCGATGGAGCCGATTTTGACCCCGGCCATGCGCACTTCGTCGCCTTGCTTGAGTTCCTTTACGCTCTCGAAGCCGGCGATGATAGTGTAGCCGGGGTCCTTGAAGATTTTGCCGCCGTTGAGGGTTTGAAACGTAACCCAGATGAGCGCGAGCCCGAGCAGGAAGAAGAGCCCGACGCGGGCATTTTGTTGCGAGTTGTTCATGGTGTGGTCTCCAAGTTTTTAAAACGGGGATGCTGCAAATCGATTTTTGGGTAGAGGAATTCGGCAATGTGCGGATCGGTCGGCGCCTTCAAATCGGAGGGCGGCCCGAGGCTGATGAGCGCGCCGTCCATGAGAATGCCGACACGGTCGGAGATGTTCAGGGCGAGTTCGCGGTCGTGCGAGACGACGATGGTCGTGACGTGATATTCCTGCTTCAGCGTCGCGATGATTTCGCTAATCGTGGCGGAGGTCACGGGGTCGAGTTCGCTGGTGGGCTCGTCATAGAGCATAAGCTGCGGCTCCATCACGAGCGCACGCGCGATCGCGACGCGCTTCTTCATGCCGCCGGAAAGATCGGACGGGGACTTTTGGTCGACGCCGTCGAGCGAGAGGATTTTCAGCGCGTGCATCACCTTCTCGCGAATGCCGGCTTCGTCGGTGATCTGGTGCTCGCGCGGGTAGAGCGCGAGGTTGTCGTAAACGCTGAGCGAGTTGAAGAGCGCGCCGGACTGAAACACGAGAGCCATGCGGACCTGTTCCCGCGTCGCCTCGGAGGAGGCGTCTTTGCCATCCACGGTCACGCGACCGGAGGTCGGCAGCTCGAGGCCGACAATGTGTTTTAGGAGGACGCTTTTGCCCGAGCCGCTGGGGCCCATGAGCACGAAGATTTCTCCGGGCTCGACGGAGAACGTGACGTCCTTGAGCACCTGAAGGCTGCCGAAATTTTTCGACAGGTGCTCGACGGAGACGCCGACGGCGGCCGTCTCCACCTGCGTGAAGGGGTTGCGCGTGGCACCGGCGGGGCTGGGAGAGGAGGGCATGTTCAGGTGAGGACCTGCGTGACGAAGTAGTCGAGCACGAGGATGAGGATGAGCGAGACGACGACGGCGCGCGTGACGGAGGCACCGATTTCCCGCGGACCGCCGCGGGTGTTGAGACCGATGTTGCAGCAGACGAGCACGACGACAAAGCCGAAGAGTTCGGCTTTCATCAGGCCGTTTATCACGTCGTTGAAGTGCGTGTAGTGCCGCAGCACCGCGAAGTAGGATTCCGGCTCAATGCTGATGATCTTGGTGTATTTCGCGACGATGGCGCCGCCGAACCAGCCGACGAGATCGCCGATGATCGTCAGCACCGGCATCATCACGAGCACGGCGGCAAGCCGCGGCAGCACGAGCATCCGGGCGGGCGGGATGTTCATGGTCTCGAGCGCGTCGACTTCCTGGTAAACCTTCATCGAGGCCAGTTCGGCCGCGATGGCCGAGCCCACGCGGCCGGCGAGCAGGATCGCCACCATCACCGGGCCGAGTTCGCGGGCCATCGAGAGGCCGACGAGCGAACCGATGAATTGCTGGGTGCCGAAATCCTGCATCGAGCGGCCGGCTTGCAACGCGAGCACACTGCCGATGAAGAAACTCAGAATCGCGACGATGGGCAGCGTGGTGTAGCCGATGAGGTAGCATTGTTCGACGAAGCGGCCAAACTGCCGCGGCAGCGTGGCCGTGTAAGACAGCGAGCGCACGAGCAACAGCCACGTGCTGCCGAAACCTTCGAGGATGTTGTTGAGTTGTTTCATGTCAGGGAGCTGGCGGAGCAGGCACGGTAGTCGGTTTCGACCGAAAATCTAACCAGAAGAGCCGCCAACCTGCGGTGGGCGTGAGCCGGAACGACACCAAGCCGTTGCCGAGTGCGATGCGGCGCTCACCGGCGTGCGTCGTCATGCTGAACAGCGGGCCGAGGTGAAATTCGGTGGATCGGTCGGTGGCGCGTTGCTCCCAGGTGACGGCATCCCAGAGGACCGAGGTGCGGGCGTCGCCGGGCGTGCGCTGGTCGTAGCGCACGAGCGAGACGAGCGGCGACCACGCGGCGCGGACTTTTTCGTTGCCGGGAAAAAACACTTCAAACGGGCTCGGAAACTGCCATTGGCGGCGGCCGGCGCCGTTGTCCCACACCGTTACGAGCGGCCACACATGAGTGATGGAGGCGGCGGGAAGTTTCGGGTTCGTCGGGCTGCGTTGCACGCGCGACCAGTAGAAAAAATAGAGGAGCTGCGTCTTCGTTTCCGCGACGCCGTTCGACGTCCAGCGCAGTTGCCTGAGCAGCGGCCACGCAATCCACGTCTTGTCGTAGCCGTGGAGGTTCGAGTGGGTGTAGAGTGGCGCCCAGCGGTTGATGTCGTGATCTTGGCCGTGGCCTTGGACGAGCAGCGGCCAGAAGTAACGCGTCTCGTGATAACGCTCCGGTGCGGTGCGATCGGTGTAGCCGAAGAACGGCCAGAGGAACGTCTCGCCGGCATAGCCGGGGCCCGAGGCGTGCGCATAAAACGGCAGCACGGCATACTCGCGGACGGGCGGCGTGCCGGCCGGGGCGTCAGCCGCAGGGGCCGTGGTGTTGTTGTAGCCCAGCGGCCAGAGATAAAATTCGTGCCGCGAAACACCAGGGTGATCCTGCCAACCGAAGAGTGGCCAGACCGCGAAGCCGCTCGCCGCGCCACTCGCCACGCGCAGGAACGGCCACGGGGTCGCCGTCGTCACCACGCCTTTCGACTCGGATCGGAGGTAGAGCGGCCACGCGAACCACGACAGCCGATCGAAGCCGAGGCGGTGTTTGATCGTGCCCGCGACCGGGAACAGCGCGTGGTAGCTGGCCGCTGGATCGCTGCTCTCGCGGGAAAACCAAAACGGCCACACATCGAAGCCTTCGTGGCTTTCGAGATCGCTGGGCGGTGTCGGTGCACCGGCGACGCGCCCAGATCGGTTGATGAGGTTGAGCACGGTCCATTTGTAGGACTCGGTGTCGCTCGAGTAGGAAAAGACTGGATAAAGAAAATACGCGGAGCGGAAATCACCGCGGATACCGGTCGTCTGCACCCAAACCGGTCGCAAGCCAGACTGCTTGCCGCCGTCCGCAGCCGGCACGGAAAACAGCAGCGGACCGCCGGCGCTCCACGCCGCGGGTTGGCCGGCCGCATCGGAGCGCGTGACGGTAAACGGCCAGGCGTTTTGCTCGCGTTCTGCGACCTCGGCCCGCGCGGCTGCGACCATGGCGGCGAGGCCAAGGAGGGCGGTTAGTCGGTTGAGTTTCATGCTGCAGCGAGTGGTAACGGCACGCCAAGCGCACCGCCGCCGCCGGACTGGGTCGGCTCAGCCCGGAAGCGTAGATATACAGGTTCGGACAGTGGCAAGTTCGTGCGCAGGTGCAAATTTTATGTGCTTCATGTGGAACTGCATTTGGCGGCGAGGTTCCTCGGAACCTCGCTCCGTTTCCGCCAGCCGCGTGCCGATCAGGCGACGATGCTAGCGCCCGGCTCCAGCACGCCAAATTCACCCTCCGCCACGGCCGCCGCCTGCCGGGCGGCGGCCAGCGCCTCCACCGGCGCCTCCCGGGCCTCGTCCGTCAGCTGAAATGTGCCCCAATGCATCGCCACGCTCCGTCGTGCGCCGACGTCGCGGTGCGCGGCGACGGCTTCGGCGGGATTCATGTGCATCGGCGCCATGAACCACCGCGGCTCATAGGCCCCGATCGGAATCAGCGCGAGGTCGGGCGCGCCGCAGCGGGCGGCGATGGCGCGAAACGAGTCGGCGTCATAACCGGTGTCGCCGGCGAACCAAAGGCGCTTGGCGTTCGCCGCCGCCCCGAGCGTGAGAAAAAATCCGCCCCACAACCGGTGGTTGCGCGGAGCGCCGAGGCGGTTGCTCCAATGGCGCGTCGGTGTCAGCGCCACCTCTACGCCGGCAGCGGGCGACAGCGTTTGCCACCAGTCGAGTTCCACGACGCGTTGCGCGCCTACGGCGGTGAGCAAATCGCCATTTCGCAGCGGCGTCACGAAGAGCGGCGCATGGTCGGCGGCTAGCCGCCGCAACGTCGGCGCATCGCAGTGGTCGTAGTGATCGTGGCTGAGAAAAACCGTGTCGATCCGCGGCAGCTCCGCCAACGCGAGCCCCGGCGGATGCGCCCGCCGCGGTCCGGCCCACTGCAACGGACTCGCCCGCTCAGAGAAAACCGGATCGAACAGAAAATTTCCGCGCGTCGTTTGCACGAGCCACGTCGCGTGACCGATCCAGGTGGCGACGATTTCGTCGCCCCGCGGCGCGGGCGGCGGCGGTTGCGGCGTGAGTTCGACGCGCGCCGGCCAGCGCGAGCCGCGGCTGGTCAGGCGCCAGCGCAGCACCTCGAGCCAGTTGCGGTTGACGTGACCGCGACTGAAAAATGTTTTCCCGTTGAAGTGGTCGGAACGCAGCGGTGTCATCGTGGAAACGTCGCTATGAATGAGAAATTCCGCGCAAGGCAACTTTTCCTCTGGGAGGCCACACCATGCGCATAAGCGGCGGCATCGCGCGTGGCATCACGCTCGTGACACCCAAGGGCGATGCGACGCGGCCGGCGACCGACGGCATGCGGCAGGCGGTTTTTTCGAGCTTGGGCACGAGTGTGGTCGGCGCGCAGTTTCTCGATCTGTTCGCGGGCAGCGGGGCTTATGGACTTGAGGCGGTGAGCCGCGGTTCGGCGGGCGGTGTGTTCGTGGAGCAGAATGGGAAGGCTGCGACTTGCGTGCGCCAAAATCTCGCCGCCGTGTGCAAGAGCGCCGGCCGCGACATTCGAGAATTTTCCGTGCTGCAAACCGACGCCCGCCACGTGCCGCTTGGCAGTGCCGTCGCACCGGATCTAGTCTTCATCGATCCGCCCTATGAGCTCATCCCTGAACTCGCGCCGGCGCTTTTTGTGCGACTGACCGAGGCGCTCGCACCGAAGCCCGAAGCAATCATCGTCTTCGAGCTGCCGGGGGAACTCGAACTCGCGCCGCCGGGTTGGGCGCTGTTGAAACGCCTCGGCAAGGGCGCCCGGCAGCCGACCGTGGCGTTTTTTCGGCGCGCGAGTGCTATGACTTGAGTCGCGCGAGCAACGCGACGCGCAGGTCTTCGATGTCCCAGTAAGACTTCGTGACCTTCGAAAGCGCGGGCATCGCCGCGTCGGCGAAGAGCCGGCCGCCGATATTTTTCACGCGATAACCGCCACGAGAATCGCGATCGATCGGGCCTTTGTTCACCTCGAGTTCGCCGAGTCGGCGTTCCGCAGCGAGCGCGGCAAGTGCATAATAGCGGTCGCCGACGAAATTTTGTGTCGCGATGGGATTGACAACGAGGTGGCCAAGGTAATGGACGACTTGTTGAAAAATTCGCTGGTCCTCTTGGCCGCCGATCGCGGTGCCGCCGATAAAGAGCGAAAACATCGGCTGAAAAAACGCATACTCGATCAAGATGAGCCTCCGTGCGCCGGCGGCTCCGAGGGCGCCGGCTGAAATCTCCGCGGCAAACGTCGCGCGACTCGCGGGTGAGACCGCGGCATGGTCGAGCACGAAGCCGCCGGCCTGCAGGGCCATCCGTTGCATGACTTTGCCGACCATTGTGCGGACCAGCGTGCGGGAGTTGGGCTCGAACTTGCGCGCGACATCGTAGAGCCGCGTGACCGTGGCCATCGCTTCGTCGCCGTGCCCATCGAGCGCCTGCAGGCAGGCGACGGCGACCGCGATCTGCGTGTAGGCGCGCACCGCTTGAAACGCGATGATCGGAGCGTCGGGGCGGGGCGGGGTGAGATCGCCGATGCGGGGCTGCGCGGCGAGCTCGTCCCACCACGAGCGCACCGGTGCGAGTGCGGCCCAGTCCGCTTCGACGTCGGCGCGGTGTTCGCGGAGAAACTGCGCCCACGGTTCCGGCTTGGTGGCGAAATTGCTTTCGGCTACGAGGGTGGTCGTTTTGGGCGATTTGACGGCGTTGGCGGCCGGCGAGTTTTTGGCGTAGCGCAGAAAAACTTGAAACGTCGCCTCGTCGCCGGGCAGCGGCGGGGAAAGTTCGTCCATCGTCAACGGTCGGCGCACGGTCGGCTCGTCCCAACTGAGGTAAACGAATGTTGCCAACACGATCGCCGAGAGGGCCACGAGTTGCGGCCAGCGCAGCCAGCCGCGGCGGCTGCAAATGATCAGTGCGATGATCGGCACGAGCACCGCGACCGCGAGCGTCACGAGGATCGCAGCCGGTGAATCGGCTTTGTGCTCCCACACGAGCGGGCCAAGGCTGTCGCGAATCAACGGCACGCTCGTGATGGCGTTGAGCAATCCAAGAAAGCTCAGCGCCAGCGCAAGCGCGGCGATGACGATCGCGCGAGCGAAACGCAATTGGGGTGTGGTGGGAGCCGGCGCGGCGCCGGGCGGGGTGGGCACGGGATCACTCATGGAGAAAAGCCGAAAACGGGAGCGGGCAGATTTTTAGCCGCACGCTCCCGGTCGCGAAAGCGGAATCGCCTGCGTAGTTGGTGCGAGTGCTCGCGGGGAGGTCGCGTTTTCAGAGCAGACGGAGCCGCGCCTTGACGAGGGCGATCGCGGCGACGGTGGCCGTCTCGGTGCGCAGCACGCGCGCGCCGAGGTGGGCGAGGGTGAAGCCGTGGGCGCGCAGCGCCTCGCGGTCGAGCCGGGACCAGCCGCGTTCGGGGCCGAAGGCGAGCGCGACAGGAGCGTCGCCCATGAGGTGACACTCGCTGAAGGGTGCGGTTGCCTCGTAGTTGTCGAGGGCGAAGCGAGTGAAATTTTTTGCAAGCGCCGCGAGGGCGGCGGCGAGCGAGCGGTCGTGGGTGACCTCGGGCAGGCGCGTGTCGAACGCTTGTTGCGCGGCCTCGAGGAGATGCCGGCGCCATTCGCCGGACGACCAGAGCGTGCTCTGCGCGTAGCCCGGCTCGCTTTTTTCCGTGGCAACGAAATGCACCACCGCGACGCCGAGTTCGGTCGCGGCGTGCAAAATCTTCCGCACCGTTTGCGGGCGCGGCAGTCCGACGAGGAGCGTGATGGGTGCGAGTGGCGGAGGCGGCAGGGCGTCCCAAGTGAAAGTGAGCGTGAGCAACTCGGCGTTGACAGTGGCGAGCGTGCCTTTGCCGCGCGGGCCGTTGACGAGACCGGCATCAAACGTGTCGCCGGGCTTCCGCCGCAACACGTCGAGGATGTGCGCGGCGCGCGTGTCGTGGCGCGACAGCGGCCCGGCGATCTCGGCGGGTTCAAAGAGGATGAGGTTCACAGCGCAATTCAGTTTGCCGGTAGCGAGGCGCCGAGGCAACCCATCAGACGGAAGGGTTGCCAGCAGCAGCCGATTTCATGGGCTTTTGTAGGCGTTTAACGCGAAACTTTGCCGTCCAACACAGCGGAAAATCTTGCCATTGCGCCTAAATGTGTGCAATTGAACACTATGGCAATCACCGTGGAAGCAAAGCTGACGACGTCGGATAATGATCCGGCGTTGGAGCAATGCGCCGCGTTGTTCTCGCGCCTCGAACGCCTGCTCTTTAGTGCGCTCTACGCTCGAGGCGAAAAGCTCACCGACGCCAAGCGCCGGTTCATCACCGAGCACCGCATCACGGCCCGGCAGTTCAATTCGATCCCCAAACAACTGTCGGCAAAGGTCGATT
>CAIMFY010000002.1 GCA_903840415.1 uncultured Opitutia bacterium | reverse complement strand
GCAAATCGCGCGCACCGTGCAGCGGGGGATCGATCGGAGAGCCGAGTTGGACGAGGTGGAAGCGGGGCGCGAGCGCATCGGCGACCGCTTGGAAGCGCTCGGGAAACCATTCCTTGTTGCCATTGGGAAAGGCGGCTGAGCAGAATGCATCGTCGGCAAATAGTCGCGAATCACTGAGGGGAATTGTATCGGTTTGGTTTCACGGCAGATCGACGGAATCGAATGGAGGGAGTGTGGCTGGGCTCGATTTGTGCTCGCGTGCGATGGTGACCTCGTGAGTGCTGGTGCTGCGCAATGTAACACTAAGACTGGCCGCGACGAAGTCCCCGCGGGTTAATGGTGGGCAAGGGGAGACGATCACTTAACGAGGACGATCGAACCGGACTTATCGGGCATGGGCACTGCGACAAACTGCTCACGCCGCCGGAATTGGTCGACCGCGATTCGCGCACCCGGCCATGCGTTGTAATCATGCACAACGATTATCCCGCCCGGACTCATGCGCGGCCAGAAGAACTCCAAGCCGGACGAGGTCGGAGCTTCGAGGTCTGCGTCGAGATGCACGAATGCAAAGCGATCATTGCGCATGGCCGATGTTGCCGATCCGGGAAACCACCCGGGAACGAATTCGAGTGTGTCGCCAATGGGCTGAATGTTCGTCCGAACGAGCTCAAGGCTGGTGTCGTCGAAGGCCTGCTGCTCGTTGAAGTCGACTCCGAGCGATTCCATTTTCAAATCTGTGGCCGCGAATCCGCAAAAGGTGTCCAGCAGATAGAAGCGGCGCTCTGGACAATAGTGATGAATCAAGCGGGCCGACCAACCATGATGAACCCCGAGCTCCGCGAGGGATCCGGGGACTTCCCAAACGACAATTTCGCGGAGCAACAGAGCGAGCATGTCGGAACGCACCCGGTCAGAGCCGAGGACGCGTTGAAAGTCCCGGACCTCTCCCGGAGGATGAAAGCCGCCAAAGCGTTCGCGAAACTCCGCGGGAAACCAACGGTTTGACTCGTCGATGTCCATCTGGGCTTGGAGTGAACAATTTTTCCGAGAAGCTTGCAGCTCAAGCCAGGAAAAGGAGGGTTCGACGAAGCGACGGAGACGTTGCAAGAGTGATCGGAGCATGACGGGGGGGAGAAGTATCTGCGGACGCTAAGCAGTAATGGCATTTCGTCGGCAGTGTAGTACCGTAGTCGAGTCTGAATCAGCGGCGATGACGGGCTCGAACACGGTAGTGGCTGCGATGCTTCAGTCGCGCCACGAATAGAGCGCGCCGAGGTTGGCGGGATGTGCGAGCGACGTGAATCCCGCGGGTTGCGGCGCGGCGCCATGGGTGCCCGCGCTCCGCAGGCGATAGTTAAAAGCGGCCGCGACGAGGTGCCCGATGGCCTCGGCCTCATGAAAGCGCGGCGCGCCATTCGTGCAGTTCGATGCACAAGCGCCGCACTGGCGTGAGCCCACCGTAGGTGTAAAGATGGGCGAGGAGGTCGAATTCGGCTCCCTCGACGTCCAGTTTTTGATAATCCACAGGCTCGGTACAGAAGCGTGCGAGGTCAACGGTCGCGACCTGAAGCGCACCGGCGAGATCGAGCGCGACGATGGCGGGGTCGGGCTCGAAGGTAGTGAGCCGTGTGCGCGGAAAAAGTTCGCGGAACCGCAGGCTGGCGAAGCCGATGTGGCCGCCGACATCGAGGATGCGTGGGTCGAGGCGGCATCGAGCGTTTCGTCGGCTTCGAGTAACAGCACGAAGTTGGTGCCGATGGCGCCGAGCTGATTACGCGCGAAGGCGCGGCGACTTTCGGTCGGCGGCAGGTCGACGGCCACACCGACGCTGTC
>CAIMFY010000001.1 GCA_903840415.1 uncultured Opitutia bacterium | reverse complement strand
GCTCAGGGCCTCGCCGGCTCGACGCGGGACAGTTCGCGCGCTTGGCGCTCGGAGGTAATTTTGGGACCCGTGGGTCCCAAAGACTGCACGGTATCGGAAGACTCAATGAGCCTGTCGCAATGGCGTCTGCTCATGCCCCATTTTTCCCGGCAGTAGTCCTCAAACGTGCCGTGCGTCGCGCGGTAGAGCTTGGCGTCGCGGATTGCGCTCAGGGCCTCGCCGGCTCGACGCGGGACAGTTCGCGCGCTTGGGATTCGGTCGTGATACTGCGTTTGTCCACAATGGTGGACACCGTTGCCGCCGCATCCATGAGGTAGTAAGCCTTGGACTTCGGTCGTGATGCGGTTGTCTCCCATGGGAGACACGGTGTCCGCCGAGCCGTGACTCATTTCTTGAGCATAGGGTTAAGCGAATCCGGCCAGCGCACCTCCTTGCCGCGCTTCTTCGCGCCTTCGGCACCGTCGAACCACATTTGCGCGCCGTTTGTGAACGGCTTCGGGCGATACTTTATGTCGGAGTATAGATCAATTCTGCGCTCGAAATTCTCTGTCAGTTTGCAACCCACCACGTCCGGCAATGCCTCGCGCCACTCAGGCATGTCGAACCAATGCGACAACGGCGCCGGGTGCTCGGGGTGCGTCAGCCAGCGTTGGACGCTGCGCTTGCTCAGCCCCCAGACCATGGCGAGGAAGTCGGCGGGGAGATCGGTCGGCATTGGGCCGCCGCAGATGAACGCGGCCTGGAGGATGTCGTGTTCGGTAAGTTGCTTTTTAGTTTTCATAAAATGGCGTGTGGCGTGTGGCCTAAAAAAATTTCTCTCACCCAGAGGAGGCGGGGTTCGAGTTACCGGCGAGGCGCCGTTTGGAAAGTAGACTTCCGGGTGTAGAAAATTTACGTCTCATATCGGTCAGACTTCGCCCTGTTCTCATGCGTGAGCAGCGGCTGCAGGTTGGTGAAGTGCATTGCCTGCATTCTTTCGCCATCGTCGAGCAGGTTGAACGCTGTTCCTGCTCCTACGTCCTACGCCCCGCGCCCCGGCCATACATATATGGCCGGGGGCGTAGGGGCGTTGATAGGACTGGCGAGCCCTCGGGGCGTTCATGGGGCGTTGTCGGGGCGTTGGGGCGTTAGTTCCCAATGCCCGATGACATTCTTTTGAATGACGCCGAGCTTCTTCATGGCTTCGATGCGTTTACGCGCCCCGCTTTGTCCTATGCCCTCAGACTTTTCGATGCCTTCACGTAACGCCCCCCAAGCGAGCGACGGCAAGCCGGCAGCGATGAACACGGCTTCGACTTGGTCGCGCAGGTTGTCGCGCTTGGCGTCGTTGCGTTCCTCGCCGGCCGTCTCGCACGAGACGTGCATCCCGGCTTGGTCAGACCAAGTGAAGCGCGGACCGTCCTTCTCGGAGATTGGTGCGCGGCGCATCTTGTCGGCAAACACGATGGTGATCTCGTCTGCCTTGGTCATGCGGATGTTCGACTCTGCCTTGCGCTCCAACTGACTGCCGAGGTGTCCTCGCATCTTGCCGAAGTTGGCGCCGGGGTTTTCGTGGATCACGTTGACGATAGGGCAATCGTAACGGATCGCCAAAGCGTGAAGGTGTGAGACGAGCCCGTTGCACTCTTCTGCGTCGTTCACATCGCTTACAAGGTCGGCGGTGCCGTCAACGATGGCGGCAAACACCCCGCCCCTCTCGCTGGCGGCCCACATCGCGACCGTCAGCATATTCCGCAACTCTTCTGCGCCGAAGCCGGCGAGCGGATACGACCACAACCAATCCGGCATCGAATCGGCGCCGGCGCGCGACATGGCCCGGCGCACCAATTGATCGTGATCGAACACCGACTGCTCCGTGTCGAAATGGATCAGTATCTTTTGCCCGGGTGCAGTTGCCGTTACCCCTAGCGTGTCCGCGCCCTCGATTTTTTGGTCTGCGGCGATTGCGGCGGCAATAAGCGAACCCACGAACGCCGACTTGCCGGCCTTTGCCTGCGCGATGATGTTCGTGAGATTGCCGGGCGTGCTGACGGGTTTGCCGGTTATGAAGAACCGCGGGACAGGTTCAACCGGTCGAATTGCGAAATCGAATCGTTTGGCGTCGAGCGCGTGAAAAGCCTCTAGCCAGTCGAGGCGTGTGGCTGCGGCGCGCTTAAACTCGGGTTTGAGGGGGGGCTTCATGTCGCGGCCCCCTTCCGTTTTTGCCAGCCTGCCCTGGCCGTCTTCGCGTAAGTGATGCGCGCCGACGCGGTCCTGAATATGCTCTCCATTCCAAGGGCGGACAGGATCTTGGTGTATGCAGCCGAGACGGTCGCGCGCTCGACGTGAAGGTCCTTCGCGATCTGGGTAAAGTTGCGATCCTCGATTCTGAGGATAGCGAACAGCGCTGCGCGCTTCACCTCGTAGATCCGGCGCTCGCGGGGAACGAGGCCGCCGAGCAGATCGCCCGGTTCGAGGATGTCGTTTTTGACATCACGCCCTAGGTTGTCCTGCGTTTGTGTGTGTGCTTCATCAGCGGCCCCTGCTCCCCAGCTCGGGCCGCTTCTATTTTCGGGCGGCGCGCTCACGCTATCGCCCTTTCAGCGGACTTCCGCTCTGTCACGGTGAATCGTGAATCGAGGCACGCACGGACTCGCAAGGGATCGAAGCGAACGAATCGGCCGACCTTCACAAACGGAATAGTGCGGCGTTTCTGTTGACCGCGGAGCCAGCGCAGTGATGGGCGCGAGGCTTCGTCAAAGAGGGCCGCAAGTAGGCCCTCGGCGGCGACAAGCTTGTTGTCGGATGGGTGGGTTGATGTGTTCATGTTTCATATGGGCGCGGGGTGGTGACTCTCGCATCTATCTGCACTCCGCTTCCCACTGGTGGGCGGGGTGTTGACTTGGCTGCACGCGCGACGCCCAACGCACCCGGTTCCAGACCGGAACCGGGTCGCCCGCCACTCTACCCGGCGATCTTCACGACCTCGCCAACCGTCACGCCGGGCGCGATGTTCCAGAACGCAACCGCATCGGCCGCACTCACCGTATTGTAATAGTGCTTACGAATCATCGTCTCGGAATTTCCGGCCTCTAGTGCCGCTTCGCTCATTGAGCGGAACTTCGCGACGTGCATGGAAATGAACGTGTGCCGCATCACGTCTTGGCCGATGCCGAATTTGCTTTTGATCGCCCCGATCATGCGGACGGCATTTGGTGGAATGATCGGGAATTTCTTCACCGAATATTTCATCAGCCAAGCGGACAGGTTCGGATGAATCGTGACAGAGCGAAGGCTTTTCACCTTGGACACGTCAGGGGTTAGACGGACGACGCCCAGCCCGAGGTCGATGGCCTTCGACGGATCGGGCAGCTGCGCGAGCTTGGCGATCTCGCCGTCTTTGATCGATGGCCGCAGGCCAGCAAACAGCGCCAGTGCGAAATACGGCACGAGACACCCAGCGGGCAATTCCGAGCGCTCGCCTCCCGTGTAGGCTTCGACGTATTCCATCAGCCGCGCTGCCGTTTGCGTTGTGATAATTTCCGGCAGACCGCGCGAGAGCTTGAAAGCCGGAATCGGCGTGACGGGGTTCTCCATCGTCCATTTCCGCGGCGCGATAGTGCAGAAGGCAAAAAACGTGTGCAGCTCTCCGCGAAGGTTGTTGAAGCGTTTTTTCCCGATGTTCCTGGCCGCGAGAAATGCTTGAATGTCTGCGGTCGTGATCTCGTGGACGTGTTGGGATGGAAACGCGATTTTAAGCGCCTTGGTCGTGTGCCTGAATCCGCGCATCACAACCGGCCTGACGTGCTGCTCTTGGTGGGCCAGAAAGTCGGCGACGGCATCGGCAATCGGTTTGGCCGACGATGGCGGGCGGTAGTTCTTGAGATACCACGCGACTGCATCGGTCAGAGATTTTTCGCCGAGCCGTGTAAACGCGGTTTCGGCCTCGGCGAGTTGCGCCTCGCTCAAGCGCGTTACCCTTGCACGGGAAAGGCCGCTGCCGTTCGCGGCCTCGACCTCCAATTCATTTTTGCGGCCCTCGGCTTCCTCGCGGCTCTTGAACTGCTCGCGGATACGCCGGCCATTAAGCCAGCCCGCCAGACGGTGCGTGCGGTAGGTAAAACCGCCGTTTTCGACGGTAATGGTCCTGATCGTGAACCCGGCTTTCATGGTTGCCTCCATGCAAGTGGGTCCCGTGTCAAATCACTGTTGCCAGAAAAACTGGCAACAGTGACCGGGTCGGTTAGGGTTTTACCTCTGAAAAGACTGGTGCGGGCGGCGGGAGTCGAACCCGCGTTTCATGCTTGGGAAGCACACGTGATAGCCGTTATACTACGCCCGCAACTCCAGAGCCGCAGTTGTTGCGGGACGTGCGGTCTGTGACAACGAAAAAGGTTCGCAGCCGATGCGTTATTCAAAGGTGCGCCGGCCATCGAGGGCGCTCTTCAGCGTCACCGAATCCGCGTAAAGCACGCCGCCGCCACTCGGCAACCCGAAGCCAATGCGCGTCATCTTCAACTCCCGCCCACCCGGCAGATGACCGGTCAGGTAGTGGCACGTCGCTTCACCTTCGACATCATTCGACAGCGCGAGAATCAACTCGCTTACCTCGCCCGATTCGACCCGCGCGCGGAGCGACTCAAAATTCAACTGCTCCGGTCCGATTCCGTGAATCGGCGAGAGCTTGCCGTGCAGCACGTGGTAAGAGCCGCGATAGGCGCCACTGCGCTCGATGGCGACAAGATCGGGGACGTGCTCAACAACACAAACAACGGCACGATCGCGGCGTTCGTCGGCGCAGATTCCGCACGATTCACCCTCGGCAAGATTGCCACAGCGCGGGCAACGCCGAACCGCTCGCGCTGCTTCCTCCAGCGCTTCGACCAAGACCGGCAATTGCTCCGGTTTCTCGACGAGCAAGTGCAGCGCGATCCGTTCCGACGAACGGTAGCCAAGGCCCGGCAGTTGCTTCAGGTGTTTTTGGAGTTTCTCGAACGCCGGTGTCATCGGGCAATCGATTTGGATTAGGGAATCGAAAATCGAAAACTCACATGTAGCCTGGCATCTGAAATGCCGACGTCACCTTCTGCATCTCGGCGTCGTTATACTCCTTCGCCTGCTTCGCTGCATCCTGCACCGCCGATAGGACGGTCTCGGCCACAACTTTCGCATCTTCTTTGAGGAATTCCGGATCGAGCGTAAGTGCGAGAAACTTGCCGGCACCGTTGACCCTGAGTTTAACCGCGCCGCCACCGCTAGTGACTTCGATTTCTTTCGCCTCGAGCTGAGTTTGGAGCGCTTCGATGCCGCGCTGCATTTTTTGCGCTTGTTTGAGAAGTTTGCCTACGCCGGCCATGGTAATATTGGTTTAGGGTTGAAAGTTGAGAGTTGAGAGACGGGCAGCGAGTTAACGCGATAAGATTTTTTCGTAGCCTTCGCGAAACGTCGGACACGCCGGCCGCCAGCCGAGCACAGCTTTGATTTTATCGCTGGCTACAACGCGGTCCGGCACGGTGGTGCGGCTGACGCTCGTGCGGTCGCCCGTGAACCGCGGCGGGGGCAACCCGAGCCGGGCGGCAAGCCAGTCCGCGATCTCGGATTTGCGCGCCGCGCCGTCGTCGGCAACATTGAAAATTCCGCTGGCGATCGTTGTCGGTGCATTGAGCACCGACCAAATCGCGGAGCAAATGTCATTCCGATAGATGAGATTGAGACGGTGCTCGCCGCGACCGTCGATTACGCCGGCACGCACTTGGTCGAGCAGTCGATGTCGGCCTGGACCATAAATCCCTGCGAGACGCAGCACGAACCATCGCCCACACGCTCCGTCGCTGGCGTGCAATCGCGCCTCGGCTTCGAGCAAGATTTGTCCGCGCTCCGGCGCAGCAGCGGTCGGGGCGTCTTCGTCCACCCGCGCACCGTCATCCTGCGGATAAACGGAGGTGCTGCTCGAATAAACCAGCGTGCCAGCAGCTCCCGCAGTTCGCGCCCAGCGCAGCACCGATTCCATGCCTTCAACATAACTCCTCCGATACCCCGCTAGGCCATCGCCTCCTGAACTCACACAATTCACCACAAAATCCGCCCCGGCGTCAATTTTCCGATGCCAATTTTCTGTTGCCAAGTCCGCTACCACGACTGTCGCACCCGCAGCCCGCAGCGCGTCAGCCGTGGACTCGTTGCGGGTCAAAGCGGTCACCTGCAGCCCGCGAGAGACTCCTGCGAGAGCGAGTTCGCCGCCGACATAACCGCAGCCGAAAATTACCAGCCGTTTTCCTGAAATATTTCCGTGGGCCGCATCGCTCATGCGTGCTCAAGTCACACCATTTCCATGGTTCGCGCAATCATGGCGGAAGGATTCGAGGATGCTGAAGCCACGACAACAGTCGACCCTTTGCGGCGCGGGCACGAAGCTCGATTGTGAATTTATGTGTTGGAATACTTCTCTCTGCGGAAAAACACATGAGCTCGCCGAGTGACTTGCGCCTAAACCCACGATCCATCAACGTCATTGCCAACGTTTCCGTCTTGAGTTGATCTGACTCCGTTGGGGGTAAAACCCCACCAGATTTTCTTGCTTCTGTCCCCGAAATTTTCCGGTTCGGTCACTGCCTTCCATTCAGTGACGGGGCGAAGCCTTTGGTAGAATTTCACCGCCATGTGTGGCATTGCTGGAATCATTGATTCAGGGACTGCGCCGGCGACCCGTGCCACCTTCGTTACCCGTATGTGCGACGCGATGCTTCACCGCGGTCCGGATGACGCCGGTCTGGAGACGCGCGGCCCCGCCACTCTAGGCATGCGCCGTCTGGCGATCTTCGATCCGGCGAACGGGCATCAGCCTATGACCTCACCGGACGGACGGCACACGCTGATCTTCAACGGCGCGATCTATAATTTTCGAGCACTGCGCGCTGAACTGTCGGGAAGCGGCTGGATGTTTCGCACCCACTGCGACACCGAAGTGCTGCTCGCGGCATTCGCGCGCTGGGGCGAGTGCTGCCTCACCCGACTTCGCGGTATGTTCTCATTTGCCGTTTGGGATGCGCAGACAGAATCGCTTTTCCTCGCTCGCGATCCGTTCGGCATCAAGCCCCTTTACTATCGTCACGACGGAGTGAAGTTCTTGTTTGCCTCTGAACTCAACGCCTTGATCGCCTCCGGCGCCGTCTCGGCCGAAATCGATCCCCTCTCAGTGGCCGACTATCTCGCGTGGTTGTCCGTGCCGGCCCCACGCACGATTTATCGCGACCTCTTCAGTCTTCGGCCCGGTGAATGCGCGACCTTTCGTGCCGGCCGGCTCGATCTGCGCTCGGCGTGGAACTACCGGACAATCGCGACGCCCGCCAAACCCTGCGTGAGCCATGAGGAATTTACACGGGAACTGCGCGCGCGCCTCGACGATTCGATCCGGGCTCACATTGTGGCCGATGTGCCCGTGGGAGCGTTTTTGTCCGGTGGTCTCGATTCTGCAGTCATCGTCGGACTAATGACGCAGGCGACAGGGACGCGCCTCCGCACGTTCTCGATCGATTTTGAGGAAGCCGGCTACTCCGAAGCAGCTAACGCTTCAGCCACGGCACAGCACTTCAATGCTGACCATCACTCCAGCGTGCTCACCGGTGCCGACGTCGCACGCGATGTTGAAAAACTACTCGCGACCCTCGATCAGCCGACCGGCGACGGGATCAACACTTATTACGCCAGTCGAGCCGCCCGTGCTGGTGGAGTCACGGTCGCCCTATCCGGTCTGGGTGGCGACGAGTTGTTCGGCGGCTATCCGTCCTTTCGTGATTTACCTCGGCTCGCGAGTTGGTTGCCGGCTTGGCGTAATCTACCCACCAGCGTGCGTCGGCTCGTCATTGACCGCCTGCGTCGTGGTGACACTCGGCGCCGGAAGCTGGCAGATTTCCTACAGCAAGCGCGAAACATCAACGAACTTTGCTCACTCCAGCGCCGAGTGTTTTCCGAACCGACACGGCATGCATTGCTGAGCCCAGAATCACGAGCCGCTCTCGGTGAGCGCCCACCGTTTCATCCGGAACTCGAGGCACTCTCATCGGACCTGAGTAGCGCTGGATTATTCGAAACGATTAGTGCATGGGAAACCCGCACATATATGGCCGACGTGCTGCTTCGCGACAGCGACGTGATGAGCATGCGCCATTCGCTTGAACTCCGCGTCCCTTTCGTCGACCGCCCGCTGATCGAATGGCTCTGGTCGCAACCATCGGAGTTTAAGGGCGGCCCGACACGACCGAAGATGCCGCTCCGAGACGCCACGCGCGATATTCTCCCACTAGACCTCGCCGAACGCAAGAAGCAGGGCTTTACGCTGCCTTTCCCAATATGGATGAAACGCGAACTCCGCCCGTATCTCGAGGACACTTTTTCCGACAACAGCATTGACGGGAGCCGTTTTTTCGCTCGCGAAGAAGTCCAGAAACTCTGGCACGGATTCCTCGCCGGTGACGATACCCGCGAATGGTCCCGGGTGTGGAGTCTCGCCGTGCTCATCGCATTTACCAATCGCCGCGTGCCGCCAAAACCACCGTCCGCCGCCGTTCCTGTCATCAACTTGGCGGCACCTGCGTCGCAGAATGATTTCGTCGTCGCGTCGCCCTCGCTACCGACCAAGCGAAAGATTACCTCGCGAACGCTGCTCGTTGCCCCGGAGATTTTTGCTTCGGAAGGCGGCATCCCGCGCATGCTGCAAATCTACCTGCAAGCCCTCGGCGAACTCGGCCGCCCCGGTCATGCCGTCCGTTTGCTCGCACTCAACGATTCCGCGATTGACTCCGTTGATTTACGTCGGAGTGCGCCAGCCGGACTCGACGACTGGTATGTCAGTGGCCGGAACAAAGCGCGCTTCATTCGCGCAGCACTCCGACTCAGTCGCGACTGCGATCGACTTGTGTGCGGCCATGTCGCCCAGTTACCAGTCGCATGGCTCGCACAACGTCTCCAGCCCCGACTCAAATATTACCTCGTCGCGCACGGCATCGAGGTGTGGCGACCGTTCACACTTGCAGAGCGTGTTGCTCTCCGCAGTGCGGAAAAGATATTTTGCGTCAGCGACTACACGCGCCGCGAACTCGTGAAACACTGTCCGCTACCCGAGGGCAAAGCGGTCGTGCTGCACAACGCACTCGCCCCATCGTTTGCGATTCGTCCCGGCACCCCGCTACCACAGTGCCCGCCGACAATCCTCACCGTCACGCGTCTCACCTATGCCGATCGCTATAAGGGCGTGCAGCACCTCATCGAGGCGATGCCCGCGATTCGTGGCGCCATGCCTGAAGCCCGACTGCGCATCGTGGGACGCGGCGACGACTTGTCGCGGCTTCAATCCCTGGCCGGCAAACTTGGCCAGGCCAACGCGGTGGAATTCCTTGGCTACATCAACGACCGCCAGCTCGCGATCGAGCTTTCTCTCTGCAGGCTTTTCGCCCTCCCGAGCAAGAAAGAAGGCTTCGGCCTCGTCTTCCTTGAGGCCATGGCGCACAGCCGCCCGTGCCTCGGAGCGCGTGCCGGTGGAATCCCTGAAGTTATTACCCCTGAGTCCGGCGTGCTGGTCGATTATGGTGACGTCCCCGGCATCGCCACCGCCTCGATCGACGCCCTCCGGCACTCCTGGGACGAATCCGCCATCCTGCGCCGCGCCGAAGAGTTTTCATATTCGCCCTTCAAAGAACGCCTCGCCAAACTCCTTTCGCTGTGAGTTCCACTGAATCGTCCTCTCACGAAATTCTCATCGAGCCGACCCACGGTCTGCGGTTCGTAAAGTGGCGCGACCTTTACGCCTATCGCGATTTGATGTGGCTGCTCGTGTGGCGCGATTTCGCGACGCGCTACAAGCAGACCGTGCTCGGCCCGCTTTGGCATATTTTCCAGCCGCTCCTCACCACGGTTGTGTTCACCGTCGTCTTCAGCCAGATCGCCGATTTGCCGACGGACGGACTGCCGCCGACACTCTTTTACCTCGGCGGCCTGCTCGCGTGGAACTACTTTTCGCAGACCTTCAACTCGACTTCCTCGACGCTCACCGCCAACGCCGGCCTGTTCGGCAAAGTATATTTTCCCCGCCTCATTGTGCCGCTGGCGAGCGCCATCTCGAACGGCGTGTCGTTTGCGATCCAGCTCGGCTCCTTCTTCGTCGTCCTCCTCGTTTACCGCGCGAGCCATCCGCTTGCCACCGTCGCGCCCCGCTGGGAGGCCGTCGCGCTGCTGCCGCTCGTGCTCGTGCAACTCGCCGCCTTCAGCCTCGGCGTGGGTCTCTGGCTCGCGGCGCTCACCTCGAAGTTCCGCGACTTCACCGTGCTCTCCGGTTTCCTCCTCCAACTCTGGATGTATGTCACCCCCGTGATCCTGCCGCTCACGAAAGTCCCCCCGCAATGGCACCGCTTCGTCGCCGCCAATCCTGTCACGATGCCCGTCGAGTGCTTCCGCTATCTCCTGCTCGGCCAAGGCTGGATTAACATTCCGCTGCTCCTCGTCTCGATCGGCGCGACGGTTGCCACGCTGGTCACCGGACTGCTGGTCTTCCAGCGGATCGAAAAATCTTTTGTCGACGTAGTATGAGCCGCCCCATCATCGAGGTCCGCAACCTCGCCAAATGCTACAACCTCGGCACCATCGGCGCGACCTCACTCCGCGAGGAAGCGAGCCGCCTCTGGGAACGGCTGCGCGGCCGGCCGCATCCAGACACGCGGGAGTTTTGGGCATTGCGTGACGTGTCGTTCGACGTGCAACCCGGCGAAGTCGTCGGCGTGATCGGCCGCAACGGTGCAGGAAAATCGACCCTGCTCAAAATCCTCTCCCGCATCACCGAGCCCACGAGCGGAACAGTGATCTTGCGAGGCCGCGTCGCCTCGCTACTCGAAGTCGGCACCGGCTTCCACCCCGAGCTCACGGGTCGTGAAAACGTTTTTCTCAACGGTGCGATCCTCGGCATGACGCGGGCCGAGGTGCGGGAAAAATTCGACGAAATCGTCGCCTTTGCTGAGGTCGAGCAGTTCATCGACACTCCCGTGAAACGCTACTCGAGCGGCATGTATGTCCGCCTCGCCTTCGCCGTCGCCGCCCACCTTGAGCCCGAGGTTCTGATCATCGACGAGGTGCTCGCCGTCGGTGACGCACAGTTTCAGAAAAAGTGCCTCGGCAAGATGCAGGACATCTCCCGCTGCCACGGTCGCACGATCCTCTTCGTCAGCCACAACCTCGAAGCGATCGAGCACCTCTGCACCTCCGCGGTCTACTTTTCCCAGGGCTACCTCCTTGGCGCCGGCACCCCCGACGACATGCTCGCCGCCTACGTCAGCCACTCCCGCGAACAAACCGCTCCAGCGACGGGTCGGGCACTCTGCGACGGCCTCCAACTGGAAAAACTGGAGTTCACCCCGAACCCCGTCCCCGCCGGCGCGCCTCTGGCCTTTACGCTCGCCCTCCGTGCGACGACCGGACCTGTGAATATCACCGACCTCCATTTGTTCATTAACAACCAGTTCAGCCATCGGGTCGCTATCATCGACCTCCGGGTTGAAAGCGGCCCCCAAGCCTGCGCCCCCGGCCAGATTTTCAGCTTCCGAGGTGAAATCGCGAAACTCCCCCTCGTTCCCGGCAACTATAGCGTCGGGTGCGTCATCCGCACCGCCAGCAGCCACGAAGCTTTTAACGATCTCGTTCAATTCTCCGTCAAAGCCCAAGCCACCCGCACTGCGCTCACTCCCTATGCAGCGCAATGGCAAGGCACCACACTGCTCGACTACCGATTCACGTCTGAATCCACTCCTGTTAGTTAGCCACTCCGGCTTTCACACGTTCCATGAAGAAAACATCCGTCGCCCTCCTGCGCCGTCTCTTGGATCGCATCGGACTAGAGTTCTACCACGGCACCTCCGACCCCATTCTGAGATCCCTGATGACGGCGCGAGAGACTCTGCGCGTGTCCCCCAACCTCCCCGCCTGGCAAGTCGACGAACTCCTCTCGCAAATCACCTCGCAAGCCCACGCACGCAACCTCCTCCGCACGTGCGCGATCGATCTCGTCATCGATATCGGTGCGAATTACGGCCAGTTCGCTCAGTCTCTCCGCCACTCGGGCTACAACGGTCAAATCATTTCCTTTGAGCCGCTCGTCGCCGCTTACGCCGCGCTCAAAACCGCGGCTGTCCACGATCCGGCCTGGCAGATTCACCGCTTCGCCGTGGGCGACGCTCCCGCCGAACTGCCGTTTAACGTTTATTGCAACAGCGTCTTCAGCTCGTTGCATACCGCCAGTTCAACCGGACAGGATCGTTTTGGCAGCCACCTTGTGATCGACCACGTCGAGACCGTCCCCGTCCGCACCCTCGATTCGCTTGCCGCCGAGTTTTTCCCCACCGCGCCCAACGCTCGAATTCTGCTAAAGACCGATACCCAAGGCCACGACCTCGCCGTGCTCCGCGGCGCCCCGCTCACCCTCCAACGCACCACCGCTATTGCCACCGAAGCCTCCGTTAGACCGATTTATGAAGGATCCCCGACCTACCAGGAAATCATTCAATTCTTAGCCTGCGCCGGTTTTCGTCTCAGCGGGCTCTACCCAATTTCGCACGACGACCGCGATTTCTCTTTGATCGAACTCGACTGCTACTTCGTGCGCGCCAATGCCGCTCCGGCCCTTTAACCACTGCTATCGCTCCCGTCCGGTCGCCACAGCGTTAATCCGTCGATGAAATTTTTGATCCGTCTCCGCTGCCGGCTCGCGCTCCGGCTCTTGCGACTCAAGACGGACAAACGCTACGCCCTCTCTAACCTCGTCTGCCCCTCCACCGACGAACTAGTGGACGCCGCCGATCAGACGCCGGCCGCCATTCCGCTCCCCGCGGTCTCGCACATTTTCTATCACCAAGCTTCGGTCGAATCCGAGTGCGCCGAAAATTCCCTGCGCACCCTCCTATGGAACATTCCCGAGACCGACGAGGTAATCCTCTACGACAAAGGCGGCACACTCCCTCCGCGCTGCTTCGAGCTGTTGGCGAGGCAACAATGGCGAAGTTGGGCCATCCATCGCGAAGTCCGCGCCGACATGGCCTCCTACACTTACGGGATGAACCACAGCCTGCCCATGGCCCGAGCCCCGATCGTCATGCTCTGGCGCAGCGACTACGTTTACCCCCGCGGCCTTTACGAAAAATACCTCCGCCACATCGCCCACCACGACATCGTGCTGCCATATTCCGTTCATATTGGCGCCGCCCACGTCCGCGCCAATTTCATCCGGGAAAACTGGGCGAAACTCGAAGACTACGACCCCGCATTCTGGCAGGCCAATTCCGCCGAAACCTACTCCATCTACGAAAGCCAGGATCCTGTTCACTTCGCCATTCGCGCCGAGACTTGGGCGCGCCTCGGCGGACTCAACCACCACCTCTGGGGCTACGGCTGGCAATTCGGCGAATTTGCCGCCCGCCTCCGTCGCGACCTTCCCGCCGAGCGTGTGAAATATTTCGATCACGCTTGGCCCGTGCATCAAACCCATGCCTCCTCCCTCATGGTGCGATCCGAAGGCTTCGACGAAAAGAAGGCCGTGGAAAACCACATCGGCCGTGAACGCTTCGCCAAGTTCCTTGGCGGCCCCGAGATGTTCGCCTGTTACGAATACCGCTGGCACCAAAAACTGCCGCCGATTCCACCGGAAAAACGCCAATGACCGCGGTCACGGAGCCCCACCAACCATCCTCGATCCTGATCGCACTGTGTCTTCTCAACCGCAAGCGGGTGAGTCTGCCCCATTTCGTAATCGGCGGCAAGGCGCAGGTGTTTGATCGCCCACATCCCGCTCAGGCAGACCGCCGTCCCTCCGAGGCATCGCCTCGCCCGATTTGCTCTGACCCAACGCGATGAGCCGCCCTCGTTCCGGCGCATGTTCTTCACGCCGGCTGGCCCAATATTTTTCACCGTCTCACCAGCCGCAGAGTCTAAGGAAAACTCCCTCTCTTTGAAGGCCCTCGTCAATCGTTTCTTCGGCCACGGTCCGTATCGCGTCGCCCCCTTGGCCGCCCTTGCCACCGCCCGCGGCCACCCCCGCTTCTCTCCCATTCACTGGCCCGAACTTCAATCCGCTCTTGTTGCCTCAGTCCCCACCGATTCGTTTTTTGCCCCAGCCGGCCATTCCCTCCTTAGCCAACAGGCGCAACCCGAGCTCCTCGGCCCATTGCCTCGTTATCGCCACGCGGGACTCCTCACCTCTCGCCCACGCGAACTCTGGCTTCTCGACGACGGCGCCGTCGCTGGCACCACGGGCGCCGTCTGGTGCCCACGCACGAGGATATTGCTGAGCGAAACCGCCCGGCACTGGTTTCGATCCTCATACGCCCATTCTCTTCTCTGCGCCTTCCGTTTTCCGCCCCCCCGCCCGCTTGCCGGACTCACCCTCCACCTCGGCACCCTCGACGCCGAAGGCTTCTACCATTTCCTCATCGAGGCTGTGCCCAAGCTGGCCCTGGCTCGTCCATTTCTGCGCCGTATCGATCACTTCTTGGTTAACGGACGACCAGGTGGTTTTCAGGAAAAATGGCTGCGCCTTGCCAGCATCGATCCCAGCCGAATCCAGTGGCTCGAAGGCCTCAGTCATTTCCGCTGTGAGCAACTTCTCTTTGTCTGCCCCTTGGCGGAGGAACAAGGCCCCACACCCTGGTTCGTCTCGCAGCTCCGCAGCCTCTTCCCGTCTCCATCCGCGCCTACCGGTCGCCTCCTCTGGCTTACCCGCGCCGGCGCCGCCTGCCGTCACCTAATCTGGGAACAACAACTCCTTGATCGTCTCCCCGGTTTCGAACGCGTCGATCCCGCGGCCATGGATCCCGCCGCGCAAGTCGCCCTCTTCGCCTCCGCCGCCGTCGTCGCGGGACCTCACGGTGCCGGTTTCGCCAATCTCGTTTTTTGCGCCCCCGGCACGCGTGTGATTGAGGTCATGCCCAACCTGCGCCATCTTCCGCTCTACGCTCGTCTGTCCGCCGCGTCTGGCCTCACTCACTGCTGGTTCGCGGCCAATTTCACCCAGCCGACCGACACCGCCGGAATCGCCTCCGCGATCATCGACTGGCTCAAACGCCCTCTACCGTGATCGCTCGCTCGAGTTAAATCCCGCCTTCATCTCCGGTATGATTCCCTCGGAAACGCCCGTTCCCTTCACGTTCGCCGCCCTCCGTGACCGTTCGCGTTGGCTCAGCCAACACGCCCGCAACGTCAACTCCCAGACCGGCGAAGACGGCCTGCTCGCGAAAGTCTCCGAAATCCTCGACCCCGCCCTCAGTCACACGTGCGTCGACGTCGGCGCTTGGGATGGCGTACACGGCAGCAACACTCGCGAACTCATCCTCGCCGGTTGGCGTAGCATCCAAATCGAGGGCAACCCCGAACGCCACGCTATCCTAGCGCAACGTTACGGCGACCAGCCCGCAGTGCGTTGCCTCTGCAGTTTCGTCCAGCGCACCGGCCCCGACTCACTCGACGCCCTCCTCGATCAGGAAGCTTACCCAGATGAATTCGGTCTCCTCTGTATCGATATCGACGGCAACGACTGGTTTCTTTGGCAATCCCTCCGTCGTCGTCCTCGCCTAGTTCTCGTCGAATATAACTTCAGCATCCCGGACGAAGTGTCCTTTGTTCAGGCCGCGGATCCACAGGTCGCGCATGGCGCCAGTCTCCGAGCCTTCATCGAACTCGGACGCGAAAAAGGCTACGAACTCATCTTCGCCACGGGCCTCAACGCCCTGTTCGTCACTCGCGAACACTACGCATTGTTCGGCATACCCGACAATAGCATCGAGGTGATGCACGTCCCCTGCTTCGATGCACGCACGCATGTTTTCTTCGGTTACGACGGCACCGTGTTTGTGCGCGGTGCTGCACGGGACCCGTGGCACGATCTTCCGTTCCCCGAGCGACACGTGCAAATTCTGCCCCGCGCGCTCCGCAAAATCGGCGGTTACAATCGCTGGCAACGCATCTGGTTCTTGATCATCCGAGCCTCCCTTGAGGGAAACGCCTGGCGCCCGCAAAAAATCATCACTACCCTGCGTGTCCTTTTTACCCGCAAGCGGGTAACCAATGTCCCCAACGCCTGATCGAGTTCGACTGCCTGTTTATGCACAACGGCGAGAATCCCGGTCAATGACCCTCGCGATCTTTGGTTTTTTTCACCTGCGCCAAAGTCCCGCCCCGCGGATCACTCGAACGGTGATTGCCCAACCAACCAGATATTTTCGCACCACTACGACCACTCCCTCGGAGTCGGCCGATGACAAGCGCGGCCTGTCCGCGCCAAGGTGGGCACTCGTCCTCATCGCGTTCCTCTGCCTTGCCCTTCGTCTTTGGCATTGCCAGCACCCGCTCGAGCGCGCGGCGGACGCTTATCGTCATCTCTACACCGGGCTCATGGTGCAGGAACTGGGCTGGTCTTCGCTCGCGCAACCCTTCACGGCCTGGTCTCCGACCGTTGCTCCGATCGCCGCCTGGGCCGAGTTTCCCTGCAACTACCCACCCCTGACCGCCCTCCTCTTCCGAATCGTCGCCGGCACCTGGCAGAGCATTCTCATCGTCAAACTTTTGCTCACCGCCTGCGAGGCGCTCAACGCCTGGCTGGTGTATCGGCTTACCCGCCACGCGCTGGTCGCGCTCGCCTACTGGTGCCCGCCCCTCACTATCTGGTGGGTCAGTTGCGAGGCTCAGATCGAGCCCCTACGTAACACGCTCGTCCTCGTCGCGCTCAACGGCGTCCGCGCGGGCCGTCCGTGGGGCTGGGGCGCGTGGATTGACGCCATCCTGGTCAGGGCTAGTGCGATCTTCCTGGCGCCCCAGATCCTTTGCTCGTGAAACTATGACTCGTTTCTGGCGATTTATATTCCATCACGGTGATGCGCGCCTCGGCAACCTCCGCGCTACGCTCGTCTCGCTCACCGGAGTGCAAGTTGGTTCCAAGGTGCGGCTGGGCGCCGGTTGCGAAGTTGCTCTCGGCCCGGCGCCCGGGCGGCGCGGCACCATCGTTCTCGGCGCGCGCACCCGACTCGAATGCGGCGTGCTCCTGCACCCATTTGGCGGACGGATCGAGACCGGGATCAACGTTTACATCGGCCCTTTCACTACCATCTATGGGCAGGGCGGGGTGCAAATCGGCACCGACACTCTCATCTCCATGCATTGCCGCATCCTCTCTTCGAACCATTCGGTCCCGCATCCCGGCACCCTCATCTGCTCACAACCCGACATACTACGTCCCACCGCAATCGGCCGCGATGTCTGGCTAGGGGCCGGCGTCACTGTCCTCGGCGGAGTGACCATTGGCGACGGCTGTGTAATTGGCGCCGGTGCCGTGGTCACGCGCGACGTGCCGCCCTATTCGATCGCCGTGGGCACTCCGCTGCGGATCTTGCGCCGGCGCAACTGAAGTGCGCCGTGCTTTGTTTTTCCAGCTCGCTTAACCTCTCTCCCACCGGGCCACTTGTTCTGCAAACCAACCTTATCGCTCAATCGACCTACCCTCGCGTCCTATCCGACGGATCTTGATCATCAAATTCGGAGACACTACCCTTGCGTCGAAGCCGAGCGCGCCGCTTCAAAACTCGCAATCTTGCGGGAACACGCGCTCGCCGCTTATCCGCTCGCGCTATGCCATCGATTCGGCCTGCGCCCACTCACGAGCTGGCCGTTCGCCATCCGTGCGCTCAAACCTTTCGTGTCGGCTGCTCACCCCCTGTGCTGGCAGGCCGTGTGGCGAGCCTAAGCTGCTGCGCGCGGCAGATTCTGCGCGTCAGTGATTTTCCACCAATGAAACCGATTCGTTATCTGCCTGTCAGTCCGTTCTTCGGTCAACACGCTGCCCGACTTTCCGGATGGAAACGTCTCGCGACGAAGTTGCTTCCAATGCACGTGATCCCCTCGCTGCGCAACGAGATTCGCATGACGTGGGTGCGCCTCGCCGGACACACCCCCGCGCGCCGTTTTCGCGGTTCCCGCGCACTCAAAGTCAACCTCGGCAGCGGCAATCGCGGCCATCCTGGCTGGGTGAACGTCGATTTCATGGCCCTGCCCAACGTCAACTGCGTGTGGGACTGCCGCCAATCGCTGCCGTTCGAGGACGAATCGGTGCGCGTCATTTTCAGCGAGCACTTTTTTGAGCACCTCGACTACACCGAGGAAATACCCGCGATTCTCGCCGAGTCACTCCGCGTTCTGCAACCCGGTGGCTTCATCCGCATCGTCGTGCCTGATGCGGGCAAATATTTGCGTGCTTACTGCGAATCCGGCTGGCAGGCGCTAATCGCGCTGCGCGAATTAAAACCCGACCACTTCGACCGTTACACCAATTGCGCTTACGGCACGAAGATGGAACTCATCAACGAAATCTTCCGCCAAGCCTACACGCACAAATTCGCCTTTGACGACGAAACTCTAGTCCACCTGCTCCTGCACTGCGGCTTTGCTCACGCGTCCCGTGCAGAATTTGGCCGCTCGCTCGACCCTGAACTAGCAATCGACTTCGCCGATCGCGCGCACGAAAGCCTCTATGTCGAAGGCGTGAAGGGCGGATCCATACGGTCGTGATGCTGCCCCATCCTCCACGCCGATGTTAGTGGAACGCGCTCCTCGGGCACGGCCCGTGGCGGGCCGTGCGTTACCCAAAAGTGCTGGCGAAAACAAAATTTGCGCAGCCGCACCGCGCTCGGTCGCGGTATGCTGCTGCATGCTTGCGGCGGCGGCATCGAGACTGGCGTCAACGTTTACTTCTACTGTTCACCATAGTTTACGGACATGGTGGAGTCGCCATCGGCAGCAACACACTCGTCTCGATGAACTTCCCATCCTTTCAGCGGAGCATTCGCTGTGGTCGCCGGAAAAACATTCGTGAGCAACCCGACATGCACAGGCCGACGCGAATAGGGCCGTCTTATGGCCGGCCCGGGAGTCACCGTGCTAGGCGGCATGACCATCGGCGGCGGCTCTGTGATTGGAGCCGGCGCGGCGGTCACACGCGACGTGCCGCTGTATTCGATCGCTGTGGGAACACTGCTGCGCATCTTGCTCCGGCGCAACTGAAGTGCGCCGTGCTTTGTTTTCCAAGTCGCTGTACCTCACTTCCCACCATTCCGCTTGTCCCGTAAGCCAATCTCATATCTTCGCCGAACTCATGACGAAGTGAGTTGGTGCTATTTCTGACAATCCACTCCTTATCGCGAGACTCCGTCCGATCATCATTACCTTGTAAAGGGGCGATTCACCGGATCGGCGCACAACTATTGAAACCGAAAAATGGAAGCCATCCTGCCACTTACAGAGTCCTCCGCCCGCCGCGCCGCGTTGCTGTTGCTGCCAAGCTTGGCGGCAAATTACGAGAGCTTGGACCGGCTCTGGATCGCGGCTCCCGCGAAACAATTGAACGCGGTGACCGCGCAAGTTGCGTCGGTTGCACATCCTCGGACGATTTTTATCTCAGACGAAGAACTCCTCCCCGAACTTGCCGCACACAAACGTTGGGGATTGCCCTCCCCCGGTGGCTGGTATCGGCAGCAAGTCATCAAACTGGCGATTTCCGAGCGCATGGAGGGAAAATTTTACCTCACTTTGGACGACGACGCGATCGCTGTAAGTCGCTTCTCCGATCGCGACATTCTGCTTTCCGACCGCGCGCCGCGGAACCAAGATCGCGACGGCTATCGCACTAAGCTCGCCGAGGAGCCGGACGAGAACGCCGCGTGGATGGAGGCGTCTTCATGGATTCTCAATGCACCGTCACTGAATTATCAGCCGGATTTGACGCCTTCAATCCTCTCGAGGGACGCGGTGCGGGACCTAACTCTTCGCTTGAAAAGTTGTCGATGCCCCACGGCCCGACGTTGGCAGGTCGCGGCCGCGGTAGCCCGCGTGACGGGACGCGTCAGATTGAACGGATGGCGGGGTCGGCTCCTTGCCCACGATGTGCCATGGACGGAATACACCCTTTACGACACCCATTTGGAATCGCGTGACGAATTTCTCCTCCGGCACTATATTCCCCACGATTTCCGCTTACTGGGGAACGCTGCGTGGACGCGCGCGCAATTCGACAGTTGGGAACCGCGTACCCTCGACGCTTCGGGTCGTCGTCTCCTCTTCAATCTTGTGCAGAGCAGGACGGGCATTTCCCCCGAAGAAATAGTCGCCCGTGTGAAAAAAAAAGCTGCTCGACAAAGCGAAATGTGATCGTCCCTTATGGCAAATCCAGCGACTCAGACGCCTGCGCGTCGCATCCTCAACCGTCGCCAAAATCGGAATAAAATAAATTTCCGCATTTTAAAAACAACGGTTCAACCGCGAAAAATTAGGCTAAACGACATCTGCCACTACGTGATTCTGCTGACCAAATCTTGGTGCTTCGGATGCCATCTTCGCGGCACTTAAATCACCTACGTCCCATCCCGGCGCAGTAGCAACATGCCGCATTCGACTTTGGTCCCCTGCATTTGAATTTGATGAGAGGTCTTGAATTCCTCCTGCCGGATGAACCCCTGCTCGGCCGCCAACTGCCGGATTTGCTGAAGGCCACCTCCTCCGCGGTGCCACGAATGCCATTCCAACAGAAGGGTGCCAGTATGACGTAAAACCTCCCGGTAGCCCGTGAAAAAATCGTGCTCCCCTCCCTCGATGTCGATCTTGATCAGGTCGTACGGTGGCGGCAGCAACTCCAGAATCGCTTCGGGCCGGACAATCGGAACCTGCCGCCCTACACCTGCATCCGCGATCGCCGGGTTTTCGCCAATCCCCGAGGACATCCAAGCACGCTCGTTGAACCGAACCTGACCACCGCCAACGGCAATCGCGCCATATTGAAACCGAAAGCTGTCGCCCAATGTATTTCTCTCCACGAGTCGGTTAATTTGCGCCTTCACCCGGTGATCCCCGTCGATCATTAACGCCTTCAAAGGGCTCCCAGTCTGCTGCCGCCGATGATGCCAGACCATGTAGAGCGAAAAGAAGCCCGCATGGCATCCAATATCCAGCCAACGGCTCGGCAGTGCAAATCGCTCACCAACTCCGGCATATTCCTCCATAAAAAATATTTCCTCAAACGAACTCCAATATTCAGGGCTCAAGATTGGCGCACAGCATCCGTATCCGACAGGAATCCCGATGTCCGCCTCGGAGTAATATCGCTGAGTGAGTTCAAACCTCAATCGACGACGCAGGTCCGGCACTCGCAACGGCAAGGAGAGCAGCAAAGTGAAAAGACTGGGTCGGGTGAGTTTCTTATTCATAATCGGCAATTGAGCGGGTGCAAAGAATCGGACCGGGTGGAATGTTAGTCCGCAAAGGGCAACACCTAGATCTCTGCATCTAATCTTGTCGCCTATTGCGACCGCTTCGTCGTTTTTCTCAAACCTGTTTTGAAGGTGTCGAATGCAATCTGATGCAACATCTCCCCGACTCCGGCGCTTCGACCCGAATCTGCCGAGCCTGTTTAGAGTTCCAAACTTGGTGCGACGCCGTTTCCCGACTTCATGAACTCCGGTCGCGCGTGACGAAACCCGGATTCATTTGCCGCCTGTTAAGCACCGCAAAATTTGGAAGCCACGCGGGCCCGGTAGAACTAGATTCATCGGATGTGCGTTCATGCTCTCTTGCAATTACCCTCGTGTGGCAGGAAAATGGCCGCAGGGTAGCGAATGATTTATCAGGCCCGCGCCTTTGAAAATCCTAATCGTCAAACTCGATCATATCGGCGACTTCGCGCTTCTGGTTCCTTCGCTGTCGTCCGTCATTGAGGCCGTGGGAGCCGAAAACGTAGGCTTGGTGACGAATTCCGTGAACCGGCAGTGGTGTGATCTGCTCCCGAGAATTCCATTTTGGCAAACGATCGATTTTCCCGTTTACTCAAGGAGGAAATCGGGGTTCCAGCCAATGCTAAGTCTCTCAAGGGATCTTGCGTCGCTCTGCATCAAACTTCGCATCAGGAGATTTGATATCGCGGTGGATCTGCGGACGCAGATCGGTTACTATGAAGGAAAGCTGATCTGTTGGCTGTCCGGCGCCCAGCGTCGGGTCGGTGGTATTGCGGGAAGAAGTGCCCAACTTTTTCTGACCGATGTGGATCATTTGGCGAGCGGCCATGAAAGCGAGCGCTTGCGACAAAGACTAGCTTTTGCACTAGGCCGGGAGTTGCCCGTTTCTGAAGGCCCTCACCTGCGCTTTCCACACCCGGTTCGGCGAGTGCCCGATCGCATCGTGATTCATCCCGGCGCAGGTTATCCCGCCAAGCAATGGCCCATTCCCTATTGGCGGTCCTTGATTGAATGCCTTGCAAAAGAGTGTCCGACGGGAGAAATTTTTATCGCGGGAGTGAGCACCGACGCGGCCCTTGCAGCGAGTATCGCAGTGGGCACGGTGGCCTCTCTGCGGCTTACGTCTACGATTCCTGAAATGGCCGAGTTGATCGCTTCAGCCTCACTTCTCATCGGCCTCGACAGTGCGGCAGTCCACATCGCGGCGCTCTGCGGCACTCGCTCCATCACCATTTTTTCGGGCACCACCGATCCCGCGAGATGGCGCGCACTCGGACATTCAAGAATCGTGACTCACTCCGTACCTTGTTCCCCTTGCTGGTCGGGCGAATGCAAAGTCCCCGGCCATCCCTGTATGACGGATATTGTCCCCGCACTCGTTTTTCGTGAGATACAGAACTCAACGCGAAGCAGCAGAGAATGAACGCTTTCTCCTCCTCGGGCCGTCCTCTCGATACTCTCCTCAATGCTGTCCGTAGTTCTTCCAACCCGTAACCCGCACCCTGAGCGGTTGCGGCGGACATTAGCGTCCCTCGCGGCGCAGTCCTTACCGGCTGCGAACTGGGAGTTGATCGTAATCGACAATGCCTCGCAGCCCGCCCTCGCAGGTTTGCTCGACTTGTCCTGGCATCCGTCGGGCCGCGTCGTCGTCGAACCGCAACTCGGCCTCACACCGGCGCGCCTCCGCGGCATCGCGGAAACCCACGGCGCCGCAATCGTTTTCGCCGATGACGACAACGTCCTCGCGCCAACGTTTCTCGCCGAAGCCGCCGCCGCTCTTGCCGCGCTGCCGGATGTCGGCGTCGCGGGCGGGCGCGTGCAGCCGCGTTTCGACGTGGAGCCGCCGGCGTGGACGCGCGAATTCTTCGGCAACCTCGCGCTCTGCGATCACGGTGCAACGACCTTGCTCTCCGACTCGTGGAAGGATCGGCCGCATGTCTATCCGACATTCGCCCCCGTCGGCGCCGGACTCATCGTGCGCCGCGCCGCCGCCGAATGCTATTCCTCGCTCCTCAAAGTATCGCCGGCCCGTAATGCGCTCGACCGACGCGGCACCGCGCTCGTCTCCGGCGGCGACAACGATTTCGTGATGACGGTGCTTGAGGCCGGCTGGCGCGCTGCCTATTGGCCGCAGCTTTCGCTCGAGCATCTAATCCCGCCCGCTCGGCTCACGCGCGAATATCTCGCGCGGCTCAACTACGCCATCGCCCGTTCGTGGATCGCGGTGTTGCGGTTGCACGACGCGTGCCCGTGGCGACCGGTGCCGAGTTGGACGGTGCCGTTCCGGCAGGCACGCGCGTTCTTTCGTCACCAACCCTGGCGCGGGCCCGCCAACCATGTGCGCTGGCGCTACGCCTGCGGCCATTTCGCCGGTCTGGCCGACTGACCGAGCGACAACACGCCAAAGATGCCCGAGATAAAACGATTCTTGTCGCGCTTTCGCGCCGCCCCAAGAGTCGCGGCCAAGTTGCTCCGTTACGGTGTGCCGCGCCATCTCGTGCTCTTCGGCCCCCTGAGCCTCGGCGACGACGTGCTCTGCACCGCGATTTTTCACGAACTCGCCCGCCGCAGTGAGCGCCGCCTCTGGATGATGTCGCGCCACCCCGGCCTTTTCGAACACAATCCCGCCGTGATCCGCGTCGTCCCCGTTGACGACTATCACATGCGCACCTTGCAGCGTTTCGGGACCCGCGTCACACGGCCCTATTATTTTTCCGCCACCACCGATCCGCATCGCCAGGTCCCGCCGCCGCGGCCCGTGATCGCGCAGATGTGCCAACTCGCCGGTGTGCGTGGCGCGGTGCAGTTGCGCCCGTGGATACATCTCACCACCGCGGAACGCGATCACGGTCGACTCGCCGAACGGCAAATCGTCCTACACAGCTCCGGCCGCTCAGCCGCCTTTCCCAATGGCAACAAGGAATGGTTTCCCGAGCGCTTCCAAGCGGTCGCCGATGCGCTCGCGCCCCGCTTCCACCTCGTCCAACTCGGCTCTCCGATCGATCCCCCGCTGCACGGTGCGCGCGATTTGC